>NZ_ANBB01000055.1 GCF_000341105.1 Nocardiopsis potens DSM 45234
AGTAGAGGCAGCAGCTGCGGCGGGTGAAGCGCCCGCCCCGGTCCAGGCGTCCCGCGCCGTTCAGCGGGCGGCCGGACAGGGCCGCGCGGAGCAGGGCGGACGCGCCGGGGGCGGCCTCCGGGCGGGCTTCGGAGAGGTGACGCACGGCGCCCGCGAACGCCGAGGCGGCATTGCCGCGCAGCACGCGGGGCGAGACCGCGACCCGGGAGGCGACCGCCCGGGACAGCGGCTCCACCAGGCCGTCCAGATAGCCGCCGGCCAGTGCGGCGGCGGCGCCCGCCGGGTCGGCCGCGGGATCGGGCACGGCCGCGCCCCCGCCGTCCGCCAGCAGCGGCAGCGGCCCGCGCGGCGCCGGGCGCCAGCGCCAGGCGTCCGGGGCGGGGACGACGCCGTGCAGCACCGCGGCGCCGATCGCGGGGGAGAGCAGCCGCTCGGCTATGCCGAGGTGGAGCACGGACGCGGCGATGCGCGGCGGCACCTCCTCCGGGGCGATGCCGGTCCGCTCGGCGAAGACCCGCCGGACGGCCTCGACCCGCCCGTCCAGGTAGGCCGGTTCGCGCAGCCCGGCGAGCGGACGCCAGGCCGGTGCCTCCCCGGTCCCGGCCGGCGCCTCCCCGGTCCCCGCGGTCGTCTCCCCGGCCGCCGGGACCGGGAAGAATCCGCCGAGGCCGGCGAGGTCCGCGAGGGCGGCCCGGACCTCCTCGGCGGAGGCCGCCCGGAGGCGAGGGACCGGCCCCGTCCGCTTCGGGAAGGGCGGGCCGGAGCCCGGCCCGGCGGGTCTGCGCGGAAGCGTCATCCCTCTCCGCCTTCCACCGACGGACCGCGGCAGACCGCCGGGCAGGGCCTGTGCGTTCTGCCTGCGCCTTCCCCGCGGCGCGGCCCCGCGGCCGGGCGGCCGCCCGCGCGGCCCCCGGGAGACCCGGGAACGGCGCCCGCTCTCCCGTCCCGAGGGGGCGGATTCTTCGCCGTGCGCGGTTGAGCACCGGGCCCGGCGCCCGCTCTCCCGATCGGAGGGGGCGGATTCTTCGCCGTGCACGGTCGACCGCCGGGAACGGCGCCGGCTCTCCCGTCCCGAGGGGGCGGAGCCTCTGCCGTGTGCCATTGACCGCTGAGCCTGGTGCCCGTTCGCCCAAGCCGGACCCGGGTTGCCGGGCGGCGGACGGAGGAGGGAAGTCGGCGGGGCAGCCGTGCCCGGAGCGGGCGCGGAAGGCGGCCTCGCGCAGGGCGGGGACCGGGCCGGGCGCCGGGCGCGTCCCCGGGAGAACGGCGGGACACGGCCCCGGGCGCGCCGCCGCATCGGAGAATGGTCGCCATGGACGGCATTCTCCCCTTCCCCGACGGAGCCGAACTCGACCACATCGTCTACGCGGTACCGGACCTCGAAGCGGCGGCGCGCCGCTTCGCCCGGGAGACCGGGGTGGAACCGGCGCCGGGCGGCGCGCATCCCGGCTGGGGCACCCGGAACCTGCTGGTCGGCCTGGGCGGCAGGGCCTATCTGGAGATCATCGGCCCCGACCCGGAGCAGGAGGAGCCCGGGCGGCCGCGCCCCTTCGGCATCGACGGCCTGCCCGGCCCCGGCGCGGTCACCTGGGCGGTCCGCACCCCCGACCTGGACGGCGCGGTGCGCCGCGCCCGCGCCGCGGGCTACGACCCCGGCGAGGTCCTCTCGATGAGCCGCCGGGTCCCCGGCGGCGCCCTGCTCGAATGGCGGCTCACCGACCCGGACGCGGCCCGTCCGGGGGCGGTGCCCTTCCTCATCGACTGGGGCGGCTCCCCGCACCCGGCCGATTCGGGGCCGCCGGAGGTCCGCCCGCTCGCGGCGACCCTGCACCACCCGGATCCGGGGGCCGCGGAGGGGCCGCTGGCCGCGCTCGGCCTTCCGGTCCCGGTCCGCCCCGGCCCGCCGGGCCTCTCGCTGGCCGTGGAGGGACCGGCCGGCCGGCTCTCCCTCCGCCCGCCGGCCGCCGGCGGGGGATCCGGCTCCCCGGGCGGCGGCCGGCGGGGCGGTCCGGGGAGGCGGCCGCGCCAGGGCGGGCCGTGGTGCGGCGGGCGGAAGGCGGGACGCCCGGCCCGGTCCGCGCTCACGGCTCCCGGAGCAGCCGCTCGGCGGTGTCGCGCAGGGCCGCGCGGTCGACGCCGAGGCGGATCAGGGCCTCGGCGGCGCGGCCCTCGGCGCGCAGCAGGCCGAGCAGCACGTGCCCGGTGCGGATCGAGGGCCCGCGGCGGTTCAGCCGGATCGCCTCGCGCAGCGCGAGTTCCAGCGCCTTCTTCGCGCTCCGGGTGAAGGGCAGGTGCCGCCCGCCGAACAGGCCCCGGCGCGGCGCCGGGTGGCCGCGCTCCAGGGCCCGGACGGCGCCGCGCAGCTCCTCCGGTCCGGCGCCGTGCTCGGCGAGTGCCCGCGCCGCGCTCCCCGCCGCCTCGCCGGCCAGCCCGAGCAGCACGTGCTCGGTGCCGATCCGGCCGTCGCCGAGGTCCCGGGCGGCTTCCTGCGCGCCGGTGACGGCGGCGCGGGCGCCCTTGGTGAAGCGTTCGAACATGGCCGTCCTCCTATCGCCGAGACGAGTCAACAAAAGTTGACCGTCAACTAAAGCTGACGATAGGGGGGCGGTGTGGAGTTGTCAATAAAAGTTGACGGTCACTCCTGCGGCTTGCGCAGGTGGTGGATCCAGGCCGGCGGGAAGTTGGCGACCACCCGGTCGGTGTGCACGCCGTACCGGTTCACCCACTCCTCGACCACCCAGGAGGAGCGCGCCTGGCGCAGGTAGTCCTCCCGGGGGGCGATGACCGCCTTGACCTCCTTGGTGTACAGGTAGCCGAAGAACGACAGCCGGCCGCCCGGGCGCAGCACGGTGAAGTAGTAGTCCAGGATCTCCCGGACCTCCTCGGCGGTGAAGTTGGCGAACGGCAGGCCGGAGATGATCACGTCGTAGCGGCGGTCCGGGCCCATCTCGGTGACCAGCCGGTCGTGCACCTCGATCCGGTCCCGGACCGCGGCGAAGTCCGAGTCGGTCTCCACCAGGGTGCGCAGGCGCGCCGCCATCTCGGAGTTGGCCTCGACCAGGTCGGCGGTGTCGCCGGGGCGCATGTTCGCGGCGATGGACCGGGAGACCGGGCCGGTGCCGGCGCCGCCCTCCAGGATCGAGAGCGGGGCGGACGGGTCGTCCCGCTCGGCCAGGTGGCGGGTGAGGGCCGCGGCCAGCGCGGGGCTGCTCGGGACGACCGAGCCGGTCGCCCGGAAGGTGCGCAGGGCCTCGCGCAGGAAGAGCCCGGCGTCGCGCAGCCGGGAGTCGATGCGGAAAGCGTCGGAGGGACTCTTAGTCGCTGCCATGCGCAGCACGTTAGTACGTGTCCTGTTCGGAATGTGTGAAGTCCCGGCGGGTGTTCCGGGCCCGGGGCGGCCGGTCCGCCGCCCCGGATCCGGCGGGCGGGGGTCAGCCCTCCGCGGCGAAGGCGTGCCGGAGCGCCGCGTTGACCGCGGTCTCGGCCCGCCGCGCGGAGCCGAGGAAGGCGCCGAAGCCGAGGATGCCGTGGAACCCGTCGTTGATCCGGACCGTGGTGGCCGGAACGCCGGCCGCGGCCAGCGCCCGCGCGTAGGCCTCGCCCTCGTCACGCAGCGGGTCGAAGTCGGCGGTGAGCACCAGCGCCGGCGGCAGCCCCTCCAGCGAGCCGGCGAGCAGCGGCGAGCACCGGGGGTCCTCCGCGTCGGCGGGGGAGGCGAGGTACTGGTCGGCGAACCAGCTCATGGCGCCGGCGGTGAGGAAGTAGTCCTGACCGTTCTCCCGGTACGAGGGGTAGCGCTCCCCGGTCTCGTCCGCGGTCCAGTCGACCACCGGGTAGACCAGGGCCTGGAATGCCAGGCCGGGGCCGCCGGCGTCCCGGGCCAGCTGCGCGGTGACCGCGGCCAGGCAGCCGCCCGCGCTGTCCCCGGCGACCGCCAGCCGCCCGGGGTCGATCCCGAACTCCCCGGCGTTGGCGGCGATCCAGCGCAGTGCGGCGAAGGCGTCGTCGACCGGGGCGGGGAAGGGGTGCTCCGGGGCGAGCCGGTAGTCCACCGAGACCACCGACGCGCCGGTGCCGGCCGCGATGATCCGGCATACGTGGTCGTGCGAGTCCAGGTCGCCGATGACGAACCCGCCGCCGTGGAAGAAGACGACGCCGGGCAGGACCGCCCCGGGCTCCGGGTGGTAGTGCCGGAGCGGGACCGGGCCGGCGGGGCCGGGCGCCTCGGCCGCGCGGACCAGGGCGATCTCCGGGCCGCTCGGCGGCGTCCGCCTCTCCCGCAGGGCGGCGCGCAGCTCCGCGGCCGGCAGGCCGGCGCCGATCTCGGGTCCGTTGCGGGTCATGAGTTCGAGGAAGTCGAGGGTCTCCTGGCTGGGCCGCATCGGCGCACCTGCTCCCTTCGGGGGTGGGCCCGCCGCGGCGGGCCCGGGGGACCGAACCGGATTCTGCTCCCGGACCCTAACCGCCCGCCGCCCCGCGGGGGAGGGGGGAACCCGCCCCGGATCATCCGCCGGACGGCCGCTCGGCGGCGTCCGCCTCTCCCGCAGGGCGGCGCGCAGCTCCGCGGCCGGCAGGCCGGCGCCGGTCTCGGGTCCGTCGCAGGTCACGAGTTCAGGGAGGGGCGGGCCGGGACGCCGCCCGGCCCGCGTTCCGGCGGCCGCCCGCCGTGCCGCAGACTGGGATACCCCTCGGGACGATCCGGGGCGTACCGGACCCCGCCGGCGCCCCGTCCCGCGCGCCCGCGGCCGCAGGGTCCCGGAAGGCGCCGCGGGCCAGGGCCCTCCCGAGGCGACCGACCCGTCCCGGCCCGCCGGCCGGGCCCCTCGGAAGGAGCATCGATGAGCGGCACCTCCCACCCCCGGACCGCACTGGTCACCGGGGCCTCCACCGGCATCGGCGAGCGGTTCGCGCGCGACCTGGCCGAGCGCGGCTACGCCCTGGTGCTGGTGGCCCGCCGGGCCGAGCTGCTGAAAGGACTCGCCGAGGAGCTGGCCGACCGGTACGGCGCCCGCACCGAGGTGCTCCCCGCGGACCTGGGGACCCCCGAGGGGGTGCGCACCGCGGCCGAGCGGCTCAGAGCCGACGGCACCGACGGCCGGGCCCCGATCGACCTGCTGGTGAACAACGCCGGCCGCGGCGACGGCGGCGTCTTCACCGAGCAGGACCCGGACGACGTGGACGCGATGATCGACCTGAACGTGCGCGCCGTGCTCCGGCTCGCCGGCGCGGTGCTCCCGGTGCAGATCGCCCGGCGCGCCGCCGAGGGGCCGGGCCGCCCGCTCGGCGTGATCAACGTGTCCTCGCTGGCCGGGGAGCTCCCGGTCAACCCGGGCGGCTCGGTCTACAGCGCCGCAAAGTCCTTCGTGACCCGGTGGAGCGAGTCGGTCGCGGCGGAGACCGCACCGCACGGGGTGCACGTCACCGCGGTGCTGCCCGGGTTCGTCCGCACCGACATGACCCGCGGCGTGCAGGAGAGCGGCCTGCCCGACCTGGCCTTCGTGCCCAAGGAGCAGGTGGTCCGGGACGCGCTGCGGGCCTGGGCGGCCGGCCGCGGCACGGTCGTCCCGGGCGCCCAGTACCGGGCCGCCGACGGGCTGCTCCGCGGAATCCCGCGCACCCTGTACCGCGCCGCCGCCGGCCGCCTCGCCCGGCGCGGCGCCTCCTCCTGACCGAGCGGGGAGGGGCGCGGCCGGCGCCGTCCGGTCGGTTCCGGTGCGCGGGGTGCGGAACTCCGCTCCCGGTCCCCGCTCCGTGCGCACCGCCGCCGGGCCCGTGCGGCGCCTGGTCCGGCCGGGGAGGGCCGCGGCCGGCGCCGTCCGGTCGGCCCGGGTGCGCAAGGCGCGGAAATCCGCTCCGGGTCTCCGCGCCGTGTGTCCTGTGCCGGACTCTCCGGCGGAGCGGTCAGTCCGGCCGCTCTGGGAGCAGCACCGTGGTGAACACGCCCTGGTCGCGGAAGCCCAGGCGGTCGTAGAGGCGCTTGGCCGGGTTGTCCGCGGTCACCGCCAGGCCGACCTCGGCCAGGCCGGCGGCGGAGGCGCGGGCCAGTGCCCGGCGGAGCAGCAGCCCGCCGAGGCCCGCGTAGCGCGGCTCGGGGCGGCGGAACACCTCGCCGATCCACGGCACGTCGTCCGACCGGTCGTTGAGGATCAGGCCGGCGGCCACCCGGTCGCCCTCGGGGCGCTCCTCGTCGACCACGAGCGCGCTCAGCCCCATCACCGGCCCCAGGACCGCCCCGCTGAGCAGCATGAGCAGCGCCCGGAACTTCTCGACCGGGTCGTCGCGGTCGGCGGGCCGGTCCGGGTGGCCGGGCGGGAAGGCCGCGTCGAGCGCCCGGAACACCTCCTCCGGAGTCCGGTCCAGCGGGGTGATCCGCAGCCCGCCGGCCTCGGGCGCCAGGTCCGGCCAGGAGGCGGGCGGCGGGTCGGAGGCCAGCGGCCGGCGCATCTCGTGCGCCCGCCGGGTCGCCCTCCCGCCCAGGCCGACGAGCTCCCGGGCGAACTCCTCCGGGGCGACCACCCGCCACCCCGCCAGCCGCTCGGCGGCGGCGCGGGCCGCCCCGGGGCCGAGCGGCCGCAGGGAGGCCGCGACCCGGGCGTCTCCGGCCGAGCGGTCCAGGTAGTCGAGGAGCGGCGCACCGTCAGGGCCGGTGAGCACGGTCCGTTCCCGAGGGGCCTTGTCCGGCATGCGACCTCCGAGCGTCCGGTTCTTCGGGGAGGACCGCAACGGTACTCCGCGGCGGCTCCGCCCGGGGCTCCGGGAGCCGGGCCGCCGCTCGCGGATCCGGCGTCCGGGGCGGCGCCATTCAGGACGCGTACGGACCGGGTTCCCGCCCAACATCGTCCCCGACACCGAACACCGGCGAAGGGATCGCGATGTCCGAGCAGGCCAGTGCCGCACCGGCGGGGTACACCACAGTCGCACCGTGGGTCGTCACCGACGACACCGGCGCCTTCCTCGACTTCGTCGCCGAGGCGTTCGGCGGCGTGGAGATCGGGCGGGTGCCCACCGAGGACGGCAAGATCGGCCACGGGGAGATCCGCGTCGGCGACACCGTCGTGCTCGCCTTCGACCGGCACTCGGACTGGCCCGCCATGCCCAGCCTCCTGCGCGTGTTCGTGCCCGACGCCGACGAGGCGTGCGCGCGGGCCGTCGCGGCCGGCGCCCGGGTCGTCACCCGCACCATGGACAACGCCTTCGGCCAGCGCGGAAGCCGGGTCAAGGACCCCTTCGGCAACATCTGGTGGGTGACCGCCCACGTCGAGGACGTCACCGAGGAGCTGATGTGGGAGCGGATGGAGGACCCCGTCCACATCGAGGGCATGCGCGAGGCGCAGCAGACGCTCGACGCCGAGCTCAGCGGCCGGCGGCGCGGCCGGGACAGCGCACCGGTGCGGCCTGCGGGGTCCTAGTCCTCCACGGTGACGCCCAGCGCCGCGGCGAAGACGCGCAGCAGGCTCTGCGCGTCCGAGCCGCCCACCACCGCGCCGTCCAGTGCGGCGGCGCCGCCGATGCCGTGCAGCTCGCAGCCGGTGAACCGGGTGCCCGCCATCGAGGCGCCGCTGAACTGCGCGGCCTCCAGCCGGCAGCCCTCGAACCGGGCGCCGCGCAGGTCCGCGCGCTGGAAGTTCGCCTCGCGCAGGTCGCAGTCGCGGAAGACCACCCGGACGAACCGGGAGAAGCGGAACGACGCCAGGTCGGCCTTGCAGCCCTCGAACAGGACCTCGCGCAGCCCGCACTCGGTCCAGGCGGCGCCGGTGAGCCTGCTGCGCAGGAACGCGGTGGTGGAGAAGGCCCCGTCCGGGAACCGGGCGCCGGCCAGGTCGGCGCCGCGGAACTCGGTGTCGGAGACGTCCGCGCGGAGCAGGACGGTCCCGGCGAGCCGGGTCCGGTCGAACCGGCAGCCGTCGACCACCGGGTCCTCGGCCCGGAGGGCGGACAGGTCCAGGTCGCCGTAGTCCAGCGCGGTGCGCACCGCGTCGTCGGCGATGCCGTGGCCGGGCAGGGCGGCGGTCCCGAGCCGCTCGGGCAGCGAGGGCGCCGCCGGCTCGCGGAGCCGGGCGGGTCGCCGGGGGGCGGTTCCGGGCATGCCGGCGAGTCTAGTGTCCTGGGCCGCCGGCCCGGTGGACGCCCGGGGCGAGCGCTCCGCGGGGAGGCCCGTGCGGCGCCGGGCCCGGGGCCGCGTCCGCGCCGAATCCGGGGTCGCGGTCACGGGCGGGCGCCGGGGCGCCTACCCTGGTAGGGCGAGTCACCTGAGGAAAGTGATGATGAAGACCTTCGAAGAGCTGTTCGCCGAGCTGTCCGAGAAGGCGCGCACCCGGCCCGAGGGGTCCGGGACGGTCGCGGCCCTGGACGCCGGCGTGCATGCGATCGGCAAGAAGGTCGTCGAAGAGGCCGCCGAGGTCTGGATGGCCGCGGAGTACGAGTCCGACGAGGCCGCCGCGGAGGAGATCTCCCAGCTCCTCTACCACCTCCAGGTCCTCATGCTGGCGCGCGGGCTGCGCCTGGAGGACGTCTACAAGCATCTGTAGGCCGGTCCCGGGTCCGCCTTCGGGGCGCGCCGCGCCCCGGGCCCGGTGATCGGCCGCGCCGCCGACGTCCGGACGCCGAAGCAGTGACCACCAGCAGAGGAACGCCGCACATGCCCGACATGCTCCGTATCGCCGTGCCCAACAAGGGCCAGCTCTCCGGTCCCGCCAGCGAGATGCTCCGCGAGGCCGGCTACCGCCAGCGCAAGGACTCCCGGGACCTCGTCCTGGTCGACCCGGACAACGAGACCGAGTTCTTCTTCCTCCGCCCCAAGGACATCGCGGTCTACGTCGGCGAGGGGATCCTGCAGGCCGGGATCACCGGCCGGGACATGCTCCTCGACTCCGGCGCCCCGGTGGAGGAGGTGCTCCCGCTCGGGTTCGGCGGCTCCACCTTCCGGTTCGCCGCGCGCAACGGGTCGTCGATGAAGATCGAGGACCTCGAGGGGAAGCGCGTCGCCACCTCCTTCGAGGGGCTGCTCGAGCGCTACCTGGAGGAGAAGGGCGTCCGGGCGCGCGTCATCCACCTGGACGGCGCGGTGGAGAGCGCGATCCAGCTGGGCGTGGCCGACGCGGTGGCCGACGTCGTCTCCACCGGCACCACCCTGCGCAACGCCGGCCTGGAGCTGTTCGGCGACCCGATCCTCACCTCCGAGGCGGTCGTCATCCGCCCGCGCGGGGCCGGGGAGGACGACAAGGTCGACCGGCTGCTGCGCCGGCTCCGCGGCGTCCTGGTCGCCCGGGACTACGTGATGATGGACTACGACGTGCACGCGGAGAAGCTGGACACCGCCGTCGCGCTCACCCCCGGCATGGAGGGGCCCACCGTCTCCCCGCTGCACCGCGAGGGCTGGGTGGCCGTGCGCGCCATGGTCCCGCGCCGCTCCGCCCAGCAGATCATGGACGACCTGTGGCAGCTGGGCGCCCGGGCGATCCTGGTCACCGACATCTACGCCTGCCGCCTCTGAGCGCAGGGACCGGGGAGCCCCGGCCCGGACCGGTCGATAAGTCCAAGATCAACACAGGGTGGGCGCACCTCCGCCGGTTCCGGGCCGGGGAAGGGAGAGCAGTGTCGAAGTCCGCGGAGCCGGAGCCGCAGGTGGTGCACCGAGCCGAGGGGGAGGCCGGCGGCGAGCTGGTGCTCCGGCGGGCGGGTGCGCACTGGGAGATCCTGAGCAACGGGGTGTTCCTGATGGACACCCGGGACGGGGCCTCGGAGCGGAAGATGGTCCGCGCGGCCCTGGACGCGCTGCCGGAGGGGACCTCCGGCGCCCGGGTGCTGATCGGCGGGCTGGGCGTGGGCTTCTCCGCGCGCGAGGCGCTGGACCACCCGCGGACCGGCGGGGTCACCGTGGTCGAGCTGGAGCCGAAGGTCATCGAGTGGCACTCCGGCCCGCTCGGCGCGGTCGCCGGGCACCTGCCGGACGAGCCCCGGTGCGAGCTGGTCCGCGCCGACCTGGCGGTCTGGCTGGCGGAGGCGGCCGGCCGCGCCGCCGCCGGCGGCGACCGGTACGACGTGCTCTGCCTGGACACCGACAACGGCCCGGACTGGACGGTGCGCGCGGAGAACGGGCGGCTGTACGAGCCGGCCGCGCTGGACCTGATCGAGGCGGTCGCGGTGCCGGGCGGCGCGGTCGCGTTCTGGAGCGCGATGCGGGCCCCGGCCTTCGCCGCCCTGCTGGAGCGCCGGTTCGGCGGGGTCGCCGAGATCTCGGTGCCGGCCCGCGCGGGCGAACCGGACGTCGTCTACCTGGCGCGCACCCGGAGCTGACCGGGGCGGCCCGGTTCCGCGAGGGCGGCCCGGCCGCCCGCCGGTGTGGGACTCCCCACCCCGTGCCCGGGGCCCGGGGTCCGCCCCGCCCGCACTCCGCCGCCTGCGCCGGGCCGCCGGCGGCGAACCCTTGGATCCTACCTAGCGCGTGCTTGATAATGCTCATATCGGAATCTGATATTCCTAATAGGAATACGATGATCACGGTACCCGGGGCGCACCCCGGAGGAAGTGGGCAGAGCACATGGACAAGGCCGGGATCGGACGACGCTTCACCGGCAGGGCCGGCATCCTCACCGGGGCCGCGTCCGGGATCGGGCGGGCGACGGCGCTGCGGCTCTCCGCCGAGGGGGCCCGGCTGCTCCTCGTCGACCTCGACGAAGAGGGGCTGGCCGAGACGCTGCGGCTGATCAGGGAGGAGAACGGCCCGGACGGACCGGAGGCGGTCGTGCACCCCGCCGACGTCTCCGACGAGGCCGCGGTGCGCGGCGCCGTCGAGGCCGCCGCGGACCGCTTCGGCGCGATCGACCTGCTGATCAATGTGGCCGGCTTCCACAAGGTGGTGCCGCTTGAGGACATCACCCTGGACTACTGGAACCGGCAGTTCGCGGTGAACGCCGCCGGCACCATGCTGTTCTGCCGGGAGGCCATGCCGCACCTGGAGGCCGCCGGCGGCGTCGTGGTCAACACCGCCTCCACCTCGGCCACCCACGCCCACCCCGCCATGGCGGCCTACGCCGCCTCCAAGGGGGCGGTGCTGGCCTTCACCCTGAGCCTGGCCGCGGAGGTGTGGAAGCGCGGCGTCCGGGTGCTGGCCGTCTCCCCGGGCGGGGTCGAGACCCCGCTCACCAACGCGGTCTCCTTCCCGGAGAACGCCGACGGCTCCTACTACGCCCGGATCACCCCGCCGGTGGCCATGGGCGCGCCGGAGGAGATCGCCGGGGCCATCGCCTTCGCCGCCTCCGACGACGGCGCCTTCGTGCGCGGCGTGGAGCTGCGCGTCGACGGCGGCTCGCACGCCTGAGCCGCGACGGGCGGCGGCGCCTTCACCTCGGCGCCGCCGCCCTCCGACCCGCGCTCACGACTGCGCGTCGCCGGACTGCTGCTTCTCGATCTCCTTGCGGACCTCGTCCATGTCCAGCTCCCGGGCCTGGCCGATCAGGTCGTCCAGGCTCTCCTTGGGCAGCGCGCCGGGCTGGGCGTAGACCACCGTCTTGTCCCGGACCACCATCAGGGTCGGGATGGAGCGGATGTCGAAGCTCGCCGCGAGCTCCTGCTGGGCCTCGGTGTCGACCTTGGCGAAGACCAGGTCCGGGTTCTCCTCGGAGGCCTTCTCGAAGACCGGGGCGAACTGCCGGCACGGACCGCACCAGGAGGCCCAGAAGTCGATCAGCACGAACTCGTTGTCCGTGAGGGTCTCGTTGAAATTGTCCTTGGTCAGCTCGATGGTGGCCACTGCTTCTCCTGAATCTCGTTCGCGGGCCGGTCCCTCGTAGAGCGGTCCTGCCCGCGGATTCATTCCGCAAGCGCGATCGGCGGCACCGGATTCCCGCTCCGGCCCGGGTTCGGCCGGGCCGGTCCCGATTCCCGACAAAACTACTGAACAATACCGACTTGGGAGGAAAAGCCGCAGGTCATTAAGGTCGTCAGCGAGGACCGGAGGGGCCGGGCCGAGACGGATCGGGCGGAGACAGGGGGCGTCATGGCATCGGGCGCGGAGGACGGGGACGGCGGGCGGAAGGACGCCGGGAGCGAACCGGACTACCGGTTCACCCTCGCCAACGAGCGGACCTTCCTGGCCTGGATCCGCACCGCGCTCGCCCTGGTCGCCGGCGCGGTCGCGGTACTGCACCTGGTCCCGCTGGACTGGGCGGACACGCCGCGGCTGGTGGTCGGCTCGACGCTGACCGCGATGGCGGTGGTGATCACCGTCTACGCGCCGCTGCGCTGGCGCCGGGTGCAGGACGCGATGCGGCACGAGCGCCCGCTCCCGAACGGCCTGCTCCCGCTGCTCACCGCGCTGGGCGTGGCCCTGGTCTGCATGGTGGTGCTGTTCGGGAACGTGCTCGGATGAGCCGGCCGGCGGAGGGCGGCGCGCGGCGCGACCCCGGGCTGCAGGCCGAGCGGACGCTGCTGGCCTGGCAGCGCACGGTGATCGTGCTGGTGGTCGTGGCCCTGCTCTACGTCCGGGACCCGTTCCAGGAGGGCGCCCCGCAGGACCCGGGCGGGACGTTCCTCCGGGCGGCCGTGGCGCTGCTGCCGGTGGGGATCGCGATCGCCGCGGCGGTGCACGTGCGGCGCAGGTGGCGGGCGGACGGCCGCCGGGCGCACGGAGGCGCTGCGCACGGGCCTGCGGCACCGCTCGCACGGAGCTGGATGAGGATTCTGATCAGCGCGGGGACCTGCGTTTTCGCGATCGCCGTGGCACTGAGCGCGCTGATCGGATGAGGGCGGCAGCGCCGCCGGAAGGGGCCGGATGGACGGTGTCCGGCCCGGCTCGTCAGGGTCGGGCGACGGCCTTCCGCCGGTCCGGCCCGCTCGCGCGGTCGTGGTCGATGATGGACGCGATGATGTCGTTCAGCCGGCGCCGCGGCTCGTAGCCGATCAGCTCGTGCGCCAGCGAGGTGTCGGGCATCCGGCGCTGCATGTCCTCGTAGCCCTCGCCGTAGGCCTCCTCGTAGGGAACGTAGGCGACGGTGCTCGGCGAGCCGGTCAGCTCGATCACCCGGTCGGCCAGACCCCGGATGGAGACCTCCTCCTTGCCGCCGAGGTTCACCGCGCGGTTGTAGGCCGCCGGGGTGTCGATCAGCTTCACCACCGCCGGGACGACGTCGAACACCGAACCGAAGCAGCGGCGCTGGTCGCCGGTGCCGTACACGGTGATCGGCTCGCCGGCCACCGCCTGGGAGACGAAGCGCGGCACCACCATGCCGTAGCGGCCGGTCTGCCGCGGGCCGACGATGTTGAAGAACCGGGTGATGACGCAGGGCAGGCCGGACTCCTCGCCGTAGATGTAGGCGACCAGCTCGTCCAGGCCCTTGGCGGCCGCGTACGACCACCGGCTCTTCAGCGGCGACCCGAGCACCCGGTCGGCGTCCTCGGAGAGGCCCTCGGCGTCGTTCTTGCCGTAGACCTCGCTGGTGGAGGCGACCATGAAGCGGGCCCGCCTCCTGGCCGCCGACTCCACCACGTTCTCCGTGCCCTGCAGGTTGATGTGCAGCGACTCCAGCGGCTTGTCCACGATGGTGTGCACGCCCACCGCCGCGGCGAGGTGGAAGACCGTGTCGCACTCGGCGACCACGTCGTCCACCAGGCTCTTGTCCAGGACCGAGCCCTTGACGAGCTCGAAGGACGGGTTCCCGGCCAGCTGCTCGAGATTGGACTCCCTTCCGGTCGACAGGTCGTCCAGGGCCGCGACGCTGTGCCCGTGGGCGACGAGATGGTCGCACAGATGCGATCCGATGAAGCCGGCTCCGCCGGTGACGAGGGCCTTCAAGGTGCCTCCCCCTCCTGAGGGTCACGGTGTTCCGGTCAGCCCCGGCGCGCATCGGGCCGCACGCCGGGGTCGGTCGGCGCCGCCCTAGGCGAGCAGGCGCATGGCGTAGAAGCCCTCGGCGAGGGCGACCCCGGTCTGCATGCCGCGGAGCACGGCGAGGCTGCGCAGCGTCTGCTCGGACCGGGTGTGCGGGTGCTCGTGGATCTGGGTCCCGTAGAGGCGCATCGCGGAGAGCTTGGCCTCCATGTCCTCCTCGCCCAGCTCCACCAGGAGGTTCGGGGACGGGGCGGCCTCGTAGCGCCACTGGTCGGCCGCCTCCTCGTAGGCCAGGACCAGCCGCGGGTGGTGCCGCAGCCGGGTGTTGGACGGCCGCAGCGCGGTGTGCACGGCCTCCGCGGTGACCTGGTGGTCCTGGTTGTAGCTGGTGCGGTGCGGTGCGATGACGACCGTCGGCCGCAGCTCGGCGATGGAGAGCGGGCTGTTCCGCTCGATCACGTTGGACATCTCGAACCGGGGCAGCGCGTCGAGCTTGAGGTGGTACTCGTCGCCCGGGAACGCGATGTGCCAGCCGTCCCACCGGAAGTGGTCGGCGACCTCCTTGATCTCCGCGTACCGCTCGTCGGCGGTGGAGAACCCCTTGGCCGAGTTGTCGGCGGTGTCTCCGACGGTGAGGAACTGGACGTAGACCTCGGCGCCGGCGGCCTTGGCGCGGTGCATGAGCCCGCCGCAGCCGAGGGTCTCGTCGTCCGGGTGCGGAGCGAAGACGAGGATGCGTTGCTGGGACCAGTCGATCGTCATGCGGAGTTCCTATCCATGGGGGATCGGTCGATGAAGGCACTGACCAGCTATGATCAGTGACGTTCATGCGGGTGTGACGGTTGCCACGCCGAGCACCGGCGACGCCGGAGCGCACCTGGTCAGGCCCCCGGGGCCTCCCCTGTGGCGTCGGCCGCGTCCTCGATGTCCTGCGGAGCGGGCCCGCTCTCCGTGCGGGAGCGGCGGATCAGGTCGATCCCGGAGGGCCCGGCGTTGAGCAGCAGGTCCAAGGCGGCCATGCGCGGTAGGAACCCGTCCTTTGCCTTCCGGTTGAACTGCGGATACTCCGGGTGGACGAAGTTCTGCCATTCGACGGCGATGCCGTAGCGCTGGAAGACCCGCTGGTCGACGTAGTCCTGGGCGCCGTCCCCGGAGAGCATCGAGGAGGCCCCGACCTTCGCCGACAGCTGCGCCAGCAGCTCGCTCTTCTGCCCCGGGAACTCGCCCAGGTCGCTGGCGCGGATGACGGGCGTATCGATGCCGAAGGCGTCCAGCACCAGCTCCGTGCTGGCCATCGCGAGTTCGTCCAGCCGCTCCCAATCCCGGTCGTACAGCGAGATGACCGCTTCGGCGTACTCGTCCCAGAAAGGCGCCTTGCGGTAGCAGTGCTCCGCTATGGTCCGCCGGTGTTTGTCCCGCCATGGCCGAGACGTATCTATCTTTTTGTCCATGATTCGCTCGTCCCGGCTCTGCTGGATCACCGGGACGGTCAGCAGGACCGGTCCGCCCTTGCCCGCGACATAGTTTCGGTTCTGCCATCCTTTGCGTTCATACTGGACATGATCGAGAACGATAAAAAGATCCGTTCTGTCGATCTTGTCGATGAGGCCCAGCCAAGGCAGATAGTGCGGCTGGTGCATGGCTACACGCACTGGGCTTCCTCTCCGAGGCGGGGACTTCACTCGCTGTGTACGGCTGCTCGGAGGCGGGTGCCGCCTCTGTCCTGCGATTGTGCGCCGAGTTCGGGCCTGCGTCCGGTAGGGACACTGCTCTGTCCGGGTCGTCGTCCGTTTCGTGCGGCCGATCGCCGCTCGAAGACGGCGAATATGTGGAAACTTCGTACACGGGGTGGTTCCGCCCGCCCCTCCAGGTATTGCATCAACGGCTCTGGTCCACCGCAAGGCCGACCCCGCGATTCGCGTGGCCTACTTAGGTCGCCCCCGCCGGTGAACTTACAGCCTCGCGGAAACGTCACCTCAATACTGGCTTTGTCGGTCAAGGTCGGCCCAAAACCGTCCGTCCGATCGCGACCGCTTCGCCTCTGGGGTGTATGAAGTGTCACCAGAGGCCAAAGACCCTCCAAGTCCCGATTCGCCCGTGTGGAGGAAACCTCGGTGCGTACCGCACGCTTCATCGGCAGCTGGGTGGCGGGGCTCATCGCCCTGACGCTCGCCGTGACCTTGTTCGTCCAGTGGCTGAGGTTCGCGCTGGCCGCCGCCGAGGGGGGCAGTACGCCGCTCTTCCTGTGGATGGCCTTCGGCGTCAACCTCCTGGTGTGGACCCTGATCGGCGGGGGGCGCCTCGGCGACGACACGCTCCGCGGCCTGGCCGCCCGGCGCGCCGCCCGCCGCGCCCGGGGCCGCCGCCGGGTGCGGCTCGCCACCGAGGAGGGGGCCGCGGCCGAGGAACAGGTCCTGGTCCGCTCCCGGGCCGCGGGCGGCCCCGGCCGGGCGCGGCCCGGCGGGGGCTCCGCCGGCGGAGGCGGGACCGGCCCGCTGGAGGAGGCCGCGGAGGCCGAGTCCGGGACCGCGGCGGGCACCGCGACGGCCGCGGCTGCGGAGCAGATCTCGATGGCCGTGATCATCCCGGCGCACAACGAGGAGCCGGTGATCGACGGCGCGATCGCCTCGGCGCTGCGGCTGTTCAACCGGTGGGACATCTACGTGGTCTCGGACAGCTCGCACGACGCCACCGCGGACATCGCCGCGGAGACCGGCGTCAACGTGCTGGAGCTGCTCAGCAACCGGGGCAAGGCCGGCGCGATCGAAGCGGTGATCACCGAGTTCGACCTGACCGAGAACTACGACGCGGTGCTCATCCTGGACGCCGACACCGAGCTGGACGAGCGCTACGTCGAGGGCGCCCGCCGGCAGCTGTCCGAGCAGGGCGTCGCGGCGGTGGCCGGGTTCGTCGTCGCCGAGTGGAAGCCCCAGGAGCGCACCCTGGTCGGCCGGCTCATCTCGGCCTACCGGGACCGGCTCTACTGGATGCTGCAGTACCTGATGCGGTTCGGCCAGACCTGGCGGTTCACCAGCGTCACCTTCATCGTCCCCGGCTTCGCCAGCGTGTACCGCTCCGACGTGCTCAAGCGCCTGGACATCAACCCCAAGGGGCTGGTGATCGAGGACTTCAACATGACCTTCGAGGTGCACCACAAGCGACTGGGCCGGATCTCGATGCGCCCGGACACCCGGGCCTACTGCCAGGACCCGTTCACCATGCGGGACTACGTCAAGCAGGTGCGCCGCTGGACGCTGGGGTTCTGGCAGACCGTCCGTCGGCACGGCGTCTGGCCGAGCCTGTTCTGGTTCGCGCTGTTCTTCTACATCCTCGAGGTGCTGCTGGTCGCGGTGCTGCTCATCGCCACCGTGCTGCTCGGGGTCTTCATGCTGGTCCCGGAGCTCACCGGGGGCGCCGTGCTCGGCCTGGGGTTCTACGCGGCCGGCTACGACGCGGTGGAGGCGGTGCTGCCGCTGGCCACCATCGCGGTCGGGCTGTTCATCCCGGACTACGTCCTGACCTGCGTGATGGCCACCATCCGGCGGCGCCCCAGCTACCTGGTCTACGGGCTGTTCTTCCTGCCGATGCGGGTGATCGACTCCTTCCTCACCCTGCGCACCATCCCGCAGGCATGGACCGCCAGCTCCGACGGCCGGTGGACCAGCCCGACCAGGGAGGCGGGGAACCTGTAGCCGGGGGCCGGGCGGTGTGACCGGCCCCGCGGAGAGACGGCTCCATACAGCACTTAGGGTCGAAGGGCAAGAGGGTCCCGGCAACCGGACGGCGGGCGCCGGGCCCGCTCTCTGAGTCCGAGCACACCGAGGTGCCCCTGTGGATAAGAAGCGTCTCCCGTTCACGCTCTACCGCGTGCTGGCCTACATCACCGGTATCGCCCTGCTCCTGCTGGTCTTCGTGGCCATGCCGGCCAAGTACCTGGTGGGCGAGACCTCCGCGCTGGCCCTGGTGCCGGCCCCGGCCGGGATGGAGCACCTGTTCGGACCGGAATCGGTGCTGATGCTGTTCATCGCCATCCCGCACGGCTACATCTACATGGCCTACGTGCTGGTGGTCATCTGGCTGGCGCTGGGCCGCCGGTGGAGCGCGGGCCGGACGGTCGGCGTGGCCCTGGCCGGCACCATCCCGTTCGTCGGGATGGTCATCGAGCACCGGCTGGCCAAGGCGGAGAAGGCCGCGATGGACGCCGAGGACGCCCGGGCCGCGGCGGCCTGACCCCGCCGCCGGAAGTCCGGGGCGGCCGGGCCGCCCCTCCTCCGTCCCTGAAGCGGCCTCGGCGCCGCGGGGATCGCAGAGCGCTCTGCGACCCCCGCGGCGCCGAGTCGTCTCTCTGCCGGGCCGCCCGGTCAGCGCCGGGCGGCCGCCTCCGCGGGCTCGGCGCCCGGGCCGTCCGCGGTGCCGCCGCCCCCGGCGGGGGTTCCGTCCTCTGCGGGGGAGCCGTCCTCCGCCGCCGGGCCCTCCGGGCCGGGCGGGGGCGCATCGCCACCCGCGCCGCCGTCCGGGCCGTCCTCCGCGCCCTCGGCGGCGTCCTCCAGCTCGCGGCGCATCAGCGAGACCCAGAAGACGACCACCGCCAGGCCGAACACCCCCCACTGGGCGGCGTAGCTGACGTTCCGCCAGTTCCAGGAGATCTTCTCCTCCGGCCGCGGCGGCGGCGCGGGCTCCAGCCCGACCGCGGCGCCCTCGGCCGCGGTGTCGGCGGGCTCCTGCTCCCCGAGCACCACGTAGCCCTCGTAGAGCCGGTACGGCCAGGTGTTCACCAGCACCGACGGTGCGATCCGCGCGACGTGCCCCTCGGGGACGTCGATCGGGGAGTAGCCCTCCTCGTTCTTCTGCGGCGGCTGCAGCCACCCGGTCACCGAGACCTCGCCCTCCGGCGGCTCCGGGAGCCCGTCGGGGACCCCGTCCTCGCCGTCGGCCCGCGGGATCCAGCCGCGGTTCACCACCACCGCGGTGTCCTCCGCGGTGAGCAGCGGTGCGATCACGTAGTAGCCGGGCTCGCCGCCGGCGCTGAGCCCGGGGGCGAGCAGCGGGGGCGTGTCGGCGTAGGTCCCCTCGGCGGTGACCGCGGTGTTGCCGTCGCTCTCGGGCATGTAGGCCCCGGGCTCGGTCACCCGGTCCAGCGGCTCGGCCTCGGCCAGCTCCTGGGCGGGGGTGGACACCTCGCTGCGGTCCGGCTCCTGGGCGCGCACGAACTGCCAGTAGCCGGCCCCCATGCACACCGCGATGGCCAGCACCGCCACCAGGTGCAGGCCGATCCACCTGGGCGTCAACAGTCGGATTCGCACCCGTCCAGGCTATGTCCGCTCGGGACCGCCCGCCTTCTGCCCCCCACTTGACCGAACCCCCGTCCCACTTGGGCCGTCACAGGTTCGGGAATGGCCATCACTTTAAGTAATTTCCTGTGACGGAGGGTTGTTAGTCGAGGTCTCAGTGGGTAATCTATGTACCAGCGCGAGAGAGAAATACCCTTCACGCGCTTCGCGAGCTTTCGAAGGCCGCGACTCCAGGGGGGAGGAGTCGCAGGCCGTTCCCAAAGCGAGGGCCGCCTCCGTGATTTTGAGGGGGGACATGGAGGCGGCCCTCGCGCTTTCCTTTTTCCGGACCTTCCCCCGCCCCTCCCCGGACCTCCGCACCGCCGCCCCGGGCGGCGGGAAACCCGCTGTCCGCCCCGGCGGGCGGAGCGGTAGCGTGCCGGACATGGGCGATTCCCCGAACGGCACCGCGGACGGAACCACAGGCGGCACCGCGGGCGTCACCGTGCGGCCCGCCGCCGGGCCGGAGGAGCACGGCGCGCTGGCCGCCGTCTGGCGCAGCGCGGTGGAGGCCACGCACGACTTCCTCACCCCCGAGGACGTCGACCACTACGAGGCCCGGCTGTGCGGCGAGTACCTGCCGGCCCACCCGGTGCACGTCGCCGCCGACCCGGACGGGCGGCCGCTCGGCTTCATCGGCCTGGCCGGCTCGCACGTGAACATGCTGTTCGTCGACGCGGCCGCACGCGGCCGGGGCATCGGCGGCCTGCTCCTGGCCTGGGCCGCCGAACGCCACCCGGTGCTCACCCTGGACGTGAACGAGCAGAACCCGCAGGCGATCGCCTTCTACCGGCGGAAGGGCTTCGTGCAGACCGGCCGCTCCCCGCTGGACGACGACGGCCGCCCCTTCCCCCTGCTGCACATGCGCCGGGAGACCCCCTCCCCGGAGTGAGGCCCCCGGGGCGGACAGGGGCCGGCGGGTGGATCGACAGTCGGCGGACAGTGCCCGGCAAGGGCCTCCCGGCACGGTGGAGTCCTCAGCGAGGAACACGGGAGGACGACATGGCCGCAGCGACCGCCGCCGGGGCACAGCACACCGACGTATCGGACATCCCCGTCCCCGAGGTCCCGCCGCCCGGACCCGAGTACGGGTGGCAGAGCGAGGAGTTCGACCTCGACGCCTACCTGGAGCGGATCGGCTACCGCGGGCCGCGCGAGGCCACCTGGGAGGTGCTGCGGGAGGTGAACCGGGCGCACGCCCGGGCGATCCCGTTCGAGAACCTGGACGTGCTCCTCGGCCGGGAGATCTCCCTCGACATCGCCGACCTCCAGGACAAGATGGTGGTCCGCCGCCGCGGCGGCTACTGCCACGAGCAGAACGTCCTGTTCGCCACCGCACTGGACAGGCTCGGCTTCCGGGTCACCGGGCTGAGCGCCCGCCTCCTGTTCGGACGCGGCCTGGACGTGCTCCGCACGGTCGGGCACACCATCCTCAAGGTCGAGGCGGACGGCGGTGCCTGGATCGCCGACACCGGCGTCGGCGGCGTCGGCCCGCTGGAGCCGGTCCCGCTGGCGGACGGCGCCGTCTCGCACCAGGGCGACTGGACCTACCGGCTGGACGACACCCCCCGCGGATGGCTGCTCCGGTACGCCACCGCCGAGGGCTGGTTCCCGCTCTACTACTTCTCCACCGCCCCCTTCTACCGGGCCGACTACGCCGACCACAACTACATCGCCTCGCACCACCCCCGGTCCCCGTTCCACCGGATGCTCACCGTGCAGCGCAACGGGCTGCGGGAGCGCCTCGTGCTCACCGACCGGAGGCTCCAGACGCAGACCCCGAGCGCCGCACCGGCCGACCGCCACCTGGATCCGGAGCAGATCCCGCAGGTGCTGCGCGAGGTGTTCGGCCTCCACCTGCCCGCCGAGGACGAGCGGAGACTGGTCCGGTTCGTCGGGTCCACCCCCGAGGGGCAGGAGCTCGACTAGCGCCCCGCCCGGGCCCGCGGCCGCGGGCCCGGGCGGCCGGTCCCGGCCAAGGAGCGCGCGGAACGGCAGGGGCCCTTGCCGGTCGGCCCTCCGGCGTCGTTGGATGGGGGGTTCAGGGGGGACCCGGGAGGAGGTGCGCAGGGACGTGGCCGGCGGCTGGACGGTACGGGTACGCGTCTTCGACACCTCCGGCGGCCGCGAGCGGCTGCGCGACCACGGCACCGGCGTCGTGCTCCCGGACGCCCGGGTACTGACCTCGGCGCACGTGCTGGCCGGCGCCGCGGCGCGGGAGAGCCGGGTGGTGGTGGACGGCCCGGTGGCGGCGCCCGGCTGGACCGAGCGGGCCGAGGTCGCCGAGGTGTTCGACGACGGGCCGGCCGACTTCGCGGTGCTCTCCCTGGACCGCGCCCCGCCCGCCCCGCTGCGCCCGCCCGAGCTGCGCCGCTGCGGCGAGCCCGCCGGCCGCGAGGTCGGCGTCTGCGGCTACCCCGGCGGCGGCGAGACCGAGCTGTGGGCCTACTACGCGCTCCGCGACCGCGGCGGCCGCCCCCGCGGCGTGCAGATGGAGGGGCAGAGCTCCACGGGCAAGCGGATCGTGCCCGGCTACAGCGGGGCGGGGGTGCAGGACCGGGAGACCGGGGCCGTCATCGGGATCGTCACCGGCGCCTACGACGACCCGGAGGCGCGGATCGCGGTCATGCTCCCGCTGGAGGTGCTGCTGGACGCCTGGGCGCCGCTGGGCCCGATGCTCACCTGGGGCGAGGAGGACCGCCCCGACCCCGCGGTGGCCAACGACGTCTGCCGCGACCTGCGCGAGGAGCGGTGGCTCGCCCGGCCGAGCGACCGCCGCCGGATGCTCACCGCCGTCGAGGTGCGGCTCGGCCGCACCCTGCAGACCGGGCCGGGCCCCGACGACCGCATCGGCGGCGCCGAACTCAACAGGTGGGCGTTCGACCTGGTCCACGAGTGCTGGAAGCTGCCCGGCGGGCCGGCCGCGCTGTGGCAGGCGCTGAACCTGTTCGCCGAGGGCTGCCCCGCCGAGCGTCGGCTGGCCGAGCTGGCCGCCCCCGGGCGCGGCCGCGGCCCCGAGGCCCGCGAGCAGGAGGAGATGCGGTCGCTGCTGCGCGGGCTGCGCACCCCCAGGCTGCGCACCGTGTACCGGATCGCCGCGCCGCGCTGGGCCACCCCGGACCGGGACACCGCGATCGAGGACGCCTGGGACGGGTTCCGCCGGCTCTCCGACGCCATGGCCGACCGGGGGGTGCCGCCCCGCCTGGTCTTCGCCGACCTGCTCCGGTACGAGCTGGACGCCGCGCACCCGCCCGACACCCGGCAGGCGCTGGCGGCCGCGTCCCTGGCGGACTGGGTCGACGCCGAGGCGGGGCGCCTGGAGCGGGTCGGCGTCCGCGGGGTCCGCCCCCGCCTGCAGGAGCACCGCAGAGCGCTGGAGGAGTACCGCGCGGACACCCCCTGCTACCTGATCCTGCAGGTGGAGCGGGAGCACGAGGACCCCGCCGATCCGCGCCGCAGGCTCAGCGTGTGGAGCCAGACCGACCCCGCCGAGTGGCGCCCCTACCGGGTGAGCGAGGAGGTCGTCGACGCCGACCGGCTCGGCGACCGCGCGGTGCGCGCGGTGCTCGACGCCGAGCGCGGGTGGGCCCACGACCTGAGCTCGGAGCTGCTGATCGAGGTGGGGCTGCCGCTGGAACTGCTCGCCCTGGAGGCCGAGGCCTGGCCCTACCCGGTGCTCGGCGGCGACTTCACCGTCGAGCTGGGCGACCACTACCGGGTGGTGCTGCGCGGGCTGGAGAACGAGATGGTCCCCGTGCGCCGCAGGCTCCTCCGCTGGGCCGCGCTGAAGAACGGCGCCCGCCCGCGGGTGCACTGGGTCGGCGCGGAGGCCGACTGGGACGAGCGCCGCCGCGGCGACCTGTACCGCAGGATGGGCGAGGACCGCCACGCGGTGATCGCGGCCCTGGAACCGGGCGCGGCCGACCGCTCCGGCAGGGACGGGCTGCACTGCGCCCTCGCCCACGGGTTCCCGTTCCTGCTCTGGGACCGCCGGGGCCGCCTCGGCCGCGCCTTCCGCGACCGGTTGGAGCAGGAGCTCGGCGGCGGCGAGCAGGAAGCGAGGACCGCCGCGCTGCGCGTGCACGGCGCGGTCGACCGGATCCGGCGCGCCGCCAGGGACGCGCCGGACGGCGGCGAAGCGATCCGGCCCGTGCTGCTGCACGACGACCCCGACCGCCCCCTGCGGAGGTTCGCCCCGGGAGGCGAACCGCCCGCGCGCCTCTGAGAGAGGGCCTGCGATGGACGAAGCGGCGCAGCCGGCCTGGTGGATCTACCGGGGCACCGGAGTCCCGCGTGCCCGGCCGCTCGGCGGCGACCTGCCGCCCCCGCCGCCCTGGCGCGACTTCCAGGGCGGCCCGCTCCAGCCGGACCCGCCCGAGGACGAGGAGGGGCAGGTGCGCCGGCTCGGCACCTCCGGCGGCGCCCCGGCCTCCCGGGAGGAGGCCAACGCGGTCAACGCGGCGCTGTACCTGCGGCGGCCGCTGCTGGTCACCGGCCCTCCGGGGGTGGGCAAGAGCAGCCTCGCCTACCGGATCAGCCGCGAGCTGGGGCTGGGCCGGGTGCTGCGCTGGCCGATCGGCAGCCGCACCGCGGTCGCGCACGGCCTGTACTCCTACGACCCGATCGGGCGGGTGCACGACCTGGCAGCCGAGCAGGGCCGCCCCGGAGAGGACCGCGGCGAGGGGGCCGGGGAGCGCGCCGACGACATCGGGGACTACCTGCGGCTGGGCCCGCTGGGCACCGCGCTGCTCGCGCACCGGCTGCCGCGGGTGCTGCTCGTGGACGAGATCGACAAGGGCGACCTGGACCTCGCCAACGACCTGCTGGACGTGCTGGAGGAGGGCGAGTTCCGCATCCCCGAGCTGACCCGCAGGCGGGCCGCGCACGAGGTCGAGGTGTCCACCGACGACCCGGGGCGGCGCGCGGTGGTCGCCGGCGGCCATGTGGCCTGCCGGGCGTTCCCCCTGATCGTGATGGCCAGCAACGGGGAGCGGGAGTTCCCCGAGGCGTTCAAGCGCCGCTGCCTGCACCTGGACATGGGCCACCCGGACGAGGAGCGGCTCGCCGCGATGGTCGCCGCGCACTTCGAGCGGCGGTTCGCCGGAACGGGGGCGGAGCACGAGGTGGGCGAGCAGGCGCGCCGCCTGGTCCGGAGGTTCCTGGAGCGGCGTCTGGAGGCCGGCGGGCTCACCCCCGACCAGCTGCTCAACTCGGTGCACATCGCGGTCAGCGCCCCGGGGGCGGTGGACGGGGAGTCCTGGGACGAGCTGCTCGACTTCCTCTGGCGCAGGGTGACCGGGCCCGAGGTGCGGGGGACGTGGGCGTGAATCCGCAGCGGACCGGGGACGGGCGCGCGCCGGGGGGACCGGCGCGGCGCCGGAGCGGCGCGGGCGCGGGTCTGCTCCCGGACGGCCGGGACCGGGGCGCCGAGCCGCTGACCGCCCGCGAGGCAGCCGAGGCGCTGTGGCTGGCCGCGGTCCGGGCGGACCTGGAGGGCGACGGCGCCGCGGAGGCCCCGGAACGGGCGCAGGCGGCGGAAGAGGAGCCGGTTCCGGCGCGGGAACCGCCGGAGGAGGGCCTCGCGCCGCCGGGCGGCGAGGACTTCGCCGCGGAGGGGGGACCGCCGACCGGGCAGGGCGGCCCGGACGGGGGCGGGCGGCCGCCCGGAGCGGGCGACGGGGCCGAGGCCCCCGGGATCGCGGCGGGGTCCCCCGGCGCCGCCGGCGCGCCGCCCTCCGGGGCCGGAGCAGGAGGGGGAGCGTCCGCCGCAGGCCGCCGCCCCGGCCCGCCGGGGCGGTACCCGGTCTCCGCGCCCGCCCCGCCGCGGATCGCGCCGCGCCGCGGCGACCAGGCCTGGCTGGACCGGGCGCTGCGCCCGTTCGCCGTCCCCGCCGCCTCCCCGGCGGAGCGGGCCCTGGACGAGGAGGCCACCGCCCGGGACAGCGCCGCGGCGGGCCGCTGGCTGCCCGCGCTGCGCCCGGTGCCCGAGCGCGGCCACCGGCTGCTGCTGGTCCGCGAGGAGTCGCTGACCATGCTGGCGCACACCGGCGACCTGGACGCCTTCCAGCGGCTGGTCGGCGGCCGGGGCGTCTTCCGCGACGTGCGCGCCCGCCGCTGCGGGGCGCCCGGGCGGGCCCGGCCGCAGGACTGGGCGGAGCTGGACCGGGCGCTCGCGGCCGCCGACCCCGGCGCGCTGCTGCTGCTGTGCACCGACGGGATGTCCGAGGAGTGGCGGTCGGGGCGGATGCACGCCCGGCTGGCGCGGTGGGCGCGGCGGCACTGCACCGCGATCCTCAACCCGCTGCCGCGCCGCCAGTGGCACCGCGGGCACATCGACACCTACCGGGCCCGGCTGGACTTCCCGGCCGGCGCCGCTTCCGGGCTGCCCAGCAACACCCGCCTGGGCGTGCATCCGACCGACCCCGGGGAGCTGCTCCGGCCGGACCGGCCGCTGCCGTCCGCCGTCCCGGTGCCGGTGGTGGCCTTCCCGGAAGGGCTGGCCGACTTCGCCCGGTTCGCCACCGGCCGCCGGCTTTCCGGCGGTTACCACGTGCGGGTGCTCCCGGCGCGGCCCGGAGGGCGGCCGCCCCCCGCGGCGCCGGAGGGGGCGGCGGAGAGCGCCGAGGACGCGGTGCTGCGGTTCCGCGCCGACGCCTCGGACACGGCGTTCCGGCTGGCCCGGATGCTGGCCGCGGTGCCGCTGAGCCTGCCCGCGATGCGCGGCGTGCAGCACCTGGTGCTGCCGGAGGCCGACAGCGGCCACCTGGCCGAGGTGCTCTGCGGCGGACTGCTGGTCCGCACGGTGCCCGGCGAGCGGGCGGCCCGGGCCGACGAAGTCACTCTTGACTTCAGGCCCCGGGTGCGCGAGGTTCTTCTTGCCCACGGGCGGCGCTCGGAGACGCTGCGCGCGATGCTGGCCTGGGCCCGGTCGGTCCGCTCCGCGGTGCCCTGGGCGGCCTCGGTCGAGTCGGCGCTCCTGCAGCCGGCCCGTACGGCACTGATGGACGCCGTCCCCGAAGAGGCGATTCCCCATGCGAGAGCGGTACATGCTTCGCTACGCTCTGTGTCCGGAGCTTATCTCTCCCTTTCGGACCGGCTTTCCGAGGCGCTCGGGCCGTCCGGAGCGGAGCAGTGCCACGGCGATCCGGCCGGAGCGGATCAGGGCGATGAGGGGAACCGCAACCGAATGACCATCCGGACCGACGCGTCCGCACCGCGCGCAGAAGACACGGAAGGTGCAGGAGACGCGGAAGTCGACGAGACGGAAGTCGCAGCAGAACCCTCCCGGGCGGACGAGGAGGGCTCTGCCCTCCGACCGGCCGCCGAGGACGAAGCGCCCGCCCGGGACACCCCCCGAAACCCGGCAGGAGATCCGTTGGCCGCAGCACGCTCCGTTCCACCGTCCCCGGCCTCCCGGCACGAGCCCGGCGACCCGCCGCCGGTCTGGTCCCCGGCCATCCCGCAGCGGAACCGCAGCTTCATCGGCCGCAGCGCGGAGCTGGAGGAGCTGGCCGGCCGGCTGAGCGAGGGGACCACCAGCATCCTCCCCGAGGCCGTCTGGGGCATGGGCGGCGTCGGCAAGACGCACCTGGCCGTCGAGTACGTCCACCGGCACCAGGACGAGTACGACCTGGTCTGGTGGGTCCCCTCGTCCAGCACCGGGGAGATGATGCGCTCGCTCATCGACCTGGCCGAGACGCTGGAGCTGCCGGTCGACTCCACCCAGGACAAGGCGGTCCCGGCGGTGCTGGAGGCGCTCCGCCTGGGCGTGCCCTACCGGGACTGGCTGCTGGTCTTCGACAACGCCGAGTCCCCGGAGATGGTCCGCGACTTCCTGCCCACCAACGGCACCGGCCGGATCCTCATCACCTCGCGCAACCCCGACTGGGAGCGGACCACCCGGGCCCTGGAGGTGTCGGTCTTCAGCCCGGAGGAGAGCCGCGAGCTGATCCGGCTGCGCCGGCCGGACCTGCCCGACGAGGGCGCGGACCGGGTGGCCGAGGTGCTGGGCCACCTGCCGCTGGCGGTGGAGCAGGCCGCGGTCTGGCTGCTGCAGACCGGGATGAACGCCGACGACTACCTGGAGGCGTTCGAGGCGGAGAACGAGGCCCTGCTCAACGTTCCCGACCTCACCGAGTACGGCCGCCCGGTCACCGCCGCCTGGAACCTGTCGCTGCGCCGCCTGGAGGAGAAGAACCCCTCGGCGCTGGCGCTGCTGCGGGTCTGCGCCTTCCTGGCCCCGGTCCCGGTCCCGCGCCGCTACTTCCGCGCCGCCCGCGGCGCCCAGCTCGACCCCGAACTGCTCTCCATCGTGAACAGCCCGGTCGCGCTCAGCGCCGCGTTCCGCGACATCAGCCAGCTCTCCCTGGCCCGCCTGGACCACCGGGCCGGCACCCTGCAGATGCACCGCCTGGTCCAGCAGACCCTCCGCCAGCGCCTGGAACCCGGCGAGCGCGAGGCCGTCCGGCACCAGGCCCACCTCATCCTGGCGGCGATGGACCCGGAGGAACCGCTGGACCCCGCGGAGTGGCCGGTCTACTCCGAGCTGCTGCCGCACATCCGCGCCGCCGAGGTGCACACCTGCTCCGAGCCGTGGGTGCGCAACCTGACGGTGAACGTCACCACTTTCCTCAGGTGGTGGGGCGACATCCAGGGGGCGCTGAACGTCGCCCGCCGGGCGATGGAGATGTGGGGGGAGGAGGCGGACGAGACCAACTCGCAGAGCGTCGCCCTCACCAACGAGGTCATCTCCGTACTGCGCGGAGCGGGCAGGTTCACCGAGGCGCAGGAGATCAACTCCCGGCTGCGCGACGCGCTGATGGCCGAGCACGGCCTGCTGCACGAGGACACTCTGGCGCTGACCTCCGCCCTGGCCGACGGCAAGCGGATCGAAGGGGACTACCAGGGGGCCATCGAGCTGAGCGAGCAGGTGTGGCGGTCCAGCATGCAGCTGCTGGGCAAGGAGGACCCGACGGCGATCGGGTATGCCCAGCTGCACGCGCTGAGCCTGCGCCACGGGGACCGGCTGGAGGAGGCCCTCGACCTCGACCGCGAAGCCTATGCGCTGTTCGGCCAGGTCCTCGGCCAGGGGCACCCGAGGTCGCAGAGCGCCGGGGTCTCGATCGGCATCGACCTGTTCTCCTCGGGGCGGTACCTGCAGGCGGAGTCCTGGCTGCGGAGCATGGTGGAGCTGACGGCCCGCATGTTCGGGGAGGGCTCCCGGCAGGATTTCGGCGCCCGGAGCGTGCACAGCGTCGCCCAGTACCGCGCCGGCCTGGCCGAGGAGGCGGTGGAGCAGGCCCAGGACGTGTACCAGGCGCGTGCGGCCCAGCATGGGACGAATGCACTGGACACCTGGCGGGCCGCGGCGGTTCTGTCGGTGGCCCTGTACGAGGCGGGGCGGATCCCGGAGGCGCTGGAGAAGGGAGAGGGGGCGCTTTCGGCCTACGCCGAATCCTTCGGTGCGGACCACCCGCAGACCTATGCGCTGACGAGCAACCTGTCCACCGTCTACCTGGCGGCCGAGCAGACGGAGAAGGCGCTGCGGTTGGGCGAGGAGGCGCTGGCCGGGCTGGAGCGGCGGCTCGGCGAACGCCACTCTTACACCATCGTCACCCGGATCGCGGTGGGCAACGCGCTGGCGGCCCAGGGCGAGACGGCCGCGGCCTGCGAAGCGGACCGGCGCACCGCGGAACTCGCCCGCGAAGTCCTCGGTGCCGACCACCCCGTCACCCTGTGCGCGGAGCGCAACCTGGCCGTGGGCGAAGCGGAGCTCGACGGGGAGGAGCCCGGAGCGAGGCTGGCGGAGCTGCGGCCCCGTTACGCCGATGTGCTCGGGGAGGGCCATCCCAGCACGGAGAGCCTGTCGCAGGGGCTGCGGGAGAGCCGGGACATCTATCCCACGGTGCTCTACTGAGTCTCGGCCGCCGCGGCCCCGCCGGAAGGGGGGGGCGCCCGCGGCGGCCGCTGCGGCCCCGGCGCATCGCCGCGGCCGCCGCCCCTTCCCGGGCCGTCAGGCGCCACCGGGCCGGCGGCTCCCTTCGCGGACGGCGGCGGTGAACGCGAGCCAGGAGCGGAAAGGGACGTGAAGGGCCTGCTGCTCCGGGTTCTTCGAGTCGCGGATCGCGATTCCGCCGCCGGCGGGGCGCACCGACACGCACGAACTTCCCTCCCCGCTGTGCGAGGACTTCCGCCACCCGCCCCAGGTGCGGGCGAGTCCGTCGTATGCCGTACATCCGCCGGAGGGGGAGCCGGGGTCTCTTCTCAGGTCGTCCTGCTTGGCCATGGAGCGGGCTGGTCCCTTCACCGGTGGGGGCGTCCGGGCGGGGGGACCCGGACCACGGTCAGGTCCCGTCGGGGACCTGGTCTCCGGCGGGACCTCGTACCGTCCGGCAGCGGTGCCTCGACGGTGCTCTGCTCAAGGGGTTCTCTTCGTCCGCATTCATACCCTCTGGGCAGGGGGCATCACGTATGGGAGCCGGGACGGTCGGCGGTAGGTATCTCGACCTGAAGATATGAGATGAACCTGTTCAGAGAGGTGACGCCTGGGGAGGTCCCGGGACGGTCGGCGTGGCCGCATCCGGCCGGGGCGTTCCCGGCGGTGCGCCGGATGCGGCCCGGACCCCCGGGAGGTCGGCGGGGCCCCGGGGGTTCGGCGGGGCGTCCGGCAGGGAAGACCGTGCAGCAGGGCCGTGGATCAGGGCCGCACGGCAGGGCTGCAGCACCAGGGCCGCGCAGGCGGGCCGGTGAAGGGGGAGCGATGATCGGCAGGCTGTCCTCGGTGGTGTTCGACTGCCCCGACCCGCAGGCGCTGGCCCGGTTCTACGCCGAAGTGCTGGGCGTGCCGATCACCGCCGACGAAGGCGACTGGGTCGACATCGGGGACGTCCGGACCGGGCGGATCAGCTTCCAGCGGGCACCGGACCACGTGCCGCCGGAGTGGCCGGAGCCGGGACGTCCGCAGCAGGTCCACCTGGACATCCGGGTGGACGAGGACGTCGACGAGGCGGAGCGGAGCGTCCTCGCGCTGGGCGCGGTGCGGCTCGCCGCGCCGGAGGGGAAGAGGTTCCGGGTCTACGCCGATCCCGCCGGCCACCCGTTCTGCCTGGAGTGGGATTAGCCGGCGGGACGGAGGCGCCGCGGCGCGGTCAGGGGAGGCGCCGGTAGAGGCGGCGCGGCGGGAAACGGGGTCGCCCCGCCTCCCGCCGCGCCGCGGCCAGGCGTCCGCCGCCGGCCGCCGGTCACCAGGCGTTCTTCACCTGGTCGCCCCACTCGACCGCGTCCAGCATGACCTCGGTGGTGCCGGAGCCGTCCAGCGATTCGCGGATGATGTCGGCGTGCCCGCAGTGCTGCGCGGTCTCCCGGATGAGGTGGAGCAGGATGCGCCGGGCCGACCAGGCGGCGTTCGGCGGGAACCAGGGCGCCTCCGGGAGCGGCGCGGTGCGGTCCAGGTCGGGCAGGGCGGCCACGGAGGCCTCGGTGTCCCGCTCGACCTCCCGGTAGAGGGCGAGCACGCCGGCCAGGGTCTCCTCGCCGACCAGGCGGAAGTCGTCGCCCCAGGTCTCCTCGTTCCGCTCCGGGCCCTGGGGCGGGCGCTGCAGCATGATGTCGATCCAGCCCCGCTCGGACAGCGCGACGTGCTTGACCAGGCCGGCGAGGGTCAGTTCGCTCGCGGTGGTCCGGGCGGTGGCCTGCTCGTCGCCGAGCCCGCGGACGGTCAGCCGGAGGAACCGGCGCTGCTCGCGCAGGATCTCCAGCAGCTCGTCGCGCTCGCTCGGGGCGGTGCTCGCGTTCTCGGAGGCCATGGTCCCCACCGTGCCTTTCTTCGGGCGGTTCTCCGGGTGGTTTCTTCGGGTGGTGCGTCCGGGAGGGCGGTGCGCCCTGCCGCTCGGTACAGGAGGGACGCTACGGGGGAACCAGGACGGTTCCGGTCCGCGATCGCGGTGTTCGGCCGCGGAGAACCGGGGACGCTTCGCCGCCACCCGGGCGTCCCGGGTGAACTGCGACGATGGGGGTACGGATGCGCCAGTGGCGCGTGTCACCCATGTGTTAGGTTGAGCGATCATGTCCTGACCGGGCCTGATGTCCCGCCGGAGGTCGTATGGCCGTCGTTCCGCTGCAGCACCGCTTCGACGGGCCGCAGGACGGGCCCGTCGTCCTCCTCCTGCCGCCGTTCGGCGCCAAGTGGTCGGTCTGGGAGCCGCAGATCCCCGAGCTGACCCGGCACTGCCGGGTGCTGCGGGTCAACCACCGGGGCCACGGGGCCACGCCGGCGGGGGACCGGCCCATGGTCGCCGTCGCCGACCTCGGCGCCGACGTCGAGGCGCTGCTGGACGGGTACGGGATCGGCCGGGTGTCGGTGGTCGGCGCGGGATTCGGCGCGATGCCGGGGACCTGGCTGGCGGTGCACCGCCCGGACCGGGTGCAGCGGATCGCCTACCTGGCCGGCGCGGCCCGGGTCCCGTGCCCGGACACCCTGCTGGAGATCGCCGAGCGCGCCCGCGCCGGCGGGATGGGCCGGGTCCGCCGCGACGTGCTGCTGCCCTGGTTCACCCCCGGGTTCGCCCGGGAGCGGCCGGACGTGGTGCGGTGCGTCGCCGAAGGGCTCGAAGGGGTGGACCCCGCGGGGTTCGCGGCCTGCTGCGAGGCGGTCGCGGTCGCCGACCAGTTCCCCGACATCGCCCGGGTGCGCGCGCCCGCGCTGGTGGTCTCCGGCGCGCACGACCCGCTGCTGCCGCCGGGGCACGGCCGCCGGCTGGCCGCGGGCATCCCCGGGGCCCGGTTCGAGCTGCTGCGCGGTGCCGCCCACCTCGCCGGGGTGGAGCGCTCCGACCGGGTGAACGAGCTGGTGATGGAGCACCTCGCCGGGGTTCCGGCCGGGCCCGGGTAGCATCGGAGTCCGGCGGTGGGGCCCGCCGCCCCGCGGGCAGAGCGGGGGAACCGCGGTGAACCGCCGCCAACGGTCCCTGTCGGCACGGGGGCGAACGCGCGCCCCCGGTCCTGCTGATGGGAGGCGCGCCTTGTCCGGAACGGCCGGAGAGCCCGCGGAGCCCGGGGGCATCGACCCCGATGTCGACCTGCACGACCGCGGACAGGCGCGGGAGCTTCCGGACGCCCCGTGGGCGGTGCTCTCGGTGATCGCCGCGGGCGGGGCGATCGGCGGCGCCGCCCGGTACGCGGCGAGCGTCCTGCTGCCCACCGCGCCGGGGGAGTTCCCGGTGGCGACCTTCCTGGTGAACGTCTCCGGCTGCCTGCTGATCGGGGTGCTGATGGTGCTGGTCGCCCGGTCCGGCCCGAGGCTCCGGCTGCTCCGCCCGTTCCTCGGGGTGGGGGTGCTGGGCGGCTACACCACCTTCTCCACCTACGTCATCGACGCGCAGGGCCTGCTGGACGCGGAGCGGGCCGCGACCGCCCTGGTCTACCTCGGCGGCACGCTGCTCTGCGCGCTGGCCGCGGTCTGGGCCGGGACGGCGCTGGCCGAAGCGGTGCTCGGCCGGGCCGGGGGCGGCCGGTGACCGCGCTCATGGTGGCGCTGGGCGCCGCGATCGGGGCGCCGCTGCGCTACCTGGTCGACCGGTACGTGCAGTCCCGGCACGACTCCGGGTTCCCCTGGGGGACGCACGCCGCGAACGCCACCGCCTGCCTGCTGTTCGGGGCCGCGGTGGAGGCGGCGCTGCCCGGGCCGCTGTTCGCGTTCGCCGCCACCGGGCTGCTGGGCGCGCTCTCCACCTACTCCACCTTCGGCTACGAGACGTTCGCGCTGGTGCGCACCGGGGCCCGGTTCCTCGCCTTCGCCAACGCCGCGGCCTCGATCGGGGCGGGGCTGGGCGCCGCCGCGATCGGCGCCGCGGTGGGCGGGGCGCTCACCGGCTGACCCGGGCCCGGACCGGATCCGGACACCGCTCCGGTGGTCACTGTACGGCGGGATGTAGTAGAAGTACTATCAATGAAGGCAGTGGTTCTACGGAAGGTCGTCGACCTATGGCGGTAATCGGAGAGAAGGCGGGCGGCGCGCCGGCCGCCCGCGGCCCGGACGGCCCGGCGGCCGTCGAAGTGAGCGGCCTGCGCATGCGCTACGGCGGCAAGGACGTGCTCGACGGCGTCGACTTCCGGATCGACCGGGGCGAGGTGCTCACCCTGCTCGGCCCGAACGGCGCCGGCAAGACCACCATCATCGAGATCCTGGAGGGCTTCCGGGCCCGCTCCGCCGGGGAGGTCCGGGTGCTGGGCGCCGACCCGATCAGCGGCGGCGAGGCGTGGCGCGCCCGGATCGGCGTCGTGCTGCAGTCCTGGCGGGACCACGCCAAATGGCGGGTGCGCGACCTGCTGGAGCTGTTCGCCGCGCACTACGCGCCCTACTCCTCGCCGGAGCGCCCGCGCCCGCGCGACGTGGACGAGCTGCTGGAGCTGGTCGGCCTGACCGGGCACGCCGGGGCCAAGCTCGGTTCGCTCTCCGGCGGGCAGCGCCGCCGGGTGGACGTCGCGGTCGGCATCGTCGGCCGGCCCGACCTGCTCTTCCTGGACGAGCCCACCGCCGGCTTCGACCCGCAAGCCCGCCGGGACTTCCACGACCTGGTGCACGCCCTGGCCGACGAGGAGGACACCACGATCCTGCTCACCACGCACGACCTGGACGAGGCGGAGAAGCTGGCGGACCGGATCCTGATGCTGGCCGGCGGCCGGATCGTCGCCGACGGCAGCCCGGAGGCGCTCGCCCGCGAGCTGGGCAGCGATTCCGAGGTGCGCTGGCGGATCGGCGGGGAGCGCTTCGTGCACTCCACCCCGGACGGCGCCGCGTTCGTCCGGGGGCTGTTCGAGCAGCACGGCGGGGACGTCACCGACCTGGAGGTGCGCCGGGCCGGGCTGGAGGAGGTCTACATGGACCTGGTGCGCAGGCACGAGTCGGGCGGCTCCGCGGCCGGCGCGGGAGAAGGGGGCGTGCGATGAGCGGCGTGGCGGACCGGGCGCACCTGGTGCGGCTGAGCATCCGGCGGGGCCGGATCGAGACCCGGGGCTCGTTCACCGACCCGGCGGAGATGTTCGGCACGGCGGTGATGATCGGGATCTTCCTGGCGGTGCTCTTCTTCCAGCGCGGCGACGAGGTGGAGGGCACCGGGGTGGACGCGGCCGCGGCCTCCCTGCCCGGCGTCATCGGGATGATGGTGGTGTTCACCGGCCTCCTCGGCATGGCCGCGGCGCTCTCCATGGACCGGGAGGACGGCACCCTGCTGCGGGCCAAGGCGCTGCCCGGCGGGATGGGGGTCTACCTCGGCGGCAAGATCGTCTTCATGCTGGCGCTCATCGGCGCCACGGTGCTCCTGCTGCTGGTCCCCGGGCTGTTCCTGTACGAGGGGACCGCGGCCGGGCTGGCCCGGGGCTGGCCGATGCTGCTCTGGGTGCTGCTCCTGGGCATCGCGGCGACCGTGCCGATCGGCGCCGCGCTCGGCTCGCTCTTCGACAACCCCCGGCTGGTCAACGGGATCGGCATGCTGCCGGTCATGGGCCTGTCCGCGATCTCCGGGGTGTTCTACCCGGTGACGGCGCTGCCCGAGTGGGTGCAGGCGATCGCCCAGGTCTTCCCGGTCTACTGGATGGCGCTGGGCATGCGCGCCGCCCTGCTGCCGGACGGCATGCTCGCGGTGGAGATCGGCGAGTCCTGGCGGACGCTGGAGACGGCGGGCGTGCTCGGCGCCTGGGCGCTGCTCGGTATGGTGCTCGCACCAGTGCTGCTCCGCCGGATGGCGCGCCGGGTCAGCGGAGCCAAGGTCGAGGCGGCGCGGCAGAAGGCGATGCAGCGTGTCTGAGCAGGCCGGGGCCGCCGCGGGCCGGGCGGAGAGCGGGCGCGCCCGGGGCGGCCGGGCGGGCTCCGCGCCCGCGGAGCGGATCTACAACCGGATCGCGGTGATGCGGGTCGAGCGGGGCGTCTCCCGGCGCAGCCTGGCCGAGGCGCTGGGCGTGCACTACCAGACCGTGGGCTACCTGGAGCGCGGCGAGTACAGCCCCAGCCTGCACCTGGCGCTGCGGATCGCCGCCTACTTCGGGGTCCCGGTGGAGGCGGTGTTCTCCACCGAGCCCTTCCCGCTCATCGGGCACGAGGGGCGCTGACGGTTCCCTCCCTTGGTGTTGCACGGGCGGGTCAGAGCAGGAACGGGTCCGGGCCGGCCCAGCCGTCGCGGTCGCGCCCGCGGACCTCGGCCAGCTCGTCCTCGGAGAGCACCCGCGGCTCGCCCAGGCGGCGCGCCTCGATGTAGACGCCGCAGAGCCATTCCAGCAGCGAGACGTTGTCGAAGGCCTCGGCGGCGCCGGAGCCGACGGCGACCGCGCCGTTGCAGGCCAGCAGGGCGGCCTGCCGCCCCTTGAGCGCCTTGACCGCCTGGTCGGCCAGGTCGCCGCCGCCGTAGACGGAGTACGGGGCGACCGGGACGGCGCCGCCCAGCCGGGCGGCGGCCCGGTGCACCGGGGGCAGTTCGGCGAGCACCGCGGAGACCGCGGCGGCGCGCTCGCCGTAGGACTGCACCACCGCGCCGGCCCCGGTGTGCCGGTAGACGGCGGTGTGCAGCACGGTGTCGGCGGCCGGGCCGCGGCGGCCCTCCACCACCCCGCCCTCGACGGAGAGCACCGGGCAGTCGGCCGGTTCGATCCGGTCCAGCGGGAGGTCGGCGGGGGTGACGGCGAACAGGTCGCCGCTGCGGACGCTCACCGCACCGCCGCGGCCCAGCACCGCGCCGGTGCCGGCGAGCCGGTGGGCGGTCAGCGCGACGTCCCTGCGCTCTTGCTCAAGAAGCATGTGTCCTCGCGTGATCGCGTCGGGGGGAGGGAAGGTAGAGGGCGACGAGGGGGGACCGCCTCCTTAGGCATGCCTTATCCACGTTAACCCGAGGCCGGGCCGGTCTGTCCAGTGCCCGGACCGCCGGACGGGTGAACCGCGACACGCGCACCGGTGCGGTGCGGCCGCCGAGCCTCTCGGTGATCATCACTCTCAGTGAACGTGAATCGAGGTGTTGCGTGATACGCACCACCGTTGCGTGTCCGTGTTGACGCGCCTTTTTCGTATTCATGCAGGTCGGAGAGGTAATTTTTGAATGTCTCGATGAGATCACGACAGGTTTGAGCTGTTTGAAGGCGAATCTCCTGGGCAGGACGGATCCGTGATGCAACCCTACGTAACTCTCCCGAGTAAGCAGTACCTGGCCGATCCCGGGTCGGCGGCCGCGTCGAGCATGTTCATCGGCGGCACCTGGCGGGCCGCCGCCGAGGGCGGCACCCGCGACGTCCTCAACCCCTACGACGCCTCCGTCCTCACCGTGGTCAGCGAGGGCACCGCGGCCGACGCCGAGGCGGCGGTGGCCGCCGCGCGCCGCGCCTTCGACCAGGGCGACTGGGCGCGCCGGCCGGCGGCCGAGCGCGGGGAGATCCTGAACCGCATCGCCGACCTCCTCCAGCGCGACCGCGAAGAGATCGCGGTGATGGAGTCGCTGGACACCGGGAAGACCATCGAAGAGGGCGGGATCGACGTCGACGACGTCACCGCCGTCTTCCGCTACTACGCCGGGCTGGCCGACAAGGACGCCGGGCGGATCATCTCCGCGCCGGAGGGCGTCTTCAGCCGGGTGGTCTACGAGCCGGTCGGCGTCTGCGCGATGATCACCCCCTGGAACTACCCGCTGCTCCAGCTGGCCTGGAAGATGGCCCCGGCGATCGCGGCCGGCAACACCATGGTGGTCAAGCCGAGCGAGATCACCCCGGTCACCACCTGCAAGCTGTTCGAGCTCTGCCTGGAGGCGGGCGTCCCCGCCGACGGCGTGATCAACCTGGTGCTGGGCACCGGCGCCGAGGTCGGCGCCGCGATGGTCGCCCACCGCGACGTGGACCTGGTCTCCTTCACCGGCGGCCTGGCCACCGGCAAGCGGATCATGGCCTCCGCCGCGGAGACGGTCAAGAAGGTCGCCCTGGAGCTGGGCGGGAAGAACCCCAACATCATCTTCCCCGACGTGGACCTGGACACCGCGGTGGACTACGCGCTCACCGCCGCGTTCTTCCACTCCGGCCAGGTCTGCTCGGCCGGCGCGCGGCTCATCGTGCACGAGGACGTCCACGACGAGTTCACCGCCGAGCTGGCCCGGCGCGCCGAGGCGATCGTCATCGGCTGCGGCCAGAAGGAGGGCGTGCGCTGCGGCCCGCTGGTCTCCGCCGAGCACAGGGCCAAGGTCGAGGCCGCGGTCGCGCGCGGCGTCGAGGAGGGCGCGAAGATCATCGCCGGCGGCAAGCGCCCGGACGACCCCGAGCTGGCCCGGGGCTACTTCTACCGCCCCACCGTGTTCACCGGCTGCACCCGGGACATGGACATCGTGCAGACCGAGGTGTTCGGCCCGGTCGTCACGGTGGAGACGTTCCGCACCGAGGCCGAGGCCGTCGAGCTGGGCAACGACACCGACTACGGGCTGTCCGGCGGGGTGTGGACCGACGACACCGCGCGCGGCGAGCGGGTCGCGGCCGCGCTGCGGCACGGCACCGTGTGGATCAACGAGTACGGCCCCTACTTCCCGGGGGCCGAGTGGGGCGGCTTCAAGCGCTCCGGGGTCGGGCGCGAGCTGGGCAACGCGGGCCTGGACGAGTACCGCGAGGCCAAGCACATCTACCGCACCCTCGACCCCAAGCCGCAGCGCTGGTTCGGCGAGGTCTGACCCCCGCACCCCGCACACCGAAGACTTCGCCCTGCACCACAAGGAGCGTTCATGACCGAGACGGGTTACGACTACGTCATCGTGGGCGGCGGCACCGCCGGATCGGTGCTCGCCAACCGGCTCACCGAGGACCCCTCCACCAGCGTCTGCGTCATCGAGGGAGGCCCCTCCGACGTCGGCCTGGACCGGGTGCTCAAACTGCGCGAGTGGCTCGGCCTGCTGGAGAGCGACCTCGACTACGGCTACACCACCACCGAGCAGCCCCGCGGCAACTCGCACATCGTGCACTCCCGGGCCCGGGTGCTCGGCGGCTGCTCCTCGCACAACACCCTGATCAGCTTCCGCCCGTTCGCCCAGGACATGGACGACTGGGTGGCGGCCGGCGCCGAGGGCTGGGACAACGCCACCGTGCAGTCCTACGTCGACCGGCTGAAGAACAACATCGTCCCGATCGCCGAGAAGGACCGCAACGACCTGGTCAAGGACTGGGTCACCGCCTCGGCCGAGGCCGCCGGGGTCCCGGTGGTCGAGGACTTCAACGCCGCCACCTCGCACGGCGGCGGGTTCAACGACGGCGTCGGCTTCCTGTCCATCGCCTACGACCCCTACACCGGGAACCGCTCCTCGGCGTCGGTGGCCTACCTGCACCCGATCATGGGCGTGCGGGAGAACCTCACCCTGATGCTGGAGACCTGGGCCGACAGGCTCGTCTTCGACGGCGACCGGGTCACCGGGGTGGAGGTGGTGACGCCGGAGGGCGAGCGCCGCACCGTCACCGCCGCGCGGGAGGTGGTGCTCTGCGCCGGGGCGATCGACACGCCGCGGCTGCTGCTCCTCTCCGGGGTGGGCCCCAAGGGCGACCTGGAGAAGGTCGGCATCGAGGTCCGGCACGACCTGCCGGGCGTCGGCGAGAACCTGATGGACCACCCGGAGTCCATCATCATGTGGGAGACCTCGCGGGACGTGCCGGACAACACCGTCATGCACTCCGACGGGGCGCTGTTCATCCGCCGGGACGAGAGCGACCCCCGCCCCGACCTGATGTTCCACACGTACCAGATCCCGTTCGACGACAACACCAAGCGGCTGGGCTACGACTCGCCGGACTGGAAGCACGCGATGTGCATGACGCCGAACATCCCGCGCTCCCGGTCCCGCGGCAAGCTCTGGCTGACCAGCTCCGACCCGAAGGACAAGCCGGCGCTGGACTTCCGCTACTTCACCGACCCCGACGGTTACGACGAGCAGACCATCGTGGACGGCCTGAAGATCGCGCGGAAGATCGCCGAGACCGAGCCGTTCAAGTCGTGGATCGAGCGCGAGGTGGCGCCCGGCCCGGAGGTCGTCACCGACGAGCAGCTCTCCGAGTACGGGCGGAAGGCGGCGCACACCGTCTACCACCCGGCCGGCACCTGCAAGATGGGCGCGGCCGACGACGCCACCGCGGTCGTCGACCCGCGGCTGAAGGTGCGCGGGCTGCGCGGGCTCCGGGTGGCCGACGCCTCGGTGTTCCCGACCATGACCTCCCCCAACCCGATGGTCACCGTGCTGGCCATCGGAGAGCGCGCGGCCGACCTGATCCGGGCCGACCGCACCGAGGGCTGAGCCCTCACCGCCCACGCCGTACCCGCTCAACGGCGGAAGCGACCTGACAACGACGCGCCGTCCTCCGCGCGCCGCACGTGCGGAGGACGGCCATCAGAGGTGACCCTTTCTCCATGAGTTCCCCTGCGAACGACCCACAACTCAACAGCGAGCCCGAGCCGAAGTTCTCCGTCCGCAGCCTGTGGAAGATCTTCGGTAAGAACGCCGACGGCATCATCGGCGGCGAGTACGAGCGCCAGGACCGCGACACCGTCCGCGAGGCGACGGGGTGCACCGTCGCGGTCCGCGACGTCTCCTTCGATGTGCTGCCCGGAGAGATCTTCGTCGTCATGGGCCTCTCCGGCTCCGGCAAGTCCACCCTGATCCGCTGCCTCACCCGGCTCATCGAGCCGACGGCCGGGTCGGTGGTGCTGGACGGCACCGACATCCGCGAGTGCTCCCCGCAGGAGCTGCGCGAACTCCGCCGGCACAAGGCGGCGATGGTGTTCCAGCACTTCGGCCTGCTGCCCAACCGCAAGATCATCGACAACGTCGCCTACGGCCTGGAGGTCCGCGGGCAGGGCAGGGCCGAACGGCACGCCCGGGCCCGCGAGATGATCGAGATGGTCGGCCTGGCCGGCTACGAGGACTCCAAGCCCGGCCAGCTCAGCGGCGGCATGCAGCAGCGCGTTGGGCTGGCCCGCGCGCTCGCCGTCGACCCCGAGGTGCTCCTCTTCGACGAGCCGTTCAGCGCGCTCGACCCGCTGATCCGCCGGGACATGCAGCAGGAGGTGCTCCGCCTCCAGCGCGAGCTGCGCAAGACCGCGGTCTTCATCACCCACGACCTGTCCGAGGCGCTCAAGCTGGGCGACCGGATCGCCATCATGCGCGACGGCGAGCTGGTCCAGGTCGGCACCGCCGAGGAGCTGGTCGGCCGCCCCGCCGACGACTACGTCCGCGACTTCGTCGCCGACGTCGCCCGCACCGACGTGCTGACCGTGCGCTGGCTGATGCGCGACCCCCGGGAGGGCGAGCCGCTGGACGGCCCGACCGCCGAGCCGCGCACCGTGGTCCGCGAGATCGTCCCGCTGCTGGCCGAGGGCACCGCGCCGGTCCGAGTGATGGACGGCGACCGGCTGCTCGGCGTCGTCGGCCGGACCGAGGTGCTGCGCATCATCGCCGAGGACCAGTCGGACGACGGCAAGCTGGGCACCGGCCCGCAGCCGCTCGCCGACGGCGCGGAGGCCTGACCATGGCCACCGAGACCACACCCCGAACGGCCGCCGGGCCGGACGGCGGCCAGGACGGCCTGCTCCACCGCACCTGGATCCGGGTCGCCGCGGTCTTCGCCGTGCTGATCGCCGGGTACGGCCTGCTCCGCGGCCAGATGCCGTTCCCCGACTCGCTCGACGTCGGCCTCGGCGCGCTCTTCGACGACGTCTACGCCTGGATCGTCGAGAACCGCAACACCAGCCCGCTCTTCCTGTACGGCTTCAACTACGCCTCGGTCGGGCTGGGCTCCGCCGTCATCCTGATCAACCAGGGGCTGACCCTGCTCACCCCGCTCGGCGTGATCGTGCTCGGCACGTTCGCCGCCTGGCGGGTGGCCGGCGCCAAGGTGGCCGCGTTCACCCTGGCCACCTTCGCCGTCTTCGGCCTGCTCGGCCTCTGGGACCAGGCGATGACCACGCTCTCGCTGATCATCACCTCGGTGCTGCTGGCGCTGCTGATCGGCATCCCGCTGGGCATCGTCGCGGGCCGCCGCCCCGGCTTCGAGCGGGCGCTCCGGCCGGTGCTGGACTTCATGCAGATCATGCCGGCCTTCGCCTACCTGATGCCGATGCTGCTGCTGTTCGGCATCGGCAACCCCGCCGCCGCCGTGGCCACCACGGTGTACGCGATCCCGCCGGCGGTGCGCATCACCGCGCTGGCCATCCGCGGCGTGGACAAGGGCGCGCTGGAGGCGGCCGAGTCGCTCGGCTCCACCCGCAGGCAGATCCTCGCCAAGGTCCAGCTGCCGCTGGCCAAGCGGACCATCATGCTCGGCGTGAACCAGACCATCATGCTCGCGGTGTCCATGGTGGTCATCGCCTCGGTGATCGGCGCCGGCGGCCTGGGCGACGCCATCTACCAGGCGCTGAACAAGGTCGACGTGGGCCGCGCCTTCGAGGCGGGCCTGGCCATCGTGCTGATGGCCATCGCCCTGGACCGGATCACCGCCGCCGCCGGCGACGAGGCCCGCGGGCCGCACGTCCCGCCGGCGCTCCGCCGCCCGCTGCTGATCGGCGGCCTGCTGGCCACCGCGGCCGCCGTGGTCGTCGGCCGGCTGGCCGGACTGGCCGACTGGCCCCGGGAGGTGCGGATCTCCATCTCCGACTGGGTGAACGCGGCCAACACCGCGGTGCAGGACGTCTTCGGCGGCTTCACCGCGTGGCTGGCCGAGGCCACCCTGAACCTGCTGCTGGACCCGCTCCGCTCAGTGCTCACCGACTCGCCGTGGTGGCTGGTGGTGCTGGCCGCCGCCGCCCTCGGCCTGGCCCTGGGCGGCTGGCGGATCGCGCTGGTCGGCGGGGTGTCCATCCTGGCCTGCGGGCTCCTCGGCGCCTGGGAGGAGAGCATGGACACGCTCTCCCAGGTGGTGGTCGCCGCGCTGGCCACCGTGGTGGTCGGCTTCGCGATCGGCGTGCTGGCCTCGCGCAGCGACCGGCTGGCCGCGGTGCTCCGCCCGATCCTGGACGCGATGCAGACGCTGCCGCCGTTCGTCTACCTGATCCCCGCGGTCGCGCTGTTCGGCATCGGCCGCATCCCGGCGCTGGCCGCCGCGGTGGTCTACGCGCTGCCGCCGGTCATCCGGCTGGTCAACGACGGAATCCGGGGCGTCTCCGCGAACACCGTGGAGGCCGCCGAATCGCTGGGCAGCACCCGCCGGCAGATGCTGCTCAAGGTGCAGCTCCCGCTGGCCCGGCACTCGCTGCTGCTCGCGGTCAACCAGGGGATCATGATGGTCCTGGCGATGGTGGTCATCGGCGCCCTGGTCGGCGCCGGCGCGCTCGGCTACGGCGTCGTGTTCGGCATGGCCCAGAACCAGCTGGGCCTGGGCATGACCTCCGGCCTGGCCATCGTCTGCCTGGGTCTGTTCCTGGACCGGCTCACCCAGAGCGCCGCGCGCTAGGAGGAGGAGACCCATGCGCACGAAGAAGACCCGATCCCTGCTCGCCAAGGCGGCGGTGCTCGGCGCGGCCGCGCTGCTGGCCACCTCCTGCGCGGTGCGCAGCACCGACATCCTGCGCGACCCCGGCACGGTGCGGATCGCACTGAACTCCTGGGTCGGCTACGAGGCCGACGCCGCGGTCATCAAGCACCTGCTGGAGGAGGAGCTGGACTACCAGGTCCAGCTGGTCCAGCTGGACGAGCAGCCGTCCTGGCAGGCCCTCGACCAGGGGGCGGTCGACGTGATCCTGGAGAACTGGGGCCACGAGGACCTGATGGAGATCTACGGCCCGGGCGGCAACGGCACCGTGGTGGACGGCGGCCCCAACGGCAACATCGGCCACATCGGCTGGTACATGCCGGAGTACCTGGTGGAGGAGTACCCCGGGATCAACACCCCGGAGGGGCTCGAGGAGCACGCCGACGTGTTCCGCACCCCGGAGAGCGGGGACAAGGGCCAGTTCCTGGCCGGCGCCCCCGGCTTCGTCACCAGCGACCAGGGGCTGATCGACCACTACGGCCTGCCGTTCGAGATCGTCTACGCCGGCTCGGAGGCGGCGCAGCTCACCGAGGTGCGCCAGCGCTACCAGGCCGGCGAGCCGGTGCTGTTCTACTCCCAGGACCCCAGCTGGGTGCAGAGCGAACTCGACCTGGTCCGGGTGGAGTTCCCGGAATGGACCGAGGGCTGCGACAGCGACCCCGAGGACGTCGCCTGCGACTACCCGCGGTACGACCTGAACAAGATCTACCGCACCGGCTTCGCCGAGGAGGGCGGGGACGCGTTCGAGCTGATCGACAACTGGACCTGGGAGAATGAGGACCAGAACGCGGTCGCGCGGCTCATCGCGGGGGAGAAGCAGGACCCCGAGGAGGCCGCCGCGGCCTGGGTCGAGGAGAACCCGGACGTCTGGCGGGACTGGATGCCCGAAGGGCACGACGTGCCCTGAGTCCGGCGTTCCGCGGTGACCGGGCGGACCCCGGCGGCTCCGGCCGCTCCGGGGTCCGCCCCGTTCTCCCCGAAGGACCCCGACACCCCCCGCGATCCCCCGCACGACCCGAACGCCCCGAGAACCCCAGGAACACCCATGCCCTTGTACAGGAGCGCGCCGGCCCGGGCCGCCGCGCTGGCCTCCGCCGTGCTGCTCGCGACCGCCTGCGGGCCGGCCGAGGAGGAGGGGCGCGCCGGCGCCCCCGAGGTCCGGATCGCGCTGAACGGCTGGGTCGGCTACCAGGCCGACGCCGCGGTCGTCTCCTACCTGCTCGAAGAGGAACTGGGCTACCAGGTAGAACTGGTCGAGGCCGACGAGGAGGCCTCCTGGCGGAGCCTGGCCGACGGCTCGGTCGACGTGATCCTGGAGAACTGGGGCCACGAGGACCTGATGGAGCTGTACGGCGACAGCGAGCGGCCGCTGGTCGTCGACGGCGGCCCCACCGGCAACGACGGCCGGATCGGCTGGTACCTGCCGGAGTACCTGGTCGAGGAGCACCCCGGCATCGACACGGTGGACGGGCTGCTCGGCAAGGAGGACCTCTTCGCCGGGGACGGCGGGGGCCCCGGGCGCCTGCTGGCCGCCGACCCCAGCTTCGTCACCCAGGACCAGGGCATGATCAACCACTTCGGCCTGGACCTGGAGATCGAGCACGCCGGCACCGAGGAGAAGCAGATCGAGCGGGTCCGCGAGGCCTACGAGAAGGAAGAGCCGGTGCTCTTCTACTTCTACGAGCCGCAGTGGCTCTTCGAGGACCTCGACCTGGTCAAGGTGGAGTTCCCGGAGTACATGGAGCTGTGCGAGATCGACCCGGAGGACGTCGGCTGCGACTACCCCGACTACGAGCTGAACAAGGTGTTCTCCACCGCGTTCACCGAGACCGGCGGCCCGGCCCACGAGCTCATCGAGAACTGGACCTGGACCAACGAGGACCAGAACAAGGTCGCCCGGATGATCGCCGAGGAGGGGAAGGAACCGGAGCAGGCCGCCCGGGCCTGGGCCGAGGAGAACCCGGACGTCTGGCGGAAGTGGATCCCCGAGGGGGCCTGACCGCCGCCCCCTCCGCCGCGCATGCCCCGGCCCGCCCCGCCCCGGACGGCCCGGGGCCGCCGCCGTCCCCGGCCGCCGGGTCGGCGCCGCCTCCGGGGAGCGGTACGCCCCGCTGCGACCGGTCCGCGCGGTGCCGCCCGGTCGCGCTCGCCCCGGTCGCGCGGCGCTCCGCTCCGGCTCCGGGACGGGCCGCGTGCCGGAGCGGGGCCGCCGGCGCGCGCTATCCGGCGGCGAAGAGCGGGGGAACCGGCTCCTTCCCGTACGGGTCGGGGGCCGGTCCGACGACGTACCGGTCGCCGCTCTCGTGCAGCCGCACCGGGGTGGTCTCCAGCCAGGGCACGTCCGGCAGGCCGTCGGCGACGAGCTCGGCCGGGCCCTCCCCGTCGGCGGGCAGCGCCAGGATCCGGGTCCGCGGCGGGGCGCCGTCCTCGCCGCCGCTCCCGGGGTCCCGGGAGACGGCGAGCACCCGGCCGCCGCCGGCGCCGGCGACCCGCACGAAGTGGTCCTCCGCCACCAGGCGGTTCCACCGGACCTCGCCGCGCTCCAGGTCGAAGGCGAGGACCCGGTTCCCGCCCGGGTCGTCCGTCTCGATGTAGAGCACCCCGTCCGAGGCGGTCGGCCTGCTGCGGCGGGGGTCGAGCCGCCACGCCTCCTCCGCCGAGCCCACGCCGGCGGTGCCCTCGGCATCGATCCGGGTCCACCCGCCGTCCGCCGCCACCAGCAGCTCGTCCCCCTCCGGGACCCGGCCCTCGGAGAGGAGGTACTCGGAGCCGGCGGGAAGGGGGTCGCTGTGCACGGTGACCGGGTCGGCCGCGACCAGGGTCAGCGCCCCCGGGCCGGAGCGGACGGCGTCCTCGGGCAGCGCGCGCCGCTCCGACACCTCGCCGGTCGCGGTGTCCAGCACCCCGGTGAAGACCGCCTCCTCTCGGGGGCCGCAGGAGCCCAGCACCGCGGCGCTCCCATCGCCCCGGGACAGCGGCCGGTGCCGGGCGAACGTGCACTCCGTACCGCTCCACAGCTCCTCGCCGCTCCCGGCGTCGAACCCGGCCAGCAGGGGGCCGCGGGCGATCACCGCGTGCGGCCCGGTGGACCAGGCGATCACCGGCCCCGCGGTGGCCTCCGCGCCGGCCCCGGTGGGGCCGGGCAGCGGGGACTCCCACAGCTCCGCCCCGGTGGCGAGGTCGATGCCGAGGACGGTGTCGCAGCCGCGGACGTCCTCGCCGTCGCCGCCGTCCCGCTCCACGACCACCACGCCGACGCCGCCGTCCGCCGGGTCCGCGGCCGCCGCGCAGAGCCCCGCGCCGCCGGGGGCGGTGCGCCACACCGTGCCGCCGTCGGCGGTGCCGTAGGCGGTGGCGCCCGCCCGGTCGGCGCGGACCACGGAGTCGCCGGCCGGCCAGGACGCGACCGTGTCCTCGAAGCGGGACGGGAAGGTCCGGCCGCCCCGGGGGCGGAACGCGAACGCGGTGTCCGGGGAGGCCGCCCAGAGCGGGCCGAGCACGGCGCCCTCCTCGGAGGAGATCCCCAGCGGCGGGTCCGACCAGGCGCTCAGCCGCTCACTGGCCGCGATGTACACCAGGAAGGGCAGGGCCAGGAGGACCACGGCGAGCAGCGCCCGGTTCCGCTTCCACCGGAACATCCGGGCGAAGTCGGACCTGCGCGGGCCGGAGAGGACGTGCTTCAGCGAGCCGGCGCCCTCGACCGTCAGCGAGGAGCGCACGTGCCGGTCGTCCAGCGGGACGCCCCACTCGTCGCGGGCGATCCGCGGCCCGCCGCCGGAGCGCTCGGCGAGCAGCGCCTCGGCGATCGCCCGCTGCGCCTCGCTCGCCCGCCTGCTCCGCAGGTCGCGCCGCTTGCCGCGGCGCGAGTCGGCCTCGCGCGCCTTGCGCAGGAGCAGCCTCCGCAGCCGCCCGGCGGCGGAGCCGCTCCGGCGGCCGGGGCCGGTTCCGGGATCCTCTGCCATCGGGTCCTCCCGGATCGGCGGCGGGTTTTTCGGAGGGCTTCGCTGGTCGGCGGCCATCCGATGGGACGCGCGGCCGGCGGCCGGGGTTCCGGTGCCGACCGATATGCATCATCCGCCCCATTGGTCGCAATAGAATGACGTGTCCTGCGCGGCGGTGGGCGACGGAACGCCCGCCCCGCCCGCTTCTCGGTGATAGAACGGCGTCCGTTCCCCCGGGCGCCGTCTGGTGAGGTCCGAATGCGCAGCCACCCCTCTCCCGCCCGCACTCCCGCCCCGAGACGCCCGGCCCGCGTGCTCCGCTCGGCCGCGGCGGCCGCCTCCCTCGTCCTCCTCGCGACCGCCTGCGGCAGCGGCGGCGGAGAGGAGGAGGGGGACGACAAGACGGTGCGCATGGCCGTCAACCCGTGGGCCGGCTACGAGGCCTCCGCGGCGGTGCTGACCTACCTGCTGGAGCACGAGCTCGACGTCGAGGTCGAGCAGGTCGAGCTGGACGTCGAGCCGACCTGGCAGGAGATGGCCGCCGGCAAGGTCGACGTCAACCTGGAGAACTGGCGCCGCGACGACCTGATGGAGATCTACGGCGACCCCGGGTCCCCGAAGGTCGTCGACGGCGGTGAGACCGGCCTCTACGGCGACCACGGCTGGTACGTGCCGGCCTACGTCGCCGAGCAGTACCCCGAGGTCATGACCTTGGACGGCCTGGCGGAGCACACCGAGATCTTCTCCACCCCGGAGACCCCGGGCGACACCGGCCGGTTCATCTCCAGCGACCCGCTCTTCCAGAGCCAGGACCCCGGCATCATCAACCACTACGAGCTGGACCTGGAGATCGACTACACCGGCTCGGAGGCGAACCAGATCGCGGCGGTCCGGGAGGCCTACGAGAAGGAGGAGCCGGCCCTCTTCTACTTCTACGCGCCGCAGTGGGTCTTCGAGGACATGGACCTGGTCGAGATCGAGATGCCGGAGTACGTCGACATGTGCGAGGTCGACCCGGACGACGTCGCCTGCGGCTACCCCTCCTACGACCTCACCAAGGTCTTCAACAAGGAGTTCGCGGACCGGGGCGGCGTCGCCTACCGCTTCCTCGACCGGTGGCAGTGGTCGAACGAGGACCAGAACAAGGTCGCCAAGATGATCGCCGACCAGGGCATGGAGCCGGAGAAGGCGGCCGAGGCCTGGGTCGAGGAGAACGAGGACCTTTGGAAGGAATGGATCCCGCCGGAGGCCTGACCCCGCGCCGGTGCGGGGCCGCGGCGCCCGCCCCGCGATGATCTTGACGTTCCGGGCCTATCAACGCGGATTGATAGGCCCGGAACGTCAAGATCATCGCGGTAGGGCTCAGCCCGGCAGGCCGGTGAGGAAGGCGCGCACCGCGCGGACCCAGCCGTCGAAGTCGTCCTCCCAGATGAGGTGGCCCGATTCCAGCTCGGCGACGCGCGCTCCGGGGATGCCGGCCGCGAGCTCGTCGGAGTTCTCCGGCAGCACCAGGTCGTCCCGGAGGGTCTTGACGACCAGCGTGGGCGCGGTGATCCGGGGCAGGTCGGCGCTGGTGTCGTTGCGCAGCAGCAGGTCGATCTGGTCCAGCGCGCCGGGCTGCGGGTGCGGCTCGGCGGCTCCGGCGACCTCGGCCCGCCAGGCCTCGACCACCTTCCGGTTGGCCGGGGAGAGCCGGGCCAGGCCCGCGCTGAGCACGAGCGCCTCGACCCGCTCCGGGTACAGGACCGCGGCGCGGACCGCGACCTGGCTGCCCATGGAGAAGCCGAGCAGGGCGAAGCGCTCCAGCCCGGCGTCGTCGGCGGCGGCCACCAGGAGGTGGGCCAGGTCGTCCAGGTCGAGCGGGCCGCCGGTGCGCGGAGTGGAGCCGGAGCCCGGGTAGTCCGCCGCGACCACCGCGCGGGAGGGCGCGAACGCCTCGATCAGCCCGGTGAAGTTGTCCGCGACCGAACCGGTGGCCCCGTGCGCGAGGAGCAGGCCCGGTCCGGAGCCCGCGACGGCGGCGGAGAGCCGGGCGGGCATCGGTCGTTCGTTGTCGGTCATGACATGGCAGGTTACGCCTCCCCACCGACGGAACGGGCGACCGGGACCGGGACGCTCCGGGGCGTCTATCGTTTTCCGCATGCGTGTGCGGAGCGGGTTCGCGGCGGCGTGGCCGATGGCCGGCGCCTGGCTGCTGCTCGGCGCGGTGGCCGCCGGGTACGCGGCGCTGTGCTGCCTGGCCCTGTGGGCGGCGGGCCGGCTGTGGCTGCCCTGGCTGCCGTGGTGGCCGGGGTTGCTTCCGATCGCCGTATCGCTGGCCGCGGGCGCGGTCCAGCGCCGCCCGCTCCCGGACCCGGTGGCCTACGGCATCGAGGTGAGCCGGGTCTCCGAACCGGTGCTGCACGGGGTGCTGGACCGGCTGTGCGCGCTCTCCGGCCAGGAGCGGCCGGAGGTCCGGGTCTTCGCCTCCGCGGCGCCCAACTCCCTGGTCTCCGACCACCGGGGCGAGCGGCCGGTGCTCTACGTCAGCAGGGGCCTGCTGGACACGCTGGACGCGCCGGGGCTGGAGGCGGTCGTCGCGCACGAGCTGGCGCACATCGCGCACCGCGACTCACGGGTGCTCTCCGTCGCCGCCGGGATGGTCACCTGGATCGTCCTTCTCCCGGGGTACCTGTTCACCGGTCTGGGCCACCTGGACCTCCCGTTCGCCGGGCTGGGACGGCTGTGCGGCCGGCCCTGGGAGCCGATGTTCGGCTCCGACGCCTGGAAGCGGAGGCCTCCGCCGGTGCGCCGCGTCCCGCGGCCCCTGGTCCCCCCGGTCCTGGCGGCCGCAGGGCTCGCCCGGACGGTGGTCTGGGCGCTCGCCATCACCGCCGCGCTGGCCGGCCTGTTCGGTGCGCTCGTGCTGGGCCTGCCGGGCTTCGCCGCGATGGGTCGCCTGGTCCGCCGCCGGGAGCTGGCCGCGGACCGCGCGGCCGCCGTGCTCACCGGCTCCCCGTCCGCCCTCGCCGCCGCGCTGGGGGCGGTCGAGGGCGGCATGGCCGCCGTCCCCGAGATCGACCTGCGCGCGCTGAGCTCCGCCTCGGCGCTGGCGGTGGTCCCGTTCGGCAGCCCCGACCCCGATCAGGGGAGACTGGGCCTGGCCCTGGACCGGGCGCTGCGCACCCACCCGCCCACCTCGAAGCGGGTCGCCCGGCTGGAGGCGCTCTCCCGCAGGTTCGCGGAGGCCCCCGGCCCGCTTCGCTGACTCCCGCCCCGGGGCGGCGCCGGGCCCCGCGCCGAGCGGCGCCGGGCCGGTCAGAGGGTCTCCCGGGGACCCGCGGACCGGCCCGGCGGAGGCGCCGGTCAGTCGGCCCGGCCCGCGGTCCGGGCGGCCGCGGAGGCCATGCCGAGCCAGGTGTGCGGGTTGCCCTCCCAGCACCAGCCCAGCTTGGGGGCGCGGTCGCTGATCCACAGCGCCGGGACCCGGCGGTCGCCGCAGCGCGAGCCGCCCAGGGAGAAGCACTTGTTCTTCTCCAGGGCGGCCGGGAAGAGCGTCACCAGGGCGATGCCCTCCTCGATGGTCAGCGGAGTGCGGCCGCGCGCCCGGATCGCGGCCATCGCGTCGGCGGGCACCGCCCCGCAGAACTCCTCGCCCCGGTCCACACCGGTGAGCAGGTAGGCGCGCGGATCGGGGAGCGCGGTCTCCTCGGTGGCGGTGAACCGGGCGAGCGCGCCCTCCTCGTAGGAGCGGTCGACGAACCCCGGCTTGCGCCCGCGGGGCAGCGCGGTGCGCACCATGCTCTCCTCGATCGGGACCACGTCCCTGGTCACCACCAGGACGAACGGGATCCGCCCGGGGGAGCCGCCGTCCTCGCCGGGCCACGGCCCGCCGTCCGCCCCGGCCGCCTCCACCGCCGCGTCGCGCAGCGGCTTCACCAATGCGGCGAACCCCTCCGCTCCCAGCCCGGAGAGCCCGGGGTAGTCCTTCTCGGCCAGTACGCGCACCTGCCGGTCGAATTCCTCGTATGCCCGGGAACGCTGCATGCGCCTCTCCTCACTGCCGGAAGCCCTCGGTCGTACGGCGTATGATCGTACGCCGTACGGGATTGGAACGCGGCGACCCCGCCCCTTGTTCCCGGACGGGGGATCGAATTCGGAAGAATCTCCGGCACCCCGATGATCTTGACGCTGCGGGCCTGTCAGAACGCTCTGACAGGCCCGCAGCGTCAAGATCATCGGGGAGGGCGGCCGCGGTCAGCGCTCGTGGCGCAGGCGCTGGTAGACCCAGTAGACGTTGAGCAGCGAGGCCGCCAGGGCCGCAGCGAAGACGAAGACGAGCATGGCGTTCCGGGCCCAGGTCCAGGCCAGGACGGTGGCGGCGAGCAGGACGGCGGCGCCGAAGACCGCGAGGATCAGGCGGAACGCCAGGGCGCTCGCGGGGCGGTCGTGGCTGCCGAGCGGCCCCTTGAGGCGTCCGCGGCGCTTGGGGCCGCCGTACTCGTTCTCCATGTCTCCCGGTCCTGTCGGGGCGCTCTGCCCCTGCTCCCCAGCCTACGCCCGGGGGTGCGGGCGGCCGAGGCGGGATGACGGTTGTCACGGGGCACGGCCGGAAAATGTCAGCGGAAAGCGGTGACCGCGGCGACTGGGGCGGGCACCCGCCGCCGCGGGATGCTCGGGACCAGGCAGGAAGAGCAGCGTCGAACGGAGAGACCGCGATGAGCGCGTTGAGCGGACACCCCGGCCCCGGCCCGGTGCCGGAGGACCGCCGGGACGGCGCCGGCGGGCACCCGGCCCCGGGCCCGGCCTACGAGGGGAGCGCCGGAGGCACCGTCCCGGGGCCCGGGCCGGAGGGGACCGCCGGGGGCACCGCTCCGGGTCCCGGGCCGGAGGAGTCCGCCGGACGGGAGGCGCCCCCGGCCCCCGCGCCCCGGGTCGGGGCGGCCCCGGCGGGCACCCCCTACCACCTGCTCGCCCGCAACCGGTGGAACTCCTGGTGGCGGCCGATCGCCGGAACCGCCGCCTTCCTGGTGCCCGCCCTGGTGGTGATGGTCGCGCTGAGCATGGGCGCCGGGGTCGTCGCCTTCCTCAACGGGGGGATGGACGCCGGGGACGACCCGGTGGCGATGCTGGAGGCGGCCCCGCTGGCCTTCCTCGGCGCCACCCTGCTCGGCCTGGCGAGCGCGCTCCCGATGGTCCTGCTGACCGCCCGGCTGGTGCAGCGGAGGCCGGCCGGGACCCTCTCCTCGGTGGCCGGCCGGTTCCGCCGGCGGTGGGCGCTGGCCTGCGCCGGGGCCGCGGCCGCCGCGATCGCCCTCGGCTACGCGGTCAGCGTCGCCACCTACCTGGCGGCCGGCCGGGACCTCGGGGAGGTCTTCGGCGCGCAGGGCTGGGAGTGGTCCGGGTGGGGCGCGTTCCTCCCCGCCGCCGCGCTGGTCCTGCTGCTCGTGCCGTTCCAGGCCGCCGCCGAGGAGTACGTCTTCCGCGGCTGGCTGATGCAGGCCTTCGGCTCGTTCATCCGCACCCCGTGGCCGGGCATCGTGGCCGGCTCGCTGCTCTTCATGTCGGTGCACGGCTACACCGGCTGGGGCGCCGCCTGGATCTTCGTCTGGGCGATGACGCTGGCCTGGCTGAGCGTGCGCACCGGCGGCCTGGAGGCGGCGGTGGTCATGCACGTGCTGCACAACCTCACCGGGATGCTCGTCACCTCGGCGATGGGCGACATCGCCGCCCCGCTGGACCAGGGCGCCGTCCCGTGGGAGTTCATCCCCGGCGCGCTCGCCCAGACCTTCGCCTTCGTGGCGCTGACCGTGTTCCTCGCCCGCCGGCGCGGGGTGCGGACCCGCTCCTGAGCGGACCCGGGCGAAGATCTCGACGCCGCGGCCCTGCCAGAGCGTTCTGGCAGGGCCGCGGCATCGAGATCACCGGGAGGAGCGGGCCCCGGCGGGGGCGCACCCCGCCGGGGCCCGGCCGGTTCCGGGGCTCCGGGTCACTCCCCGTCGAAGATGGCGGGCAGGGTGGACTCGTAGGCGGTGCGCAGCTCCTGCAGCGGGATGTCGAACCCGCCGCCGGGGTGGCTCACCGACAGCGAGGAGCCGCCGACCGTGCCGATCGCCGCCGCCGGGACGCCGTGCCGGGAGCACAGCTCCTTGAAGGCCTCCTCGGCCTCCGGGCGGACCGCGACCACCGCGCGCGCACCGGACTCGCTGAACAGCGCGGTGAACGGGTCGGCCAGGCCGCCGTCGAGGCTGATCCGGCAGCCGGTGCCGCCGCGCAGCGCCGACTCGGCCAGCGCCGCCGCCAGGCCGCCGTCGGACAGGTCGTGCGCGGCCGCCGCGACGCCGTACTCGGCGGCGGAGGCCAGCACCTCGCCCAGCGCCGCCTCGGCGGCCAGGTCCACCTCGGGCGGCAGCCCGCCCAGGTGGCCGTGGATCACGTCGGCCCAGGCCGACCCGCCGAGCTCGTCCCGGGTCTCGCCCAGAAGGTAGATCGCCGCGCCGTCGTCGGCGGCGCTGAACGCGCTGGTCAGCCGGTCGTGCACGTCGCCGATGACGCCCAGCACGCCGATCACCGGGGTCGGGTTGATCGCGGTCTCGCCGGTCTGGTTGTAGAAGCTGACGTTGCCGCCGGTGACCGGGGTGCCCAGCTGGTTGCAGGCCTCGGCCAGGCCCCGGGTGGACTCGGCGAACTGCCACATCACCGCCGGGTCCTCGGGGGAGCCGTAGTTGAGGCAGTTGGTGACGGCCAGCGGCCGGGCGCCGGTGGCGGCGACGTTCCGGTAGGCCTCGGCGAACGCGGCCCGGGTGCCGGTGTAGGGGTCGAGCCGGGTGTAGCGGCCGTTGCCGTCGGTGGCCAGCGCCACGCCCCGGTCGGAGTCGTCGGAGATCCGGATCATCCCGCCGTCGTGCGGGGCGCGCAGCACCGTGTTGCCCAGAACGTAGCTGTCGTACTGCCGGGTGATCCAGGACGGGTCGCAGACGCCGGGCGCGGCCAGCACGGTCAGCAGCTGCTCGCGCAGGGAGGCGTCGTCCTTGGGCCGGTCCAGCCGGTCCGGGGTGTCGGCCTGCAGCGCGTCCTGCTCGGCGGGGCGCGCGTAGGGGCGCTCGTAGACCGGGCCCTCGTCGGCCGCGGTGCGCGGCGGCAGGTCCACGATGGTCTCGCCGTGCCAGGTCATCACCAGCCGGCCGCCGCGCTCGGCCTCCTCCGGGGTGACGTCGGAGACCTCGCCGATCACCGCGGCCTCGATGTTCCACTTGCGGCACACGGCCAGGAAGTCGTCCAGGCGGCCGGGCTCGACCACCGCCATCATCCGCTCCTGCGACTCGCTCATCAGGATCTCCTCCGGAGTGAGCGTGGAGTCGCGCAGCGGGACCCGGTCCAGCTCGATGCGCATGCCGCCGGTGCCGCCGGCGGCCAGCTCGGTGGTGGCGCAGGAGACGCCGGCCGCGCCCAGGTCCTGGATGCCCACCACCAGGTCCTGGGCGAACAGCTCCAGGCTGCACTCGATCAGCAGCTTCTCCAGGAACGGGTCGCCGACCTGCACGCTGGGCCGCTTGGCCTGGCTCTCCTCGTCGAAGGTGGCGCTGGCCAGTACCGACGCCCCGCCGATGCCGTCCGGGCCGGTGGTGGCGCCGAACAGCACCACCTTGTTGCCGGGGCCGGGCGCCTGCGCCAGCTTGATGTCGGAGTGCTTCATCACGCCCACGCACAGCGCGTTGACCAGCGGGTTGCCCGCGTAGCCGGCGCCGAAGCCGACCTCGCCGCCGATGTTGGGCAGGCCCAGGCAGTTGCCGTAGAAGGAGATGCCGGAGACCACGCCGGGCAGCACCCGCCGGGTGTCCGGGGCGTCGGCCGGGCCGAAGCGCAGCGCGTCCATCACCGCCACCGGCCGGGCGCCCATGGTGAGGATGTCCCGGACGATCCCGCCGACGCCGGTGGCCGCGCCCTGGTGCGGCTCGACGTAGGAGGGGTGGTTGTGCGACTCGATCTTGAAGGTGACCGCCCGGCCCTCGCCGACGTCCACCACGCCCGCGTTCTCGCCCATGCCGACCAGCAGCGCGTCGCTGTCCGGGGCGAGTTCGCCGAACTTCTTCAGGTGCACCCGGGAGCTCTTGTAGGAGCAGTGCTCGCTCCACATCACCGAGTAGATCGCCAGCTCGGCGGCGGTGGGCCGGCGGCCGAGGATGGTGCGGACGCGGGCGTACTCGTCGTCGGCCATCCCGAGCTCGGCGTAGGGCTGCTCGGCCTCGGGCGTGCTCTCGGCGGTGGCCACGGTGTCGATGGCGCGGGAGTGGGACATGCGGTTTCCGTTCGGATGCAAGGGCGGGCGAGTGGAGCGGGCGGCTCTAGTAGTGGGCGAGCACCACTGCGGCCGGGGTCGAGTCGTCGTGGGAGACCGGGCTGGCCATCGCCATCACGGTCCCGTCGGTGAGCACGAACTCCTCCGCCGGGACCTCGTCGGGGTCGGTGTCGGAGGAGGGGACGAGCGGCTGCCAGCCGTCGTCCAGCAGCGCGCCGCGCACCTCCTCCAGGGCGCCGGCGGCGTCCAGGTCCTCCTCCCCGACGTCCAGCCCGACGGTGCGGTAGCACTCCTCGGGCCGACCGGGGGCGACGGCGCCGCACTCCTGGTCCAGGTCGACGTAGTCGACCGGGTCCGGGGCGCCGCCCAGGGCGCCCACCGGCGGGGCGTCGCGCGGCGGCGCCGCGCTCTGCCCGCCGTCGGCCCCCTGGGGGTCGGGTGCGTTCAGCGCGTTGATCAGGCCGACCGCGCCGGTGGCGACCATCCCGACCACGACCAGGCCGACGAGGACCAGCATCGTCCGCCTGGACCGCAGCAGCGCCATCATCGCGCCGACGACCCCGCGGGAACGCCGTCGGCCAGGTGGGCCAGGACCGAGGTGAAGAACCCCAGGCCGTCCTCGGAGGGGCCGGTGAGCGCTTCGACGGCGTGCTCCGGGTGCGGCATCAGGCCGACCACGTTGCCGTGCTCGTTGGTGATCCCGGCGATGCCGCGCTCGGAGCCGTTCGGGGCCCCGCCGGTGTAGCGGACCACCACCCGGCCGGTGCGCTCCAGCTCGTCCAGGGTGTCCGGGGCGGCGGTGTAGCGGCCCTCACCGCTCTTCAGCACCACCAGGATCTCCTCGCCGGCGGTGTACCGGTTGGTCCAGGCGGTGCCGGCCGACTCCACCCGGAGCCGCTGCTCGACGTTGATGAAGTGCAGCGATTCGTTCCGGGTCAGCGCGCCCGGGAGCAGGTGGCTCTCGCAGAGGATCTGGAAGCCGTTGCAGATGCCCAGCACCGGCAGGGCCCCGGAGCGGGCGGCCGGCACCAGCTCCGTCATGATCGGGGCGAACCGGGCGATGGCCCCGCAGCGGAGGTAGTCCCCGTAGGAGAAGCCCCCCGGGAGCACGACCGCGTCGACGCCCTTGAGGTCGGCGTCGTCGTGCCAGAGGGGGACGGGCTGAGCTCCTGCGATCCGGACGGCGCGCGCCGCGTCCTTGTCGTCGAGGGAGCCGGGGAAGGTGACGACGCCCACACGGGCTGTCATGGGCACTCTCCGAAGTTTCGTCGGTATGAGTCGCTGGTGGCCGCGGCCGCCGCGGCCACGACCGGGTGAGGGTGGGCGGCGGGCGGAGCTCCCCCATGAGGTTACCCGCACCGGGGGGAGCGGTGGGCCCGCCCCCCGAGGTCACGGGCAGGGTTCGCGCTCGGGCAGCCGTTCGCGGAGCCGGACCAGGGTGCGCCCGGTCCGGCCCGGAGGCGGGCAGTCGAGGTCGACCTCGTCCACCAGGCGGCGCATCATCGGCAGGCCGCGCCCGGACTCGGCCTCGGGGCCGGGCATCCGCGGGGCGGGGACGGCGAAGCCCGGGCCGCGGTGGGCGACGGCGATCAGGCAGTCCGCCGGGCCGAACCGGACCTCCACCCGGTAGGCGCCCCGGGAGCCGTGCTCGACGGCGTTGGTGCACGCCTCGGTGGCGGCGGTGAGCAGGCGGAATGCGCGGTCTCCGGTGATGCCCCGCTCGCTGAGGGCCCGTCCGAGGATGCGGCGCATCACCGGCAGGGAACCGGGCTCCGCGGGCAGGGCGAACGAGATTCCGTCGTCCATGGGGAAGTCCTCACCGTCGGCCTCACTAGAGCGATGCCCGGGGACCGGTGGACGAAACGGAGCAAATGGAGCCGAACGGGTACCGCACGCCAATCGGGCGCTACTCCACCCGGAGCTCGAAGTCCTCGATGACCGGGTTGGCCAGCAGCGTCTCGGCGAGGCGGCGGACGTCGGCCAGGCGGGCCTCGTCGGCCTCGCCCTCGATCTCCACCTCGAACCGCTTGCCCTGGCGGACCTGCTCGACGCCGGCGAAGCCGAGGCGCCCGCAGGCGCCCACGATCGCCTGGCCCTGGGGGTCCAGGATCTCGGGCTTGAGCATGACGTCGACGATGACGCGGGCCACGGGGTCCTCCACGCTGATTTGTCCGCTGGTGCCGCGCGGGCTGCGCCGCGCGGGAAAAGCGTACGGCACCGGTGTCCGGCCCGGGGCACGGGGCGGCCCCGGTCCGCCGAGGTCAGCGCGGTCGGATCCGGCCCCGGAGCGGCCGCGGCGGAGGGTGTCCTATACCGCATCCCGGGTCACGAAACGGCGACGATACGGGCATCGGCGGCACCGAGTGACCCTTATCACCGCCAAAGGTGTCATCATTGCGCGCTAGTCTGCGCGTCTAACAGTTCGATACCGATCGGTATTGAACGGCCGGTCGTCTCTAAGGGGGAGTCTTGACGACCATCGAACTGGACCGCACCGAGCAGCAGAACGGCGAGACCGAGACCCTGGACTTCGCGACCGCGGTCACCCCGTACGCCGACCAGCTCTACCCCACCGCGCTGCGGATGACCCGCAACGCCGCCGACGCCGAGGACCTGGTCCAGGAGACCTTCACCAAGGCGTTCGCCAACTTCCACCAGTTCCGCGCCGGCACCAACCTGCGCGCCTGGCTGTACCGCATCCTCACCAACACGTTCATCAACGGCTACCGCAAGAAGCAGCGCGAGCCGCGCCAGGACTCCACCGACGAGATCAAGGACTGGCAGCTCGCCGCGGCCGAGGCGCACAGCTCCTCGGGTCCGCGCTCGGCCGAGGCCGAGGTCCTGGACCACATGCCCGACTCCGGCGTCCGCGCCGCGCTCGCCGCGCTGCCCGAGGAGTTCCGCATGGTCGTCTACCTGGTCGACGTCGAGGGCTACCCCTACAAGGAGGTCGCCGCGCGGATGGGCACCCCGCTGGGCACGGTGATGTCCCGGCTGCACCGGGCCCGCCGTCAGCTCCGCGAGCAGCTCGTCGACTACGCCCCCGCGCCGCGCTCCGGCGAGTGAGACCGCGCCGGCCCCTCCGGCGCCCCTCCCGCCCCTCTGCGGCACCCGGGCCGCCCCCGGCCCGCGCGACGGTCCCCTCGGGTGACCACGGGTGATCGTCGCCACCCCTTATCGTCACTCTCGGTGACTCATGGTTCGGTTCCCTGCGACCGGTCCGCGTTCGGCGCGGACCGGTCGCCGCCGTTTCCGGGGCTTTTCGGAACCGGTCATAGGACGCCCGAAATTTTCTTCGGACGGCCTTGCTGTTGCTAGGAAGTCCTGGTAGTTGCGGTTTTTCCGGGGTCGTGGATCATGGGGCCCCAGGCGAAAAGGCGGCGCCGGGGCTTGCGCTGGGCGTGGTGAGTTCTGTCACGATATGCGGAGGGCTGCCCGCCAAGACCCGTTACCCCGGGTGAGCGGGTGGAGGATCGGCCGATCAGCGCTCACCCTCGCGACGTCGGCCCCGAGAACCCGAGGAGCGACAGGTGTCGGACAACACCGCGCATGAGGAACCGGAGCTCGTCCAGCTCCTGACCCCGGAAGGGGAGCTGCGGACGCACCCCGACTACCCCTTCGAGATCAGCGGCGAGGAGGCGCGCGGGCTCTACCGGGACATGGTCCTGGTCCGGCGCTTCGACTCCGAGGCGGTGGCGCTGCAGCGCCAGGGCGAACTCGGGCTGTGGGCCTCGCTGCTCGGCCAGGAGGCGGCCCAGATCGGATCGGGCCGGGCGCTGCGCGACGGCGACATGGCCTTCCCCTCCTACCGCGAGCACGGCGTCGCCTGGTGCCGCGAGGTCCCCCCGCGGGAGCTGCTGGGCATGTTCCGCGGCGTCACCAACGGCGGCTGGGACCCCAACGAGCACCGGCTGCACCTGTACACGATCGTCATCGGCAGCCAGGCGCTGCACGCCACCGGCTACGCCATGGGCGTCCAGCGCGACGGCGCGGTCGGCGAGGACGGAGAGGCGGTCATCTCCTACTTCGGCGACGGCGCCACCAGCCAGGGCGACACCAACGAGGCGTTCAACTACGCCGCGGTCAACAACGCGCCGGTCGTGTTCTTCTGCCAGAACAACCAGTGGGCCATCTCCGAGCCGCTGGAGCGCCAGTCCCGGGTGCCGATCTACCGGCGCGCCGCCGGCTTCGGCTTCCCCGGCATCCGCATCGACGGCAACGACGTCTTCGCCTCGCTGGCGGTCACCCGCGCCGCGCTGGACGGCGCCCGCGAGGGCCAGGGGCCGACGCTGATCGAGGCGTTCACCTACCGGATGGGCGCGCACACCACCAACGACGACCCGAGCCGCTACCGGGCCTCCGCCGAGCTGGAGGAGTGGAAGCGCAAGGACCCGATCTCCCGGCTCCGCGCCTACCTGGAGAAGCAGGGCCTGGCCGGCGAGGACTTCTTCGCCGGCGTCGAGGCCGAGGCCGACGCGCTCGGCGAGCGGGTCCGCCGCGAATGCCGCGAGCTGCCCGACCCCGCCCCGCTGGAGATCTTCGACGAGGTCTACGCGGAGCCGCACACCGGACTGGACCGCCAGCGGGCGGAGTTCGCCGACTACCTCGCGTCCTTCGAGGGCGCCGGTGCCGAAGGGGGCCGCTGAGCGATGACCGACCTCACCATTGGCAAGGCCATCAACGCGGGCCTGCGCCGGGCGATGGAGAACGACCCCAAGGTGCTGGTGATGGGGGAGGACGTGGGCCGGCTCGGCGGTGTCTTCCGCGTCACCGACCAGCTGCACAAGGACTTCGGTGCGGAGCGGGTCATCGACACCCCGCTGGCCGAGTCCGGCATCGTCGGCACCGCCATCGGCCTGGCGCTCCGCGGCTACCGGCCGGTCTGCGAGATCCAGTTCGACGGCTTCTTCTTCCCGGCCGCCAACCAGACCTTCACCCAGCTGGCCAAGATGCGCCGCCGCTCGGCGGGCACCCTGAGCATGCCGGTCGTGCTGCGCATCCCCTACGGCGGCGGGATCGGCGCGGTCGAGCACCACAGCGAGTCGCCGGAGGCCTACTTCGCGCACACCGCCGGGCTGCGGGTGGTCACCGTCGCCAACGCGGTGGACGCCTACTGGATGATCCAGCAGGCCATCACCTCCGACGACCCGGTGGTCTTCCTGGAGCCCAAGCGGCGCTACTACGAGAAGGCGGCGGTGGACACCTCGGCGTCCCCGGAGTCCGCCGAGCCGATGGGGGCGGCCCGCATCGCCCGCCCCGGCACCGACGCCACCCTGATCGCCTACGGCCCGATGGTGAAGACCGCGCTGCAGGCGGCCGAGGCCGACGAGGACCACTCCATCGAGGTGATCGACCTGCGGTCGATCTCCCCGGTCGACTACGACACCGTCACCGCCTCGGTGCGCCGCACCGGGCGGGTGGTCATCACGCACGAGGCGCCGGTCGGCAACGGCGTCGGCGCGGAGATCGCCGCGCGGATCACCGAGGACTGCTTCTACCACCTGGAGGCCCCGGTGATCCGGGTCGGCGCGTTCGACACGCCCTACCCGCAGTCCAGGCTGGAGGAGCACTACCTGCCCGACCTGGACCGGGTTCTGGACGGCGTCGACCGAGCGTTCGCGTACTGATCAGGGAGTCGGAGAAGACATGGCCAACAGTGGAGTCCAGCGTTTCCGGCTGCCCGACGTCGGTGAGGGGCTGGTCGACGCCGAGATCCTCCAGTGGTACGTCAAGCCGGGCGACCGGGTCGAGGTCAACCAGATGATCTGCGAGATCGAGACCGCCAAGGCCGCCGTGGAGCTGCCCAGCCCGTTCGCCGGCACCGTCACCGAGCTGCTGGTGGAGGAGGGGGCCACGGTCGACGTGGGCACCCCGATCATCGCGGTGGACGACGGCACCGGCGGCGACGGCTCCGGGGACGGGGCCGCCGAGGAGACCGAGGAGCGGGAGAAGCCGCTGGTCGGCTACGGCGAGAAGGCGGCGTCCACGCAGCGCCGCCCGCGCCGCCGGCCGGCCCCGGCCGCGGCGGCCGCCAACGGCGGCGCCGCCGCCCCGCCCGCCGAGCCCGCCCCCGAGCCGGCCCCGGCCCCCGCCCCGGCGGTGCCGGAGCAGGCGTCCCCGGCCGGCCCGGTGCTCACCAAGCCCCCGGTGCGCAAGCTCGCCAAGGACCTCGGCGTCGACCTGCGCACGGTCACCCCGACCGGCGAGGGCGGCCTGGTCACCCGGGAGGACGTGCGCCGCGCCGCCGAAGGGGAGCCCGCCGGGGCGGCCCCGGCCCCCGAGGTCGCGGCCGAGGCCCCGGCCGCGGCCGCGGCGGCTCCGGCGGCCCCGGCCGCCGACCGGTCGGCGCTGGAGGAGCGCATCCCGATCAAGGGGGTGCGCAAGCGCACCGCGGCGGCGATGGTGTCCAGCGCCTTCACCGCCCCGCACGTCACCGAGTTCCTGCAGGTGGACGTCACCAAGACGATGAAGGCGGTGCGCCGGCTGCGCGAGCGGCCGGAGTTCGCCGGGGTCAAGGTGTCCCCGCTGCTGCTGGTGGCGCGGGCGCTGCTCACCGCGGTGCGCCGGCACCCGGAGATCAACGCGGCCTGGGACGAGCAGGCGCAGGAGATCGTGGTCAAGCGCTACGTGAACCTGGGCATCGCCGCGGCCACCGACCGCGGCCTGGTCGTGCCGAACGTCAAGGACGCGCACGCCAAGCCGCTGCCGGAGCTGGCGAAGGGCCTGCAGGAGCTGACCGAGACGGCGCGGGCCGGGAAGACGACCCCGGCCGACATGACCGGCGGCACCATCACCGTCACCAACGTGGGCGTCTTCGGCGTGGACGCGGGCACCCCCATCCTCAACCCGGGGGAGGCGGCCATCCTGGCCTTCGGCCAGATCCGCGACATGCCCTGGGCGCACAAGGGGGAGCTCAAGCTGCGCAAGGTGACCACCCTGTCGCTCTCCTTCGACCACCGGCTGGTCGACGGCGAGCTGGGCTCGAAGGTCCTCCGCGACGTCGGGGCCTTCCTCGAGGACCCGGAGGGGACCGCCCTCAGCTGGGGCTGACCCCTTCCCGCCCGCCGAGAACGGGGCCCCGGACCGGCACCGACCGGCCCGGGGCCCTTCGCGTCCGGCCCAGGGCCCGGCCCGCCGCCGCGCTCCGGCGGCCGGGACCGCCGCCCCTGCGGTCTGACGCGGCCCGTCCCCGGGATCCGGGAGAGGCGGCCGGGCCTCCGGCCCGCGGACCGCCCCGGGGCGGCTCAGGCCTCGACGGTGCGGGTCTCCACCGGGACGACCCGGCCGCCCACCTCGACGGTGCCGCCGGGGCCCGGCCGGGTGCGGATCAGCGAGGCGCGGCCCTGGTGGACGTCGAGCGGGCGGCCCAGCTCGGCGGTGAGCACGATGGCCGCGGCGCCGGTGGCCTCGTCCTCGGCGACGCCGCCGGGGCGGCGCGGGAAACCGCGGGCGCGCACCCGGCCGGCCGGCTCGTCCAGCCATGCCCACGCGTACAGCCAGCCGTCGCCCTCCGGCGGGCCGTCCAGCGCCTCCAGCTCCGCCACCGAGCCGAACCGCTCGGTGCGCCGCCCCGCCGCCCACTCCGGGCGGGCCCGGATCCAGCCGGTGCCCTCCGCGCCGCCGTCCTCCCAGGCGGACACCGGCCCGGCCTCGGTGACCAGGCCCTCCACCGGGAGGCCGGTGCGGCGCAGCAGCCAGGCGGCCCCGATCAGCGGGTGCCCGGCGAACGGCAGCCGGGCGCCGGGGGCGTAGATGTCCACCGCCCCCGATCCCGGGTCGTCGATGAACACGGTCTCGCTGAAGCCGAGCCGGTCGGCGAGGGCCTGGCGGCGCGCCCGGTCCGGCACGGCCGCGCCGTCCGGGACGATGCCGAGCGGGTTGCCGCCGGTCCCGCCATCGCCGCAGAAGACGCGCACGACGTGCAGCTCAATGGCGGTCTCAGAGATGCTCTTCGGATTCACGGGTAGATTCAACCAGCTTCCCTCGGCCCGGTTGAAATGTCCGTCTCCGGCCGCGCCGGAGGGGTGCCCCCGGCCGCGCGGGGTGGTATACGACGCGGTAAGGCCACCGAAACCCGCGAAGGGAGCACCCCCGGGTGACCATCGTCGACTTTCTCAGCGCGCGCCTGGACGAGGACGAGCGGGCCGCGCACGCCGCCTCGCCCGGAACCGGCGGACCCGGCCGGGCCCGCGCCGACGTCGCGGCCAAGAGGCGGATCGTCAACGAGTACGTCCGGGCCCACCGGGAGCAGATGAGCGCGGTCGCCGGTGCGAGCGGCAGCCGGGGCGGAACCCCCGGAACCCCCGAGGCATGGGGCGCGCTGCACGCCTGGCGGAAGGCGGTGGAGCACCTCGCCGCGGCCTACGCGGGCCACCCGGACTACGACCGCTCCTGGGCGGTGTGACGCCCGGAGCCGTGACGTCCGGGGCGGGTAACCGCCCGGTGCGGAGTCGGTCAAGGGGCGCGGCGGGGGCCGCCGGGGGAGCGGGGCCGTGAATAGCGTGCGCAGCGGGTCGCCGGTCCGGAACGGCGACGGCCCGGGGCGCCCGGCCCCGGGCGGTAAGGAGGGCCCATGGCTCCGCACGAGGCCGGCCGCGCCGCCGAGGGGCGCCCGGACGACGTCTACGCCGCGCCGCTGAGCGGGGAGCCGCTGCCCCGCCACCGGATGCCCGACCGGGAGGCCGACCCCCGGGTCGCCTACGCGCTGGTGCGCGACGAGCTCTCGCTGGACGGCGACTCCTCGCAGAACCTCGCCACCTTCTGCACCACCTGGGCCGAGGAGGAGGCCCGGCGGCTGACGGCGGAGAACCTCGACAAGAACATGATCGACAAGGACGAGTACCCGCAGACCGCGGAGATCGAGTCGCGCTGCGTGCGCATCCTCGCCGACCTGTGGAACTCCCCCGACCCCCGGAACACCGTCGGCTGCTCCACCACGGGCTCCAGCGAGGCGGCCATGCTCGGCGGCCTCGCGCTGAAGTGGCGGTGGCGGGAGCGCCGGCGCGCCGCCGGGGCCGACGCCTCCCGGCCCAACCTGGTCTGCGGGCCGGTCCAGATCTGCTGGGAGAAGTTCGCCCGCTACTTCGACGTGGAGCTGCGCCGGGTGCCCCTGGAGGAGGGGGAGACCGGGCTGCGCCCGCACCAGCTCCGCGCCTACGTCGACGAGAACACCATCGGCGTGGTCGGCATCCTGGGCGTCACCTACACCTGCGACTACGAGCCGATCGCCGGGCTGGCGGCGGAGCTGGACGCGATCCAGCAGGACACCGGCCTCGACGTCCCGCTGCACGTGGACGCCGCCAGCGGCGGCTTCGTCGCCCCGTTCTGCGATCCCGGGCTGGAGTGGGACTTCCGCCTGGAGCGGGTCGCCTCGATCAACGCCTCCGGGCACAAGTACGGGCTGGCGCCGCTGGGCGTCGGCTGGGCGGTGTGGCGCACCGCCGACCTGCTCCCCGATGACCTGGTCTTCCAGGTGGACTACCTCGGCGGCGACATGCCGACGTTCGCGCTCAACTTCAGCCGCCCCGGCGGCGAGGTCATCGCGCAGTACTACCACTTCGTGCGGCTGGGCCGGGAAGGCTACCGGAAGGTCCAGCAGCGCTGCCTGGACACCGCCGCGAGGCTGGCCGAGGAGATCTCCGGCATGGGCCCGTTCTCCCTGGTCTACCCGGGGAGCGGCGCGCTGCCCGCGGTCAGCTACACCCTCGCCGACCCGGGGGCCGGGTTCACCCTGTACGACCTGAGCGACCGGCTGCGCACCCGCGGCTGGCAGGTGCCCTCCTACCCGCTGCCGCCCGACCGGGACCGCACCGTCGTCCAGCGGGTGCTGATCCGGCACGGCGTCAGCGCCGACAAGGCGGCCCTGCTCGCCGAGGACATGCGGCGGTCACTGGAAGAGCTGTCCTCCGGCGCACGCAGTGGCGCCGAGCGGATCGGCTTCCACCACTGAAGGACGCGCAGAGACCGCACCGGACCGGGGGTCGGCCGGGCGGCGACGGCAGCGGTGGGGCGTGCCGGCCGGTCGGTCGGGTGCGGCGCCCCACGGGGCGAAGGTTCAGGCCGGCGGCGATGGCAGAGGTGGGGGCGGGGCGGGCGCCTCACCCGGGCGCGGCGTCTCACGGAGTCGAGGTTCAAACCGGCGGCGACGGCGCAGGTGGGGGCGTGGCGGAGGTGGTCGCCCGGGCTCGGCGTCTCGCGGAGTGAGGGTTCAAGCGGGCAGCGAAGGCGGGAGGGGGACCGGCCGGTCGGTCGGGCGCGGCGCCTCGCGGAGCGAAGGTCAAGACGGGCGGCGACGGCGCAGGTGGGGGCGTGGCGGGGGCGGTCACCCGGGTGCGGCCTCTTGTGGGGCGGGATCGCCGTGCCCGCGTCGCCCGGGCGCCGGGGCCGGCCGCCTCCGAAACCGCTACCCCTCTCTGACCTGGGTGAATACGCAGGGTGATGGCGGTGTGGGGCGCCCTGCGCACCGCGAGAGCACCCCGGTGATTCCCGGGCGCGCATCCCGGTCCGGATCGGCCCCCGGAAGCCCCGAATCGCCTCGATCGGGCCGGTGTTCGGGGGTTCGAGGCGCCCGGAAGGCCGCAAGGCAGGGGGCTGGAACCCGGGAAGGGGTGGCGGGGGAACGAGATGTCGTATTCGTCCCTCCGATTGGCCACTCTGGGTAATCGGCGAGGGGTCGGCGGGGGGCTCGGGGCTTACTACTCGCTGGTAGATGTAAACGGGGTGCTCTCGCGGTGCGCAGGCCGCCCCTGCCTCCGCCCGATACCTGCCGCAAACCCGGCATAGGGGATAAGGCCCCCTGGTGGGCGCGGGCCGGGCCGGTGAACGCGGCGCCCGGCCCCCCTCCCGCCCTCGCCGCCCGCTTGAACCCCCGCCCCGTGAGGCGCCGCGCCCGGGCGATCGCCTCCGCTCCGCCCCCACTGGCGCCGTCGCTGCCCGTCTTGACCTTCGCTCTGCGGGGCGCCGCGCCCGGCCGACCGGCCGGTCCCCCTCCCGCCTTCGCTGCCCGCTTGAACCTCCGCTCCGTGAGGCGCCGCGCCCGGCTGGAGTGCCAAGCCCCGCCCCTACCTCCGCCGTCGCCGCCTGCTTGAACCTGCACTCCGTGAGGCGCCGCGCTCGGCCGACCGGCCGGTCCCCCTCCCGCCTTCGCTGCCCGCTTGAACCCCCGCCCCGCGAGGCGCCGCGCTTGACCGGAGGGCTCGTCCCACTCCTACCTGTTTCGCGTCGTTGCAGGTCAGGGCTCCAGGCGTTCCAGGGCGACCAGGTAGCCCTCGCTGTAGGTGGGGAACTGGGCGATGCCGTCGGTGAGTCGGTCGATCGGGATTCGCTCGCGGATCGCCAGAGCTGCGGAGTGGATCCACTCGCCCGCCATCGGGGCGAGGGCCCAGGCGCCGAGGAGCACCCCGTGTCGGTGGTCGGCCAGCACCCCGAGACGGCCGGTGGGGGAGGTGGAGTAGGTCCACGGCCGGGCCAGTTCGGCGGTCAGGTCGATCTCTGCGTAGGAGGTCTTCAGCCCCATCTCCCGGGCCTGGGCCGGGGTGAGGCCGACCGCGGCCGCCTCGGGGTCGGTGAACAGCACCCGGGGCACCCCGGTGTAGTCGGCGTGGCGCTCGCGGCCGAGCAGGTTGTCGGCGACCACCCGGCCCTGGTATTTCGCCACGTGGGTGAGGAGCGCGGTGCCGGTGGCGTCGCCGACCGCCCACAGCCCTTCGGCGACGCGGCACCGGTCGTCCACCTCCACCCCGCGCCGGCCCACCGGCACCCCCAGCTCCTCCAGGCCCAGACCGGAGGTGTTCGGCACCCGACCAGTGGCGGCCAGCACCACCTCCGCGGAGACCTCGCCGCCCCCGTCCAGCTCCAGCACCGCCGACCCGTCGGCGGTGCGGCGGGCCCGCCGCACCGCGGTGCCGGTGCGCACGTCCGCCCCGTCGGCGCGGAGCGCCTCGGCCACCGCCGCGCCGAGCCGCGGGTCCTCCCGGCCGAGCAGGTGGCCGCCGCGCTCCAGCAGCACCACCCGGGCGCCCATCCGGACGAGGAACTGGCCCATCTCCACCGCGACCGCGCCGCCGCCGATCACCGCGACCGAGGACGGGATCCGGTCCAGCGCGGTCGCCTCCCGGTTGGTCCACACCTCGACCGAGTCCAGCCCCTCCACCGGCGGCACCAGCGGCGACGACCCGGTGGCCAGCACCACCTCCGGCGCGGTCAGCTCCCGCCCCGCCGCCACCCGCCACGGGTCGCGCCCGGTCAGCCGGGCTTCGCCCTTGACCACCTCGACGCCCTGCTCCTCGTACCCTGCGACCTGCCGGGAGTCGTCGCGGTGGCGCACCATGGCGTCCCGGTAGTCGCGGATCCCCTCCCAGTCCAGGGCGGGCTCCGCGGTCCCGGCCGCGCCCCGCGCCTCGGCCCGCACCTCGGGAGGGCGCAGCAGCGCCTTGGACGGGATGCACGCGTAGTAGCCGCACTCCCCGCCGATCAGCTCCTTCTCCACCACGGCCACCCGCCGCCCGGCGGCGGCCAGCCGGGAGGCGACCGTCTCCCCGCCCGGCCCCATCCCGATGACGATCGCGTCGAACCGCTCCACCATGCCGCCTCCCCGCCCGGTGCCGTACGCCTTCAGAGTCCTGTGCTACCCCGCCCGGGGTCCCGGCTACCCCGCTCGGGGCCGGCGGTACCGCGGGACGCGCCGCACGGCCGGGCATCACCTCGGCGGCCGCCGCCGGTGCGCGCGCCGACCGGGAGCCCCGCCCCTCCGCCGGGGCCGCACGGGCCGGGGGGCGGCCGTGCGGGGGCGCGGTTCAGCCGCGGCGGACCGGGGACGGCAGGGAGAAGCGGACCGTCTCCCGGGTGGTCTCGTGCTCGGTCACAGAGAGCGGGCCCAGGCCGCGCAGCGCCGCGATGACCTCGTCCACCAGTGCCGGCGGTGCCGACGCGCCGGCGGTGAGCCCGATCGCGGCCGCCCCTTCCAGCCAGCCGGGGCGGATGTCGGCGGGGCCGTCGATCAGGTGGGCCGGGGTCCCGTGCCGCTCGGCCAGCTCCACCAGCCGCACCGAGTTGGAGGAGTTGCCCGAGCCGACCACCAGCACCAGGTCGGTCTCGGCGGCGATCGCGGACAGCGCCTCCTGGCGGTTGGTGGTGGCGTAGCAGATGTCGGCGGAGTCGGGGCCGCGCAGCTCGGGGAAGCGGTCGCGGAGCGCGTCCACCACGCCGGCCGTCTCGTCCACCGCCAGGGTGGTCTGGGTCAGGTAGGAGACCCGGCCGGGGTCGTCCACCTCCAGGGCCGCGGCCTGCTCGGCGTTCTCCACCAGCACCGTCCGCTCCGGCGCCTCGCCCAGCGTGCCCTCCACCTCCTCGTGCCCGGCGTGCCCGATGAGCACGACGGTGTCCCCCCGCCCGGCGAACCGCCGCGCCTCGGCGTGCACCTTGGAGACCAGCGGGCAGGTCGCGTCGATCACCCCGAGCCGGCGGCGCTCGGCCTCGGCGTGGACCGCAGGGGAGACGCCGTGCGCGGAGAAGACCGTCACCGCGCCCTCCGGGACGGCGTCCAGCTCGTCCACGAAGACCGCGCCGCGCTCCTCCAGCTCGGCGACGACCCGGGAGTTGTGCACGATCTGCTTGCGCACGTAGACCGGCGGCCCGTGCTGTTCCAGGGCGCGCTCGACCGCCTCCACGGCCCGCTCCACCCCGGCGCAGAACGAGCGCGGTGCGGCGAGCAGCACCCGCCGCGGGACACCGGCCACCGCCCGCCAGGCGCCGAACGCGGCGCGGGCGGCCTCCCCGGCGGCGGGATCGTCCGGGGCCGCCGCCGCGCCGAGCCCGGCGGTCCCGCCGTCCGGGCCGTCGAACACGGCGGTCAGCACCCCCTCCTCGGTCCCCGGCCCGGGCAGCGGGATCGGACCGCTCCGGTGCGCGGCGCCGGCCCGCGCGAGCTCCCCGGCGAGCAGCACGCCCGCCGGGCAGGGCACCGCCGGGCCGTCGGCGGGCAGCAGGGCGTCGGCGACGAGCACCCGCGGGGGTGGTCCCCCGTCAGCGGCGTCGAAGTCGCTGGTGGGCATGGGCAGGGCCTCCTCAGGGGTCGGTGTGCGGGACTGCGTTGCGGACCAGGGCCGTCCTGCGGGTTGCGGTGGGCGAGCGGAGCGGGCGATGCCCTCCCGGCCGCGGGGCCGGCGGGACCGGGTTCCGGTTGTCGGCGGGGCGGCCCGTCCGGCGTGCTCCGTGCGGTGGCTCCGGCCGTCCTGCGGGCTGCTCTGGGGGTGAGCGGCGCCGGCGGTGACCCTCCCGGCCACGGGGCCGGTGGGATGGCCCGTCCGTGTCCGCCCTGCGCGGGGTTCCGGCCGTCCTGCGGACTGCGGCGGGCGAGCGGCGCCGGCGTTGACCCTTCCGGCCGCGGAGGCCGGTGGGACGGGCTTCCGGCCGTCGGCGGGGCGGCCCGTCCGCGCCCGCCCCGCGCGGGGCCCTGGTCCCCGTCCCGCCCCGGAGCCTTGTGCGCGGGGGCGGGGCTGGGCCGCCGCAGAGTGCCGGTGCCGGGCCGGCCGGTTCCGGAACCGGCCCGGGCGTCCGGGCCGGGCCGGGGACCCCTAGCCATCGCGGTGTGCGGCGAGGCGGGCCAGGGCCGCCAGTTCCTCGCGGGGCGCCCCGTGCAGGGCGGCGGCGTCCAGCGATGCCGCGGCGCGCTCCAGCAGCTCCGCCGCGCGCTCATCGCACCAGGCCCTGCCCCCGGCGGCCTCCACCAGCTCCGCCGCGTGCGCCGCCGACTCGCCGGTCATCGGCTCCTCCCCGGCCATCAGCGCGCCCAGCCGCTCGCCGGCGTCGGTCCCCGAGGTCAGGGCGGCGACCACCGGCAGCGACTTCTTCCGGCTGCGCAGGTCGGAGTGGACCGGCTTCCCGGTGGCCGCCGGGTCGCCCCAGATGCCGAGCAGGTCGTCGGTGATCTGGAAGGCCAGCCCCAGATCCGCGCCGAAGTCGCGGAGCGCGTCCACCCGGTCCGGCTCGGCGCCGCCGAGCAGCGCGCCCAGCGCGGTGCAGCAGCCCAGCAGGGCCCCGGTCTTCCCGCAGGCCATGGCGGTGCACTCGGCCAGGTCGACGTCGCTGCGGCGCTCGAAGGACAGGTCGGCGGCCTGCCCGCCGACCAGCGCCTGCACCGCCGCGCCCAGCATCCGCCCGGCCTCCGCGGCGCGCGGGCGGCCGTCGCCGGCCAGCACCTCGAAGGCGAGGGTGAGCAGGGCGTCCCCGGCGAGCACCGCCGGACTGGGGCCGAACACGCTCCACGCGGTGGGCCGGTGCCGCCTGGTGGTGTCGCCGTCCATCACGTCGTCGTGGAGCAGGGAGAAGTTGTGCACCAGCTCCACCGCGACGGCGGCGGGCAGCGCCGCGCGGGCGGTGCCGCCGACCGCCTCCGCGGCCAGCAGCACCAGGGCGGGGCGGAGTGCCTTCCCGCCGTCCTCGGAGGCGGGGCGCCCCTCGGCGTCGCACCAGCCGAAGTGGTACCCGGCGATGCGGCGCATCGGCTCGGGCAGGCCGTCCGCGGCCTCGCGCAGCGCGGGGGCGACCAGGTCGCGGGCGCCGGTCAGGATCTCGGTGGTGGTGCGGGCGGCGCCGGCCGGGCCGGCGGCCGGCTCGGTGGCGGAGTCGATGGCGGTCACGGGGCCTCCCGTTCGTTCGGCGGTCGGGTCGGTGGCGCTGGGGTCGGCCGTCGGGCGCGGGCGGTCAGCGGCCGAGCTCGACCCCTTCCAGGACGCCGAGGGCGTCGGGGACCAGCACGGCGGCCGAGTGGTAGGCGGTGACGAGGAACCGCCGGACGGCCTGGCCGCCGATGTCCATCCGCCGCACGGACACGCCCGGCTCGTACTCGTCGGGCAGCCCGGTGCGGTGCAGCCCGACCACCCCGGAGTGCTCTTCGCCGGTCCGCATCACCAGCACCGACGTGGTCCGGGTCCGGCTGACCGGGATCTTGTCGCAGGGCAGCAGGGGAACCCCGCGCCAGGCGGTGACGGTGCGCCCGGCGACCAGGGCGGTCTCCGGCAGCACCCCGCGCCGGGTGCACTCCCTGCCGAACGCGGCGATCGCCGCCGGGTGCGCGAGGAAGAAGTCCGACCGGCGCCGCCGGCAGAGCAGGTCGTCCAGGTCGTCCGGGGTGGGCGGGCCGCTGCGGGCCGGGATGCGCTGCTTGGCGTCGGCGCTGTGCAGCAGCCCGAAACCGGGGTCGTTGACCAGGTCGTGCTCCTGGCGCTCGCGCAGCGCCTCGACGGTCAGCCGGATCTGCTGCTCCTGCTGGTCCATCGGCTCGCTGTAGAGGTCGGCGACCCGGGTGTGCACGCGCAGCACGGTCTGCGCGATGCCGAGCGCGTACTCCCGCGGCGCCGGGTCGTAGTCGACGAAGGTCCCCGGGACGACGGGCTCGCCGGTGTGCCCGGAGGCCATGGCGATCGAGGCCTCGCCGTGCTTGTTGCCGTCCGGGGGCGGGGCCCCGGTGGCGGCGCGCACCCGCCGGTCCAGCAGCGGAGAGCGGTCCCGCAGCCGCTGGAAGGCGTCGCGGGTCAGCTCCAGCACGGTGCACGGGGTGGCGGCGCGCAGCGTCTCCGGCCAGGCGCCTCCGGTCCCGGAGCCGTCGGCGCCGAGCACGGTGGAGCCGGCCACCTCCCCCGCGGTCATGGTGCCCAGCAGCACCGGGTCGCCGTGCTCGCCGGAGCGGGTCCGCCGGACCCGGCCGTGCGCGATCAGCAGCACCCGGTCGGCGGGGCGGCCGGCCTCGGCGATCACGTCGCCGGGGTGGTACCGCGCGGCGGTGAAGGCGTCGGCGACCGCGCACAGCGCCGCCATGCCGCCGTCCGCCCCCTCGTCCAGCCCGCGCAGCACGGTCAGCTCGCGCAGGCCGGCCGGGAGCGGCCGGGGGTCGGTGCGCTCGCCGACCACGGGGACGCGGCCGTCGCCCACCTGGTGGGTGAGCCGCCGGTTCACCCGGTAGGCGCCGCCGGGCACCTCCACCCAGGGCAGCATCCGCAGCAGCCAGCGCGGCGAGGTCTCCCGGGTCTGCGGGGGCGTCTTTGTGGTGGTGGACAGCTGCCGTGCGGCCCGGGTGTCGAGGCTCTGCCGCGGGGCCGCTCCGCCGTCGGCGGCGTCCGTCTCCGGGGTGAGGGTCATGATGCGCACCGTCCGTTCGGTCGGGGGTCGAGGTCTCGCCGGCCGGGCGGCCGGGCGGCCGAGGTGCCCAGGCCGCGCGGTCCGCCCAGCAGGCGGTTGAGGGCGGGGTGGCGCGGCCCGGCTGCGCCGGCCCGGTAGCGGCCGGTGGTCAGCGTCCACTCCCGGTGCCCGGCGAGCCACAGCCGCAGCGCCTCGATGTAGCGGTCGACCAGGGACCGGGCGGACCCGTCCAGGCCGAGCTCCGCGCAGAGCGCCGGGACGTCGTGCCGGGAGGCCCGGTCGAACTCGCGGAGCCGGGCGTCGGCCGCGTCCGCCAGGACGTCGGCGGCCTGCTGCGCGGTGATCCCGAAGAACCGCTGCGCCACCAGCACCCCGTTGTTGACCTCGGCCTCCTCCTCCATCTCCTTGCGGAACGAGGCGATGTCGTTGCGGAGCGGCCCGATGTCGGACCACGACTCGGTGAGCGAGCGGACCTGGTCGGAGGCGAGGAACTCCTCGGGGAGCGGTTCGCCCTCCGGGCCGGAGAGCGCCAGCCGGGCCAGCGCCAGGGAGAGCGCGGTGCCGCCGGTGCGGCGGCGCATCTCGATGTAGTCGATCGGGTCCGGGACGCGGTGCTGGACGTCGTTGCCGAGCTCCCACAGCCAGGACTCGGTGAACTCCCGGACGAGGCCGGGGAACTCCCGCCGGGCCGCCTCCGGCAGCACCGGCGCGGTCCGCCGCCACAGGTCGGCGAGGGCTAGCTGGGCCGGGTCGGCCGGTACCGGGGCGGTGGCCGGGTCCGGCGGCATGAACGCCCGGAGCGCCTCCAGGTAGGCGCGGGCCCCCGGGACGTTCCGGGGCACCTTGAACTCCTGGGCGAACAGGTCGTCCAGGTAGGAGCTCCACAGGTGCCAGCCGGCGACCAGCTCCAGGGTGTCGCGGTCGGCCCAGGGGTGGGTGAGCGCCGCGAACCGCGGGTGGTCGGCGGCGTCGAAGGCCGCCCCGTCCCAGACCGGGCCGTCCAGCAGGCCGGTCCGGCGTGCCCAGTCCCGGGAGCGCGCCCGGACCGCCTCCAGGTGCGGGCTGACCCGGTGCGGGTAGGGCATGGTGAACGCCGGGACCCGGACCGGTTCGGCCGGGGTGCGCGGCACCGGGGCGTGCGCGGCGGCGAGTGCGCGCGCCCCCAGGGAGAGCGTCGCCGCGGCGCGCGCCGCGGCCGTGCCCAGGCCCTCGGCGCCCGGCGGGCCCCCGGGGGCGCCGGCCGCCGCCGCACCCGGGTAGCGGCCGGACCGCAGGTGCCACTCGTCGGTGCCGGAGAACCACTCCTGCAGGCCCTTCACGTAGCGCAGCACCCGGCCGCACTCCTCGGCGTCCAGGCCGTGCTCGGCGAAGAGCTCCGGGAGCTCGGTGGCGGCGGTGTTCTCGATCTGCCGCATCCGGGAGCCGACCACGTCGCGCATGATCTCCGCGGCGCGCTGCGGCCCGCAGCCGAAGAAGGTGTCCATCACCAGGACGCCGTTGTCCAGCTCGCCCTCCTCCTCCACCTCGCGCTGGTAGGAGTAGACGTCGTTGTGCATGCCGGCGGCGTCGGCGAAGGAGTCGGTGATCACCCGCAGCGGGCGGGTGCGGGCGACGCGGGCCGGCAGCTCCGCGCCCAGGGCCGCCTCGACCAGCCCGGCGGACCACTCGGCGCCCCCGGCCCGGCGGCGCATCTGCAGGTAGTCGATGGGGTTGGCGACCTCGCCCGAGGCGATGGAGACCAGCTCGCGCAGGGACTCGTCGGTCAGGTTGCGGGTGTAGCCGAGGAACCGCTCGCGCCAGTCGACCGACATCGCCGGGGCGGTGCGCCGCCACAGGTCGGCCAGGGCCCGCTCGACCGGGGCGGAGGTCTCCGGGACCTCCGCCTCCGGGTCGAGCGGCATGAAGGCGCGCAGGCCGGTCAGGTAGGCCTGGGCGGCTTCGCGGTCCCGGCCGCGCTTGAACATCTCCAGGAAGTGGTCGTCGAAGTAGAACACCCACACGTACCAGTCCGCGACCAGCCCCATGACCTCCTCGGAGCAGTCCGGGTGGGTGTAGGCGGCCAGCAGCGGGAAGTCGTGCGCCTCGTACTTCGCCCGGGTCCAGACGGGGGAGCCGTCCGGGCCGGTGTCGTCGAGGATGCCCATCTCCTCCGTCCAGGCTCTGGAGTGGGCCCGCGCGGCCTCCACGTGCGGGTTCAGCCGCGCGGGGTGGGGCGTGTAGAACGCCGGGATCTCGTAGGGGTGCATCGCGGCTCAGGAGCCCTCTCGGCCGATCTCCACGTGCTCCAGGATCCCCAGCGCGTCCGGCACCAGCACCGCGGCCGAGTAGTAGGTGCTGACCAGGTAGGAGATGATCGCCTTCTCGCTGATGCCCATGAAGCGCACGGACACCCCGGGCTCGTACTCGTCCGGCAGGCCGGTCTGGTTCAGGCCGACCACGCCCTGGTTCTCCTCGCCGGCGCGCATCAGCATGATGGAGGAGGTGCGGGTGGAGGAGACCGGGATCTTGTTGCACGGGAAGATCGGCACCCCGCGCCAGGCCGGGACGTGGTTCCCGGCGTACTCCACGCTCTGCGGGTAGATGCCGCGCTCGGAGCACTCCCGGCCGAACGCGGCGATGGCGCGCGGGTGGGCGAGGAAGAACGTGGGCTCCTTCCACACCAGGCTGAGCAGCTCGTCCATGTCGTCGGGGGTGGGCGGCCCGGTGCGGGTGGGGATGCGCTGGGACATGTCCGCGTTGTGCAGCAGCCCGATCTCGCGGTTGTTGACCATCTCGTGCTCCTGGCGCTCGCGCAGCGCCTCGATGGTCAGCCGGAGCTGCTCGCCGACCTGGCTCATCGGCTCGTTGTAGAGGTCGGCGACCCGGGTGTGCACGCGCAGCACGGTCTGCGCGACGCTCAGCTCGTACTCGCGCGGGGAGAGCTCGTAGTCGACGAATGTGCCGGGCAGGTCGGGCTCGCCGGTGTGCCCGGAGGACATGCCGATCGCGGCCTCGCCGTGCTCGTTGCTCGGGGTGTCCCGGCCGGCGAGGAACGCCGACACGTGCTCGCGCAGCGCCGGGGAGTTCTCCGCGACCTGCTGGAAGTCCGACCGGTGCAGCGAGAGCACGGTGGTCGCGGTGACCGCCTTGACGGTGATCTCCCACCGGTCGTCCTCGTCGACGAGGGAGAGGTCGCCGAAGTGGTCGCCGCCGACCAGGGTCTCCAGCACGACGGGGTCGCCGAACTCGCCGGTGCCGATCTCGTTGGCCTTGCCGTGCGCGATCAGGTGGACGTGCTCGGCCGCGTCGCCCGCCTGCACGATGGGCTCGCCCGCCGCGTACTCCCGCTGCTCGAAGCGGTCGGCCAGCGCGGCGAGCGGGGCGTCGTCCTCGAAGCCGCGGAGCAGCGGCAGTTCGCGCAGCTCCTGCGGGACGACCGAGATGTCGGCGCCGGTGTTGGTGAAGGAGACCCGGCCGTCGCCCACCACGCAGCTGAGCCGGCGGTTCACCCGGTAGGCGCCGCCGGCGGTGCGCACCCAGGGCAGCAGGCGCAGCAGCCACCGCGAGGAGATCTCCTGCATCTGCGGCGGGGTCTTGGTGGTCGTCGCCAGGTTGCGTGCGGCCGCCGTCCCCAGGCTGAGTCGGGACTGCTCGGCACCGCCGCTCTGCGCGCCGCTCTCGGATTCGAGCTGCTCGGTCACAGTGCACCGCCGTTTCTGCGTGCTCAGGAAAAAGAGGGTCGTTGATTCGGGGGTTCGCCCGAGCGGGGGCGGCCGGGGCGCGGGGCGCCGTCGGGGGTCGGTGGAGAATCCGCCTTTCCGCTTCCCGGGCGGGAAGCGCGCTCGGTCGTCCCCCGTTGTATCACCGCGTTTCCGGCGGCATGCGGCCGATCGGAAACAGGGGTTGTGGAAAAACCCGGAAGTGCGGCGGGGCGGCGCCATTCGGACATGGCGGATCGCTCGGCTGCGGCGCGAGAGGGGTGCTGTGAACAGTGGTGATCTTGCAGGGGTGGGGTTGCGGACACGATGTAAGAAGTCCGAATCCGATCCGGTCGGGGAAATCCGGGTTCCGTGGTGCGCACGGTTCTCCCCGGGGAGAATCCCCGCCCTTGGGGAGACCGATTCCGATTTTCTGAAATAAATAGTTCGAGTGTTCAGCGGCGTGTGAGAGGAAAGTCTGTTTCGAGTCTTATATCGGTAGATGTAAGGCGGAAACGGTTCGGTCGGTCGCGTCGAGCGGCCCCCGCCGGACGGGCCGGCCGTCCCGGGGGCGGGTGCGCCGGAGCGCGCTCCGGGCCGAACGCGTGTGATCCGCGCCGCCCCGGAAACCGCCGAGAACGCGGGAGCGTCCAGGAGAATGCGAGGGCGGTGGCGGGCGGCGACGCCTCCCCTCCGCGGGCTGGATCCGACGCGCAGGGCCGGAGCGGGGAAGGGGCGCCGATGGAGCCGAAGCGGCGCGCGCGGCGCAGGACCGCGCGGGAGTGGGCACTGGACGTGACGGCGTTCCTGTTCGCGGTGGTCTGGGCCGGGCTGGTGGTGCTGGCCTACGAGCTCGACGACGCCCCGATGGCCGTGCCCGGCTGGGCGGTGACCGCCGACTTCTACGGCTGGGCCGCCGGCTGCCTGCTGGTGTGGGCGCGCCGCGGCCGGCCGGTGCCGGTGGCCCTGGCCACGGTGCTGCTCTCCGCGGTCTCCGGCGCGGCCGCCGGGGCGATGCTGGTGGCGCTGTACGGCGCCGCCGCGCGCCGGCCGCCGCGCACCGCGCTCCTGCTCGGCCTGCTCGCGGTCGCCTGCGGCGCGGCCAACACGCTGATCTGGCGCGACCTGACCCTCCCGCTCTGGGGCAACCTGCTGTTCGGCGCGGTGTTCACCGCGGTCGTCGCCTTCTCGGTGATCGGCTGGGGGATGCTGGTCGGCGCGCGGCGGCGGCTGATCGGCTCGCTCCGCGAGCGGGCGGTGCGCGCGGAGCGGGAGGCGGAGCTCCGGGCCGAGCAGGTCCGGCTGGCCGAGCGGGAGGCCCGGCTCCTCGCCGAGCAGGCCCGGCGGGCCGAGCGGGAGCGCATCACCCGGGAGATGCACGACGCCCTGGGGCACCGGCTGTCCCTGCTCAGCGTGCACGCCGGCGCGCTGGCCTACCGCACCGACGCCTCCCGGGAGGAGGTGGCGCGGGCCGCCGGGGTGATCCGGGAGAGCGCCCACCAGGCCCTGCAGGACCTGCGCGAGGTGATCGGAATGCTCCGCTCCGGGGAGGAGGACGAGGGCGCCGGCGCCGACCGCCCGCAGCCGACCCTGGCCGGGGTCGAGGAGCTGGTGGCGGAGTCCGCGGACGCGGGCATGCGGGTCCGGCTGGACGACCGGGTCGGCGGCGCGGACGCGGAGCGGGCCCCGGGCACGCTGGCCCGCAGCGCCTACCGGATCGTCCAGGAGGCGCTGACCAACGCCCGCAAGCACGCCCCGGGCGCCGAGGTCCGGGTGGTGCTGGAGGGCGGCCGGGAGGAGGGGCTGACCGTGGAGGTCTCCTCCGGCCCCGCCGCCGAGGCCGCCCCGCGGCTCCCGGCCGGCTCCGGCCAGGGCCTGATCGGCCTGGCCGAGCGCGCCGCCCTGGTCGGCGGCGAACTGGAGCACGGCCCCACCCCGGACGGCGGCTTCCGGGTGCGGGCCCGGCTGCCCTGGCCGTCCTGACGGGCGAAGACCCCCGTTCGATTCCTACTTCTTTGATAAAGTTGATTCATGGTCGCAGAGAGTTATGGGATCGGTGAAGGGCCGGCGACTCGGGTCAGCTTGTCGCTGCCCGAAGGAACCGCTGAAGCGATTCGTGAACGCATCGGAAAGCGAGAGTTCTCCGCCTTCGTTGCGGAGGCGGTCGAACGCGAGCTGCGCGGCCGAATCCTCGATGAGTACCTGGCCGATCAGGAGTGTCGCTACGGCCCGGTTTCCGACCAGGCACGGAAGCAGGCAGAGGAGATCTTCGACGAGGCATTCGGTGGGGAGGGGCGGTGGCCCGCCGCAAGCTGAGTCGGGAAGGGACTCTGATACTGGACGGTGAAGGCTTCTCGAAGCTGCTGAGTGGCGACGAAAAGGTGCGTGCCGTGGTCGAAGCGGCCCGTCGGCGGGGTGTGGAAACGGTCGTCTGCTCGCTGACCATCATCGAAGCCGTACACGCGAACACCGATAAGGCGCGGTTGCGGTGGGTGCTGTCCGGGCTTCGCGTCCTCCCGGTGGGCGAAGACGAGGCCAAAGCGGCCTCGGCGCTGCTGATGTCGGCCGGGCTGCACGGTCATAAGTACGCGATCGACGCCGCCGTCGCCGAGGCCGCTCTGCGGCAGAGGCGCCCTGTCGTCATGCTGACGTCGGACGTCGACGACATGAAGAAGCTCTGCGGTGATCGGATCGCCCTCTCTGCGGTGTAGTTACGCTGGCCCCATGACCGACACCCAGTCCCGGCCCCCCGTCCGCGTGCTGCTCGTCGACGACGACGCCCTGGTCCGGTCCGGGCTGGTGCTGATGCTCGGCGGGGCGCCGGACGTGGAGGTGGTCGGCGAGGCCGGCGACGGCTCCGAGGTCATGGACCTGGTGGGGCGGACCCGCCCGGACGTGGTGCTGATGGACATCCGGATGCCCGGCACCGACGGGCTGGAGGCGACCGAGGCGCTGCGCGCCCTGCCGGACGGGCCCGAGGTCATCATCCTGACCACGTTCGACACCGACGAGCACGTGCTGCGCGCGCTGCGCGCCGGCGCCGCCGGGTTCCTGCTGAAGGACACCCGCCCGGAGGACATCGTCGCCGCACTGCGCCGGCTGCGCGCCGGGGAGCCGGTGCTCTCCCCGGCGGTCACCCGCCGGCTAATCGCGCACGTCACCGGCCCGGTCGACGAGACCGCCGCCCGCCGCCGGCGCGCCCGGGAGCGCCTCGCCGCGCTCAGCGACCGGGAGCGCGAGGTCGCCGCGGCGATCGGCCGCGGCGCCTCCAACGCGGAGATCGCCGCCGGCCTCTACATGAGCCTGCCGACGGTGAAGACGCACGTCTCCCGGATCCTCACCAAGCTGGACCTGAACAACCGGGTGCAGATCGCGCTGCTCGCCAGCGACGCCGCCGAGGACGGGGCCTGACCGCCCGCCGGTCCGCCGCGCGGCCTCCGCTCCCGCCCTCCGCCCGGGTGTGACCCGCGTCGCATCCCCTTGACCTCAACAATGGTTGGGGTTTGAGGATTCGGGGAGGCGACGACGGAGGAGAACCGGATGACGGCGGAACGCGGACGCCCCCGCGGGCGGGTCGGTGCGGTGATGACGCTGCTCGGCGTCATGCTCGGGGTGCTGGTGGTGGCGATGTCGATCGCCGGGACGGCGGTGGCGGTCCCGGGCATCGGCGCGGAACTGGGCGCCTCGGGAGCGGCGCTGCACTGGGTGGTGGCCGGCTACAACCTGACGTTCGCCGCGTTCACCCTGGTCTGCGGTTCACTGGCGGACCTGTTCGGCCGCCGGCTGCTGTTCGCCGCCGGCGCCGCGGTGTTCGCGGCCGGGAACCTGGTGAGCGCGCTGGCCGGCGGCATCCTGCTGCTGGACGCGGCGCGGCTGGCCACCGGGGTCGGCGGCGCCGCGGTGATGGCGGGCGGCGGGGCGCTGCTCGCCACCGCCTTCGACGGGCCGGCGCGCACCCGGGCGTTCGCCGCGATGGGCACCATGGCGGGGGTCGGCATCGCCGTCGGCCCGACCCTGGCCGGGCTGCTGGTGGGCGCGCTGGGCTGGCGCGCCTCCTTCCTCTGCTACGTCGCGGTGGGCGTGCTGGTGCTGGTCGCGGCGGTGTTCATGGCGGAGTCGCGGGCGTCGGCGAAGCCCAGGGTGGACTGGGCGGGGTCGGCCGCCTTCGTCGCCGGCCTGGCACTGGTGATGTACGCGGTCATCGAGGGGCCGGAGCTGGGCTGGACGGCGCTCCCGGTGGCCGGCGCGCTCGCCGCCGGGCTGCTGCTCCTGGTGGTGTTCGTGCTGATCGAGCGGGCCGTGCCGCAGCCGGTGCTGGACCTGGGCCTGGTCCGCGACGGCCGGTTCTCGGCGTGGTGCCTGGCGACGCTGATCACCTCGGTCGGCTTCCTCGGCGTCCTGGTCTTCCTGCCCACCTACCTGCAGGGCGTGCAGGGGGCCTCGGCGCAGGCGGCCGGCCTGACCATGCTCCTGCTCACCGCCCCGGTGCTGGTCGTGCCCCCGCTCGGCGGCTCGCTCGTGGCCAGGGGCGTCCCGCCCCGCGGCCTGATCACCGCGGCGCTGCTGCTGGTGGCGGCGGGAAACGCGGGGCTCGCCCTGCTCCACCCGGGGATCGCCCCACTGGGGCTGGCCGCGCCGCTGCTGCTGATCGGCGTCGGCATGGGGCTGTCCTTCGGCATCACCGACGGGCAGGCGATGAGCACCGTCGACCCGCACCGGGTGGGCATGGCCGCGGGGTTCCTGAACACCATCCGCGGCGGGGCGGAGGCCCTGGTCATCGCGGTCTTCGGGGCGGCGCTCAGCGGCATCGTCGCGGCCCGCGCGGGCTCGGCGGACGCGGGGGCGCGGGCCACCGCCGGCGACCTGTCCGGCCCGGACGGCGCGGCGCTCGCCGACCACCTGACCGCGGCGTGGGTGATCGTCTCGTGGACCGCGGCCGGGCTGGTGCTGGTCACCGCGGCGGTGGTGTTCGTCCTGCTGGCGAGGGCCCGCCGGCCCGCGTCCCCGGGGTCCGACGGGGCCGCCGGGAGCGGAGGGGCCGGAAGGGCGGACCGCTCCGAGGCCGCCGACCGCTGATCCGGGATCCGGCGGCCGGAGCCCGGGGCGAGGACGTCCGATCCGTCCAAGCCCCGGGCCGCACCGGGAGCGGAGACTGGGCCCATGAGCGAGATCTCCGACCGATACCGTGTCCGCGCCGCCGAGTTCACCCGCCGGGTGGAGGCCGTCCCCGAGGACGGCTGGGACGCCCCGTCGCCCTGCGACGGGTGGACCGCCCGCGACGTGCTCGACCACATGTTGGACAACCACCGCAACATGCCCGGCTACGCGGGGGTGGGGCTGGACCTCCCGCGCACCGCCGCGGACGACCCGGGGAAGGCCTGGGCCGAGGCGGTCGCCGCGATGCAGGACCTGCTGGACGACCCGGAGCGGGCGGGCAGGGAGTACGACGGGTACTTCGGCCGCACCAGCATCGAGAGGACCGTCGACGAGTTCCTCGGCGCGGACCTGCTCGTCCACGCCTGGGACATCGCCCGGGCCACCGGCCAGGACGAGGCCCTTCCCGCCGACGATGTCCACAGGCTGTGGACCGCTTCCCACGAGTGGGGCGACGCCATCCGGATGGAGGGCGTCTGCGGCCCGGCGGTCCCGGTCCCGGACGACGCCTCGGAGCAGGACCGCCTGCTGGCCTTCTTCGGCCGGAGGCCCTGACCCGGACGCCGGCCGGCCCGGCGGGGGGGGGGGCGGAAGCGGCCGAGAGCCGCCGTGAACCGGGGAAGGACCCCGGGCCGGCCGGGACGCCTCCCGGGTGCGCAGGGGCGGTCCCCTCGGTGATCGCCGCGGCCCGCCGGCTCGGGAGCGCCTCCCGCGTGCGCGGGGGCGGTCCCGAGCCGGGATCGCGGCCGGGCGGCGGAGGAGGGCGCCCCCGCGGAGGCGCGGGGAGCGCCCCTCGGCTCAGATGCTCGACGCGTCGATGACGAACCGGTACCGGACGTCGCTGGCGAGCACGCGCTCGTAGGCCGTGTTGATCTCGTCCGCCCGGATCAGCTCGATCTCGGCGCCGAAGCCGTGCTCGGCGCAGAAGTCCAGCATCTCCTGGGTCTCGGCGATGCCGCCGATCATCGACCCGGCGAGCGTCTTGCGGCCGCCGATGACCGAGAACAGGTTGATCGACACCGGCTCCTCCGGGGCGCCCACGTTCACCAGGGCGCCGTCCGGCTTGAGCAGGGACAGGTAGGCGTCCAGGTTCAGCGGCGCGGACACCGTGGACAGGATCAGGTCGAACGAGCCGGCCAGCTTCTCGAAGGTCGCCGGGTCGCCGGTGGCGTGGTAGTGCGCGGCGCCCAGCCGGAGCCCGTCCTCCTCCTTGCGGAGCGACTGGCTGAGCACGGTCACCTCGGCGCCCAGCGCGTGCGCGATCTTGACGCCCATGTGCCCGAGGCCGCCCATGCCCACCACGGCGACGCTCTTGCCGGGCCCGGCCTTCCAGCGCTTCAGCGGCGAGTAGGTGGTGATGCCCGCGCACAGCAGCGGCGCGGCCACGTCCAGCGGCAGCTCGTCCGGGATCCGGAGGACGTAGTTCTCGTCGACCACGACGGCGCGGGAGTACCCGCCGTAGGTGGGCTCCCCGTTCCCGTCCCGGTCGTTGTAGGTGTTGGTGGCGCCCTTCGCGCAGTACTGCTCCTCGCCCTTGAGGCAGTACTCGCACTCGCGGCACGAGTCGACGAAGCAGCCGACGCCGACCCGGTCGCCGACCGCGTACCGGGTGACGCCGGGGCCGACCTCGGCGACCACGCCGGCGATCTCGTGCCCGGGGACCATGGGGAAGATCGCCTCGCCCCACCCCTCCCGGGCCTGGTGGATGTCGGAGTGGCAGATGCCCGCGTACTTGATGTCGATCAGGACGTCGAACTCGCCGACCGGGCGGCGCTCGACGGTGGTGCGCTCGAGCGGGGCCTTGGCCGCGGGCGCGGCGTAAGCGGCGATGGTGGTCATCGGTGAGTGCTCCTAGAAATCGGTCCGCGCCCGGTCTCCCTCTGAACCGGGCACGGTACCGAGCGTGCCGCGGCGCTCCGGGTTCTCCCAGGCCTCGGTTCTGCCTACGACCGCTGTTCCTACCACTGACAGGATCACGTTCCCGCAGCTGACACGGGGAATACTGGACGGCATGGAAGAACGATCGGGCGAGGGGAGCGGGCCGGCCGGCCCCGGTTCGGAGTCCGGGGCGGAAGAGGGGCAGATCGACCGCAGGTCCGAGCTCAGCGAGTTCCTGCGCACCCGCAGGGCGCGGCTGAAGCCGGAGGACGTCGGACTGCCGGACTACGGCCGCTACCGGAGGGTGCCGGGGCTGCGCCGGGAGGAGCTGGCGCAGCTCGCCGGGGTGTCCGCGGCCTACTACACCCGCCTGGAGCAGGGCAACGGGCGCAACGTCTCGGCGGACGTGCTGGACTCGATCGCCAGGGCGCTGCGGCTGACCGAGGCCGAGCACGCGCACCTCACCCACCTCGCCAAACCGAAGCGGCACAAGAAGAAGGCGGAGGCGCGGACGCAGCGGGTGCGGGGCGCGCTGCGGCAGCTGCTGGACACGATGGAGGGCGTCCCGGCCTACGTGGCGGGGCGCCGGTCGGACATCCTCGCCTGGAACAGGATGGCGGCGGCGCTCTTCGGCGACTGGGGCGAGCTGCCCGCCCAGGAGCGGAACTGGGCGCGGCTGATCTTCCTCCGCCCGGACTACCGGGAGCTGTTCGTGGACTGGGAATCGAAGGCGGCCGACATCGTCAGCCACCTGCGGATGGACGCGGGCTGCTACCCGGACGACCCGAAGCTGTCCGCGCTGGTCGGGGAGCTGTCGGTGAAGAGCGACGATTTCCGCCTGCTCTGGGCCGCGCACAACGTCCGGGAGAAGGGGCACGGCACCAAGCGCTTCCACCACCCGGTGGTGGGCGACCTGACGCTCGCCTTCGAGACCTTCCACCTCCCGGACGACTCGGCCCAGTCCCTGTTCACCTACCACGCCGAACCGGGCTCCCCCTCGGCCGAGGCCCTCCGCCTCCTCGCCAGCTGGGGCGTGGACACCCTGAAGGAGGAACCGCCCTCACGCTCGCGGAGCGAGTGACCGTTCACGGGAGAGGAAGCGAGGGCGGAGCGGAGGTCCTTGAGTAAAGTGTTCGAAAATGGGGCTGTGCTCGGAAAACCTGGATAGGTGAGTTCCCGCCTTGTTCGAACGAGGAGATGCCGCTGACAGTTGATAGGGTTCCGATCAACTATTAGGTCACTCCAGCCGAAGCGGGATGGCCTCGGTGTCCAGGGGCATCCTGCCGGTAGATTCAGAGCATTCCCCATGGGAAGAGCGGGAGGGCAGATGCGCGCTCAGTCGATTCCCGAATGGCTGCTTCCGCCGTCTCAAGGATTCCGAGCCGACGATCTCGATAGGCTCCCCGGGCTGCCCCCGCACACTGAGCTCATCGACGGGAGTCTCATTCTCGTGAGCCCGCAGAGCATCCTGCACTCGCTGGTGATCGACCTTCTGGTGGCCGGTCTTCGGGCAGAGGCCCCTGAGGGCCACCGGGTTCGCCGGGAGATCTCGGTGGTGCTCGACGAGCGACAGCGGCCCGAACCGGATGCGATCGTGGTGCGGCATGCTCCCGGGGTCGAGGGGAGCGGAACCGCGTACCCGGCCGAGGCGGTCGTGCTGGCGATCGAGGTCGTCTCACCGGAGTCGGAGCGCCGCGACCGGGAGCGCAAGCCGCAGCTTTACGCGAAGGCCGGGATCGAGCACTTCTGGCGGGTGGAGCTGAAGGAAGGGCGGCCCGTCGTCTACGTCTACGAGTTGGACGAGGCCACGGAGGCGTACGGGCTCACCGGTATCCACCATGAGCGGCTGAAGCTCGGCCTCCCCTTCCCGGTCGACATCGATCTGACCGCCGTCGGCGACATGTGACCGGGAACCCCGTCGATCCGTCTTCGGTTCGGCGCGGGGCGGTGCGGATGGGCTTGCACCTTCCGTGGCGGCATGTGGTCCAGTGGACCCGTGCCCCGGTTCCTTGAGGAAAGGTCCCCGCTCATGCTCTCGTCCTTCATGCCGCCCCGCCGGGTCGGGATCGGTGATGCGGCGGCCTTCGCCGGCACCACGCCGCGGGCGATCCGCCACTACCACGAGATCGGCCTGCTCCCCGAGCCCGAGCGGGGCGGCGGTGACCGCCGCCGCTACGGGTACGAGGACATGATCCGCCTGCTGTGGATCCGCAGGACGGCCGAGGCCGGGGTCGCCCTGGACGACATCCGGGACGCCTTCGCCGCCGGCGCGGCTTCCGCCGGTGCGGACGGCGGGGACGAGGTCGCGGGCGTCCTGGAGCGGCTGGAGGAGACCCTCGCCGAGCAGGAGGCGGAGTTGCGGCGGCAGCGGGCCGCCGTGCGGCGGATGCGCACCGAGGGCAGCCGGATGGGCCTGCTCTCCGACTTCGTCACCGAACGCCTCAAGGGCCTGCCCGAGGGGGCCCTGCGCCAGGCGGACCTGGACGGCCTGCTGGTCACCGAGCGGATCTTCGGTCCGCTCGGCGCGGCCCTCCAGGCCACCCGCCTCATCGTCCTGGCCGCGCACCCCGCTCTGCGGGAGGAGTCCGACCGCATCGATGCGGCCGAGGAGGCGCTCGACGACGGCGTCGCCGTCGATGATCCGAGGGTGGCCCGGGTGGCCGCCGAGCGGCACGCCTTCGAGAGCGCCCTGCAGGCCGCCATCGAGGAGTCCGGCCTGGACGAGGACGACGATGCCCTCTTCGACGCCTGGGACGCCTTGCACCCTGCCGCCACCGGGGAGACCGGGGACGCCGGGGTCGGCTCCGGCAGGCGGGAGGCCGGCTCCATGAGCGCGTACGAAGCCGTCGGCAAGATGCCCTACGACCTCTCCCCGGCCCGCCTGCGCTGCGCGGAACTGGTCGAAGAGCTGGCCGCCCAGGACCCGCCCGCCGCCTAGACCCGCCACCCGGCCCCGCCGCTCAGGGCATGGCCGGGGCCTCCTTCGGTGCCGTCCGCATGCCGATGGAGACGTACGGGGTGCCGTCCGGAAGAGTGGAGAAGACCACCGGCATCCAGTCCTCGTTGAACGCGGTGCCCGCACCGGAGGCGGCGAAGACCGTTTCGGTTACCGGTGCCCCGTCCGGGCCCGGGGCGGTCTGCCGGGCGACCGGCACCAGCTCCACCTCGATCGGGGCGGAGAAGGCCGCCATGCCGCCGGTGAGCTCGTACACCAGGCGCAGCCCGCCGGGGTGCTCGGCCACCCTGGTGGTGACGCCTTCGCGCAGGTAGGCGCCGACGAACGGGGCGGGGTCGATCGCGGGAGGCCGCGCCGGCGGGCCGAAGGGCTCCGGCGTCCGCACCCCGGCGAGTTCGGCGAGGAGCTCGCGGAAGAGGCCGGCGGAGAGCCGCCGCGCCGCCCCGCCGTTGGTCAGCAGGGCGGCGGCGACGCCCGCCTCCGGGACGGCGCGCAGGTAGGAGTACTGCCCGAGGGTGGCGCCGTCGTGGCCGAAGCCGGGGACGCCGTCCCAGTCGTACAGGGTCCAGCCCAGCCCCCAGCCGTCCGCGCCCACCGTCCACCTGTCCGGGACGCGCACCGCGCGGCGGCGCATCTCCGCCGTGCTTCCGGGGGAGAGCACCCGGGTGCCGTCCGGGGCGGTGCCGCCGTCCAGGTGCATCCGGGCGAGCCGGACCACGTCGCCGGCGGTGGCGCAGACCCCGCCGTAGGGGCCGGAGGAGCGCGGCATGGCGTTCCACTCCGGCGCCGGCTCGGGCCGGCCGCCCGGTCCGCCCAGGTGGCTCATGGCCGCGCGGAACCTCAGCACCTCCTCGGGCAGCGTCATGGTCTGCTCCAGGCCGAGCGGGTCGAGCAGCAGCTCCTTCAGCGCCCGGTCCCAGACCCGGCCGGTCAGCACCTCGACGATCCGGCCCAGGACGTTGTACCCGGTGCTGCTGTAGGAGGCCGCCGTCCCCGGCGGGCAGTCCAGGGGGACGTCCCGGCACGCCTCGACGTAGCGGGCGAGGCAGTCGTCGCCGCGCCCGGTGTCCAGGGTGAAGTCCCCGCTGATGCCGGAGGTGTGCGAGAGCAGCTGCCGGGGGGTCACCGACGCGGAGGCGCCCGGGTCGGCCACGGCGAAGTCCGGCAGGACGTCGCGCACCGGCGCGTCCAGGTCGAGGGCCCCGGAGTCGGCCAGCCGCATGACCAGGGAGGCGGTGTAGACCTTGGCGATCGAGCCGAGCTGGAAGACCGAGTCGGGGGTCGCGGCGACGCCGGTGCCCTGGTGCAGGACCCCGCCGGCCAGCTCGTGCACCTCCCCGTCGACCAGTACGGCCAGGGCGGCGCCGGGCACGCGGTGGGCGGCGAGCAGCTCGTCCAGCAGGGCCTGCCAGCGGGCGGGATCGGGTGCGCGGCGCGTCATGGTCCTTCTCCTCCTCGGAGCCGGGGGCAGGGCGGACAGGTGCCGGGACGAGGCGCCCTTCCGGCCTTCCGAGGCCCGGAGAAACGATGCGCACACTGTTCGCCGAATTGCGCACACTGTACTCATCGGGATGGGTGTGCGCAATGGCGAACGGTGTGCGCTACGGTGGCCCGGAACGGGAGGAGAGGGCATGGCGGAGGACGGCGGGCGCCCCATCGCCTCGGCGTGGACCCGGCCGCGGAAGCGGCGCGAGCAGCCCGCGCTGAGCAGGGAGCAGATCGTGGCCGAGGCGGTCCGGCTGCTGGACGGGGAGGGGCTCGACGCGCTGAGCATGCGCCGCCTGGGCGGCAGGCTGAACGCCGGGGCCACTTCGCTCTACCGGCATGTGGCCAACCGCGACGAGCTGCTCGAACTGGTGGTGGACGAGGTCTACGGCGAGATCGAGGCGCCGCCGGCCGACACCCCGGAGGAGTGGCGCGGGGCCGCGGCCGTGTGCGCCCGGAGCGCGCGCTCGGTGGTGCTGCGGCACCCCTGGATCGCGCCGCTGATCGGCCAGATCGGAATGGCCTACCTGGGGCCGAACGTGATGCGGCTGCACGAGGGGATGCTCGCCCTGTTCGAGGCCGGGGGCTTCGACCCGGTCGACGCCGACGGCGCGCTCAACACCCTGATGGCCTTCGTGCTGGGCTCGGCGAGCAGCGAGGCCGCGTGGAAGACCACGGTCGCCCGCAGCGGGATCGGCGAGGACGAGTGGCTCCGCCGCCTGCGCCCCGCCGCCGAGGAGGCGGCCCGCCCCTACCGGCGGCTGCACGCCCGCTACCTCGCCGACGAGGGGGAGGACCCGGCGCAGGTCCGCGACGCCTCCTTCGAGTACGGCCTGCAGCGGGTCCTCGACGGCCTGGAGGCGCGACTCGGGCGGACGGACGGCTGACCGGCGCCCTGCGGCGCGGGGCGAGGCGTTCCTGCTGCGGACCGGGGCTCGGCTGCGGGCGCCGCCATCGGGCGGGCGGATCGGAGTGCGCGCTCACCGGCGCCTGAATGCGAAGTGAATGGAAAAGGCCCACTCGCCCGGAAGACCTCCAGGCCGACAAGCCCCGCGCCCCGCGCAGGCGGGGATGGTCCGGGGGTTCTCGGCGAGCCTGACGAGGTCCGGGAGTGCTCCCCGCGCGCGCGCGGGGCCGCCCCGCTACTCCGCCCGGGTGAAGCGGATGTCGTAGTCCTCCGCCTCCGGGGCCCAGAAGCCCAGCAGGCGGGCTCCTTCCTCCATGACGGCTCCGCGGGTCTCGCCCTGGGCGGGGGTGAACTCCTCGATGGTGAGGACGGCCGAGCCGCCCTGCTCGGCCACCCGCCACATGGCGCGGACCTCGCCGTCGACCAGGACGGTCGGGGCGACGACGGCGCCGATGCAGACGCGGCGGCGGACGTCGTCCCGCATGACCCGGGTGCGGTCGTGGTAGGCGACCAGCAGGTTGTCGAGTGCGGGCAGGAGGCGGACCGGCGCCTCGGCGTCCGCGGGGACCACCGGGAGGTCCGGCAGGTCGAACAGCTCGCGGCCGGCGTCGTCGGTGAAGGTGCGCAGCTCCGGGCGGAGGCCCTCGAACACCTGCTGCGTCCGGCTCAGCCCCGACCAGGCGTGGAAATCGCGGACCGAGGCCGGGCCGAACGCCGCCAGGTAGCGGCGGATCAGGTCGGCCACCGGGCGTCCGGGCTCCATCGGGGCGCCCGTCCACTCCTCGGCCAGGGTGAACGGGGTGCGGCCGCTCCGGCCCCACAGCCCGCTCGGCGGTACGTGGACCAGCGGCAGCATCAGCTGCGCCAGCTGGCCCAGGGCGGTGCGGTCGCAGTCCGGCCACCGCTCGGCGAGCAGCCGGGCCAGTTCGGGGCGGGACAGGGTGCGGCCCGCGAGCAGCTCCGCGGCGATCTTGGCCGCCTCCTCCGGGTCGAGGCCCGGGCTGCGCTTGCCGAACGCGCCCCTCCAGATCCGCTCCAGGACCGGCTGGACCAGCGGGCGGATCCAGCGGAAGTCCTCCGCGGCGGCCATGTGCTGGGTGCCGCGCAGGATCGACGAGCGCACCACCGCCCGGCCGTGCAGCAGCCGGGCCAGGTCGTCCTTCTCGAAGGCGGCCAGCCTGGTCCACAGCCCGACGTAGGGCGGGTTGGGCTCCTGGGCCTGCACGGCGACCAGGCGGCGCACCGCGTCCAGGGCCGAGCGCGGTTCGCGCCGCAGCAGCCACTGCCGCTCCAGCGCCGTCCGGTTGAGCGTCCGGCGGTCGATCCGATTCCCGCTGCCGTTCTCCATGCCCGGATCATCCCCCGGGACGCGGACGTTTTCCGTCCGCGATCCGGGCGGGGAGCGGGGCGGTCAGCCGGTGGCGTGGCTCAGCTCCAGGCCGAGCAGGGCGCGGGGCGGGACGCCGGCCAGGGCCCTGCAGTCCCGGTTCAGGTGCGGCTGGTCGGCGTAGCCGGCCATCGAGGCCAGGACCGACAGGTCGGTGGTGGCGGCGGGGTGCCGGGCCAGGCGGAGGAAGCGCTGCAGGCGGAGGATGCGGCGGAGCACCGCCGGGCCGTAGCCGAACGCGGAGGTGCAGCGCCGGTGCAGCTGGCGCTCGCTGAGCCCGGCGGCGCGGGCCAGCTCGGCCACCGGCGACGACGGGTCGTCGCCGAGCATCCCGGAGACCAGCGCGGCGGTCCGCGCCGACCCGTGCACCGCGGGCGGCGGCGGTACGGTGCGCAGCCGCTCGCGCACCCCGTCCTGGAGCAGGTGCAGCCGGTGCTCCGCGGTGCAGGCCGCGTCCATCCGCTCCAGCAGGATCCGCTGGGTGCGGGCGCCGAGCACGTCGGCCAGCTCGATCCGCCGGTTCAGCGACCCGGGGGTGTCCAGCCCCAGCGCGGCGGCGGCCAGCCCGGGGCGGAACCGCACCCCCACCGCCTCGGTCCCGGCGGGCAGCTCGAACGACCACCCGGAGGTCTCCGGCCCGCACACCACGATCCGGCCGGTGCTCAGCCAGAGCACGTCCACGCAGCCGTCCGGCACCAGCGTGTGCGCCCCGCCGGCGCGCGCGGTCCACCCGGTGGCCAGCTCCGCGGAGAGGTCGGCGGCCACTGGGACCGGGGTGTACCAGGACACGGGGCCGCTACCCCAGCCCCATCGTGGGCAGAAGGCGCTCGAGGTCGGCGCTGATCGGGAACGGCAGGGAGACCTCGAGGCGCTTCCGGAAGACGCCCGTAGGCGCGTAGAGGCCCGTGGTGGCGTCCCGTTCATAGGTGTGCACCACCGGGACGTCGTCCTCGTTCTCCACCCGCCAGAAGTGCGCGATCCCCGCGCCCGCGTACTTGCCCGGCTTCACCTTGCGGTCCCGGTGCGCCGATTCGGGGGAGACGACCTCGACGGCGAGCGCGACGTCCGAGGCGGCGAAGCAGGTGCGCTTCGACTCGAACGGGATCGGGGCGAACAGCACGTCCGGCTCGGGGCGGTTGTACCGGTCGAGCTTGACGGTCATCTCGCGCTCCACGGTCGTGCCCTCCGGCGCCTGCCGCTTGAGCATGACGGTCATCGAGGTGACGGTCTGGCCGTGCCAGGACCGCTGCGGCGACATCATGAAGACGAGGGCTCCGTCGATGAGTTCGGTGTGCCTGGGAGCTTCGGGCAGCTTGTCCAGGTCTTCGGCGATCCACCCCTCGTCGCGGGGCGGATGCATCCATCCCGGAAGCCCGCCCGGTCCCATCCCGGGGGCTGTGCATTCCGGCTGCGCGGTCATGCCTTCAGCGTAGCCTGCGGTGCCCTGCCGCGGACGGGAAAGACGGGGCCGCCGGAGCGGCCCCGCCGGAGATCCGTCCGCTCAGCCCCGCTCCGGGCCCGGGAAGCGGTCCGCGGCGCGTTCGATGGCGGAGTGGACGTCGCCGACCCGGTCGGCGAGGAGGCCGACCGCGCCGACCGCGCGGGAGAGCGGGTCGTCATCGCCGCCCAGCGCCTTGGCGCGCAGGTGGCCGGCCTTCACCTCGGCCCACCGCTCCGCCTGCTCCGGGGTGAGGGTGCCGCGCAGCTCGCCCAGTTTGAGCAGGTTGGCCTCGGCGCCGGAGGTGAGGGTCTGCGCCTCGCCGAGGTAGTGGTCGTCGATCACCGCCTCCAGCTCGGCGTCGTTCATCACCGGCACCACCTTCTCCGCCAGCCGGTTCATGTTCCGGTAGGAGCCCTGCAGCCGGAACGGCGGCTCGGTGCGGGCGTCGTCGGAGCGCGCCGCGGAGGCGATGTAGGCCCGGTTGACGGCGAGCACCACCTGCTGCACCCGGAGCAGCTTGCCCAGCACCGCCAGGATCTGCTCCAGCTCCACCTGCGAGTACGGGTGGGAGAGCCGGTCCGGGCGGACCGAGTCGTCCCCGCCGGCCATCCGCACCAGCAGCTCGATGTCGCCGCGGTCCCGGCCGGACAGCGGCGCCAGCACCGGGTTGGCGGTCAGCGCGTTCTCGATGTAGCTGAGCGCGAACACGTCCTCCTTGCCGGAGAGCACGTCGCCGAGGTTGTACACGTCGGCCCGGTTGGCCAGCATGTCCGGGATCCGGAACCGCTGCCCCTGCTCGGTGTAGGGGTTGCCCGCCATGCACACCGCGAACCGCTTGCCGCGCAGGTCGTAGGTGCGGGTGCGGCCCTCCCAGACGCCCTCCATCCGGCGCTGGCCGTCGCAGAGCGAGATGAACTTCTGCAGCAGCTCCGGGTTGGTGTGCTGGACGTCGTCCAGGTAGAGGAGCACGTTGCTCCCCATCTCCAGGGCGAACCCGATCTTCTCCACCTCCTGGCGGGCGGTGGCGTCCGGCGCGTCCGCCGGGTCCAGCGAGGTCACCGCGTGCCCCAGCGCGGGGCCGTTGACCTTCACGAACACCAGGCCGAGCCGGCTCGCCACGTACTCCATCAGGGTGGTCTTGCCGTAGCCGGGCGGGGAGATGAGCAGCAGCAGGCCGTTGTTGTCGGTCCGCTTGCCGTCCCCGGCCGAGCCCAGCTGCTTGGCCAGGTTGTCGCCGATCAGCGGCAGGTAGGAGTCGTCCAGCAGCCTGTTGCGGACGAAGCCGCTCATCACCTTGGGCGTGTACTCCTCCAGCCGCAGCCGGGACCGCTCCGCCTCGACCAGTCCGTTGCGGCGGCGCAGGTACTCCCGGAACGCCGGGGCGCGCTCCTCGCGGAACCGCCGGGTGCGCTCCAGGAACTCGTCCAGCCGCAGCTCCAGCCGGCGCTCCGCGATCCGCGGGTGCGTGCCGAGCAGCCCCTGCACGGTCGCGGACAGCTCGGTGGAGGAGTCGTACTGCTGCACCTCGGCCCCGCACAGCTCCACCGCGACCGCCTCCTCCAGCACGTCGGCGGGGGGCGCGGCGCCGTCCAGCGTCGCCGCGTAGCCGCCCAGCCAGGCCGAGGCGAGCTGGTGCCGCTCGGCCAGACCGCCCAGCGCGGCCAGGTCGGCGGCGAACTCCTTGTGCGCCGCGGACGACGGGCCGCCCAGCGCCGCCCGGAACCCCTCCAGCAGCGCGCGGGCCTCCGCGCTGGTGCCGAAGCCCGCCGGGGCCTGGGAGAGCTCCTCGAACAGGTAGCCGCCGGCCGCCGCCGCGGGCGCGTCCGGCAGCCCCGCCCCGCCGAGGAACGCGCCGATCGCGCCGGCCAGCTCGGCGCGGAGGGCGCCGACCGCCGGCGAGCCGCGCAGCCCGAACGCGTCCCGGGCCCGGGCCAGCGAGACCGCCCGGGTCCGCCACGGCTCCCGGGCCTCCGGCGCGGCGCCGAACGCCCAGAACAGCCGGGCCGCGGCGCGCGCCCGCGCCGGGTGCCGGAGCAGCCCGGCGGCGGCCCGCAGCCGCAGCACCTCGCGGAGGATCAGCGCGGCGTCGTGGTCGTGCACGCCGCGCTCGTACCCCTCGTCGTAGCGGGCCTCGGCGGCGGCGCGCACCAGGGGCGCCAGCGCCCCGCCGTCGCCCAGCGCGGCCTCGGACAGCTCCGCCACCGACGGGCCGTCCGCGCCCGCCTCGGCGTCCGCCAGGACCGCCGCGGCCAGGTACTCCGACCGGTACACCTCCGGCGACTCCGAGGGCAGCAACTGCTCCCAGAACTCCCGGGTGGCCTGGAACTCCGGGTCGCGCACCGGCTGCCGGAAGTCGGTGCCGGTCACCGTCACGGCCATCTCGCCCCGGTGCGGCACCATGGTCAGGTCGATCGGCTGGGTGTTGACCGCGAACCGGTGCCGGCCCAGCCGCAGCGTCTCCCCGCCGTCGTCGTAGAGGTCGATCCGGTCGAGCAGCGCCCGCCCGGCCTCCTGCCGGGCCGCCTTGACCCGGCCGTCCAGCTCCTCGGCGCGCACCGTGTCGCCCAGGCCGCGCAGCTCCTCGGCGGTCGAGCGGAGCTTGGCCACCATCGGGTCGGAGGCGAAGTAGGTGTTGACGTCGTCGACCGTCTCCAGGGCCGCGGCGCGGCGGCGCACCCCGGACAGGATCCGCTCGGCCGAGGCGGCCAGCCGGTCGGCCCGGCGCGCCCGCTCGTCCAGCAGCGCCTGCTTGCGCGCGGACAGCGCCTCGTAGACGTCCTCCCGCTTGGCGGACAGGTCGGTGAGGAAGTCGTCGAACTCGGCGAACCGCGACTCCAGGTTCTCCAGCCGCAGCATCAGCCGGCCGAGCTGCTCGTCGCAGGCGTCCGGGGTGCCGGCGGCGGCCAGCGCCGCGGTCACCGCCTGGCCGAGCAGCGCGAACTCGGCGGCGAACTCGGCGCGCCCCTCGGAGTCCATCAGCTCCCGGCGGCGCGCCTGCAGGGCGGCGCGGGCCCGGTTGACCGCCCCGGCCACCTCGCCGATCCGCTCCAGCACCGCGGTGCGCACCTGCGCGTCGCCGATGTCCAGGGCGCCGACGACCTCGGTGACCACCTCCAGGCCCTCGGTCTGCTCGGCCAGCCGGTCGGCCACCGGGGCGGCCCCGGCGACCGAGGAGATCGCCTCCGCCTCGGCGGCCAGCCGCTCCACCTCGACGTGGTAGGCGGCGAACGCCTCCTCGCCGCGGAGGAACTCCACCGCGCGCCGGCCGGTGGCGTCCAGCTCCTCGTCGAGCAGCCGCTGCAGGCCGTCCACCCGGTCGGCGTCGACGTGCCGCATCTCGCCGAGGGCCACCGCCCGGCCCTGCGCCCGGCGCAGCTCGGCCAGGAGGCCGACCCAGGCGTCGGCGGAGCCGCCGTCCTCCGCGCGGGCCCGGCGGACCAGCGCGGCCGCCTCCGCCTCGGCGGCGCCCATCGCCTCGGCCGCCTGCGCGGTCAGCGCCTGGACCTTCTCGAACTCCTCCAGTACCTGCCCGGCGGTGGCGCGCACCTCCTGGACCGGGCCGGCCAGGGCGCCCAGCTCCTCCTCGCCGAGCCAGTGGTAGTGGTCGCCGAGCCGCCGGCAGGCGGCGATGAGCGCCTCGAACACCGCGGTGGACGGCGACATCTCGTCCACCATCCGGGTGACCGACAGGCAGTCGGAGATGCCGCGGACCAGGTCGGCGTTGCCGATCCGCTCCAGCGGGCCGGTGCCCGCGGGCTGCGCCGCGGCGTGCACGTCGGAGACGAACGGGGTGGCCCACACCTGCAGCGGGTGCACCCGGGTCGGCTCGTCGCCGGAGCTGCGGAACACCACCAGGGTGCCGTCGTCGAACAGCGAGTACCCGTGGCAGTCGATCGGGTTGGCGACCTCCTTGCGGATCACGTTGTAGGGCAGCAGCAGGCTGCGCCCCTCCGCGCGCCCGTGGAAGGCGTAGAGCACGTCCTCGCCGTTGGGCGAGCGGATGGTCCGCTCGAACTCCAGGTCGGCGATGTCGGTGTCGAAGGTCTTCACCGCGCCGGTGGCCAGGTAGCAGCCGCCGGGGAAGATGATGCCCTGGTCCTCGGGGAGCCGCCGGCAGGCCCGGCCGATCCCGTCGAGCCGGACCACCTCCTTGGTGCGGGTGTTGAACACCAGGTACCGGTGGTCGTCCTCGTTGTAGGGCCGGACCCGGAGCAGGACCAGCGGCCCCACCTCGGCGTAGTGCACCTCGGCGTCGGCCAGGCTCTGCAGCGGCTCGGCCACCGGCTCGCTGTAGACGCCCTCGCCGACCTCGGTGTTGTTCTCCACCTTGACGGTCAGGTCGCCGCCGACCGTCTCCACGAACACCTTCCCCCGGACGGAGATGTGCGGGTGGCGGCCGAGGACGTGGTCCTCCCGGGTGGTCTCGGTCCAGTCGAAGTCGTACGGGGACGGGAAGACGTGGTCCCTGTCGCCCCGGTTGTCCCGGTAGGAGACCTCGCCGCGGGGCGTGACCGACCAGCGCAGCACCCGGGTGTCGTCGGTGCGCGGCCCGGTCTGGAAGACCGCCAGCAGCCGCCCCTCGACCCGGCGCAGCTGCATCAGCCGGGTGTCCTTGTAGTAGCGGTACAGCTCGCCGAAGTCGCGGCGGAACCGGTCCTCGTCGAGCAGGCCGGGGAGTTCGCCGTGGCCGGCCTCGGCGAACCGGAACCCGTCGCCGCCGTGCTCCCGCTCGAAGGCGTGCAGCGCGAACACGTCGCCGACGGTGGTCTCCGGTTTGAGGCCGATGAACACGTTGTAGCCGAACAGCATCAGCCCGCCCACGGCCACGATGTCCCGCGGCACGCAGTTGTGCTCGGTGCGGATGCGCTCGGTGCCCAGCAGCCGCAGCTTGCTGGAGCCGAACACCTCCAGCCGCCGCTCGTTCAGCCGCTCGGCGCGCCGGGACAGCTCGGCCGCCTGCTCGGCGAGGCGGCCGCGGAGGACCTCGTAGGTCCCGGCGTCGAGCTCGGAGGCCGGGCCGGAACCGGGGGCGGGGCCCTCCGCCGCGGCGGAGGGCCCGTCGGTCTGCACGTCGGTCACGCGCCGATCACCGCTTCGCGCCGTCGAGGGCGGCCAGCGCGGCCACGCTGTGGTCGGCGACGCCCAGCTCGCGGGCGGTGTCCAGGAGCCGCTGCAGCTTGTCCGACTCCGGCGAGCCGCCCCGGATCAGCTTGACCAGCAGCGCGGAGACGGTGAGGTTCTTCAGGTCGGCGGTGTCCACCGAGCCGAGCAGCCGGGACAGGTCGGCGGTGAAGTCGGACTCGCCGTTCAGCCACGGGCCGGCCAGGTTCTGCGCGACCTCGGAGTTGCCGACGAAGCCGTCCACCGCCTTGCCCAGCCCGATCGAGTTGACCATCCGGTCGAAGAACATGCCGTCGCCGCCGACGATGTTGATGTCGGCGTTCTCCAGGCCGGTGGCGAGCACCGTGGCCTGCGCCTCGGCGACCTGCCGGTGCACGTCGATGCCGGCCAGGCGGACCTCCTTCTCCGCCTCCAGGCGCAGCCGGTACTCCTCGTGCTCCCGGCTGACCTGGTCCAGCGCGGCCATCGCGCCGGCCTTGTCGTTCAGGCCCTCCGCCTCGGCCTTGAGCTTCGCGGCGATGGCCTCGGCCTCGATCGCGGCCTTCTCCCGGGCGACGGTGTTCTCCGCGCGGCCGACCTTCTCCACCGCGGCGGCGTCGGACTCGCGCACCTGGACGGCGGCCAGGCCCTCCGCGGCGGCCTCGGCCTGCTTGCCCTCGGCCAGCCGGATCTGGGAACGGGCGTCCAGGTCGGCGGCCTGCTGCCGGGCCTCGGCCAGGGTGAGCTCCTCGGCGGCGCGGTGCTTGGCCGCCTCCTCCGCGGCCTCGGCGGCCTTGATGTCCTTGACCAGGTTCTCCTGCGCCTCGGCCTCGGCCTTGATGACGATGGCCTGGCGCTCCCGCTCGGCCTCCTCGACCGCGCGCAGCCGCTTGATCGCCTCCTCCTGCTCGGCCACGGTCCTGTCCACCGCGACCCGCTCCCGGATGACGTCGGCGACCTCGCGCTTCTCCGCCTCGACCTCCTTGTCCTTGGCGATCGTGGAGAGCTGCACCTCGCGGTCGCGGGCGACGACCTCCAGCAGCCGGTCCTTCTCGATCCGCTCCGACTCCACCGCGATGACGCGCTCGCGGTTCTTCTCCGCGACGGCGATCTCGCGCTGCTGGTTCTCCCGCTGCACGCCGAGCTGCTCCTCGGTGCGGAGCTGGGCGGCGCGCGCCTTGAGCGTCTCCTCGGCCTGGACCCGCTGGGTCTCGGCCTCCTCGCGGGCCTGGATCGTCTCGATCTCGCGCTTGGCGCGGGCCTTCGCCTCGGCCTCCTGGCGCTCCAGCTCGGCCAGGGTCTCGGCGGTCTCGGTGTCGCTCCGCTTGATCTCCTTGTCGCGCTCGTTCTCCAGCTCGTTGGTGCGCCGGTGCTGGAGGGCGGTGCGCTCGGTGATCTTGGTGATGCCCTCGGCGTCGAGGATGTTGTTCGGGTCGTGCTGGTCCAGCGGGGTCTGCTTGAGGTCGGCGATGGCCGCGTCCTCCAGGACGTAGCCGTACAGGTCGTTGCCGATGACCTCGACGATCCGGTCGCGGAACTCCTTGCGCTGGGTGTAGAGGTCCTCGAAGTCGAAGTACTTGCCGACGGTCTTCAGCGCCTCCTCGAACTTGGCGTCGAAGAGGTCCTGCAGCTTCTCCTGGCTGCTGGCGTTCTCCACGCCGATGTTCTTGGCGACCCGCAGGATGTCGGTCTTCTCCGGGTTGACGCGGATGAAGAACTTGATCCGGATGTCGGCGAGGATGTTGTCCTTGCAGGTCAGAGCGTTCCTTCCGGAGCGCTCCAGCAGGATGGACTTCTGCGAGATGTCCATCAGCTCGGCCTTGTGCAGCACCGGGAGGACGACCGCGCCGGTCAGCGTCACGTCGACATCGCGGACCTTGGAGATGATGAGCGCCTCACCCTGCTTCACCTTGCGGAACAGGCGGATGAGGATGATCGGGAGCACGATCGCGATGAGGACGAGGGCGGCGATGAGCACACCGCCGGCGATGCCGATGGCTTCCATACGGGGCTGGTCTCCCTACCTGCCGAGGGGATGAGTGCGGCGGGCCGCGGATCCGGTGCGGGAGCGAGCGGCGGGGCGGGCCCCGGGGCCGCTCTGCTCGGTTCCGACCCACCGGGTGCGACGCGGCCGGGCACCCCCCGGTTCCGCGTCCCGCCTGGCCGCAAGCGGCCTCGGGGGAACCAGGGGGCTCAGGATTCCCCGGGGTCCAGGGCCGGATCGAACCGGGAGACGCGGAAGAAGCCGGCCTTGGCGTCGTGGTCGAAGATCAGCGCGGTGTCGCCGGAGGCGAGCGGCTCGTCGTCGATCGTGCGCACCTGGATGAGCATGGTCGAGCCGTCCCCGGAGACCACCTCGGCCTGCCCGAACTCGCGGTCCACCCGCAGGGTGCGCACGGTGCAGGTGCGCCCGACCAGCTCGCCGGAGGTGCGCGCCGCCCGCACGCCGGGGAGGAATCTGCGCACCCCCATGACGATGCCGCTGGTCACGCCCCAGGCCAGGGTGGCGGCGATGATCAGGGCGAGGATGCCGAGGACGATGAGGACCGGGGTGGACAGCGACCCCGCGAGGGAATCGATCACGACGTTCCCAACCAGGCTGAAGAACCAGGCCAGCGCGATGAGCAGGGACAGGGAGACGGTGGCCGGCACTCCGCGGAGCCCGACGGCGCCGAGCAGCGCGGCCGGGCCGGGCCCGTCGCCGTCCCCGGCGTCGGAGTCGAGCAGGCCGACGTCGAGCGCGCCGAGCAGCGCCAGCACCCAGTAGACCAGTACGGCCGCCATGGCGAAGGAGAACAGGGCCGTGGGGAACCCCAGTGCCGCGTCGAGGAACTCGCCCATGCTCCGCCCCGCCGCTCCCTCCGGCTTCCGGCGCACCGCCCGGTGCGGGCGGTGCGGATGCCCGACGACCTTATAGGAGGCCCTCCTGCCGGGCCGAAGCCGCCCCGTCCGCTGACCGGAACCGGCCGCGGGACGGCCGGCCGGGCCGGGCCGGGCGGCGCCCCCGGGGACCCTCCCGGCCGCCGCCCCGGGCGGGGAGGCGGCCGTCCGGCACCGACATCAGCGCGATGCCGTAGGCGGCGAGCATCCCGCACAGCACCGCGATCCCGGCGCCGGTCCACCCGGCGGTGTAGGACTCGCCCATGAAGGCGACGCCGACCGCGGAGGCGGCGACCGGGTTGGCGACGGCGGTGACGCCGAGCGGGGCGCCCAGCTCCATGCCCTGGTAGGCGGCCTGCGCCAGGAGCAGGCCGAGGACCGCGATCGCCGCGGTGCCGCACGCGGCGGGGTGCAGCAGGAACGCGGCGCCGTCGGCGGCCGCCACCGCGATGGCGGTCTTGGTGGTCGCCGAGGCCACCCCGAATGCGGTCCCCGCGCCGGCCCCGAGCAGGCAGCTGCGCATTCGGAGGGAGGACGCCCGCCCCGCGGCCCAGGCGAGGCCGCTGATCAGCACCAGGGCCCCGACCACCACGGCCGCCGAGGTCCAGGCGTCCATCGGCCGGCTCCGGCCCCCGGTCACCGCCGCCCACAGCAGCAGCGCCAGCGCCAGCACGGTGAGCACCGCGCCGCGCCACTCCCGGGGCGTGACCCGCCGCCCGCCGAGCCGCGCCGACCACGGCAGACCGAACACCAGGACCAGGACGCCGAGCGGCTGCACCACGGTCAGCGGCGCGAAGGCCAGCGCCGCCACCTGCAGCCCGGCCCGCCCCGCGTTGAGCACGGCCGAGGTCCACCACAGCGGGTGCCGCAGCAGCCGCGACAGCGGCCGCCCGCCGGTCAGCGGCTCGGGCAGCGCGACGGCCAGCCGCCGCTGCGCCACGGCCGCGGCGCTGTAGCAGGCCGTGGAGAGCACGCCCAGCACGATCCCGATCCAGATCCCGATCTCCATGCCCCCGACCCTCCCGGGGCGAGACGTCCGCTGTCGTCCCCCTTCGGGCGTCTTCGGCGTACGTCAGGCGTCGTATGACCGGCCTCACACACCGGGCCCGGCCGGTGCGGGCGCGGCCGGCCGGAGGCCGCCGGAGCGGTCCGCACGCGCCTCCCGCGGCGGCGCTCCGCACCGCGACCGTACCCCGGAACGGGGCCGCCATGAAGAGGGGACCGCAGGTCGGCGCGGTGGTCTGCCGGGAGCAGATCTCCCCCCGGCAGAAACCGTGGCATCGGGGGGCGCGGCCGCCGCAGGGTGGGAGGACCGGACGCGGTGGGCGGGTGCCCGCCGCAGGGCCGGGGCGAGGAGGAGCACATGCTTGCGGACACACTGCGGGCGACCGCGGAGGCCGGCCCGGTCGGCGGCATCGACGACCAGATCGCGACGCGGCTGCTGCACGGCCGGATCGTGCTGCTCGGCGCGGCCGTGGACGACGCGGTCGCCAACCGGGTGAGCGGGCAGCTGATGCTGCTCGCGGAGGAGGACCCCAAGCGGGACATCATCCTGCTGATCAACAGCCCGGGCGGGTCGGTCACCGCCGGGATGGCCATCTACGACACCATGCGGTTCATCCCCAACGACGTGGCCACCCTGGTCATGGGGTCGGCCTACAGCATGGGCCAGTTCCTGCTCTGCGTGGGCGCGGCGGGCAAGCGGTACAGCCTGCCGCACGCGCGGATCATGATGCACCAGCCCTCCGGCGGGCTGGCCGGGACCGCGGCCGACATCGCCATCCAGGCGGAGAACCTGGCCTACACCAAGAAGACCATGCAGCGGCTGATCGCCGAGCACACCGGCCAGAGCCTGGAGCGGGTCGCCGAGGACCAGCGGCGGGACCGCTGGTTCACCCCGGAGCAGGCCGAGGAGTACGGCTTCATCGACAAGGTGGTGGAGAGCGTCGCCGACATCGGCGGGGACACCGCGCGCCGGTTCGGCTTCGGCGCCCCGGGCGGCGTCGGCATGGCGGTGCGGCAGGCGGCGGACGCGAAGGGAGCGGGCGAATGAGCACCTACACCGTGCCCACCGTGGTGGAGCGGCGGCCGGACGGGGAGCGCGCCTACGACGTGTTCTCCCGGCTGCTCGCGGAGCGGATCATCTTCATCGGCACCCCGATCGACGACGGGGTGGCCAACGTGGTGATGGCCCAGCTGCTCCACCTGGACCACGAGAACCCGGAGCGGGACGTCCAGCTCTACATCAACTCGCCGGGCGGCTCGAACACCGCGCTGACCGCCATCTACGACACCATGCAGTACGTCCGCTCCGACGTGGCCACGGTGTGCATGGGGCAGGCGGCCTCGGCCGCCGCGGTGCTGCTCGCGGCGGGCGCGCCGGGCAAGCGCGCCGCGCTCCCGCACGCCCGGGTCCTGCTCCACCAGCCCTCCACCGAGGGCCAGGGCGAGGCCGCCGACCTGGAGATCCAGGCCGCGGAGATCCTCCGGGTCCGGTCCCAGATCGAGGACATCCTCGCCCGGCACACCGGCCAGAGCACCGAGCGGCTGCGCGAGGACACCGACCGGGACAAGATCTTCACCGCCGCCCAGGCCGAGGAGTACGGCCTGATCGACGGGATCATCGAGGCCCGCTCCCCGGCGGCCCGCGCCGCCTGACCCGAGTCCCGCACCGCCCCGCCCGCGGGCCCCCTCCCCGCGGGCGGGGCGGTGCGCGCGGTCCCGGGCGTTCTGCCGTGCGCAGAACGGGGCGGCACCCCATGGCGGGGGAGGGGGCCCGGAACTATCGTCGGGGGGACGACGGACCCGAGCACCGCGCCGAGCACAGCGGAGGCACCCATGACCGAGCGCGTCCTGCGCCCCGTTCTCGACGAGGCCGCCGAGGACGGCGCGGAGCAGCGCCCCGGCGGCTTCCCGGTCGGCTTCTCCCTGCCCGGCGGGGCTCCCCGGCCCGCGCCGCCGTCCGAGGAGCAGGACGACGAGCCGCTGATGCGCGAGGCGGTCGGCGCGCTGCTCCGCCGGGTCCGCCTGGAGCAGGGGCGGACGCTGCGCGAGGTCGCCGACGCCGCCCAGGTGTCGCTGCCCTACCTCTCCGAGGTCGAGCGCGGCCGCAAGGAGCCGTCCTCCGAGGTCCTCGCGGCGATCCGGCGCGCCCTCGGGCTCCGGCTGATCGACCTGATCGGCGGCCTCCACCTGGACCTGGCCTCGGCCGAGGCGATCCCGTCCCGCCCGTCCGCCGGCGCCGCCCGCTTCGGCGGCCCCCGCGCCCTGCTGCTGGCCGCCTGAGGGGATCCCCGGCGTACTTCCGGATGGTGCGCTCTCTGGAGCGAAAGGCCGTGGAACCAAGTGGTCCATGTGTACCATCGGTTCCATGAGCGAGATTCCCGTCGAGTCCATCCGGCAGGTCCGTGACCACTTGGCCGATGTCGTCGACCGAGCGGACAGGGAAGACGAGCCGACGGTGATCACCAGGCGCGGGAGAGAGGTGGCCGCCGTCGTTCCGATCGATATGCTCCGCCGCTTCCAGGAGTACGAGGAGCAGGCCATCATCCGCATGGTCCGGGAGCGGATGGCCAACCCCGAGCCGGGAATCCCGCTTGAAGAGGTCATGGCGGAAACGCTGGCGCGGCCGGAATGACGGGGTACAAGACGGTCTTCCGCCCTGAAGCCCGCGCGGAGCTGCGCAAGCTTCCCCGGGCCACTGCGATGAAGATCCTGCGCAAACTGGGTGAGTTGGAGAGTGATCCGTTCGGTTTCAACACCACCGCACTGGTCGGCGATCCGGATCTGCGCAGGCTCAGAGTGGGGGACTACCGGGTCATCTACACCGTTGAAGCAGGACGGCTGATCATCTGGGTGATGAAAGTCGGTCACCGCTCGGGGATCTACGACTGAACCGGGCCGCCTCCCCGTCGGGAAGGCGGCCCGGTTCGGCTCTGCCCGGTGCCGGCCGGGGTCAGACCCCCGCGGGCTGCTCGGCGCGGGAGACGGTGAGCCGGTCGGCGGTCTCGTCCAGGTCCACCCGGACGGTGTCGCCCTCGGCCAGCTCGCCGGAGAGCAGCTCCTTGGCGAGCGGGTCGCCGATGGCGGCCTGCACCAGGCGGCGCAGCGGGCGGGCGCCGTAGGCCGGGTCGTAGCCGGTGAGCGCCAGCCACTCGCGGGCCGCGGCGGTGACGTCCAGGTCGAGCCGGCGGTCCGCCAGCCGCCTGCTCAACTTGTCCACCTGCAGGTCGACGATGCGGGTCAGGTCCTCGGTGGACAGCGCCTCGAACATGATCACGTCGTCCAGCCGGTTGAGGAACTCCGGCTTGAAGGTGTTCTGCACCACCTGCATGACCTTCTCCCGCTTGGCGCCGTTCTCCAGCTGCGGGTCGACCAGGAACTGCGAGCCCAGGTTCGAGGTGAGGATCAGCAGGGTGTTGCGGAAGTCCACCACCCGGCCCTGGCCGTCGGTGAGCCGGCCGTCGTCCAGCACCTGCAGCAGCGTGTCGAAGACCTCCAGGTGCGCCTTCTCCACCTCGTCCAGCAGCACCACCGTGTAGGGGCGGCGCCGCACGGCCTCGGTGAGCTGGCCGCCCTCCTCGTAGCCGACGTACCCGGGGGGCGCGCCGACCAGCCGGGAGACCGAGTGCTTCTCCGAGTACTCGCTCATGTCGATCCGGACGATCGCCCGCTCGTCGTCGAAGAGGAACTCCGCCAGCGCCTTGGCCAGCTCGGTCTTGCCGACACCGGTCGGGCCGAGGAACAGGAACGAGCCGGTGGGCCGGTCCGGGTCGGAGATGCCCGCGCGGGCCCGGCGGACCGCGTCGGAGACCGCGGCGACCGCGGCCCGCTGCCCGATCAGCCGCCGGCCCAGCTCGTCCTCCATCCGGAGCAGCTTGGAGGTCTCGCCCTCCATCAGCCGGCCGACCGGGATGCCGGTCCACGAGGAGACCACGTCGGCCACGTCGTCCGCGCCGACCTCGTCCTTGACCATCGCGTCCGGGCCGGCCTCCGCCTCGGCCTCGGCCGAGGCCGCCTCCTCCAGCTGCTTCTCCACCTCGGGGATCTCGCCGTACATCAGCCGGGACGCCTCGGTGAAGTCGCCCTCGCGCTGCGCCCGCTCGGCCTGGGTGCGCAGGCCGTCCAGGCGGGTCTTGAGCTCGCCGACCCGGTTCAGCCCGGCCTTCTCCTGCTCCCAGCGCGCGTTGAGCGCGTTCAGCTCCTCCTGGCGGTCGGCCAGGTCGGCGCGGAGCCGCTCCAGCCGCTGACGGGAGGCGGCGTCGGACTCCTTGTCCAGCGCCATCTCCTCCATCTTGAGCCGGTCCACGGTCCGCTGCAGCTCGTCGATCTCCACCGGGCGGGAGTCGATCTCCATCCGCAGCCGGGAGGCGGCCTCGTCGATCAGGTCGATGGCCTTGTCCGGGAGGAACCGCGCGGTGATGTAGCGGTCCGACAGGGTGGCCGCGGCGACCAGCGCCGAGTCGGCGATCTGCACCTTGTGGTGCGCCTCGTAGCGGCCCTTGAGCCCGCGCAGGATCGCGATGGTGTCGGCCGCGGACGGCTCGCCCACCAGCACCTGCTGGAACCGGCGCTCCAGGGCCGGGTCCTTCTCGATCCGCTCCCGGTACTCGTCCAGCGTGGTCGCGCCGACCATGCGCAGCTCGCCGCGGGCCAGCATCGGCTTGAGCATGTTGCCCGCGTCCATCGCGCCCTCGGCGGCGCCCGCGCCGACCATGGTGTGCAGCTCGTCGATGAAGGTGATGATCTGGCCGTCGCTCTCCTTGATCTCGTTGAGCACGGCCTTGAGGCGCTCCTCGAACTCGCCCCGGTACTTGGCGCCCGCCACCATCGCGGACAGGTCCAGCGAGATGAGCCGCTTGTCCCGCAGCGACTCGGGCACGTCGCCGGCGACGATCCGCTGCGCCAGCCCCTCCACCACGGCGGTCTTGCCCACGCCGGGCTCGCCGATCAGCACCGGGTTGTTCTTGGTCCGCCGGGACAGCACCTGCACCACCCGGCGGATCTCGGTGTCCCGGCCGATCACCGGGTCCAGCGCGCCGGAGCGGGCCTGCGCGGTCAGGTCGACCCCGTACTTCTCCAGCGCCTGGTAGGTCTCCTCGGGGTTCTGCGAGGTGACCTTCCCCGGGCCGCGGACCCGCTCGAAGGCGTCCAGCAGGGCCTCGGGGGTGGCGCCTGCGTCGTTCAGCAGCCGGGCCGCCTCGCCGCCGTCGGCGGCCAGCCCGACCAGCAGGTGCTCGGTGGAGACGTACTCGTCCTCCATCTGCTGGGCGCGCTGCGCGGCGGTGTTCAGCGAGACGATGAGCTGGCGGGAGCTCTGCGGCGCGCTGACCGTGCTCCCGCTGGCCTTGGGCAGCGCGGCCAGCGCCTGGTCGGTCCGCCCGGCGAGCGAGTCCGGGTCGGTCCCGACCTCCTTGAGCAGCGGCCGGATGATCCCCTCGCCCTGCTCCAGCAGGGCGGCGAGCAGGTGCACCGGCTCGACCTGCGGAGCACCGTCGGCGGTGGCCCGGCGGATCGCCGCCGACAGGGCCTCCTGGCTCTTCGTGGTGAGTTTGTAGTTCATCTGTTCGCCGCCCCCTTCACGCGAATCATCGAACGGTCGTGCAAATCGGTCCGGGCCGGGGCGCACCGGCGCCCCCGGCCGCCGCGCCGGCCCCGCCGAGGGGGCCGGTCACTCGCCCTGGTCGCCCTGCCCGTCCTGGGGGCGGCCCGGGTGCGCCGCGGGGTTGAAGATGGTCACCCGGGTGCGCCGCACCGGGATCAGCTCGCCCCCCTTGGGGCGGGGCGCGCCGCCGCGCCGGGCGACCGCGCTGCGCGCCGCCTCCAGCTCGTTGTGCAGGTGGAACACGGTCTCCCGGAGCTCCTCCACCTCCTGCTGCAGCTCCAGGATCCGCTTGATCCCGGCGAGGTTGATGCCCTCCTCCTGGGAGAGCCGCTGCACCTCGCGGAGGAGCCGGATGTCGCGCATCGAGTAGCGCCGGCCGCGGCCGGAGGTCCGGCCCGGACGGACCAGGCCCAGCCGGTCGTACTGGCGCAGCGTCTGCGGGTGGAGTCCGGAGAGTTCGGCGGCGACCGAGATCACGTAGACCGGGATGTCGTCGCCGACGCCGCCGTAGTTCATCGTGTTCACGCTCCCTTGGCCCGGGCCTCCAGCCCGCGGCGCGGATCCTGGTCGGAGGTGGCGGCCCGGTACTTCTCCAGCGCCTCGCGGGCTTCGCTCCCGAGGTTCTGCGGCACCTGCACCTCGACGGTGACCAGCAGGTCGCCGAGGGTGCCGTCGCGGCGCCGGGAGCCCTTGCCGCGCACCCGCAGGGTCCGCCCGCTGGGCGTGCCCGGCGGGATCTTCACGGTGACCGACACCCCGTTCATCGTGGGCACCCGGATGTCCGCGCCGAGCACGGCCTCCGGGAAGGTCACCGGGACGGTGATGGTCAGGTTCTCCCCGGACTTGCCGAACACCGGGTGTTTCTGCACGTGCACCACCACATAGAGGTCTCCGGCCGGTCCCCCGTTCTCACCCGGCGCTCCCTTCCCCGCGATCTTGATCCGCTGGCCGTCGGAGACGCCGGCGGGGATGCGGGCCTGAATCCTGCGGGTGCTCTTGCCGCGCCCGCTGCCGCTGCAGGTCGGGCAGGGGTCGTCGGTGACCAGACCGCGCCCCTTGCACTCGCTGCACGGCTCGGACAGCGAGAAGCCGCCCAGGTTCTTGCTCTCGTGGCCGGTGCCCGCGCACTTGGGGCAGACCTTCGGCGCGCTGCCCGCCCGGGCGCCGCTGCCCTTGCAGGTCGGGCAGGCGGCGTCGCTGCTCAGCGCGAACGACCGGGTGACGCCCTCGGCCGCCTCGTTGAAGGTCAGCGTGGTCTCGGTCTCCACATCGGCGCCGCGCCGCGAGGACGCGGACCGGCCCCGCCCGCCGAACAGCCCGCCGAACAGGTCGCTCAGCCGCTCGCCGCCGCCCGGCGTGCCGGTCCCCCCGCCGCCGGCCCCGCCGAACAGGTCCCCGAGGTCGAATCCGCCCGCACCGGTTCCCCCGCCCGGCCGGTAAGACCCGCCGAACAGGGAGCGGGCGTCGTCGTACTCCTTGCGGCGCTTCTCGTCCGACAGGACGCTGTAGGCCTCGGAGATCTCCTTGAAGCGCTCCTCGGCCTGCGCGTCGCCGGTGTTGGCGTCGGGGTGGTTGGCGCGGGCGAGCTTGCGGTAGGCGGACTTGATCTCGTCCTGGGACGCCGACTTCGAGACTCCGAGGACCTTGTAGTAGTCCTTCTCGAGGTAGTCCTTGGTGCTCATCGACGCGTGCCTTCTCCCGCTTCCGAGTCCGCTGTGTCCCGCTACCGGCGTCCCCCGCCCCGGGCGCGGCCATGCGCCCGGGGCGGGGGACTTCTCCTACTTCTCCTGCTGCCCGCCGTCGGCGGAGCCGGCCCCGGGGGCCTCCTCCTCCGCGGCGGCCTCCCCCTCGGGGGCGGCGTCCCCGTCCGCGGCGGGGGCGGGGGCCTCCTCCTCGGCGGGGCCCGCCACGACCACCCGGGCCGGGCGGAGCACCCGCTCGCCGATGAGGTACCCGGGCTGGAACACCTCGATCACCGTCGGCACCTCGACCCCGGGCTGGGGGACGAGGGTCAGGGCCTCGTGCACGTTGGGGTCGAACTCGTCGCCCTTGTCCGCGTACTTCTTCAGCCCCAGCCGGGTGACCAGCGACTCCAGCGACTCCCCGACCGACTTGAAGCCGCCGTTGAGCTCGTCGTGCTCGCGGGCCCGCCCGATGTCGTCGAGGATCGGCAGCAGCTCGCCGAGGACCTGCGCCAGCGCCTGCTCCTTCACCGCCTGCCGGTCGCGATCGACCCGCTTGCGGTAGTTGGCGTACTCCGCCTGCAGCCGCTTGAGGTCGTCGGTGAGCTCGGAGACCCGGACGTCCGCCTCGACGGCCGCCACGGCCTCCGCGTCGATCACCGGCTCCTGGGCGCCGGCGCCGGCCTCCTCCTCGGCGGCCGCCTCCGGCGCCTCCCCCTCCGGGGTCCGCAGCTCGCCGGTCTCCGGATCGATGCGCCGCTTGTCGCGGATCACCGGCCCTTCCCCCTTCTCGCCGTTACCGTTCTCCGGCAGCGCCATTCGCTGCGCCTCCTTGCCTCGAAGAGTCCGGCCGCCGGTCAGGCGTTCCCGTCGCGCTTGCCGTTGTCCTCGTCGACGATCTCGGCGTCGACGACGTCCGGCTCCTCCTGGTCCTGCGCGGCACCGGCGCCGGCGGCGCCGTCGGCCGCCTGCTGCTGGCCGTAGATCGCCGAACCGATCTTCTGGCTGGCCAGGGCGACCTTCTCGCTGGCGGAGCGGATGGCCTCGATGTCCGAGCCCTCCAGGGCCTTCTTGAGCTCGCCCACGGCGGTCTCGGTCTCGGTCTTCACCTCGGCCGGGATCTTGTCCTCGTTGTCCTTGATGACCTTCTCGGTCTGGTAGACGAGGGACTCGGCGTTGTTGCGGACCTCGGCCTCCTCGCGGCGCTTGCGGTCCTCCTCGGCGTACTGCTCGGCCTCGCGGACCATCCGGTCGATGTCGTCCTTGGACATCGCCGAGCCGCCGGAGATGGTGACCGACTGCTCCTTGCCGGTGCCCAGGTCCTTCGCGGTCACGTTGACGATGCCGTTGGCGTCGA
>NZ_ANBB01000056.1 GCF_000341105.1 Nocardiopsis potens DSM 45234
GTGCGACGGTTTCAAGGGCGGCCGGCAACGGCGCCCGGGCGACACGGGCACGGCGAACCCGCCCCCGCCCTGCTCTGCCGCACCCGACCGACCGGCCGGTCCCCACCCGCCGCCTTCGCTGCTGGCTTGAACCCTCACCCCGTGGGGCCCGACACTCGAGCGACCACCTGCACCCCGCCCCTGCCTACGCCGTCGCTGCCCGTCTTGACCTTCGCTCCGCGAGGCGCCGCGCCCAACCGACCGGCCGGTCCCCGCTGCTGCCCTCGCTGCCCGCCTGAGCCCCCGCCCCGTGAGGCGCCGCACCCGACCGACCGGCCCTCTCCTGTCCTCTGGTGTGCGGGGTTTCAGCAGGCGCTGGAAACCACCGCCGGTTGAGACGGCAACGACGTCGAGGTCAACGCGGGGACGGGGACGGGCGCGGGGGTCAGCGGGCGGCGTCGAGGGCGGGGAAGACGTACTCGCTCAGCAGCGGGGCGAGGACGGCGTCGAGGCCGGTGTCGCCGGGAGCGATCCAGCGGGATTCGGCGATCTCCCGAGCGGGGGCGGGGGCCCGGGTCAGGGGCGCGGTGAAGACGGTGGCGGTGACGCCGGTGTCCGGCTCGTTGGCGGCCGGTCCGGACCAGGAGCCGAGCGGGGACAGGTCGCCGAGGGCCAGCTCGACGCCGATCTCCTCGCGGACCTCGCGGACCGCCGCCTCGGCGGGGGTCTCGCCGGGTTCGAGCTTGCCGCCGGGGAGCATGAAGGCGTCCGTGCCGCGCTTGCGCACGGTCAGCACCCGGGATCGGTCGTCTTCGAAGCAGACGGCCGCGACGTGGAGCATGGTTCGAGGCATGGCCTCCACGGTAGCGCCGGCGGCGGGCCGCCGGTCAGCCCCGGGCGGCGGCCAGCACCTCCTCGGGGAGTCCCAGGCGGGCGCGGAAGGCCGCATGCCCGTCCCCGGTGACCGCGACGGCGCGGGTCGGGCCCGGGCGGACCACCCACCCCGCGGCGAAGGCGTGCGAGCACAGCGCGGCGCCGAGCGCCCCGGCCAGGTGCGGGCGGCGCTCGGTCCAGTCCAGGCAGGACAGCAGGGCCGGCCGCCGGGACCGCCGCGGCAGGTCGATGCCCAGGTCGGCGAACCATGCGGCGCCGGAGTCGGTCAGCGCGGGGCCGCGCTCGGCGTCGACCAGGCCGCGGTCGCGCATGGCGTCGGCGATGGCGACGCCGAGCGCCCCGGCCAGGTGGTCGTAGCAGGTGCGGGCGCGGGACAACGCGCCGCTCCGGCGCACCGCGGACAGCGAACGGCGCTGCGGCCGGTCGCCGGGGGCCAGCGCGGACAGCGCCTCGATCACCTCGGCGACCCGCGGCGAGGCCAGGCTCAGGTAGCGGTGCCGGCCCTGCCGGACCTCGCGCAGCAGCCCGCCGCCGACCAGCGCCGTCAGGTGCTCGCTCGCGGTGGACCGCGCCACCCCCGCGTGGCCGGCCAGCTCGGCGGCGGTCCACGCCCTGCCGTCCAGCAGCGCCAGGCAGAACGCGGCCCGGGTGCCGTCCGCGAGCAGCGCCGCCACCCTGGCCAGGTCGGGTCCCCCGCCGGGGTCGGTTCGGTGGTTCACGATCCCACGCTAGCCCGGCCGCGGTTCGGCGGCCGCCGAACCGTCGGGCCGCCAGGCTCGGAGGCATGGAGCACCTCACCGTGGAACCGCGGATCCTCTACTTCGGAACGCCGGTCGCCCTGCTGACCACCGAGAACCCCGACGGCTCGGCCAACCTCGCCCCGATCTCCTCGGCCTGGGCGCTGGGCCGGACCGTCGTGCTGGGCCTGGGGCGGACGGGGCAGAGCGCGGCCAACCTCGCCGAGCGCCCGGAGCTGGTGGTCAGCCTCCCCTCCCCCGACATGTGGCGGGCGGTGGAGGACATGGCGATGCTGACCGGCCGCGACCCGGTGCCGGAGGGGCACCCGCCCGGGTTCCGCCACGAGCCGGACAAGTTCGCCGCCTCCGGGCTGTCCCCCGAGCCCTCCGCCGACGTCCGCCCGCCGCGGGTCGCCGGGTGCCCGCTCCAGCTGGAGGCGTGGGTGGCCCGCATCCACCCGGACGCCTCCGGCATGTTCGCGATCGTGGAGACGTCGGTCGCCCGGGTGCACGCCGCGCCGCACATCGTGGTGCCCGGCACCCAGCACATCGACCCGTCGGCGTGGAGCCCCCTCGTCTACAACTTCCGGCACTACTTCGGCCTCGGCCCCGAGCTCGGCCGGTCCCGCCGGAGCGAGACCCCGGACCGTGCCCCTGCGGGGGTCTGAGCCCGCTCACGGGCTCCGCGCCGGGACCGGCGCCCGAGGGCCGCTCCCCGCCCGCGGAGGGCGGGCCGGGAGGGCGGCCGTGAAGAGAAGAAGCGAGGAGGAGAGCGATGGACCGCTTCGCGGAGTTCCGGGCGCTGCACCGCCCCGGGGACCCGTTCGTACTGCCCAACGCCTGGGACCTGGCCTCCGCCGCGGCGCTGGCCGCGGCCGGGTTCCGCGCGATCGGGACGACCAGCCTGGGTGTGGCCGCCGCGGCGGGCAAACCGGACGCGGAGGGCGCCACCCGGGCGGAGACCGTCCGGTTGGCGCGCGGGATGGCCCGGTTGGACGCGCTGGTCACCGTGGACGTGGAGGGCGGTTTCGGGGAGGGCCCGGAGGGCGTCGGGGCGCTCGCCGCCGAACTGGCGGCCGCGGGCGCCGCGGGGATCAACCTGGAGGACGGGCGCGGTACCGGCCTCGCCGACCCCGCCGAGCAGTGCGCCCTGATCCGGGCGGCGAAGGAGGCCGCCCCGGCGCTCTTCGTCAACGCGCGGACCGACACGCACTGGCTGCCCGGCGCCGGGCACGCGGAGCAGACCCTGGACCGGGCGCTGGCCTACCGGGACGCCGGGGCGGACGGCCTGTTCGTCCCCGGCCTGCCCGGCGCGGCCGGCGTCGGGGCGCTGGCCGGCCGCGTCGGCCTGCCGCTCAACGTGCTCCACCGGCCGGGAGGCCCTTCGCTGCGCGCGCTGGCCGAGGCCGGGGCGGCCCGGGTGAGCAGCGGGTCGCTGCCGTTCCGCGCCGCGATCGGCGCGGCGGTGCGCGCCGCCCGCGGGATCGCCGCGGACGGGCCCGTCCCGGACGGCCCGCCGCCGTCCTACGCCGAGGCCCAGGCGCTCGCCGGGCTCTACCGGGACGGCCCGGAGGCGGCTCGGGGCCGGGCCGGAGGCGGACGTTGGGGACCGGTCCGGGACCGGGCCGGGGGCGGCGGCCCCGGCTCGGGGATAGTGGGGTCATGATCGATCTGCCGACCTTTACGACCGTGGAGGAGCGCGACCGGGGAGCGGACGTGGCTCTGCTGCCGGTGGGGAGCTTCGAGCAGCACGGGCCGCACCTGCCGTCGACGACCGACACCGTGGTCGCGTGCACGATCGCGCGCGGGATCGCCGCCGAGCACCCGGTCCTGCTGCTGCCGCCGGTGGCGATCTCCTGCTCGCACGAGCACGAGGCGTGGCCGGGCACCGTGAGCATCTCGGCGGCGACCCTGTACGCGGTGGTGCGGGACGTCGCCGCGTCGCTGCGCCGGTCGGGCGTGCCGCGGCTGGTCCTGGTCAACGGGCACGGCGGCAACCACGTGCTGGGCAACGCGGTGCAGGAGTCCGGCGGCGGCATGGCGCTGTTCCCGGCCGAGGCGGACTGGGAGGACGCGCGCGCCGCGGCCGGGCTGGAGACCCCGGCCCAGGGCGACATGCACGCGGGCGAGCTGGAGACCTCGATCCTGCTGCACGTCCGCCCCGAGCTGGTGCGGCCCGGGTACGCCTCGGCCGACCACACCGCCGACGACCGCAGGCACATGCCCACCCTGGGCCTGCGCGCCTACACCGAGAGCGGCGTCGTCGGCCGCCCCTCCCTGGCCTCCGCGGAGAAGGGCCGGGCCGTCCTCGCCCACCTGACCGGGGCGTTCGGCCCGCACCTGGCCGCGCTGGGCGGCTGACCGGACACCGGGCACGCGGCCGGACGGCCGGGGTTCCCGCCCGCCTCCTCGTCTCCGCCGACAGGCCGGCGGAACCGGGCGGCCGTCCGCGTCCCCGATGGCCGTCGGCAGGGACGCCCTGCCCCGCCTCGCCCGCCCCGGGCCGATCCGTGCCGGTGGGGCACCGGGCCGGGCGGGGCCGCCGCCCCTGCCCGGTTCCGGACCGAGCGCACGGCGGCCGACCCCGCCTCGTCCGGGTCGGCGGGCCGCCGGTCCGCCGGGAGCGCGGACCGGCCCCGTGCCCCGTCCCCGGCGGCCGCGGAGCGGGGAGGGCGGCCCCGGGGGTCCTCGGGGCCGCGTCCTCCCCGCCCAACGCAGGTCAGTCGAAAGGCGGCCCGGAGGCGGAGATCTCGTGCTTGAGCACCTGGTCCTTCTCGATGGCCACGGCCCCCTCCGGCACCGGTGCGGTGGCGCGCCAGTACTCCAGCGCCTCCGCCGTCTCGAAGTGCTCGAAGATGTTCACCCGGGCCGGGTCCACCGGGTCGGGCGAGATCGCCATGTCGAGGCAGCCCGGCGCGTTGCGGGCCGCCTCGATGGTGCCGCGATGCTCCTCGACGAACCGCTCCCTGTCCCGCGGATCCACGTACACCCTTCCAGCGACGATCACCGGCAAGGCTCTCCTCCTTCTCGGTCGGTACGGGCACCGGTCGGCGCGTCGTGCGCCACCGGTACCGACCGGCGCGGCCCGGAGAACTCATCGGAACCCGGGCCCGGAACCTCCCCGGGGGCGTCCGGACCGGCGGGGCGGCCGGGCGCTCTCCCCGGTCGGCGGCGGAACAGCAGGACCGCGGCGCCGGGGAGGCTCGCGGCGAGGGCGAGGGCGCCGTAGGCCACCGATGCGGCCAGGCCCTGCTCGGCGGTGAGGCCTGCGGCGGCGAACGCCGCCGCGGAGGCGGCCTCCCGCGGGCCCCAGCCGGCCGCGTTCACCGGGACGCCCATCACCAGCAGGGCGAAGAGCGCCAGCGGGACCAGCAGGGACGGCGGGGCGGCGGCCCCTGCGGTGTGCGCCGCGACCGCGAACAGGGCGACGTGTCCGGCCAGCACCGCCGCGGACAGCAGCAGCACGCCCGGCCAGGCCCTCCGGGACAGCAGCCCGCCGCGCAGGTCCGCGGCGAAGGCGGCCGCCGCGCACCGCACCCGGTGGCCGCCCCGCCCCCACCGGGCCCAGGCGGCGAACGCACCCGCGGCGGCGGCCGCGACCGCGGCCCACACCGCCGCCTGCGGCCCGGGTAACGGCGGACGCCCCGCCGCCGCCCAGGCGGGCGGGGCGAGGAGCAGCACGGCGGCGCCGACCGCGACCAGCACGGCCTGGCCCGCGCTGCGCTCCAGGACGACCGCGCGCACGCCCCGGCCGACGTCGCCGGCGCGGCGCCCGTGGGCCACCCCGCGATGCACGTCGCCGAGGACGCCGCCGGGCAGCACCGCGTTGAGGAAGAGGGCGCGGTAGTAGTCGGCGAGGGCGGCGGCCGGGGGCAGCCGCAGCCCCACCCCGTGCGCGACGATCCGCCACCGCCAGGCGCTCAGCACCGTGGTGGCCAGCCCGATCCCCAGCGCCGCGGCGAGCGCGCGGCCGTCGATCGCGAGCAGCGCGGCGGCGAACGCGTCCGCGCTGAACCACCAGGCCAGGGCCGCGAGGACGGCCAGCCCGCCCAAGGCCCTCCCCCACGGCCCCGCCGCCCACGCCGCCGCGGAGCGGAGCGCCCCGCCGTGCGGCCGACCGCGCGTCGCGGAGGCCTCCGGGGGCGCGGGGAGCGGGGGCGCCGAGGCATGGCGGCGGTCCGCACCACCGCGCGGAGCAGGGCGGACAGCGGCCGTCCGCCCCGGCGCACCGCCCCGTTCGGCCACTCCCGGCCGCCGGACCGGCGCCGACCGCTCGTGCTGCATGGCTCCCCCCTTGCATTCCTCCCCGATCGGCCGGCGGAGCACCGCCGACCCGCTGCCTACGATCTTCACCGCGCGGGGGCGCCCCCGGCGAAGAAATTCCCCACCCTGTGGACAACTCCGCCGACCGCACCCCGCCCGCCGGCGCGCCCAGAGAGGTCCCGGGCCCTTGTCTCCTCCCTCCCCTGCCGGTGCGGCCCCGCGAAGCCCCCGCCCGGCGGCCCGGACAGGCGGAGCGACCTGCACCGCAGACCGCCAGACGGGAGAGGAAGGCCGCCCCTCTCCCGCGTCCGGCGAGCAGCCTTGAACACCCGCCTCTTCGGAACCGGCAGGCCGGACCACTCCCCACCACGACCAGAGGCCCTTCCCCCCTCTCCCGGATCGGCCCCGCGAAACGGCCCGCCCCGCGACCCGGGCAAGGGAAACGGCCGGGGCGGCACCGGGCGGCCCGCCGTCGCCACGGGCCGGTTCCGGTGCCGGGTGGGCGGGGCATCAGGGCGGTTCCGGTGGGAGGGCGAGCAGGTCGGTGTGGTGGACGGCGGCGTGCAGCAGGCCCGATTCGGACTGGGCGGTCCGGCGGGCCAGGTAGGGGGCGGCGGCGACGGCCAGTCCGGGGGTCTGCTCGACGGCCGCGGCGACCCAGCCGTGCAGCCAGGTCCGGAGCAGTTCCGGGCGGTCCGGGCCGAGCCGCCACGGGCTGGGGCGGAGCAGCACCTCGGCGCCGCGCTCCCGGAAGGCGCGGGCGGCGGCGCCGGGGGCGTCCGGGCCGAGGGGGCGGCGTCCGCCGACGGCCCGCCGCTGGTGCGCGTTGAAGGCCGCCCGGACCTCCGCGTCGAGCGGGTCGGCCGGGTCGAGTTCCACCCGGCCGGCCACCGACAGCGTGATCAGCGCGGCGCACCCGGCCCCGGCGCACGCCCCGGCCAGCCCCGCGACCTCTTCCCCCGTCAGCAGGTCGAGCAGGGCTGAGGCCGTGACCAGCCCGGCGCCGGCGAGGTCCGGTGCGCCCAGCGCGGCCAGGTCTGCCTCGCGCACCTCCACCCCGACCGCCGCCCCGCCGTCCGCCTGCGGCGGCGCGGCCGCCGCCGCGCGGGCGAGCAGGGCGGGGTCCCGGTCGTAGAGCACCCAGTGCTGCGGCCCCGGCAGCCGGCCGGCCAGCCACCGCGCCATCGCGCCGGTACCGGCCCCCAGGTCCCGGACGAGCAGCGGCCCTGGCGCCCGCGCGGCGAGCCGGTCCCGCACCACCGCCGCCAGCTCGGCGGAGCGGGCCTCCGCGTCGGCCGGCTCGCGCAGCGCCAGCCAGTCCGGGGCGTAGCCGGAGGGGTCCGGGCCGTTCATCGCGGGCCCTCCCCGCGCAGCGGTGCGGCGGCGACGGCGTCCAGCACCGCCGACATCGCGGCCGCGCTCTCCGGCCAGGCGCCGAGTTCCGGTGCGCGGAGGCGGGCCGCGCGGCGCAGCCGGCGCCGCAGGGCGGGGTCGGTGAGCCAGCTGCGGAGCGCCGCGGCGAGCGCCGGGGCGTCGCCGGGCGGCACCAGGAGCCCCGGCACGTCCCCGCCCGGGGCGCGGCCGATGGTCTCCGGGAGCGCGCCCGACGCCGCGGCCAGCACCGGGATGCCGCGCGCCAGCGCTTCGGCGGCCGCCATGCCGAAGGTCTCCGCCCTGGACGGCAGCACCACCAGGTCCGCGGCGGCATAGGCGGCCTCCAGGTCGGCGCCGGCCAGCGGCCCGGTCAGGCGCACCCTGCCGCCCAGCCCGTGCCGGGCGGCCGCCCCGAGGACCTCCTCGGCGAACTCCGGGGCGCGCTCCGACGGGCCGGCGCAGCGGCACTCCCAGGGCAGGTCGGCGACGGCGGCGAGCGCCTCGACCAGCAGGTCGTGCCCCTTGCGCGGGGTGATCGAGGCGACGCAGAGCAGCCCGGAGGCCCCGTCGGCGCCGGGGGCGGGCGGGGCCGGGTCGGTGCCCGGCGGGACGACGTGCACCCGGTCGGCGGGCAGGCGGTACCGCGCGGCCAGTTCCCGGCCGGCCCACGGCCCGGTCGCCACCACGGCGGCCGCCGCCCGCAGCACCTCCCGCTCGCCGGCCTCCAGGTCCGCGGCGGCCGCGGGCGCCAGGCCCGTCTCGTCGGCCAGCGGCAGGTGCACCAGGACCGCGATGCGCAGCCGGTCCGCCTCCGGGACCACGGCGTCCGGCGCGGCGCAGGCGAGCAGCCCGTCGGCGAGCACCACGGAGCCGTCCGGACAGGCGGCGAGGGCGCGGGCCAGCTCAGCCCGGTCCGCCGGGTCCGGGTCCGGCCACTCCCCCGGGACCCGGTGCTCGCGGACCGGCCGCCCCGCCTCGGCCAGCCCCCGGATGATCCGCCGGTCGTAGCGGTCTCCCCCGCTCAGCGCGGCGGGATCGTCCGGACCGGTGGGCAGCACCACGGCGACCTGCCCGGCCGGCCCGGCCGGCGCGGCCCCCGGCGCCGGGCGCGGGGGCCCGCCGCCCGCCGGGGCCCGGGGCGGGGTCACAGGTCCCGCTCGCAGGTCGCCCAGGCCACGTGCGACTCGTGCAGGGTGACCGCCAGCCCGGTCAGGCCGTGCGCGCCGGCGCCGAGGGCGCCGGCCGCGATCCGCTCGGCGAGCCGGTCGGCGACCACCCCGGCGAGGAACTCGGTGGTGGTGTTGACCCCGGCGAACTCCGGCACCTCGTCCAGGTTGCGGTGGTCGAGCGGGGCGAGCACCGCGGCGAGCTCCCGGGAGGCCAGCCCGATGTCGACGACGACCCCGTCGGCGTCGAGCTCCGGCCGGCGGAACGCCGCGTCGACCACGAACGTGGCGCCGTGCAGCGCCTGCGCCGGGCCGAACACCTCGCCGCGGAAGCTGTGCGCGACCATCACGTGGTCGCGGACGGTGACACTGAACAAGAGCGGGCTCCTCGTCGTCTGGTCGGGGCGGGTGTCAGGAGTAGGAGATCCGGTGGCACAGCGCGGGCAGCGACCCGTCGGCGAGCCGGGGCATCACCGCGGGCAGCTCGCCGAAGGCGCTCTCCCCGGTGATCAGCGCGTCGAAGGCGGGGTCGGCGAGCAGCTCCAGGGCGAGGGCCATCCGGTCGGCGAAGGTCCTCCGGGAGGCGCGCGCCGGGGAGACGGTGCCGACCTGGCTGGCGCGGATCGCCAGCCGGCGGCTGTGGAAGGCCTCGCCCAGCGGGAGCGCGACGCTGCGGTCGCCGTACCAGCTCAGCTCGACGACCTCGCCCTCGGCGGCGAGCAGCCGCAGGCACAGGGCCAGCCCCTCCTCGGTGGCGCTGGCGTGCAGCACCAGGTCGCACCGGCCGCGGGCGTGCTCGGGCAGGGCGAACTCGGCGCCGAGCCGGCCGGCCGTCTCGGCGCGGTCCGGGTCGGTGTCCACCAGCTGGACCCGGACGCCGGGGAAGCGCGCCAGCAGCCGGGCGGCGCAGCAGCCCACCATGCCGCCGCCGACCACCGCCACCCGGTCGCCGAGCAGCGGCGCCGCGTCCCAGAGCGCGTTGACCGCGGTCTCCACGGTGCCGGCCAGCACGGCGCGGCGCGGCGGCACCCCGTCCGGCAGCGGGGCCACCGCGCCGGCCGGGACGACGAACCGGGTCTGGTGCGGGTGGAGCGCGAAGACGTCCCGGCCGAGCAGGTGCGGCGGGCCGTGCTCGACCGTGCCGACGCTGAGGTAGCCGTACTTGACCGGTCCGGGGAACTCGCCCTCCTGGAAGGGGGCGCGCATCGCGCGGTACTGGCTCTCCGGGACGCCGCCGCGGAAGACCAGCTCCTCGGTGCCCCGGCTGACGCCGGTGTAGCGGGTGCGGACCAGGACGTCGCCGGGGCCGGGCTCGGGCAGTTCGACGGCGCGGATCTCGCCCCGCCCGGGGGCGGCGATCCAGAACGCGTGCGCGGTCTCCGCCATGTCAGCCTCCCGTCCGGTCGGCCTGCCGGGGTCGGCCCGGGTCTGCCCCGGGGCGCTCCGCCCCGGGCCGCTCCGTCCCGGGAAGGGCTCCGCCCCGCGCTTTCGGCAACGCCCTGCTCCGCGGGGTCGGAGCGGCACCATTCCGGGCCGTCGGCGGGGCGCCGCGGTGCGCCTGCACATCGGCACCGGTCCGCGTTTCCGCACCGCTCGAAGGATCCGGGGAGGACCCGCTCCCGACCGACGGGCCGGCGCCGCGGTACGCCTCCCCATCGGCACCGGTCGTCGGCGGGCGGGCGCCGCCGCAGGTCTGCGGACCGATGCGGTCCCGCGCCGTCGGCGGGGCGCCGTTCCGGGCCGTCGGTGCGGCCGTCCCCGCCGTCGTTCCGGTGGGCCGGGGCGGGTCGGGCTCCGGCCGCCCGGTACGCCACAGCCACCGCACGTCGCGACCGAAGGACCAGGTCAGCAGCGCCAGCGCCAGCGCCGCGACGGCGGCCGCGGCCGGCCGGGGCAGCAGGTCCGGGGCGACCGCGATCAGCGCGACCGCCTGCAGCACCGCGACGGCCTTCCGGGCCCGGCTCGGCGGGAGTTCGCCGCGGAGCCGGGGGAGCACCCGCGCCGCGGCGGCGAAGGCGTAGCGCATCGCGCCGATCGCCGCCGTCCACGGCCCGAGGAAGAGGGCGGCGTGCAGGCTCAGCACCAGGATGAGGAAGGCGTCGACCTCCATGTCGAAGCGGGCCCCGCGCGGCGAGGAGGTACCGGTGCGCCGGGCCACCCTGCCGTCCACCCCGTCCAGGACCAGGCCGACCGCGGCGAGCGCGGCGATGGCCAGCGCGGCCGGGCCGTCGGTGCCGGCCGCCCCGTCGAGCGCACGGTCGGCGACGAGCGCCGCGACCCCGCCGACCAGCACCGCGCGGGCCAGGGTGACCTTGTCGGCCGGGCCGAGCGGGCGGGCGCCCGGGCGGCGCACCGCCGCCGCCAGCAGCGCGCACAGCACCGCCGCGTAGCCCAGCCCGGCCAGCCAGCCGACCGTGCCCAGCCCGATGGCCGCGCAGACCAGACCGAGCAGGACCGGCTGGGCGGCGGCGCCGGCGGCCGGGCCGATCCCGGGCCGTGCCGCGGTGCCGCGCGGGCCCCGGTCCGGCGCCGCGCCGCCCGCGGACGCCCCGTCCACCGCGCTAACCGGCCGCACGCGCCCTCCCCAGTTCGTCCAGGACCATCCCGCGCAGGCCCGGGGCGACGGCGATCGTCGCCGCCGAGTCGGCGGTGTGCTCGCTTCCGTCGGCGTCGAGCACCAGGCCGCCGGCCTCGCGCACCAGCAGCGCGCCGGCCGAGGTGTCCCACGGCAGGTTCGCCAGGATGACCGCGGCGTCGATCCGCCCGGAGGCCGTCCACGCCAGGTCGACCGCGGCCGCGCCGAACATGCGCAGCCGCTGCACCCGCCCGCCGAGCCGCTCCATCAGCGCCAGCCGGACCCGGTTCCGCTCCGCGGCCCCCTCGCCGCGGGCGAAGTCGCCGATCGCGACGGCGGCGCGGGCCGGGTCGGTCTCGGCGGAGACCCGGATCGGCTCGCCGCCGGCGTGCGCCCCGCCGCCCTGCACGGCGGTGTAGACGACGCCGAGGAACGGGTGGTCGATGACGGCGAGCACGCTGCGCCCGCCGGTGAGCAGCCCGAGCGAGACCGCGCACAGCGGGATGCCGCGGGCGAAGTTGGCGGTGCCGTCGATCGGGTCGAGCACCCAGCGCGGGCCGTCGGCCGCCCCGCTGAGGCCGTGCTCCTCGCCGAGCAGCCCGATCTCCGGCGTCTCCCGCGCCAGGAAGGACCTGACCTCCTCCTCGACCGCCAGGTCGACGTCGGTGACCAGGTCGCGGTCGCCCTTGGCGGTGACCGCGGCGGGGACGCGGGAGCGGACGATGCGGCGGGCGCGCGCGACCGCCTCGCGCGCGAGGGGCAGCAGCCCGGCGGGGCCGTCAGGGCCGTGCACCGCGGCCTCCCTCCTCGGCGGGGGCGGCCGGGGCGCGCCCGGCGCCGCCGCCGGCCGGGTCCGGGCCGAGGTTCGGCAGGTCGTGGCCGAGCCGGTCGCGCTTGGCGGTGAGGTAGCGGAGGTTCCCGTCGTGCACCGGGGCGAGCAGCGGGACCCGGGCGGCGACCTCGATGCCGTGGGCGCGCAGCGCCTCGATCTTGTCCGGGTTGTTGGAGAGCAGCCGGACCGCGCCGATGCCGAGGTGGCGCAGGACCCGGGCGGCCGGCCCGTAGTCGCGGACGTCCACCGGCAGGCCCAGGGAGGTGGCCGAGTCGACCGTGTCCAGCCCCTGCTCGTCCTGGAGGATGTGCGTGCGCACCTTGGCCACCAGGCCGATCCCGCGGCCTTCGTGCCCGCGCAGGTAGACCAGGACCCCGGCGCCCTCCTCGGCGATCGCGTCCAGGGCGGCGCCGAGCTGGTCGCCGCACTCGCAGCGGACCGCGCCGAAGACGTCCCCGGTCATGCATTCGGAGTGCACCCGGACCAGGGCGGCCTCTCCGGCGGCCGGGTCCCCGCGGACCAGGGCCATGTGCTCGTGTCCGTCGACCGGGTCCCGGAAGGCCACGGCGCGGAACCTGCCGCGCCGGGTCACCAGGTCGGATTCGGCGACGTCGCTCAGGTCGAGTGCGTGTTCGCCCATCTTCCCCCCTCGGTTCGTGGAACCGGGACGTGGATCGTGCCGCCGTGGATTCCTACCCGGCTTCGCGCTGGTAGCGTGCCCGGCGGAGTCGTAGACTCAGAATTCGGTATTCAAAACTTGGGACACCATATCTCATTTCGGGGAGGAAACCCATGGGCGGGGACCAGCGGGCGGGCCTGGGGCCGACGCGGAGGCGGCGCCGGTTGTCCGACGCCGAGACCGAGCGGCGGATGCTGGACACCGCGAAGCAGATGGTCGAGGAGAGCGGCCTGACGGTGAGCCTGGAGCACATCGGGCTGGAGGACGTCATCCGCGACGCCGGGGTGTCGCGCAGCGCGGTCTACCGGCGCTGGCCCTACAAGGACCTGTTCTTCAGCGACCTGCTCAAGGAGCTGGCCCGCGGCTCCGACCCGGCGATCTCCGGCAGCAACCGGGAGGCCCTCGCCGCGGTGCACCGGATCATCCTCGACCGGCTGGACTGGCTGCGCGTCCCCGAGCGGCGCGTCGCGCTCATCGCGGAGGTGGCGCGCCAGGGCGCCCTCCGCGAGGTGGAGACCTTCCACGAATCGCCGCAGTGGCGCACCTACCTCGCCCTGCACGCGACCTTCCTCAGCCTCCCCGAGGGGGACCTCCGGGACGAGGTGCGGTCCGCGCTCGCCGCCTCGGAGAGCGGCGTCTCCGCCCGGCTCGCCGAGACCTACCGGCGGATGGCCGGGCTGCTCGGCCTCAGGATGCGCCCGGAGAGCGGCGCCTCCTTCACCACCCTGGCCGGACTCGCCAACGCGCTGGTCCGCGGCCTGGTCATCATGGTCCCCTCCACTCCGGAGATCATCACCGCCGGCGCGACCGCCAACCCGTTCGGCGCCGCGGAGGAGGCCGAGTGGTCCCAGCCCGGCCTGGGCCTCGGCTCCCTGTTCAGCGCCCTGATCGAACCCGACCCGGAGGTGGACTTCGACGACGCCCGGATCGAGGAGGTCCGCCGCGCCCTGCTCGCGGAGGAGCGGGCCTAGATCATCGCCGGGAGAAGCCCGCCTCCTCCGGGCGCTGATCTCGGCGGTGTCGCCGTCTCGACCGGCTCTGAGACGGCGACACCGCCGAAATCAACGGGAAGGAGCGGCCGACGGGGCGTTCCCCGGTGCCGCCCCTCTTCCCCCATCCAGCACTCCGACCGGGCACGACACCCCACGGGGTGAAGGTTCAAGCAAGCGGCGACGGCGGGAAGGGGGACCGGCCGGTCGGTCAGGCGCGGCGCCCCGCGGAGCGAAGGCACAAGCAGGCAGCGACGACGGGAAGGGGGACCGGCCAGTCGGTCGGGCGCAACGCCCCACGGGGCGAAGGCTCAAACAGGCGGCGACGGCAGCGGCAGGGGCGGGGGCGGGGTGCAGGCGGTCGCCCGGGCCCGGCGCCTCACGGGGCGGGGGTTCAGGCGGGCGGCGAGGGCGGGGAGGGGGACCGGCCGGCCGGTCGGTCGGGCGCGGCGCCCCGCGGAGCGAAGGTCCAGACGGGCGACGAGGGCGGGAGTGGGCGGGCGCCGCGTCACCGGCCCGGCGCGTGCTCCCGGCGAGGGGGCGGCGCCCCGGCGGCGCGGGCGGGCCGCCCGCACCCACCAGGGGGCCTTATCCCTATATGCCGGGTTCGCGGGAGGGGACGGGCAGGGGCAGGGGCACCCTGCGCACCTCCACGACAGGCCCGATTACATCTACCAGCGAGTAGTAAGCCCCCAGGCCCCCACCGCCCCCTCACCGATTACCCAGAGTGGCCAAGGCAGAGCCTTACGGGGGATGAAAGCGACATCTTGCCCCCGCGCTGCCCCTCCCTGGGTTCCGGCCCCGGTTTCCCGGTCTTCTGGGCGGCTCGAACCCCCGCCCACCGACCCGATCAGGGCGATTCGGGCCTGACGGGGGCCGATCCGGGCCGGGATGCGCGCCCGGGAATCACCGGGCTGCTCTCGCGGTGCGCAGGGCACCCCACCCCACCATCACCCTGCGTATTCACCCACGTCAGGAAAGGGGCGGCGGTTTCAGGGGCGACGCGGACACGGCGCCCCCGCTGCCTGCCCCACCCCTGCCGCCCGCCCCGCCCTGCCGCACCCGACCGACCGGCCGGTCCCCCTCCCCGCCCTCGCCGCCCGCCTGAACCCCCGCCCCGTGAGGCGCCGCGCCCGGGCGAGGCCTTCGCCCCGTCCCCACCGCTGCCGTCGCCGCCTGTTTGAACCCCCACCCCGCGAGGCGCCGCGCCCGGGCGGAGCGCTGGACCGCTGATGGGAAAAGGGCGGTCGGCGCCGGGGAACGCCGGAGGGAGCGGGCTTCTCCCATCAACGATCTGGATCCGAGGATCCCGCCCCAGAGCGGTGGTCTCGGTGCTGCGGGGGCGCCAGGGCGTCCTGATGCCCCCGCAGCGCCGAGGCCTTCGGGGAGGAGCGGCACGCGGCCGGGGGAACGGGGCGGCGGAGCGGGGGCACCGCAGACGGGCGTGCTAGCCTCGGCGGCGACCGGAACCGGACCGACCGAGGAGGTGAGACCCGTTCCTATCCGTACAGGCCGGGTGCTCCCGCCTCGCGACCGCGCGGCCCGCCTCCGCTAGGAGGACGGGAGAGCACCCTTCGCCCTGCGTTGAAAGGCTCTCCGCGGTGATCCGCACTTCTGCTGCACCCTCCCCGTCCCCCCTCTCCCCGCCGGACTTCCCGCCCGGCCCCGCCTTGGCCGCGACCGCCGAGCGGCTCCGCGCCGCCGGCTGCGTCTTCGCCGAGGACGAGGCTCTGCTGCTCGTCGCGGCGGCCGGCACCCCCGAGCTGCTCGACTCCCTGGTGGAGCGCCGCTCCGCCGGGCTCCCCCTGGAGCACCTGCTGGGCTGGGCCGAATTCGCCGGCCTGCGGATCACCGTGGGGCCGGGCGTGTTCGTCCCCCGGCGGCGCACCGAGTTCCTCGCCGCGCGGGCGGCCGCGCTGCTCCGCCCCGGCGGCACCGCCGTCGACCTGTGCTGCGGCTCCGGCGCCGTCGGCGCGGCGCTGCTCGCCGCGGTGGACGGCGCCGAGGTGCACGCCGCCGACATCGACCCGGTCGCGGTGGACTGCGCGCGCCGCAACCTGGACGGCGCGGGCGGGGTGCACCTGGGCGACCTGTTCGACGCGCTGCCCGGCCGGCTGCGCGGCCGGATCGACGTGGTCGCGGCCAACGCGCCCTACGTCCCCACCGGGGCCATCGGGACGCTGCCCCCGGAGGCCCGCGACCACGAACCGCTCGCCACCCTGGACGGCGGCGCCGACGGCCTGGACGTGCAGCGCCGGGTGGCCGCCGCCGCGCCCGACTGGCTCCGCCCCGGCGGTGCGCTGCTGATCGAGACCAGCACCCCGCAGGCCCTGATGACCTGCGACATCGTCGCCCGCGCCGGGCTGCTCCCGCAGACCGTCGAGGACGGCGAACTCGACGCGACCGCGGTCATCGGGATCCTCCCGTAGCCGCCGCGCCGCCCCGCGGATCCCCGGCCGGTCCGGGCACCGCGCCCTGGTACGGGCACCGCTCCCCGGTCCCGGCGCCGCGGCCCAGTCCGGGCACCGCGGCGGGGCCGCGTCACCGAGGCCGCCGCCCGGGGAGGCTGCGCCCGCAGGGGGGCCGGCCCGCGTCCTCGCGGAGTAGTCGGACCGGTGCCGGGCCGCCCGCGTCCATCCCGGGGATGACACCGGGAGTCCACCACGGGCGGACGCCGGGCCCCCGGCCCTCCGCCTAGCGTCACCGGGAACGCGATCGGCGACCGGAGGAGAGGCGACGGTGGAGACGGCGAACACGGGGCGGAACACGGGGCGGGGGCGGCCACTCGGCCTCTCCCTGCCCTGGATCTTCGGCTTGGCGCTGCTCGGGGTCCCCCGGGTGGTCGCGCACGACCTCGGGCCGCCCCCTCAGGCGGTCAACGCGGTGCTGGTGTTCGTCCCGGTCGCGGTCTGGATCGCGGTGGCGCTCCGGAAGCGGGTGCCCTCCCCGCTGGTGACGCTGCTCGCGGTGGGCCTGGTCTACGGGGTGCTGCTCGGCGCGGTGCACCAGGTGCTGTGGACCCACTCGTTCGCCGGCGGCGCCCCGGAGCTGGGCGGCAACCTGGCCGGGACGCTCTCCCCCGCGGCCGAGGACCTGGTGCTGCGCGGGGCGTCGATGGTGAGCAGCCTGTTCACCGGCGCACTGGTCGGCCTGATCAGCGGCCTGGTCGCGCTGGGCCTCTCCCGGGCCCTGCACCGGAAGTGACGCGGCGGCCTCGGCGCCGCCGCTCCGGGGACGGCAGCGGCGGGGACGCCGATGCCGTCCCCGGACAGAGGCCCCGGGCCCGCCGCGATCGGCCGCCGTCAGCGGTCGAGGCCGTCCGCGCGGAAGGCCGATCGGCCCGCCGGCAAAACGGGCAGGACCGCCGCCGGGCGCGGACCGGCCGGAGCGCCGCGCCGCGATCGGCCGCCGTCAGCGGTCGAGGCCGTCCGCGCGGAAGGTCGGGCGGCCGGCCAGGAGGGTGAGCAGGACCGGCATCGAGCGCAGGTCCGCCGGGGGCGTCTCGACCGGGTCGGCCGCGGTGAGCACCAGGTCGGCGGGGTCGCCGGGGCGGACCCCGGAGCGGCCGCCGGAGGCCGCGGCGAGCGCCGCCGCCGGCGGGACGGCCTGCTCGGGGTGCCAGGGCGGGCGCTCGTCGTCGGTCCGGGCCACCGCCGAGGCGATCCCGTCCCAGGGGTCCAGCGGCGCGACCGGGGCGTCCGAACCGATCTCCAGCCGGGCGCCGGCCGCGAGCAGGTCGGCGTAGGGGAAGGCGCGACCGGTCCGGCCGCGCCAGTGGTGCTCGGCGACGTCCCGGTCGTCGGGGGCGTGCGCCGGCTGCACGCTCGCGACCACGCCGAGCCGGGCGAACCGCTCGGCGTCGCCGGGGCGGAGCAGCTGGGCGTGCTCGATCCGGCCCGCGCAGCCGACCTCGGCGAACGCGTCCAGCGCGATCCGGTTGGCGCCGTCGCCGATGGCGTGCACCGCGGGGTGCAGGCCGTGCTCGGCGGCCTTGCGCATCAGCGGCACCAGCTCCTCCGGGGGAAGCTCCAGCACCCCGAACCGGTCCGGCGCGCCCGGCCCGGCGTCCGGGTAGGGGTCGTCGCAGTAAGCGGTCCGGGTGTTCAGCGACCCGTCGGTGAACAGCTTGAACGGGCCGACGGTGAGCAGCCCGTCCGGGCGGAGCGCCCGCCCGGTGCGGTGGCCGCGCTCGATCGCGGTGTCCAGCAGGGGCCGGGCGATCACGCAGGCCACCCGGACCGATGGGGCGCGCCGCCCGGCGCGGCGCAGCCAGTCGGCGGCGGTGTCGGCGAGCTCGTAGTCGGCGACGCCGGTGACGCCGCGCGCCGCCGCGGCGTCGGCGGCCTCCAGCACCCGGGCGTCGCGCACCTCCTCCGGGGCGCTCGGCAGCGCGGCGGTGACCTCCATGCACGCGCCCTCGGTGAACACGCCGGTGGGGTGGTCGCGCCCGAGCAGCCGCAGCGCGGCCGGGCTCAGCCAGCACATGTGCAGGTCGTTGGCGATGAGCGCGACCGGCACCCCGGGGGCGGCCCGCTCCAGCAGGTCCTTGTGCGGCGCGGCGGGCCACATCGCGTCGCGCAGCCCGGCGCCGACCACGAGCTCGCCCGGGGCGGCGCCGCGCTCCCGGACCGCGTCCCGCACGGCGTCCGCGGCGGCCGCGGCCGAGGCGGCGCGCCCCAGCGGCACCCGGCGCCGGTGCTCGGCCCACTGCCCCATGTGCGTGTGCGCGTCGACCAGCCCGGGCAGCAGCGTGCCGCCGCGCCCGTCGACCTGCTCCTCGCCGTCGGCGCGGGCACCGGGCGGTTCGACCGCGGCGACCCGGCCGCCCCGGATCCGCACGTCCCGGCGGGGGCCGCGCGGGCCGCAGCGCACCCCGCGCAGCAGCAGGCCGGGCTCCGGCCGGGCGGTCTCCTCGGTTCGATCGGGCATGTCCCCTCCCGGGCGGCTCGGCCGGCGCTGCACCGCTGCCATACTGCCGCACCGCGGGCCGCCGCCGGGAGAGGGGCCGGGGCACTCCGGCGGGTGCGCCCCCGGGCCGCTCCGCCGGGGCGGCCCGGGGGGAGCTCACCGCGATCGGCGCGCACCGGATCCGGCGGGGCCGGGCGGCGCCTCACCACCGACGCTCCGGTGTTCAGGACGGGGAGACGGCCCCGCCGGACCGGCCGGGGCTCGGCGGGCGGGCCGCGGCCGGGCGGTGCGTCCTCCGCCCGGCCGCGGCGCGGCCGGCGGGGCGGCCCGCTCTCCGCCCCGCCGGGGCCGGCGGGTCAGCCCGTGTAGGAGGGCTCCTTGGGCAGGGCCGGGGCGGGGGCCGCCTCGGGCACCTCCCCGTCCGGCGCCGGGCTCGGGACGCCGGGGTCCTCCTCGCCCGGGGCCGGGCTCGGCTCCTCGGGCGCCGGGCTCGGCTCCCCGCCCGGGGCGGTCCCCGGGTCGACCGGGGCCGGGTCGGCAGGGGTCTCCCCCGGGTCGGCGGGCGCCCCGCCCGGGTCGACCGGGGCCGGGTCGCCGGGGACCGCGGGCGGGGCGCCGTCCCCGGCGTAGGCGGGGGCCGCCCCGGCCAGCGCGGCGGCGGCCAGCGCGGAGGCGAGCAGGAATCCGGTGAGTCGCATTCGGTGTCCTTTCAGAACGGGGGGTCCCCCGCCGCCGCGGATCATGCGGAGATCTCGACGGGGGTGCCGAGCGGCAGGCGCTCGGCCATCCAGGTGATGTCGTCGTCGGCGACCCGGACGCACCCGTGGCTGACCTCGGTGCCCAGGACCGACTCGTCGGGGGTGCCGTGCACCGCGAGCTGGCCCGGGCCGCCCGCGAAGGTCTCCAGGGTCGGGGAGAAGCCGCTGAGCCCGAAGGCGTAGGCGCCGTACTCCCCGTCCGGTTCGGGAGGCTCCAGCAGCTCGGTGAAGTAGTACCGGCCGGGCGGCGTCGGGGTGTCCTCCACACCGATGGCGATCTCGCCGCTGCGCACCTCCTCCTCCCCGTCGAGCACGGAGAAGGAGAAGGCGTCCATGTCGACCTCCAGCCGGAACCCGGTCGAGGTGAGCTCCACCTCGTCCCGCCGCACCCAGCCGGTGGAGCCGTTCGGCCGGACCGGCAGCAGCACCTCCAGCCAGTCGCCCTCGGAGCGCTCCACCAGGAACACCCGCTCGGCGCCGAGGTCGTTCGGGTTGGCGAGGGTCTCGACCGGCTTCCCGTCCGGCCCGTCGAGGACGGCGATCTCCTCGCCGATCACGGTGGCGATCCGCGCCTTCCCGGCGCCGTCCTCCGCCGCGGCGCCCTCGCCGCCCGACGGCTCCGGGCCGCCGTCCGCGCTGCAGGCGGTCAGGGCGGCCAGCAGCGCGGCCGCGGCCGGCAGGCCGGCCAGTGCGGCGGCAGGGGTTCGGGGCATGGTCTCCGTCCAGGTCTGCCAGGGGTCCTCCGGCGCATCTCCGCGCCGGAACGCCCCCCACACTGGCCGCCCGATGTGAGGAAGTCGTGAGCCCTCGGTGTGAAGGCCGTGTCGCCCGCCCGGCGTCGCCTAGCATCGGTCGATAGCGGACAGAACGGCAGGAGGCCCCGAGGGTGTGCGCGCACGTGCTGATCGCCGAGGACGACGCCAACCAGGCGGAGCTGGTCCGGCGCTACCTGGAGCACGAGGGGCACACCGCGTCCGTCGTGCACGACGGGCGCGCCGCACTGGCCGAGTTCCACCGCAGCGGCCCCGACCTGGTGATCCTGGACGTGATGATGCCGGTGCTGGACGGCCGGGAGGCGTGCCGGGCGCTGCGCGCCGCCTCCGACGACGTCGCGGTGCTGATGCTCACCGCCCGCTCCACCGAGGAGGACCTGCTGGACGGCCTGGACCTCGGCGCGGACGACTACATGACCAAGCCCTACAGCCCGCGCGAGCTGATGGCCCGGGTGCGCACCCTGCTCCGCCGGGCCCGGCGCTCCCCCGGCCGCCCCGCCGGCACGGTGCTCCGCGCCGGGCCGATCACCGTGGACACGTCCCGGTACACCGTGCACTTCGACGGCGCCCCGGTGGACTGCACCCCGGGCGAGTTCCAGCTGCTCGCCGCGATGGCGGCGCACCCCGGGCACGTGTTCACCCGGGCCCGGCTGCTGGAGCGCATCCACGGCATCGACCGGTTCATCACCGAGCGCAGCATCGACGTGCACGTGAAGAACCTGCGCAAGAAGTTCGAACCGGACCCGCGGTCGCCGCGCTGGCTGGTGACCGTGTTCGGGGTCGGCTACAAGCTCAACGGGGACGCGCATGCGGAGCGGACGGCGTAACCGGCACCGGGCCACCGGCGTCCCGCTCCGGCACAGCCTGCTCGCCCGGCTGATGGCCAGCTCCGCGCTGGTCGCGGTCTGCTCCATCACCGCGACCGCGTGGCTGACCGCGCAGGGCGCCTCGGAGTCGATCAGCGTCGACCAGGGCGAGACGCTGGCCGTGGACACCCGGATCAACGACGCCCTGCTGGGCTACGCGGCCCGGCACACCTCCTGGAGCGGGGTGCAGCCGGTGGTGGACCGGCTCGCCGACGAGACCGGCCGGCGCATCGTTCTGACCACGGAGAACCGGGCGCCGCTGGCCGACTCCGACGACGCCGGCGCCTCGCTTCCGCCGCGCGCCTCCTCGGTGGTGGACCCGCTGGCGGTGGACGTCTCCTCCGCCGCTGAGGGCGCGGACCGGATCGATCCGCGGGCGGTCGGCCCGTTCGCGCTGCCGGACGAGGAGCGGGAGCGGCTCCGAGAGGCCGCCGAGTGGACCGCTTCCTGCCTGGCCGGCGTCTACGGGGTCGACACCGGGGTGGAGGAGTCCCCGAGCGGGCGGCCGTTCGTCGCACTGCCCGAGGAGGACCCGGGCCTCTACGACCCCTCCTGCGGCCAGGAGGCGCTCGCGGACCCCACCCCCACCGAGGAGGAGGCGCTGGAGGAGCTGAACGCGCTCATCCGGAGCTGCCTGGAGCCCTCCGGCCTGGAGGCGGCGTACGCGATCGACCCCTCGACCGGGGAGGGCGAGTTCTACCAGGTCCCCGGCTTCACCCCGCCGGAGGAGGAGCCGGGCGGCGACGGGCGCCCGGGCTCGCCCGCGCCGCCGCTGGCGCAGCCGTCCCCGGCGCCGGACCCGGGCCTGCCGGCCGACTCGCCCGGCGGCACCGACCCGCGCATCGCCTCCTGCGTCGACGAGAGCCGCCGCGCCCAGCTCGCACCGCACGTCGCGCCGAGCGCCCTGCTCTTCATCGACGACCCGGAGGACGCCTCCCCGATGGGCATCTCGCTCTCCCGCGAGGGGTGGCTGCGGATCGGCGGGGTCGCGCTGCTGGTGCTGGTGCTGACGGTGGGGGTGAGCGTCGCCGTGTCGACCCGCCTGGTCCGCCCGGTGCGCTCGCTGACCACCGCGGTGCGGCGGATGGGCTCGGGCGCCGGCGCGCGCCGGGTCGAGGTGCGCGACTCCGGCGAGATCGGCCGGCTGGCCACCGCGTTCAACGAGATGGCCGAGCACCTGGAGCGGCTGGAGCGGCAGCGCAAGGACATGATCAGCGACGTCTCGCACGAGCTGCGCACCCCGCTGAGCAACCTGCGCGGCTGGCTGGAGGCGGCGCAGGACGGCGTCACCGAGCTCTCCCCGGACCGCACCGCGATGCTGGTCGAGGAGACGCTGCTGCTCCAGCGGATCATCGACGACCTGCGCGACCTGGCGATGGCCGACGCGGGCCGGCTCGATCTGGCGCTGGAGCCGGTCGACCTGCACCGGCTCCCCGGCCAGGCGGTGGCCAGCCACTCGCTGACCGCGGAGGGCGCCGGCGTGCGCCTGGCGGCCGACGCCGAGCCGGGGGTGGTGCCGGTCGCCGACCGGGCCCGGCTGCTGCAGGCCATCGGGAACCTGGTCGGCAACGCGATCCGGCACACCCCGGAGGGCGGGACGGTGACGGTGCGCTGCCGCCGGGACGGCGGGGACGCGCTGATCGAGGTGGTCGACACCGGGAGCGGGATCTCCGCGGAGGACCTGCCGCACGTCTTCGACCGGTTCTGGCGGGCGGACAAGTCGCGCAACCGCCGGACCGGCGGCAGCGGCCTGGGGCTGGCGATCGTCCGCAACATCGCCGAGCTGCACGGCGGCACCGCCGGCGCGGCGCACGCCCCCGGCGGCGGCGCGGCGTTCACCGTCCGCGTCCCCCTGGCCGGCCCGTCCGGCCCGGCCGGCCCTGCGGACGGCTCCCGGGTCCCGGAGCCCGCCACAGGCCCGGACCGCTGACCGGCCCGCGCCCACCCGAACCCGGCGCACCCACCTCGTCGAGCTCGACGTCATCGCGGGCCACGACGGTGTTGAGCCCAGGGCTGCACGCACCGCAGGTGGGCTGAACCGCAGGCGGGTGAACCTCCTGCAGCGCTCTCGACTTCGGCCCCGACCGGCCTCACTGCCGGGGGGTGCTTCCGCCATCTTCCTTCTCTTCGCCCGCGCCGCCGTCCTCGCCACCGGGCTTCTTGGCCGGCCGGCCGCGCCGGGGGATGGCGCCCGCGTTGCGGGGCATCCGGCCGGAGTCGTTGAGGGCGCGGCGGAGCAGGAACTCGATCTGGGCGTTGGTGCTGCGCAGCTCGTCGCCGGCCCAGCGCGCCAGTGCGTCGTGCACCGCGGGGTCCAGGCGGAGCAGGATCTTCTTCCGCTCGGCCACTGCTATCAGGCCGTTCCCTACTGGTAGAGCGAGCCCGTGTTCACCACCGGGCTGGTCGGTCGGTCCGAGCAGAGCACCACCAGCAGGTTGCTGACCATGGTCGCCTTGCGCTCCTCGTCCAGGTCCACCACCTCCTGCTCGGAGAGGCGCTGCAGCGCCAGGTCGACCATGCTGACCGCGCCGTCCACGATCTGCCGGCGGGCCGCCACCACGGCGCTGGCCTGCTGCCGCTGGAGCATGGCCTGGGCGATCTCCTGGGCATAGGCCAGGTGGGTGAACCGGGCCTCGACGATGCGCACGCCGGCCGACTCCACCCTCTCGGTGATCTCCCGGGACATCCGCTCGGTGATCTCCTCGGCGTTGTCCCGCAGCGAGAGCACGCCCTCCTGGTGGGCGTCGTAGGGGTAGCGGTTGGCGATGTGCCGCACCCCGGCCTCGGTCTGGGTGGAGACGAACTGCACGAAGTCGTCGACCTCGAACGCGGCCCGGGCGGTGTCCTCCACCTGCCAGACCACCACCGCGGCGATGTCGATCGGGTTGCCCTCGGCGTCGTTGACCTTCATCACCGAGGTCTCGTGGTTGCGGATCCGGGTGGAGATCGCCCGCCGGGTGGTGAGCGGGTTGACCCAGCGCAGGCCGTCCTTGCGGACGGTGCCGGTGTAGCGGCCGAGGAACTGAACGACGCGCGCCTCGTTGGGGGCGACGACGGTCAGCCCGAGCGCGGTGACCGCGGCGGCCGCCACCAGCACGGCGCCCGCCCCGATCAGGGCCCAGGCGGGACCGGAGAGGCCGGCCACGGCCAGGGCGATGCCGGCGACCGCCGCGACCAGGCAGGCCAGCGCGACGGGCAGCCCGGCGGCGCCGAACGCGACGCGCTCCCTGTACTGCGGTTCCGGCATCTCCACGGCCGCCGCAGGCGGGATCTCCGCTTCCATTCGGTGCTCCTCACGGTCGAGGTGGTCCAGGTTACTTGATGACTTGAGCATAGCATTGTGATATCACTTTTTTAGGACGACCCGAAGGAGGGCCCCATGGAGACACGAGAGGCCGCCCGCCGTGCGACCGAGCCCCGGCTCCGCCCGCCGCGGCACCGGGTGCAGCGCCGCGCCATCGCGCACTGGACCGTGCGCACCCTGTTCGCGACCGCGGCCGCCGCGGCGCCGACCGGGATCGCGGCGGTCGCCCTCGCCCTGTTCGAAGTGGTGCCCTGGCTCGTCCTGGCCCTGGCGGCCGCCACCGCGACCGTCGCCGCGATCGGCCTGGCCGTCACCGCCGTGATGCCGGCCTGGCGCTACCGGGTGCACCGCTGGGAGGTCACCGACGAGGCCGTCTACACCGCCTCGGGCTGGCTGTGGCAGGAGTGGCGGATCGCCCCGCTCTCCCGGATCCAGACCGTGGACACCGACCGCGGGCCGCTGCAGCGCGCGTTCGGGCTGGCCACCCTCACCGTGACCACCGCCTCGGCGGCCGGCCCGCTGAAGGTGGACGGCCTCGACGCCGAGCTCGCCGCCGACCTGGCGGCCCGGCTCTCCGAGGCCACCCAGGCCATCCCCGGCGACGCGACGTGAAAGGCGTGATCGGCATGGACGACACCGTGAACGGCGCCCTGCACGCCGTCCCGACCGGCGCGGGCGCGCATCCCGGCGCGGGCGCGCCCGCCGGCTCCGAGTGGCGCCGGCTCAGCCCGCTCACCGTCCGGGTGAGCCTGCTGGCCGTCGCCCTGTTCTTCGTACTGCCGGGGCTGGCCGGCGCCGGGGTCACCGCCTTCTTCGGGGTGTTCTGGCCGTGGGGCGCGCTCATCCTGTCGGCCGCCGCGCTCCTCACGCTCAGCATCGGCGGCGGCGAGGTCTTCCGCTACCGGCTCACCCGCTACCGGGTCACCGAGGAGCGGATGGAGATGCGCTCCGGCGTCATCGCCCGCACCCACCGCTCCCTGCCCCGGGATCGGATCCGCACCGTGGACGTGGCGGCCTCGCTGTGGGCCCGCCCGTTCGGGCTGTGCCGGGTCACCGTCGGCAGCGGGCAGAGCGGCGACCCCGGCGACGAGCTCAAGCTCGACCTGGTCACCGCGGAGGAGGGGCGGCGCCTCCGCCGCGAACTGCTGCGCCGCTCGCCCGGCGCCCCGGCCGCCGCGGGGGCGCGCCCGGGGGACGCCGCCGACGACGCCGGGCAGGCCGGCGGCGAACCGGTGGTGCTGGCCGCGCTCGCCCCGCGCTGGTTCCGGTACGGCGCGCTCTCCTGGGGCCCGATGGCGCTGGGCTACGGCGCACTGGCCGCCCTGGTCGGCATCGCCGCCCAGATCATCGGCGACTTCGCGAGCAGCCTGTTCGTGCCGATCGGCATGGGCCTGTACGACTTCGTCATGTCCGCGGCGCTGGTGACCGTCCCCTCGGTACTGCTCGGCGTGGTCGCCTTCGGGACCTCCGTCGCGCTGGCGGTGCACATCGAGGCCTGGTGGGGCTACCGGCTCACCCGGGAGCCCGACGGCACCCTGCTGGTCAAGCGCGGCCTGCTCAACCTCTCCTCGGTCTCCATCGAGGAGCGCCGGCTGCGCGGCGTCGAGCTGTGCGAGTACCTGCCGCTGCGCTGGTTCGGCGCGGCCTCGGTGGCCGCGATCGCCTCCGGCCTCGGCGAGAACGAGCAGAACAAGGGCCTGGTCGCCAAGCGGACGCTCTCCCCGGACATGCCCCGCGCCGAAGCCGTGCGCACCGCCGGGGACGTGCTGCCCGGGGCCGGGTTCCCGGAGCTCGCCCGGCACCCGCGCGCCGCGCTGCGCCGCAGGCTGTTCCGCGCGGCCGCCGCCACCGTGCTGCTCACCGCCGCGGTCGGCGCGCCGCTCTGGCTGGTCCCGGCCGTCCCGGCGGACGTCGCCGCCGGCGGCACCGCGGCCGCCGCCGCGGTCTCCGCCCTGCTCAGCGCGCCCTACGCGGTCGGCGCCTACCGCGGCCTCGGCCACGGCCTGGACCGGCGCCTGCTCTACCTGCGCGGCGGCATGGCGGCCCGGTCCACGGTCGCGCTCAAGCGGGAGGCGGTGATCGGCTGGACCGTCACCCGGTCCCCGCTGCAGCGCCGGGCCGGGCTGTCCACCCTCGGCGCCACCGTGGCGGCCGACAGCGGCGTGCACAAGGCCCGCGACATCGGCCACGGCCAGGGCCTCGCCCTCGCCGACGAGGCCGTCCCGGGCCTGCTCGCCCCGTTCCTGATCCGGGACTGACCCGGGCACCGCCGAACGCGGAGCGCCGCCGGAAGGCCCCGCCGACCGGCGGCCCCGCCCCGGCCCGGGCGCGCCCCCGCGAGGCGGCCCTCCCGTCCGCCGCGAACGGCCGCGAACACCGATGGACGGCGGGCGGCGGGCGGCCGCCCGGAGCACCCGGCCAGGGCTCCCCCGCCGCCGTACCGCCTGCGCGAACGGAACCGGGACCGGCACGGGGTCCGCCCGGCGGAGGGCCGCCCCTGCCGGGTCAGTCGGTCCGCGCCCGGGACCCCGCGCCCGGCGGGCCCGGCGGGCGCGGTGAGGTGAGCAGGAAGGGCGGGATCACGGCGGCCCCGACCAGCAGGTGGGCGGTGGCCAGCACCGCGGCGGTCGTCCCGTTGAGCGCGGGGTCGGCCGGCGGCAGGAAGGACACCGCCAGGACCGCGGCGGCGAGCACGCCCCAGATCCACCGGGCCGCGCGGCCGGTGAACCGCTCCAGCAGGGCCAGCAGCGCCCAGCCGAGCAGCGCGGACAGCAGCGGGACGACCGCGAAGGGCGCCGCGCCCAGCTCCATCGGCTCCGGGGCGAGCGTCCCGGTCCGCATCCCGGTGCTCACCTCCAGCGGGTGGCCGCCGATCGGAACGGCCGCGGTCCACAGCAGCAGCGGCAGGGCGACCGCGGCCGCGACGGCCGACGCGCGGACGCGGCGGCGGACGGACCCCGGCGGACCGGCCGCCCGGCCGGCCCCCGCCGCGGAGGCGGTTCCGAAGACGCTCACGAGCCTTCCCTCTCTTCACCGAAGCCCCCCGCTCCTCCCCGCTCCGCGGAGCCTCCCGGCCCCGCCACCGCGGTGCCGGACCCGCCGCACCGGCCCGGAGCGGCGCACGGCCCGGCCGGAGACCGCAGGCGCAAGGACGGGACGCACACCGCCACCGCCCCCAGGAGGTCAGTCGCAACAGCAGCAGCAGTCGCAGCCGCCGCAGTCGCAGTTACCGCAGTCGTCGCACCACGCCTCCCGCTTCCTCCCGCTCCACGGGCCGGGGTAGGGGTCCCGGCAGCACTGCTGGCAGGTGCAGCACATGAACAGGGTGATCCCGCAGCCGGCGAAGAACCCCCGCTTCTTCGGCGGATACCAGATCGCCGGGGTCTTGCACCCGCAGTCCCCCTGGTCCTTGACCTTGCGCCGCTCGCCGCCGTCGCCCCCGCCGCCCCAGCCGGAACCGCCGTCGCCGCCTCCCCAGCCGCCGAAGCCCCCGCCGTCACCACCGCCGCCCCATCCGGAGCCGTCGCCGGAGGAGGACATGTCCGTCCCGCTGTCCTGCCGGCGCCGGTCCTGCCGGTAGGGCCCGTGGTGCCCCGGGTACTGCTGCTGCCCGGGCTGCTGCGGGCCGTGCGGGTGGCCCGGCTGGTGCGGGTGGCCGGGGTACCCGTGCCCCGGATGGTGCGGATGGCGCGGGTCCTGCCCCGGGTACCCCGCGTGGGCGAAGGTCCGGTCGACCGCCCGCCGCAGCTCGTGCACGAGCAGTGCGTGCACCAGCCGGTCGTCGGCGAACTCGGCCTCGCGCAGCGCCAGGGAGACGCCGAGCACCGCGTCGTCGCAGAGCCCGCGGGCCCGCTCCACCGGCGTCCCGGTGGCGGCGAGCGGGTTCCACGCCCCCGCCTCGCGGTCCTCCTCCAGGTCCTCCACCGCGTCCAGCAGGTGCGCGACCCGGCCGAACAGCCGGCCCGCCTCGCGCAGCGGACCGGCGTTGCCCGGCCGCCCGGCCAGCAGCGCGGTGTGCGCGAACGCCTCCCCGGTGGCCTCCTCGGTCGGCCGGGTCACCTGCAGGACGTCGGTCCCCTCGGTCGCGGCGGACTCCGCCTCCCGCTGCCGGTCGGCGACGGCGGCCAGCGCCGACCCGTCGAACCCCAGCCCCTCCCCCGCCGCCAGGGCGCCCGCGCCCCAGCGGGCGGCCGCCCGGCGCGCGGCGGTGCGCACCCCGGGGCGGGCGTACACCCCGTCGCCGTCCGCCACGTGGTCACTGATCTTCGCCGACGCCAGCAGCAGCGACACCACCGCCGCCAGCCGGGCGCCCTCCCCCTCGGCGACGTCGGCCCGGCGCATGCCGCGCAGCGGGCAGGGACCGGCCGTGCGGGTGCTCGCGCACTCCTCCGACTGGGCGGCGGCCAGCACCGAGACCACCAGCCCGTCGTAGTTGGTGGCGACCCGGGCCGCCTGCCCGTGGCCGTCGCGCAGCGCCAGGCACAGGCCGCAGAGGTGCCCCATCCACTCGTCCGCGAGGGGGGCGGGAAGGGTGTGGCGGCAGGGTCTCAGGATTCCGAACATGTGCGGGCTCTTCTTCGCAGATGGGGAGCGGAACGGCGGTTCAGACGTGCTCCGGGCCACTCCGGTTCCCCGGGCGGACCGCGCGGGCGCCCACCGGGCGGCCGGACGGGGCGGCCGGACGGGGCGGCGCCGGAACGCGGGCGGACCCCGAAGACCCCGGGGAGAAGACCCCGGGGAACGGGGCGCGCCGCGTCCCGCGCGGCCGGCTCCGGACTCCCGGGGCCGCACTTTGGCGGCCCTCGGTAGGCTGCGCCGGAACGCCGTCCCCACCCCCGGAGCGACCGACCACCATGGCCCCGACCGCAGCGCCGCTCCGGCGCCGCCTGGTCGCCGCCGCCGCGTGCGCGGCGCTGCTCGCCCCCGCCGCGGCGGCCACCGGGCTCCACCGGCCCGAACCGCAGGCCTACCCGCTCCCCGGCCTGGAGGAGGCCGCGGAGATCCGGGTGGACCGGTGGGGCGTCCCGCACATCTACGCCGGGAGCACCGGCGACCTGTACTTCGCCCAGGGGGTGAACGCCGCCCGGGACCGGCTCTTCCAGATCGACCTGGAGCGGCGGCGCGGCCTCGGGCTGCTCTCCGAGGCGTTCGGCCCGGCCTTCACCGAGCAGGACCGCGCCGCGCGGCTCTTCCTGTACCGCGGGGACATGGCCGCCGAATGGGCGGCCTACGGGGAGCGGACCCGGCTCGCCGCCGAGCGGTTCGCCGACGGCGTCAACGCCTACATCGGCTGGCTGGAGGAGAACCCCGGCCACCTGCCCGCCGAATTCGCCGAACTCGGCCACCGCCCCGGCCGGTGGCGCGCCGAGGACGTGGTGCGGATCCGCTCCTCGGCGCTGACCGGCAACGTGGTCAGCGAAGTGGTGCGGGCGCGGACCGCGTGCGCGGCCGGAGTGCGCTCCGACGCGCTGCGCGCGCCGCTCCGCCCGGACGCCGCCCCCGAGGTGCCCGACGGCCTCGACCCGTGCGCGATCCCGCCCGGGGTGCTCGACGACTACCTGCTGGCCACCGCGCCCGCCGACCTGACCCGGCCGGCCCCGCCCGCGCGCCCGCCGTCGGCCGCCGAGGGCAGCAACGCCTGGGCGGTCGCCGCGGACCGGACCGGCACCGGCAGGCCGCTGCTGGCCGGCGACCCGCACCGGGCCCTCACCGCGCCCTCCACCCGGTACTTCGCGCACCTCTCCGCGCCCGGCACCGACGTGGTCGGCGCCGGCCACCCCGGTGCGCCCGGGGTGGCCATGGGGCACAACGGCACCGCCGCGTTCGGCCTGACCTACTTCTCCGCCGACGCCGAGGACCTCTACGTCTACCGGCTCCACCCGGACGACCCCGAGCTGTACGCCTACCGGGGCGGCTGGGAGCGGATGCGGCGCACCACCGAGCGGATCCCGGTGCGCGGCGGGGACCCGGTCGAGGTGGAGCTGCTTTTCACCCGGCACGGGCCGGTGGTGCTGGCCGACGCGGCCGGGCGGGCCGCCTACGCGGTGCGCACCGCCTGGAGCGAACCGGGCACCGCCCCCTACCTGGGGTCGCTGGAGCTGATGCGGGCCCGCGGCGCCGAGGCGTTCGGCGCCGCCCTGGCCGACTGGGGCGGCCCCCCGCTGACCTACCTCTACGCCGACGCCTCGGGGTCGATCGCGCTGGCCGCCGGGGGCCGGGTCCCGGTCCGGGAGGGCTTCGACGGGCTGCTGCCGGTCCCCGGCGACGGCCGCTACGAGTGGGCCGGGTTCGCCCCGGGCGCCGCGCTGCCCGCCGAGCGCGATCCGGCCGCCGGGTTCCTCGCCTCCGCCAACGAGTACCGGCCCGGCCCGGGGGCGCCCGCCGGGTACGAGTGGCCGCCGCCGCTGCGCCACCAGAGGATCACCGAGGCGCTCGCCGCCGACCCGGCGTTCGGCCCGGGCGACGCGATGACGCTGCAGAACGACCGGTACGACCCGGTGTCCGGGCTGCTCCTGCCGCTCCTGGAGGACCTCGGACCGCCCGGGCGCGGAGACGGGGCCGGACCCGGGTCCCGGGCCGCCCTGGCGGTGCTGGGGGCGTGGGACGGCTCCGCCGCCGAGGACTCGGCGGGGGCCGCGCTCTTCCGGATCTGGACCTCCCGGCACCTGGCCCCCGCGGTGCGGGAGGCGGCGCTCCCCCCTTCGCCGCTCCCCGATCCCGGCGCCGACCCGGAGGCGCTGGCCGCCGCACTGCGCTCGCTGGACCCCGGCGACCGGAACGCGCTGCTCGCCGAGACGCTCGCCGGCGCCTACGCGGAGGCGGAACTGCTGCTCGGCCCGGACCCGGCCCGCTGGCGCTGGGGCGACCTGCAGCAGACCTGGTTCGCGCACGCCGCCGGCGCGCACCTGGGCCCGTTCCCGCGCGGCGGCGCCCCCCACTCGGTCGACGCCACCGGCCACGACCCGGCCGACTTCACCCACCACACCGGCGCCGGCGCCCGGATGGTGCTGGACGTGGGCGCCTGGGACGCCTCCCGCGCCGCCAACGCCCCCGGCCAGTCCGGCGACCCCTCGTCGCCGCACTACGCCGACCTGCTCCCGATGTGGCGGCGCGGCGACTACTTCCCGCTGCTCTACACCCGGGCCGCGGTGGCCGAGCACACCGAGCGCACGATCCGGCTGCTCCCGGCCCCCTGACCGCCGCCCCGCGATGACCTGGGGCGGGCCGCCCCGCGCCGGTCCAGGTCCCGCCGCGGCCGCGGAGCCGGCCGGGACCGCGGAGCCGGCCGGGGACGAAACGGCGCCCGGATCATCGCGAGGAGGACCCGGAGGCGACCGATCACACCCGGCGCGGCACGCCCATATGACCGATTCCAGCGCCGGAACGGCGGCCGAGCCGATAAGGTTCGGACAGCGATCCCCGCCATCCCCACCCTGCGGTACGAGAGAGGCATAGCCGTGTCCGAAACGGTTCGCTTGGTCTGCCCTTCGGGTCGGAAGCACGGCGAGATCTGGAGCGGGTCGGCGCTGGTGGTCCTCGGCGCGATCACCGTCGCGCTCTCCCCGACGCACTGGGCCAACCTGGTGCTGGGCCTGCTGCTGGCCGCCGCCGGAGCGGCACTGGTCTGGCACGGGAGCAGGCTGCACTCGCCGGCCCTGGAGTTCTCCGACGGGGAGTTCCGCTACATCCGCGGCCGGTACGTGGTGCGCATCCCGTTCGCCGACATCGGCTCCTACTACCTGCTCACCGGCCGCAACCGCTCACTGGGCCTGTGCGACCTGACCGGCCGGCCGCGGGCCTTCCCGTCCACCGAGGGCCGCCGGGCCGCCCGGCCCTACCTGCCGCTGACCGGCCTGGCCCCGATCGGCAGGATCGAGATGTTCATGGCCGCCGCCGGCATCCCGCCCCGGGACCGCTCCATCACCTCCGGCAGCGCCGACCGCTGACCGGCGCCGCAGCGCAGGGCGCGGACGGACGGGAGGGCCCCGCCGGACTCGGCGGGGCCCTCTCATCGTCTCCGGGGCCGCTCCGGGCGGAGCGGGTCCGGGATCAGAACTCCAGGCCCTCGGCGTCGTCGCCCATGGAGGCCTCCAGGAACTCCGGGTTCTCCTTCAGCCACTGGCGGGCGCCGGCCTCGTGGTCGTCCTCGTTGTCCAGCAGGATGGCGGTCTCCAGGCTCTGGATCTGGTCGTCATCCAGCTTGAAGTTCTTCATCCACTCGGTGACCTCGGGGAACTCCTCGGTGAAGCCCTCTCTGCCGACGACGCTCATCGTCTCGGCCTCGCCCATCGCGCCCTCGGGGTCCTCCAGGTCCTTGAGGTCGTACTTGGAGTAGGCGATGTGCGGGCGCCAGAGGGTGACCAGCACCGGCTCCTCGTCCTTGATGGCCGTCTCCAGCTCCTCCAGCATCGCCGGAGTGGAGGACTTGACCAGCTCGTACCCCTCCAGGCCGTAGGTGGGGATGGCCTCGTCCTCGGTCTGCTGGACCAGGCCGGACCCGGCCTCGATGCCGACGATGCGCTCGCCGAACATCTCCTCCTTGCCCTTGAGGTCCTCGATGCTGTCCACGTCCTCGACGTAGGACGGGACGGTCAGCTCCAGCGAGGCGTTCTCGTTCCAGGTGCCGAGTTCCTCGAGCTTGTCGCCGTACTGGTCCCAGTAGTCCCCGTGGGTGGTGGGCAGCCAGACGTCCATGTACATGTCGATGTCGCCATTGGCGACGCCCTCGAAGGTCGGCGCGACGTCGACCTCCTCGACGGTGACCGTGTACCCCTTCTCCTCGAGGATCACCTTCCACAGGTTGGTGATGGCGATGTCCTCTTCCCAGGGGATCATGCCGATGCTGATCTCCTTGCCACCGCCGTCGCCCTCCTCCGGGCCGGTGGCGACACCGCCGCCACCGCCGCCGCAGGCTCCGGCGAGCAGGGTGACCGAGGCGGCGACCGCCCCGGCGGTGAGGAAACGGCGGGATCGGATACCGTTGCGCATGTCCGGTCTCTCCTCTTCGTGCTGGGTGAACGGTTGCCCCGGGGGCCGCTGTGCGGGTGCGGCCCCCGGGGAGCGGGTCATTTGGCCGCGCGCGCGGCGCGGGCCGCCGGGGAGAAGCGGGTCACCGCACCGGTCAGCCGGTCCAGGTAGATCGCCAGCACGACGACGGCGAGGCCGCCCTCGAAGCCGACCGGGATGTTGCCCTGCGCGATACCGGTGTAGACGTCGTTGCCCAAGCCGCCGGCGCCGACCATCCCCGCGATGACGACCATGGACAGGCTCAGCATGATGATCTGGTTGACGCCGGCCATGATGGTGGCCAGGGCCAGCGGCAGCTGGATCCGGCGGAGGATCTGCATCTCCGGGGCGCCGAACGCCTCGCCCGCCTCGACCAGCTCCTTGTCCACCTGGCGGATGCCCAGCTCGGTCAGGCGCACCCCGGGCGGCATCGCGAAGATGACGGTGGCGATGACGCCGGGCACCGCGCCGATGCTGAAGAAGGCGATGGCGGGCAGCAGGTAGACGAAGGCCGGCAGCGTCTGCATGAAGTCCAGCACCGGCTTGACCACCGCGCTGACCTTGTCGTTTTTCGCCGCCAGGATGCCGATCGGCAGCGAGACCGCGACCGCGACCACGGTCGCCACGATGATCAGCGCCAGGCTGCTCATCGCGTTGTCCCACTTGTCCATGCTCATGATGAGCAGGAAGCCCAGCACCGTGAAGAGCGCGACCCGCCAGCCGGCCACCACCAGCGCGAGCAGCGCGAACAGCGGCATGACCAGCAGCGCCAGCTGGACCCCGGCGATGAAGTGCAGGCCCAGGAAGACGAAGAGCACCACCGCGGACAGCGCGGCCAGCAGCTCCTGGCCGGTGTTGCGGGCGGCGGTGAAGCTGATCGCCATCAGGGCCGCGAGCAGCAGCAGCGCGAGCACCAGCGGCGGGTAGACGTACTCCGCGCCGAACAGGTTCATCGCCGGGGTGAACAGCACCGCCGGCAGCGAGGTGATGACCGCGGCGGCCACCCCTCCGACCAGCTCGGCGACGTAGAGCGCCGCCCACACCCCGATCGCGATGAGCGTCGGGCGGTACTTGCCGCGGACGAGCAGCCCGCCGGCGATCACCGCGGCGGCGAGCAGCGTGAACTGGGTCGCCGAGGTCTCGGCGAACAGCCCGTACAGCGCGTCGACGCAGGTCTTGATGACCAGGCCGATGACCTCGAACAGGCCGCTCAGCGACTCCCGCATCCAGTTGATCGCGGATTCGAAGGCGTCCCCTACCGGGAGGCGGGGGATGCTGACGGTCAGCGTGTTCACTTGCTTCCCCCTTCCTCTGCGGCGGCCGGCTCTTCGTCGGCGGCTCCCTCGGCACCCTTCTCGGCGCCGTCCTTCCGGTCGCCGTCGCCGTCCGAGCCGGCGCCGTCCCCGGCGCTCTCGGCGTCCTCGGCGCCGTCGGCCTCTTCGCCTTCGGCACCGCCATCGGCGGCGTCATCGGCGCCGTTCTCCTCCGGGGGCGCCAGCGCGGCCAGCAGGGTCCCCCGCGGGATCACCCCGACCAGGCGCTCGTCGCCGTCCACCACGGCCAGCGGGAAGGTGCTCTCCGCGGCCTGGGCGAACAGGTCGGCGATCGCGGTGTCCGGCGAGACCCGCTCGATCCCGGCGTCGACCAGCGCGGAGAGGTCCTTGGCGTTCTCCCGGACGGCCTTGCCGACGGCGCTCTCCTTGATCCCGCCCACCAGGCGGCGGTCGCGGCGCTGCACGAAGGCGTAGGAGGTCTGGTTCTCCCGCATGGTGCGCAGCGCGGCGCGCGGGCCGTTGTCCGGCGCGACCACCGGGATCGGCGCCTCCATCACCGAGGAGGCGGTGAGCACCCGGGTGCGGTCGACGTCCTCGACGAACTGGGCCACGTAGTCGTTGGCCGGGTCGTTGAGGATCTCCTCGGCGGTGCCGATCTGGGCGGTCCGGCCGTCGCGCAGCACGCAGATCCGGTCGCCCAGCCGCATCGCCTCGTTGAGGTCGTGCGTGATGAAGATGATGGTCTTGCCCAGCGTCTCCTGCAGCTCCAGCAGCTGGGTCTGCATGTCCCTGCGGATCAGCGGGTCCAGGGCGCTGAACGCCTCGTCCATCAGGATGATGTCGGTGTCGGCGGCGAGCGCGCGGGCCAGGCCGACGCGCTGCTGCATGCCGCCGGAGAGCTGGCCGGGGACCTTGTCCTCCCAGCCGGCCAGGCCGACCAGTTCCAGCGCCTCGACCGCCTTGGCCTCCCGGGCCTCGCGCGGGACGCCGCGGACCTCCAGGCCGTAGGCGGCGTTCTCCTTCACCGTGCGGTGCGGGAAGAGCGCGAAGTGCTGGAAGACCATGCTGATCTTCTCGCTGCGCAGCTTGCGCAGCCCCTGCTTGGGCAGCGCGGTGATGTCGGTGCCGTCCACCTCGACCCGCCCCGACGTGGGCGCCAGCAGGCCGTTGAGCATCCGGATCAGGGTCGACTTGCCCGACCCGGACAGCCCCATGACCACGAAGATCTCGCCCGGCTCGACCTCGAAGGAGACGTCGATGACGGCGGCGGTCACGTTCAGGTCGGCGATCTCGTCCCGGTGCCGCCCGTCGGAGAGGAGTTCGACGGCCTTGCCGGCCTTCTTCCCGAACACCTTGTAGAGCTTGTCTGCGCGTACTGCTGGCACGGTCTCCTCTTAGCGTCTTTGCTCGTTCGGGACCGAGGCGGCGCAGTCGCGCTCCACCCGTCTCGCCGGTCCCGCCCCTTTGGGGCTGCGAGCGAAACGGCACGGAGCCGAGAACCGCCGTCCGGGGCCGTTCCCCCTCGGACCCGGCGGCGTGCACCGCGGCTTGAGCCGACCTCCGCGCCTTAAGTCCTTTTTATGGCGTTAAGCAACTTTAGCGAGATAAGCTGTTCGGCCTTCCGGGAAAGGTCACGCCCAAGTAACACGTTTAACCTGGTCCGAACCTCGTTCCCAAGGCGAGCCGCCTCTGCCGGTCCCGCCCACCCCCTGGATAGTGATCTACATCACTCCATACCCGAGCGTGAAGTACATCACAAATACTTCGACAAAGCCGATCGTGCCGCTACACTCCGGACACTTCCGACCCGAAACCGTAATCACCCCGGCGCCCCTTGCTCCGGTCGCATACAGTCGGGAGAGTGACGCACTCGCGGATAGTCGCCATACTCACCGTCGCGGCGTTCGCCGCCGCGATGTGGATCATCGAGATCGCCGACACCCTCTTCGGCGGTGCGCTCGACGCGGCCTTCGGCCTGCGCTCCTGGGACCTCGGCGCACCCTGGACCGTGCTGACCGCCCCCTTCATGCACGCCGACTTCACCCACCTGATGAGCAACACGGTGCCGCTCCTGGTGCTGGGTGCGCTGGTGGCGTTCAGCGGCCTGAGCCGGTTCGTGTGGACCACCCTCATCGTGATGGCGGTCAGCGGCATCGGCGTCTGGCTGTTCTCCGCCCCGGGCACGCTCACCGTCGGCGCCAGCGGCCTGGTCTTCGGCTACTTCGGCTACACGGTGCTCCGCGGCATCGTGGAGCGCAAGACGGTCGACATCGTCATCATGATCTGCGTCGTCATCTTCTACGGCACGCTGATCTGGGGCGTCCTGCCGCAGGCCGCGGGCGTCTCCTGGCAGGCCCACCTCTTCGGTTTCCTCGGCGGCCTGCTCGCCGCCTGGTTCCTGCCCACCCGCACCCGCCCCGCCCCCTCCTCGGTCCAGGGCGGCTACGGCCCCTACCCCGACTACCGGTACTGACCGGCGGCGCCGGCGGCGCGCCCGGAGGCACCGGGCCGGGACGCGGCGAGGGCGGGGCGGCCACCGGCCGCCCCGCCCTCGTCCTTCGCTCTTCCCGCCCCCGCGCTCAGATCTCCGCGCGGCTGAAGTTCAGATAGGCCCGCGACGGCGTCGGCCCCCGCTGCCCCTGGTAGCGCGACCCGTACCGGTCCGACCCGTAGGGGTGCTCGGCCGGGGAGGTCAGCCGGAACATGCACAGCTGCCCGATCTTCATCCCGGGGTACAGCTTCATCGGCAGCGTCGCCACGTTGGACAGCTCCAGCGTCACGTGCCCGGAGAAGCCCGGGTCGATGAAGCCCGCGGTCGAATGGGTCAGCAGCCCGAGCCGCCCCAGCGAGCTCTTCCCCTCCAGCCGGCTGGCGATGTCCTCCGGCAGCGTCACCACCTCGTAGGTGGACGCCAGCACGAACTCCCCCGGGTGCAGGATGAACTCGCTGTCCGCCCCCACCTCGACCAGCCGGGTCAGGTCCGGCTGCTCCACCGCCGGATCGATGTGCGGGTACCGGTGGTTCTCGAACACGCGGAAGAACCGATCCAGCCGGACGTCGATGCTCGACGGCTGGATCATCCCCGGGTCGTACGGGTCGATCTTCACCCGCCCGGACTCGATTTCGGACCTGATATCCCGATCAGAGAGCAGCACGCTCCAGAACCTACCTGCTGCGACCCCCTGCTCCGGGCGCCCCGTCCCGCCACACCCCGCCCGCCGTGTTCCCGACCGCCCGCCGCATCGGGTAAGCTGTCCGGCGAAGGACAGCCCAACAGCTGCCCAAGCGGATGTAGTTCAATGGTAGAACTTCAGCTTCCCAAGCTGATAACGCGGGTTCGATTCCCGTCATCCGCTCCATAAAGCGAAAGGCCAGGTCGTTCCGGAAATCCGGGGACCTGGCCTTACTGCTTTTCAGGAGGATGCGGCACCCTCCGTGCCACATACGTGCCGCAGCGGGGAAGCCGCCCCTCCGGATCCGCCCGGCGAGGCCGTCCGACGGCGGGCGGCCGTCCGCGCGGCCGGTGCAGCGGCCCCGGGCGCCCCGCGGTCCCGCGTCAAGAGCGCGTATGGAACGGATCCCCCTTCTGGACACCCCCGGCTCCGGCGGACTAGATTTAATTGCGCCATGGCAACCAATGCAGATGAGCACAAGAATCAGGGAGAGCGGCTGCTGGCGGTGCTGCGCTCCCTGCAGCGCGACACGGTGCCCAGCCTCGTCCGGGTCAACGAGGACGAGGATCTGTCGCTCATCGACATCGCCCTGCTCCAGACGCTCGACCACGACCGCGCGCCGTTCCCGGGGGACCCCACCCTCAAAGAACTGGCCGCGGTGCTCGGCCGCTCCACATCGCGGACGAGCCGCCTGGTCGACCGCTTGGTGCGGCGCGGTCTCGTGGAGAGATACGAGGACGGCGCCGACCGCCGGGTCAGGCGGGTGCGCCTCGCCGACGGAGGCCATGCGGTGCTGGGACGCATCGCCCGCACCCGGGTGGAGGCGCAGTCCGAGCTGTGGACCCACTTGACGGCGGAGGAATTGGAGTCCGTGGTGAGCGCGATGGAGCTGCTCGCCGCGGCTGCGCGCAGGATGAGGAGTGAACGCGATGCACGTGGTCGGCCTGAGTGAGATCGACGCAGGCATGATCGGCCTGGTCGGAGGCAAGGCCGCCGGCCTGGGCGAGATGATCGCCGCCGGCGAGCGCGTCCCGCCCGGCTTCTGCCTGACCACCGAGGCGCACCGGGCGGGCGCGATCCCCGAGGACGCACTGGCCCGCGCCTACGAACGGCTCGGCGGGGGCCCGGTGGCGGTGCGCTCCAGCGCCACCGCCGAAGACCTGCCCGACGCCAGCTTCGCCGGGCAGCAGGACACCATTCTCAACGTCGAAGGCGTCGAAGAGCTGGTGGACGCGGTCCGCCGCTGCTGGGAGTCACTGGACTCCGAGCGCGCGGTCGCCTACCGCCGGGACAACGAGATCGACGGCGACGACGTGCACATGGCCGTCGTCGTGCAGCGCATGGTCGACGCCGACACCGCCGGAGTGCTGTTCACCGCCGACCCGCTCAGCGGCAGCCGGTCCGTCATGGTCGCCGACGCCGTGCGCGGACTGGGCACCGCGGTCGTCGACGGCAGCACCGACCCCGACCACTACGAGATGGGCCCGGACGGAATCCACGGCCCCGAGGACGGCTGCCTCACCCGCGACCAAGTGGAGGAGCTGCGCGCCGCCGGCGACCGGCTGCAGCGGCACTTCGGCTCCCCGCAGGACGCCGAATGGGCCTACGACTCCGACGGCGTGCTGTGGCTGCTGCAGTCCCGCGCGATCACCACCCTGTTCCCGCTCCCCGACGACGCGCACCTGCCCCGGCCCCGCGCCTACATGGAGGTCGGCAACATCCAGGGCCTGCTCCGCCCGGTCACCCCGATGGGGATGTCCATGATGGACGTGCTGGTGGAGGAGTGGATGGGGTCCTACCTGAAGGACCGCCGCACGGGCGAAGCGGTGCCGCTCATGACCGGCGTCGGCAGCCGCCTCTACCTCGACATGACCGAATTCCTCCGCAGCAGGAGACTCCGGTCCCGCCTGCCCTCGATGGCCGACGTCTACGGCCCCCGGGCCAAGGCCGCCATCCGGCACCTGCTGGACGACCCGCGCTTCGCACCGGCCAAGGGCGCGGCGATCAGCCTCGGGCCGACGGTCCGCCTGGCGCTGCGGTACGCCCTCCCCGGAGCAGCCGGGGTCATCGGCTCCGTGGCCCGGCCCGAGCAGGCGAGGGCCAGAGTGGACCGGGCCATCCGCTTCCTCCGCGAGCAGAGCGCCGACCCCCTCCCCGCCGGCGCGAGCGCCGCCGAGCGGCTGAAGTTCGTCCAGGAGAACGGCGGCGGCGGTGTGATGTTCCGCGGGCTCATGCAGCTCATGTGGCCGCTGTTCGCCGGCATCGTCCTGACCACGGCCCCCGGCGCGGTGCTCAAGGGCATCATCACCGAGGAGGAGGCGGACACCGCCCTGGGCGGCATGCCGCACAACGTCACCACCCAGATGGACATGGCCCTGTGGGGCATGGCCGTCCGCGCCCGCGAACACCGCGACCTCTTCCTGCACACCCCGCCCGAAGAGCTGGCGGAGAAGTACCGGGCCGGCACCCTCCCCGACATCGGGATGGAGGAGTTCCTCAGGCTCTACGGCCACCGGGCCGCCGCCGAGGTGGACATCGGCATGCCCCGGTGGGGCGACGACCCGGCACCGCTGTTCGGCACCATCGCCAACTACCTGCGAGTGGACGACCCCGAGCAGGCACCGGACCGCCGGTTCGCCCGCGCGGCCGAGCGCGCCGAGGCCGTCATCGCCGAGGTCGAGCGGCGGGTGCGCCGCCGGCACCGGATCCGCGGCCGCCTGGGGCTGTTCCTGATGCGCCGCTCCCGCGAACTGACCGGCCTCCGCGAGGTCGCCAAGTTCGCCTGGCTCATCCCCTACTGGGAGACCCGCCGCCAGCTGGTCCTGATCGGCGAGGAACTCGCCGCCCGCGGTCTGCTGGAGCACTCCGGCGACATCATGTTCCTGAAGCTGCCCGAAGTGCGCACCGCGATCGAGCAGGGCGCCGACCACCGGGAGACGGTCACCGAGCGCCGGGCGTTCTACCGGCGCGAGCTGCGCCGCCCGGAGGTTCCCGCGCTGCTGCTGTCGGACGGCACCGACGTGGAGGCGCTGCTGCCCGCGCCCCCGCCCGCGGAGGGCGCGATGGTGGGCAAACCCGCCGCCGCGGGACAGGCCACCGGCAGGGCGCGGGTGGTGCGCGACCCGGTCGGGGCGCACCTGGAGCCGGGCGAGATCCTGGTCGCCCCGACCACCGACCCCGGCTGGACGCCGCTGTTCATGACCGCGGCGGGACTGGTCACCGAGACCGGTTCGCCGATCGCGCACGGGCCGACGGTGGCCCGCGAGTACGGCATCCCGGCGGTGATCTGCCTGCAGAACGCCACCCGGCGGATCAAGGACGGCGACCTGATCACGATCGACGGCACCGCCGGCACCGTGATGCCGGTCGACGAGGACGGCAGCGGAGAGAACGGCAGCGGAGAGAGCGGAGAAAGCGGAGGGAACGCCTCGGAGAAGACCGCCGGCCGCGAACCGGAGCACGCCGACCGGAACTGACCCGGGGCCGGCCCGGGGAGGACGGCCCCGGGCCGGCCCCGTCCGAGCGCCCCTGCTGCGGCCCCTGCCGGGCGAACGGCGCGGGGGCGGGGCGGGGGCGGGGATGGGCGACGGGGGATGGAGGCGGGAGCGGGGACGGAGGGATGGAGGCGGGAGCGGGGGCGCGCGGCCGGTCGGCGCCGTGGTGCCGCAAGGGTGCGGCGGTCGGGCTCCTTGACCCCATCGCCGGTGGGGAAGGAGAGGCGGGCGGGGGTCTCCGGAGGCGCGGAAGGCTTCCCGCACCACTCCGGAGGCCCCTGCGCTCGGGGCAGGCCGCCCGCACACGCGGCCGCGTGTGCGGGCGGGGGTTCCTCCGCCCCGCTCGTCCCCAGAGCCGCACTCCCCGTTCCCCGCACGGGCAAAAGCCGGTAGGAAATAGCCCATGCCCCCTCAGCGACGCGGCGACCGCCGCACCGGCGTGCGCCGGGACCACCACGTCAAACTCAGCCTCAGCGCCGAAGAGCACCGGCTGCTCTCCCGCGCCGCCGACGAGCACGGCATGACACTGGGAGGCTTCGCCGCCCACGCCTGCCTCGGCGTCGCCCGCACTGCACTGGAGACCACCCCCGGCCGGCGCGAAGCCATGATCACCCTCAACGAGGGCATCATCGCCCTGGACGCCCTCGCCGAACTCCTCCACTCCGAAGGCACCGCCCCCGAGCTGCTGCAGCGGGCCGCCACCGCCATCGGTACCCTCGAAGACGCCTGCGAAGCCCTCCAGAAGAGCGCCCGGCCATGATCGCCAAAGTCATGCGCGGCGGCGACACCCGCGGCCTTCTCGAATACCTCTACGGCCCCGGACGCGCCAACGAGCACAGCGACCCCCACCTCGTCGCCGCCTGGCGCACCTGGGGCGTCCACGACCCCGGCCCCGCCCCCGGCCCCGAACTGGCCCGCCTCGCCGACCGCCTCGACCGCTTCGTCCTACCCGGCCGGCCCCGCCACGTCTGGCACTGCGCCGTGCGCGCCGCCCACACCGACCGCGCCCTGACCGACGCCGAATGGGCCTCCATCGCCGGCGACCTCCTCGACGCCGCCGGCATCGCCCCCCGCGGCGACTCCCGCGGCTGCCGCTGGATCGCCGTACGCCACGACGGCGACGAAAGCCACCACATCCACCTGGTCGCCACCCTGGCCCGCCAGGACGGGACCCTGCCGCGCATCCACAACGACGCCCTGCGCCTGCGCCACGGCTGCCGGCGGATCGAGCAGCGGCTCGGACTCCGCCCCACCGCCCCCGCCGACCGCACCGCCGCCCCCCGGCCCACCCGCGCCGAGCAGGAGCGCGCCCGCCGCGCAGGCCGCACCGAGCCCTCCCGCACCGGCCTCGCCCGCCTCGCCCGTCGCTCCGCCGCCACCAGCGGCAGCGACACGGAATTCTTCGACGCCCTCAGCGCGGCCGGTGCCCTGGTCCACCACCACCGCACCGGCGGCGCCCTGGACGGCTACGCCCTGGCCTGGCCCCACGACCGCACCGCCGCCGGAGCACCGGTGTGGTTCTCCGGCTCCAAACTCGCCCCCGACCTGTCGCTGGCCCGCGTCCGCGCCCGCTTCCCCGCCCCCGACCGCGACCCCGCACCCGGCTGGCCCGGCCTGGCCCTGGCCCTGCGGACCGCACACGCCCAATGGGCCGACCACGGCCCCGACCGGCGCGCCGCCACCACCGCCGCCCTGGGCGACGCGCTCAGCGCCGCCGCCACCGCCCCCACCGGCATCGCCGCCGCCCTGGGCCGGGCCGACCACGAATGGGCGCACGCCGCCCGCCCGCCCCTGCGCGCCGCCGACCACCCCGCCGCGCGCACACTGCGCCAGGCCGCCCGCCGCCTGCCCGGCACACCCGCCCGCCCCGGCGAAGCCGCCCGAGCCCGCGACGAGATCACCGCCCTGGCGCGCACCGCGGCCCGCTGGTTCGCCGAGCAGGGTTGGCGCCCCCAGGCCGCGGCGGCGCGCGCCGCCCTCGACGCACTCCGCGCATGATCGCCTCCGGTGGGTCGGGGGCGGGGTCGGGGTTCAGGCCGTCGCTGATCACCTCCGGCGGCCCCGGCCCGGGCCGCGCGGGCCGCCCCGCCGCGCCGAGGGCCCCCCGCGACCCGCCCGCGGCCCGCTCCGGTCCGCCCCGTGCCGGCGCCGCAGCGCCTCGCGGATCGAGGGCGGCGCCGAACGCCGCGCCCCCTCCCCCCGGCGGGCCTCCAGCAGATCGCCGACCATGACCTCCTTGCGGGCCTCCAGATCGCGACCATAGGCACCGATCGCCGCCTGCACCAGAGCACGATCGGAACCGAACACCGTTGGGTCCAGGCCCTGAAGCGCCTCGGCCGCCAGATACAGGTCGGCCCGCTCCCGCGAACGCGTCATCGCCGGATACAGCGAATTGGCGTCGGCCCCGATGCCGTACACGTGCACCCGCTCGCACGTCAGCCCCTGAGCCGCGGCGATGGTCATCGCATACCCCAGGCTCACGTCACCGCGCGCCAGCGCCTCCGGAGAGAACCACGCGCTGCGCTCGCCCTCGCGCGAGCGCCACCGCACCCGCACCCCCCGCCGCGCATCCACCTCCGCGACCACACCGCGCACCCCGTTCAGGACATCGGGCCCCTCCCCGCGCCGGGACCGGTAGTCGTTGCGCCGCACCCGCACCACGTCCCCGGCCGACAGCTCCAGGCGCCCGCCGCCGCGCAGCGCGAACCCGACCTCGTCCTCCCCCAGCCACCCCTGGCCGCGCGCCAGTGAGCGCATGCGGGCGTTGAGTTCGTCGACGTCGCTGTTGCGCGCCGCCAGCACCAGCACGTCCTCGGCCGCGCGGTGCGGGTCGGCGATCCCCCGGCGATCGGCCAGCCACGCCTGCGCGATGGCGGCATGGGCCTCATGGGCCCGCCGCGCGGCATGCACCCGGCCGGCCCCGCCCCACACGGCCAGCGCACTGGAGTGGCCGCCCTCCACCCACAGCTCCAGGGCCTTGCGGTCCACCGCGCGGCGCTGCCGGCGGTTCTCCCGCAGGGTGTGGCCCCCGACGATGCGGTGCACCGCCGCGAAGGAGCCGCCCACCCCCACCGCGCGCAACTGGGCCGGGTCGCCGATGCCCACGACCTTGGTCCCGGCACGCTCGGCCGCGGCCGCCAGCGCGGCCATCGAGTGGTCGTCGACCATCGCCGCCTCGTCGATGACCAGCACGTCCACCCCCTCCAAGCCCTCCCCGGACTCGATCCGCGCCAGCCAGGAGGCCACCGTGCGCGCGGCGATGCCCGACTCGGCCTCCAGATTCGCCGCGGCCACCGCCGCCGTGGCCGCCCCCGCCACCCGCAGCCCCTGAGCCGACCACCCCTCGAAGACCGCGCTCATCAGCGTGGTCTTGCCCGCCCCGGCCACCCCCCGGACCGCCTCGACGCCGTGCCCCTCCACCAGCAGCCGCACGGCGCAGGCCCGCTGCTCGTCCGAGAGGGCGAACCCGCGGCGCTCCTCGAAGGCCGCGAGCGCCTGCTCGGCCTGCTCCACCGGCACCGCGGCCGCCCCCTCGCCCCGGCGCCGGCGCGCCGACAGGGTGATCGTCCGCTCGGACTCCACGATCCTGCGCGAGGTCCACTGCGTGGAGTTGGACAGATGCGTCTGGGGCCCGCCGCCCAGCGCGACGGCGTCCGGGCCGCGCAGAACCGCATCGGTGAGCACCTCCAGCTCCGAAAGCCCGGACACCCCCTGCGGCAGGGCCTGCAGCACCGCCGTCATCACCTGGGTGCGGGTGGCCACCTTGCGCCGGGCCGTCACACCGGTCTCGGGATCCCACACCGCCGCGCACAGCTCCTGCAGGTCCACGCGCGCACCGCCGCGCCCGACCCCCGAGCGCAGGCCCGGCAGGCCCGCGGCCAGTACTGCATCGGGGTCATAGCCCGCCTCGCGCGCTCGACGGCGCCAGGACCGCCGGGCACTGCCCGGTTCCTGATCGGGCCGCTTCGCCTCGGCCAGCGCGCGGGCCACCGCTTGGCGCTGCGCCGTAGAGGCGCCGGCGGCGGCGTGCGCGTCGATCTGGCGGGCCCGGGAGCTGAAACCGGAGCGCAACCGGGCATCGAAGCCCGCGATCTCCCATTCGCCCGAGCGTTCGTCCCGTTTCCAGACGGCGCCGTAGCGCTCGCTGAGCCGGCGGCGCATGCGGGCCTTGGCCAGCTCGCCGGCCACGGCCACGTGGCGGTGCAGATCGCGCCCGCCGGCCGCCAGGGTGCGCCAGCCGCCGTCCTCGCACTCGATCAGGTTGGGAATGGTCACGTGGGCGTGGATATGGGGGTCGCCGGCCTGCCCGCCCACCGGGCGGGCCGAGCGGTGCAGCGTCACCGTCGCGGCGAACCCGGCCGATTCCACCCGCCGCGCGCGGGCACCGTCGCCGTGGTGGCCGGCCAGCCCGTAGGCCGTCCACTCCTCGACCGCCCGGACCGTCTCGCGCACCGAGTCCAGGTAGATCTCCTCGAACTCGGCCGCATCGGCCTCCCCCATCAGCCCGTAGGCCACCGACATGCTCTTGGGCATGTTCAGCACCAGGTCATAGCCCATGTTGCCGACGGCCACCCGGTCATCGGCGTGGCGGCGGGCCTTGGCCAGCTCACCGGCCTCCCACAGCATCGCCGGGTCGACCCCGGCGGCCCCGGCCACCGCCTCCAGATCGCCCACCGCGGCGCGGTGGGCCGCGCCGTCGCGCAGCACGCCGCGCTCCAGGCGCCGCCACCGCGCGGCCAGGCGCTCCGACCCCAGCAGCTCGACCGGGTCCATGCCCTCCTCTCGGGAGGGGTCGGCGGCCGCGGCCACCGCCCGCACCGCCTCGACCAGGGGCTGGGCGGGGAGCTTGGCCCGGGGGTCGACCGCCGTCTTGGGGGTGACCAGCTGCTCGCCGGTGCGCGGGTCGCGCCCGGCCAGCGCGGCGCGCACCTCATCGACCTCGGCCTCGGTGTCCACGGTGGTACCGGGGGCCCGGCCGAACCGGCTCCAGCCCGAGCCGATCCGCTCCAAGGGCCGGTCGGCTCCGCCCAGGCGGTACTCCACCTGCCGGTTCCCGGCCGCGTCGTCGTGGGCGTGGGCGCGGTGGTCGCAGCCGCATTGGCCGCTGAGGCGGTACTCGATCTGCTCGGTGCTGCGCAGCTTCACCACCGCGGCCACGGCGCCCCCGCCCGGCCGCAGGGCCCCGGTGCCGCGGCGGGACCGGGCCGGTTCACTCCCGGTCCGCGGCCCACCAGGGCAGCTCCGCTCTGCGCTTGTCCGAGCCGCGCCCCGGTCCCGGGCGGGCGTTCCACATAAGCAGCAGGTCCGCGGCGCGGTAGCGCGCCCGCGGGTACCAGCGCCGGCCGTCGACGGTGTCGGGCAGCGTATCGGGCCGGTCGTCCTTGATCTGGGTGAGACTGCGCCCGTCCACCCCGATCAGCTTCGCGAACCCCACCAGGGTGACTTCGCGCTCCAGGTCGGCGGCCGAGAGCTCGGCGGGGTCGGGGCGGCGCGGGCGGAAGGGTTCGAGTGCGGCGGGGTCGTAAAGGGCGCTGCCCCCGCCTCCGCCTTTTTCGCTCATGCCGGTGCGGTAGCGCTCCGGGCGCGGGAAGTCGGGGTAGTAGCGCGGCATCACGTGCACCGCGTAGGCGTGGCTGTAGCCGACTTCGGCGGCCCATTCCTTGAGCGTTACCAGCGGCCGCTCTTCGGGGCCGCGGCGCGGATCGGACGGCATCTGCCCGCCTTTCGCACCGGTGTCGGGCGGGCCGACACGCTTGGGGGGATTCGTGACGATACCAGCGCTCTGGCGCTTTAGCGCTTCTCGTTCTGGGTGCCGTTCGGGTTGCACATGTCGCAGTCCTCGATGTCGTGCGCGCCGCAGTGCTCGCGAACGACCGGGTCGATCTGTCCCTTCATGGTTCACCTCCTCTCGCTGTTGAGTTCTCAAAGCTCGGGGCCTCGGGGGCCTTCAGTTAAGAGTCTACCCTTATTGCTGGTGGGTAAACCTACTGGTTGGCGCGGATCCCGTTGCCGCAGGTGCAGACCTCGCCGTTGGGCAGGGTGCCGATGTTGTTGCAGCTCGGCGTGTTGGTGCAGTCGCCCGGGGTGTCCGCCACGCTGCGGGCGGGGCGGTGCTTCCAACCCGGGGTGGCCTTGTTCTTGTCCTTCGCCATGGCTCCTCCTTGGCGTCCGTGCCGCGCGAGGGGTCGCGCGATTGTTGCGGTGGGGCTCGGCCCGACGGGCCGGGCCGGGCCGGGGGGCATTCACAATCGGCTCCGAATAGGGCGGGGGTCCCCCTCGCCCCTGCTGTTGCCGTCCGTGCCCCCCGGGTCGGGCCGGGAGGGACCCGGCGGGGTGGGCTCCGAAACAATCGGGTGGGCCCGGGCCCCGCCGGATCGCAGATCCCAGCGCGCTTGCGGCCACCGCCGGCACGCCGCTAAAGCAACCCTTAGATATAACTTGCTTCCCTTTTTTTCCTTTTCTCTTTTTTCTTCGCTTTCTGGGGTCGGACCCGGGGTCGGCCTGGGGGCGGTGCGGTGTGTATGCCTTCTGGGGGCTGCGGGGCCGTGCGGCCGTGCGGCGCTCGGAGGGCTCTCCTTGGGGTGGCTGGTGGACCTGTGTGGCTCAGGCTCGGAGGAGTGCTCGCCGGAGGAGGTCGGCGCCGCCATCGGTCAGCCAGGTGCGGAAGGTGCGCAGGTCGGGGTGGAGCGCGCGGAGGGCCTCGATGTCGGCGTGCCAGCGGTGGCCGGCGAGCCAGAGGGCGCGGGCCTCGGCGACCGCGGGGCCCGCCGACTCCGCCTCGTCCGCGTCCAGGGCGGAGTAGCGGAGGTCGAGTCCGGTCGCGGCGTTGATCGCGGCGAACGCCTCGTCCGGAGTGGGGTCGTCGCCGGCGAGTTCGAGGGTGCGTCCGGCGAACCGGGCGGGGTCGGCGAAGGCCATCGCCGCGAACTCGGCGATGTCCTCCAGGGCGATCAGCTGCACCGGCTCGTCGGCGGGGAACACGTGGCGGCTCACGCCGTCCCGGACGTCGTCCACTCCGGCGCCGGTGCCGAGGAAGTTCGTCATGAAGCGGACCGGGCGCAGCACCGTCGTGCTCAGCCCGGCGGCCTGCAGGTACCGCTCGATCCGCAGTTTCCCCTCCGCCTGCCGGGCCGCCCCGCCCGAGAACGAGCCGATGCCGGTGAACACGGCCTGCTCCACCCCGGCCGCGACCGCGGCGTCGACCACCGCGGCACCGCGCCGGAACTCCAGGCCGGTGTCGGCCCCGTCCGGCCCGTAGGCCGCCGGCGGGACGATGAACACCCCGTCCGCGCCGGTCAGCGCCGCTTCCAGGCCCGCCGGGTCGTCCATGTCGCCGGGGACCGGTTCCGCTCCGATCGCCCGCAGGTCCGCGGCGGCCGGGGAGTCCGGCCTGCGCACCAGGGCCCGGACCCGGTGGCCGTCGGCGCGCAGCCGGCGGGCGACGGCGCCGCCCTGCCGCCCGGTTCCGCCCGTGACCAGGATCGTCCGCGTCTCCTCCATGGTGTTCCTTCCGGTCGTAGAATCGGGTCGTCCGACCCGGATCGCCATGGACGCTAGGCCTCTCACCGGGGCGCGGAGGGATTCCGTGACATGGTTCGCGAGATGAGCGCCCCCGCGGAGGGCCTCAGGGCCGACGCCAGGCGGAACCGCGCCGCCGTCCTGCGGGCGGCCCGGCGCGCCGTGGCGGCGGAGGGCACGTCCGTCTCACTCGCCCTGATCGCCCGCGCCGCGGGCGTGGGCGCCGGCACCGTGCACCGGCACTTCCCCACCAAGGAAGGGCTGCTCGAAGCCGTCCTCGCCGCCCAGATCGACGAACTCGTCGCACGCGCGGAACGCCGGCGCGGCCGCTCCGGGCCCGGCGGAGCCTTCTTCGCGCTCCTCCTCGACACCGTCGAATCGGCGGGCGGGCGCTCCCGGCTCTGCGGTGCGCTCCGGACCGACGCGGGCTGGCCCCGGACCGTGCTGAGCGCCTCGGCGCTCCGCTTCGAGGAGGCGCTGCGCGACCACCTGGCCGCGGCGCAGCGTGCCGGCGGTGTCCGCGCCGACGTCACCACCGATGAGGTGAAGGCGCTGGTCGTCGGCTGTGCCGCGATGGTGTCGAGCGGGCCCGGCGGCGAGCGGATGGCGCGGACCGCGCTGGAGGTGCTGCGCGCGGGGCGGGCGCCGGGCGAGGACGTCACGGAACCGGCGGGCGGTGCGCCGATTCGTGACGCGGTGCCCGCGTCCCCGGAGATCCGTGACGGCGCCTTCCCGCCCCGGTGGTGCCGGATTTGCGGGACGCCGCTGGAGGTCCGCGGTACCGGGCGGCCTGCGCGCTACTGCGGTCCCGCCTGCCGAAAGCGGGCCCAGCGGCGGCGGGAGAGGGAGCGCGCGGGGGCGTGACGCGCGGCCCTTCTCCCAGAGGGGCGGGCCCCGGAGCCGAGGCGGGGAGGGCCGCCCCCTGGCCCTATCGGACCGCCGGATGTTCCGGATCTGCGCCGACGAGCGGTACGACGCCCCTGGCCGCCGCGGGCTCGGTCCACGCCGGCGGCCGCTCCCTCTGCCTGCACAGCATGCAGAACAGCGTCCGGGGCTCGCTGGAGCTCCCGGCAGGATCGGTGAGCGGCGGGGCCGCGTCCGCCGCCGAGGGCCGCCCGGAGCGGTATCTCGGCCGTTTCCCGGCTCCGGGGCCGTGGCGGTCGGGGGCCGGGCGCTACGTTGAGGGCGTGCTTATGGGGCGGGACGAGGAGGAGGCCGCCGTCGCCCGGCTGGTCGACGGGGCGCGGGCCGGGGTGAGCGGGGCGCTGGTGGTGCGCGGGGAGGCCGGGATCGGCAAGACCGCGCTGCTGGACGCCGCCGCGCGCGGCGCCGACGGGGTGCGGGTGCTGCGGGCGACCGGGGTGGAGGCCGAGTCCGGGCTGCCGTTCGGCGCGCTGCACATGCTGCTCCGTCCGGTGCTGCCCGCCGTCGACGGGCTGCCGGAGGCCCAGGCCGCGGTGGTCCGCGGCGCCCTCGGGCTGTCCGAGGCGGAGCCGGGCGAGCGGTTCCTGGTCGGCCTGGCGGTGCTCACCCTCCTGTCCGATCTGGCCGCCCGGCGCCCGGTGCTGTGCCTGGTCGACGACGCGCACTGGCTCGACGACGCCTCCGCCGACGTGCTGCTGTTCGCCGCCCGCCGGCTGCACGCCGAAGGGGTGGCGTTCGTCTTCGCCGCGCGCGACGGGTTCGACGCGCCCGGCATCGAGGAGCTCGCGCCCGCGCCGCTGGACCGGGAGGCCGCCGTCGGGCTGCTCGCCGACCGCTTCCCCGGTCTCCCCCGCGACGTGCGGGACCGGGTCCTCGCCGAGGCCGAGGGGAATCCGCTGGCCCTGGTCGAGCTGCCCGGCGGCCTCACCGGTGAGCAGCGGGCCGGCCGCGCCGCCGCGCCGGCCGCGTTCCCGGTCCGGCGGCGGGTGCTGGACTCGCTGGGCGCCCGCATCGACCGGCTGCCCGAGGGGACCCGGCTGCTGCTGGCCGTCGCCGCCGCCGAGGGCACCGGCGAGCTGGGCACCGTGCTCCAGGCCGGGCGGGCGCTCGGCGCCGCCGAGACCGACCTGGACCCGGCCGAGCGGGCCGGCCTGGTGCACGTCTCCGGGGTCGCGCTCGCCTTCCGCCACCCGCTGATCCGCTCCGCGTGCTACCAGGCGGCGGCGCCGTCGCTGCGGCTGGCGATCCACCGCGCCCTGGCCGGGGTGCTCGACGGGGACCGGCGGGCGCTGCAGCTCGCCGCGGCCGCCACCGGCCCGGACGACGGCACCGCCGCCGAGCTGGAGCGGGCCGCCGAGCGGGCCCGGCGGCGGGGGGCCCTGCCCTCCGCGGTGCCGTTCTACGAGCGCTCCGCCGAGCTCAGCGCCGACGCCGCGGACCGGGCCCGGCGGCTCACCCGGGCCGCCCAGTCCTCGATCACCGTGGGCCGCACCGAGCGGGCGGACGCCCTCGCCGAGCAGGCGGCGGCGCTGACCCGCGACCCGGTGCTGCTGGCGGGCACCGCGATGGTGCGCGGCACCATGGAGATCGAGCGGGGCGTGCCGGCCCGGGCGGCGCGGGTGCTGCTCGACCGCGCCGCGCCGATCACCGGCCGGGATCCGGCGCTCGCGCTGACCCTGCTGGTCATGGCCGCCGATGCGGCGTGGGCGGCCGGGGAGGGCGAGGCGGTGCGGGAGGCGGCGCGGCTGGCGGAGGGGATCTCCGCGGAGCCGGGCGGCGCGGACGGGTTCCTGCCCGCGCCGGGGCCGGTCGCCGCGTCCGTGGCCGCGCTCGGCCTGCTCGCCGCGGGCGACGTCCGGGGCGCGCTGCCGCGGCTGCGCGGCGCGGTCGAGTCGGCCCGGTCCAGCCCGCCGGACAGCCTCATCGTCCGGCTGCACCTGTGCGCGGCGGCGCTGCTCATCGGGGACGACGAGGCGGCCGCGGAGCTGGCGGGCGCGGACGCCGCCGCCGCCTGCGGGCGCGGGCTGCTCGGCGCGCTCCCCGCGGTGCTGCAGATGCAGGCGCAGGCGCAGCTGATGGCCGGTCGGCACCGCGACGCCGCCCTGTCGCTGGCGGAGGCGCTGGCCTTCGCGCGCGACACCGGGCAGACGCACCGCGGCGCCCGGCTGAGCGCGGTGGCCGCGCGGGCCGCGGCGATCGAGGGCGATGGGGAGCGCTGCCGCCGCCTCGCCGGGCGGTCCGCCGGGACCGCGGAGTCGGCGGCGGCCGCGGAGTGCGCGCTCGGCCTGCTCGACCTGGCCTCCGGCCGCCCGGCCGAGGCGCTGCGCCGGTTCGCCGGGGCGCTGTCCGGTCCGGCGCGCGCCACCGGGCCGGCCGTCTCCTCCTCCGCCGACCTGGTCGAGGCGGCGGTGCTGGCCGGGGAGCCCGAGTGCGGCCGGAAGGCGCTCGCCGGGTTCGAGGTGTGGGCGCGGGCCTCGGACCGGCCGTGGGCCCGGGCGCTGGTGGAGCGCTGCCATGCCCTGCTCTCCGGCCCGGACGAGGCGGGCGGGCGCTTCGCCGCGGCGATGGCGGAGCACGAGGCCGGCGGGCGGCCGTTCGAGCGCGCCCGGACCGCGCTGCTGTACGGGGAGTGGCTCCGCCGGCGCAAGCGGCGGGGCGAGGCGCGGGATCTGCTCCGCACCGCGCTGGAGGTCTTCGAGCGGCTGGGCGCCGCCCCGTGGGCCGGGCGGGCCCGCGCCGAGCTGCGCGCGGCCGGTGAGGCCGCCCCGGCCGGGGGCGGCGGCGCGCCGGCGTCCCTGCTCACCCCGCAGGAGCTGCAGATCGCCCGGTTGGCCGCGGACGGCGTGAGCAACCGCGAGATCGCCGCGCGGCTCTTCCTGAGCCACCGCACCGTCGAGTACCACCTGTACAAGGCCTATCCGAAGCTCGGCGTCCGGTCCCGCGCGGACCTGGCCCGTCTGGACCTCTCCGACGGCTGAGCGGACGTCGGGCCCGCCACTGGGCCCGCACGTGGCGGGCCCAGTGGCGGCACGGATTCGGGCCGGTGGGGTGCGCGCCTACCGTTCTGTTCTGCGCCCCGGCACCGGGCCGGGCGCGGAGCGGAAGGGCGGGAGTCCGATGAGCAAGGCCGTCGTGTTCCACGAGCCGGGCGGGCCCGAGGTGCTGCAGGTCGTCGAGGCCGAGGTGCCCGGGGCCGGTCCCGGGGAGGTGCTGATCGAGGTGATGGCCGCCGGGGTGCAGCCGTTCGACGTGGCCGTCGTCGAGGGCTGGCTGCCGGCGGTGGTCGGGCCGATGGACTACCCGCGCATCCCCGGCAACGAGTACGCCGGGGTGGTGCGGGAGGTCGGCGAGGGCGTCTCCGGGTTCGCGCCCGGGGACGAGGTGCTCGGGTTCAACGTGCTCGGCTCCTACCGCGAGCACGCGGTCTTCCCCGCCGACCAGATCACCGCCAAGCCGGCGAACATGCCGTGGGAGGTCGCCGGCGGTTTCACCGCGGCCGCGCAGACCGCGCACATCGCCCTGCAGGACATGGGGCTCGGCGCGGGCGAGACGCTGCTGGTGCACGGTGCCGCCGGGGCGGTGGGCGCGATGGCCGTGCAGCTCGCCCGTTTGAAGGGCGCGACCGTGATCGGCGCCGCCCGGGAGCCGCAGCACGACCACCTGCGGTCGCTGGGCGCGCTCCCGGTCTCCTACGGCGACGGCTTCGCCGACCGGGTGCGGGCCCTGGCCCCGGAGGGGGCGGTGCACGGCGCGATCGACGGGGTCGGCGGGCACGCCCTGGACGCCTCGCTGGAGCTGGTCGCGGACCGTTCGCGCATCTTCACCCTGGTCGAGCACGGCAAGGCGGCCGATCTGGGGGTGCGGACCGTCCCGCCGAAGCGCTCCGCGGCGCGCCTGGCCGAGCTCGCCGACCTGTACGCCCAGGGGAGGCTCCGGGTGCACCTGCACCGCACCTTCCCGCTGGAGAAGGCGGCCGACGCGCACCGCCACTACAAGGCGGGCGGCATCCGCGGAAAGATCGTGCTCACCACCGCCGCCCTGCGCGGCGCGACCGGCGCGTGAGCCCGGTTCCGCGCTCCTTTCCCCCGTCCGCGTGTCGGCGCGGCAGGCGGGGTCGGTGCCGGGGCGCCCCGGCACCGGTCCGGTCCCTGTTCCGCACCCCCGGTCGGGATCGGCCCGCGTCTCCGGCGCGGCCGCCCCTCCCCCTTCCGGAACCTCCACGACTCAGGGCCTCATGCGCCCGGAAAGGCAGGACCCCATGGCCTCCGCCACCACCGGCACCACCCTCGACGTCTGGGTGGACATCGTCTGCCCCTGGTGCTGGATCGGCACCCGGAACCTGACCGCCGCCCTGGATCGCCTCCCCGGGGCGGACCGGGTCGAGGTGCGGTGGCGGGCGTTCGAGCTGCGCCCGGGCGGGCCGGAGCGGCCCGGCCTGCGGCTCGCCGAGGTCATGCGCACCGAGTGGGGCTTCGACGAGGAGCAGGCCGCCGCGGTCGTGACCCGGGTGAAGGCCGGCGGCCGGGCCGTCGGGCTCGACCTGGACCCGGAGAACGTGCGGCCGTTCGACACCTTCGACGCGCACCGGCTGGTCCGGCTCGCCTCCGAGCACGGTGCGGCCGGGCCGGTGCTGGAGCGGCTGTTCCACGCCTACCACGTGGACCACGCCGAGCTGGGCGGGCGGGACGCGCTCACCGCGCTGGCCGCCGAGGCCGGTCTGGACCCGGCCGCCACCGAGGAGATGTGGCGGACCGGGGCGCACGCCGACGGCGTGCGGCGCGACCGCGAGCTGGCGGTCGAGGCGGGGGTGACCGGGGTGCCGTCCTACCGGGTGAACGGCGGGAAGGCGGTCTCCGGTGCGCTCGGCCCCGATGAGCTGCTGTCCCTGCTCCGCGAAGCGGAGCGGGGGTGAGCGCGGACCCGGTGCCCGGTCCTGCGCCGGCGCCGCGCACCGTCGCCGCGGTCTCGACCGGGCTGCTCCTGGGCGTGCTGCTGTCGGCGCTGGACCAGATGATCGTCGCCACCGCGCTGCGGACCATCGCCGAGCGGCTGGGCGGCGCGGAGGTCCAGGCCTGGGCGATGTCGGCCTACCTGGTGGCCTCGGTGGTGTCCACGCCGGTCTACGCGAAGCTCTCCGACGTGTACGGGCGGCGCCCGCTTTACACCGCCTCGGTCGGGATCTTCCTCCTCGGGTCGCTGCTGTGCGGGCTGGCCTGGTCCATGCCGGTGCTGGCGGTGTTCCGCGCCGTGCAGGGGCTGGGCGCCGGCGGGCTGATGGCGCTGGCCCTGGCGGTCCTCGCCGACCTGCTGCCGCCGGAGCGCCGGGTGCGCCACCAGGCGTGGCTCGGCGCGGCGTTCGCGGTGGCGAGCGTCGCCGGGCCGGTGCTGGGCGGCTTCTTCGCCGGGGCCGGCACCCTGCTGGGGGTGGACGGGTGGCGCTGGGCGTTCCTGGTGAACCTGCCGGTCGGGGCGGCGGCACTGGCCCTGGTCGCGGGGGCGCTGCCGCGGCCGGCCCGCGGCCCGGCGCGCCGCGTCGACCTGCTCGGCGGGGTGCTGCTGGTCGCGGCGGTCGTCCCGGTGCTGCTGCTCGCCGAGTTCGGTGCCGAGTGGGGGTGGGCCTCCCCGGCCGCCGCCGCGGCCGGTGCGGTGGCGGCGGCGGGCGCGGTGCTGTTCGTCCGCACCGAGCGGGCGCTGGGCGATGATGCGCTGCTCCCGCCCCGCCTGTTCCGGAACCGCACGTTCACCCTGGTCAACGCGGTGAACTTCGCGGCGGGCATCGGGATCTTCGGCGGTCTGCTGCTGCTCCCGCTGCACCTGCAGGCGGTGATGGGGCTCTCCCCGACGGAGGCGGGGCTGATGCTGGTGCCGCAGACCGCGGCGATCATCGCGGCCGGCCGGATCGCCGGCCCGATCGCGGTGCACGGCGGCCACCGCCCGATGCTGGTGCTGAGCACGGCGTGGATGGCCGGCTCCATGGCCGGCTTCTCCGCCCTCGGCGCGGACTCCCCGCTGTGGGCGGTGGGCCTGCTCGCCGCCGCCATGGGCCTGGGCACCGGGGTGTTCTTCCAGGTGGTCGTGGTCGCCCTGCAGGACGGGGTGCCTCCGGAGGACGTGGGCGTGGCCAGCGGCCTGTTCACCTTCTTCCGCCAGATCGGCGGCACGGTGGGCACCGTCGCCCTCGGCGCCCTCGCCTTCGGCCTCGGCCCGCTGGAGCACTCCATCGGCACCGCCTACCTGGCCGTGGCGGGCGTGCTGCTGGCGAGCGCCCTGCTCCCCTTGGCGGCCCCGTCGAGGACGGGCGGGAACCGGGCGCCCACCGGATGAGCTCGGGACCGCCCCGGTCCCGTCCGGGGTCGGGGCGGTGCCGGAAATCAGTCGCGTGAAGGGCTCGGCGGAGCTTCACGCCCCGATGCCGAGCTCCGCCATCAGCCGCCATACCCGGGTGGACCGGCACTCCGTTCTCTTCTCCTTCCGCTCTCCCGTTATGAGGGGTTCTCCGAAGGTGTCAGCGCATGGTCGACGCCGGTCGGATCTTGGTCAGGAAGTCGGCCCAGGTGACCAGGGGCCCGCGGTGCCCCTCGGGCGCGGCGGCGAAGGGGCCGTAGCGCGGATCGCCGCCGGTCGGCACCTGCCCCCACGCCTGCGCCAGGGCCTCAGCGAGGAAGAGTCCGCGCCCGTGCGTCCGGTCCACGGCCGGCGGCAGAACCGCGGCGGTCCCCTCCGCGCACCCCTGATCGACGATTTCCAGGTGAACGATCCCGCTGGACAGGCCGACCAGGGTCAGGCCGACGCGCCCGCCGGGGCGGCCCGAGGCGGTGTAGCGGATCGCGTTGGTGAAGAACTCGCTGGCCACCAGCTCCACGGCGTCGGCCACGTCGGGGAAGGGGTGCAGCAGCGAGCGCGTCCACAGCCGGGCCTGGCTGCACTGCTCGGGCCGGCCCGGCAGGGCGAGGCCGCCGGAGACGGTCGCGACGGGTTCCAGGACCTGCACGGCCATCACGCGGCCTCCGCCCACCCGGTGCGGAACCCGCGCGCCCGGGGCCGCCGGGCGAACAGGTCCACCACGTCCGACCGGGGATGCCGGACGAGCATCCGCGCGGCCCTGCCCGGCGCCGCCGCCGGGGCCTGGCCGCGCTTTCCCCAGATGAACCACCATTCGCCGCCGATCCGCACCGCCACCACCGCCACGCGGCGACCGTCGGCGTCGGTGGTGTAGAGCACCGGGTGGTCCGAGGATCCGAGTGCGATCAGCGCGGTGCGTCCCAGGACGCGGATCTCGTCCTGCAGGTCGGTGAGCAGAGCGGCACGCCCTCCATGCACATATGACGACTCCATGGCGACTCCTCCTCATCGAGAACACCTCTGACGACGAGAATGAGTTAAGCATGTATTCTCTTTCCATTCTCAAGCTTTGAAAAATTCCATCCGGAGGGATACACCGGTCTCACCCCGAAGTGAGGAGGGGTGGCTTGCTTCTCGCTAGGCTCGCGATGTCAGAACCCTGTCCACCAGGAGGTTTCGTGGCGGCCAACCAGCCCACCGTGGCCGGACGCGGCCTGGGCGCCGAGCTGCGCTCGATCCGCGAAGAGCACAAGCTCAGCAGCACCAAGGTCGCCAAGCGGCTCGGCTGGCCGCAGTCGAAGATCTCCAAGATCGAAAACGGGAAGCAGAGCATCAGAGCCGCGGACGTGGCCTCGCTGCTGGCCGTCTACGGGGTGATCGGCCACGAGCGGGACCACCTCATCGCGAAAGCGGAGAACAGCGACGAGGCCGGCCTGTGGGAGAAGCAGAGCGGGATGTCCCGGGAGTCGAGAACACTCATCCAGCTCGAAGCGGAGGCCACCGGCATCTTCAATCTGGAGCCGCTGATCCTTCCCGGACTGCTGCAGACCCCTGACTACATCCGGGCCCTCATGACGACAGGGGGCATCTCAGAAGAGGACACCGAGGTCCGCACGGCCGCGCGATTGGGCAGGCAGGCGCTACTCAGCCGCCAGACCCCGCCGCGCACTGAATTCGTCATCGACGAATGCGCCTTGCGCCGCCCGTTGCTACCGCCCCGACTGATGGCGCGCCAGCTCCGCCACATCATCGAGGCGACGGAACGTCCCACCGTCACCGTCCAGGTCCTTCCGCTCTCCCTTGGTGGTCACCGAGGGTTGGACGGACCTTTCATGCTGCTGGAGTTCGCGAAGTTGCGGAGCGTGGTCCATGTGGAGCACAAGATCTCCGCGTTCTTCCTGGAAGAAGAGCAGGAGACCGCGTTCTACCGCCAAGAGGCCGATAGCCTGAGGGAAAGCGCGCTGAATCCCGCTGAATCAGTGGATTTCATCGCCGGCATCGTCCGAGAACTCGACCGTGAAGGATGAGGGCCACAAGATGAGCATGCCCCTCCTGCCGCCCACCGACTGGCACAAGAGCTCCTACAGCGGCACCAACACAAACTGCGTCGAGTGCGCCCGCACCCCGAACGCCATCGCCGTGCGCGACTCCCGACACCCGCACAAGGGCCGACTGGACATCCCTGCAGTCGAGTGGACCGCCTTCCTCGACGCGGTGAAGCACACCCGGCTCTGACCTGGAATAAGGGCATCGCCGGGAGCGGAGAACGACGACCGCCCCCGGTCCCTTCAGGGGCCGGGGGCGGTGCCGGTGGGGCTTCCGGGGTGCGGGTCAGTCGGTGCCGGATTCCATGGCGGCGCGGTCCAGGGGGTCGTCCTCGGCCGGGGCCTGGCCGCTGGAGGCGATGGTCTCGGCGCCGCCTTCGGGCATGGCGCCGATGAGGCCGCTGGAGGCGGCCTGGGCGGCGCCGATCGGGGTCGGGTGCGGGCCGCCGCCGACCATGCCGAGGCCGGCGTACTGCTCCAGCTTGGCGCGGGAGTCGGCGATGTCCAGGTTGCGCATGGTCAGCTGGCCGATCCGGTCCACCGGGCCGAAGGCGGAGTCCTCGGTGCGCTCCATGGAGAGCTTGTCCGGGTGGTAGCTGAACGCCGGGCCGGTGGTGTCCAGGATGGAGTAGTCCTCGCCGCGCCGGAGCCGCAGGGTCACCTCGCCGGTGACCGCGGTGCCGACCCAGCGCTGCAGCGACTCGCGGAGCATGAGCGCCTGCGGGTCCAGCCAGCGGCCCTCGTACATGAGCCGGCCGAGGCGGCGGCCCTCGTTGTAGTAGGCGGCCAGGGTGTCCTCGTTGTGGATGGCGTTGACCAGCCGCTCGTAGGCGGCGTGCAGCAGCGCCATGCCCGGGGCCTCGTAGATGCCCCGGCTCTTGGCCTCGATGACCCGGTTCTCGATCTGGTCGGACATGCCCAGGCCGTGCCGGCCGCCGATGGTGTTGGCCTCCAGGACCAGGTCGACGGCGGAGGGGAAGCGCTTGCCGTTGATGGTCACCGGCCGGCCCTGCTCGAAGCCGATGGCGACGTCCTCGGTGGCGATCTCGACCTCGGGGTCCCAGAACCGGACGCCCATGATCGGGTCGACGATCTCCACGCCGGTGTCGAGGTGCTCCAGCGACTTGGCCTCGTGGGTGGCGCCCCAGATGTTGGCGTCGGTGGAGTAGGCCTTCTCGGTGCTGTCCCGGTAGGGCAGGCCGCGCTCCTGCAGCCACTCCGACATCTCCTTGCGGCCGCCGAGCTCGCTGACGAAGTCGGCGTCCAGCCACGGCTTGTAGATCCGCAGCGCGGGGTTGGCGAGCAGGCCGTAGCGGTAGAACCGCTCGATGTCGTTGCCCTTGAAGGTGGAGCCGTCGCCCCAGATCTGCACGTCGTCCTCGAGCATCGCGCGGACCAGCAGGGTGCCGGTGACCGCGCGGCCGAGCGGGGTGGTGTTGAAGTAGACGCGGCCGCCGGAGCGGATGTGGAACGCCCCGCAGGCCAGGGCCGCGAGGCCCTCCTCCACCAGGGCGGCGCGGCAGTCGACCAGCCGGGCGACCTCCGCCCCGTAGGCCGTGGCGCGCCCCGGCACCGAGGCGACGTCGGGTTCGTCGTACTGGCCGACGTCGGCGGTGTAGGCGCACGGAACGGAACCGTTCTCGCGCATCCACGCGACGGCCACCGAGGTGTCGAGACCCCCGGAGAAGGCGATCCCGACGCGTTCGCCGGCGGGCAGGGAAGTGAGCACCTTGGACATGTTGATAAGTATGCATGGCTATGAATGATCATGCAAATCAAGGGAGGTGCGGCCGGACCTGCGGAAGGGCTCCGCGGGCCCGGCCGCCGCGCGCGGTCAGGTGCTCAGGCGGTCAGGCGGTGAAGTCCAGTACGAAGTCGAACTCGGCCGCCTTGCCGGAGGCGTCGTCCCGGACGTTCATCAGCAGCCGCGGGTCGAAGATCAGGTCCGTCTCGTTGCGCGGCTCGCCCGGGAAGTAGAGCTGGGTGGTGAGCACCGGCCGGCTCGGGGCCTGCACCTTGACGTGCAGGTGGCGGGTGCGCCCGGGGTAGAGCCCGGGGACGATGGTGGTCAGCTGGAAGGCGCCGTCCGCGCCGGTGTACTGGTGGCCGCGGTAGTCGTAGCCGGCGTTGTCGTAGACCCCGGCGTCGTCGGCCTGCCAGAAGTCCAGCAGCGCGCCGGCCACCGGGCGGCAGTCCCGGGTGAAGACGTAGCCGGAGACCGCCAGCGGCACCCCGGGGTCGCCCGGGATCACCAGGTCGGAGCGGTTCGGCGAGTTCGGTTTGAAGTAGGGGCCCTCCATCTGCGGGGGCGTGGGGTCGTCGCCGTCGTCGCACTGCGGGGTGGGGTCCAGCAGGCGCTCGTCCGCGGCCCGGTCGCGGGCGAGCGCGGGGACCGCCCCCGATGCGGACAGCAGGGCCGCGGCGGGGGCCGCGACGAAGGCGGCCTTGAGCAGGGTCTTGCGGGTCGGCCCGTCCGGCTCCGGCCGGTCGGGGCGGTCGGCGTGCTCAGCCATGGTGGTGCTCCTCGCGGGAAAGGTGGGGGAGCGGGGCCCGGCCGGGACTCCCTGCGGGTGAGCACGAGGCTACGGTCCGTCCCCGGGGCGGGCGATGGACGGATCCCGGCGGGCGTGGTCCTTCTCCGGGGCGGCCCGGGACCGGCGGCGGTACTCCCCCGGGCTGGTCCCGGTCTCGCGGCGGAAGAACCGGCAGAAGTAGGCGGGGTCGGTGAAGCCGACCGCGCGGGCCACCGCGGCCACGGTCAGCCCGGTGCCGGCCAGCAGCCGCTTCGCCTCCAGGGTGCGGGCGCCGCGGAGCAGCGCGCCGGGGGTCCGGCCGGTGGACCGCTTCACCGCGTCGGCCAGGTGCCCGGGGGTCACCCCGAGTTCGGCGGCGGCCTCGGCGACCGTCATCCCGGCGGCCGCGGCGGGGCCGTCGAGCAGGCGGAGGAAGCGCTCGGCCGGGTCGTCCGCGGCGGCGGAGGGCCGCGCCGCCGCCCCCCGGTCGGCCGACCGGGCCGCCCGGGTGAGCAGGATGTGCAGGTAGGCGCGGAGCACCGAGGCCATGCCGGGGCGGCGGGCGCGGAACTCGCGCAGCATCTCGCCGAGGACCCCGGCGGCCTCGGCGGCGGCCCCGGCGTCCAGCGCCTGCCAGGGGCGCTCGGCGGCCAGCCGGCGGAGCAGCTCGCGGTCGCCCGGCCGGTCCAGCAGGAAGGCGTCCTCCAGCAGGACGACGTGGCCGTTCACGCCGCGGGCGCGGGCCCAGTGGTGCACCTGGCCGGCGGCGAGGACGCCCAGGTTGGGCGGGGTGATCGGCCACCGGCGCATGTCGATGACGTGCTCGCCGGCGCCGGCCGTGACGTGCACGATCTCGTGGAAGGTGTGCCGGTGCGGGAAGGCGGCCCGGGACAGCGGGCCGATCGTGTCGAAGGTCCCGATGGCGAACGGGAAGAGCTGCGGGGCGGGGACCTCCAGCCGGTGCAGCTCCATGGGGGAGGCCGTCTCCATGCGCGCTCTCCTACCCGGTGCGCGGGCCCGCTACTCCGCGCGCCGGGGCCGTCCCTCGGCCGAGGCGGCCGGGGCCGGGTGGCCGGCTCCGGGGCCGCCGGGGGCGGAGTGCTACTCGGCGGGCACCGCCGCCCGGTCTCCGTCCCGGTCGCGCTCGGCGGCGATGGCGGTGATCCGGCCGCGGACGGCGAACCAGCCGATGAACAGCGCCGCGGCCAGCACCGGGAGCGACATGAGGGTGTAGCGGCCCGCCTCGTCGAACCACATCAGCACGATGACGGCGGCGAAGAAGGCCAGGGTGGCCAGGTCGGTCCAGGGGGAGCCGGGGAGGCGGAAGGAGGGGCGGACCGCCTCTCCGGCGCCGGCCTTCCGGACGAACAGGATGTGGCAGAGGATGATCATGCCCCAGGTGCCGAGGATGCCGATCGCCGCGAAGTTGAGGATGATCTCGAACGCCTTCTCCGGCAGGGCGTAGTTGAGGCCGACGCCGAAGATGCACGCCACGCTGGTCAGCAGGATGCCGCCGTAGGGGACCTGGTTGCGGCTCATCACCCCGGTGAACCGGGGCGCCGAGCCGGCCATCGCCATCGAGCGCAGGATCCGGCCGGTGGAGTAGAGGCCGGAGTTGAGGCTGGACATCGCGGCGGTCAGCACCACCAGGTTCATCACGTCGCCCGCGGCGGGCACGCCCAGCCGGGACAGGACGGTGACGAACGGGCTCTCGTCGGCGCTGAACGCCGAGGAGGGCAGCAGCATCGCGAGCAGCAGCACCGAGCCGACGTAGAAGACGCCGATCCGCCACATGATCGAGTTGATCGCCTTGGGCATGATCTTCTCCGGCTCGGCGGTCTCGCCGGCGGTCACCCCGACCAGCTCCACCGAGGCGTAGGCGAAGACCACGCCCTGGATGACCAGGACCAGCGGAAGGATCCCGTTCGGGAGGAAGCCGCCGTCCTGGACCAGCAGGTGCACTCCGCCGTCGTGCCCGCCCACCTGCCGGCCGGTGGCCAGCAGGAAGATGCCGATGAACATGAACAGGACGAGCGCCGCGACCTTGATGATCGCGAACCAGAACTCCATCTCGCCGAAGATCTTCACCGAGATCAGGTTGACCACCAGCACGACCGCCAGCGCCGCGAGCGCCAGCGCCCACTGCGGCACCGGGGAGAAGAGGCTCCAGTAGTGGGTGTACATCGCGATCGCGGTGATGTCGGCGATGCCGGTGGTGGCCCAGTTGAGGAAGTACAACCAGCCGCCGACGTAGGCGCCCTTCTCCCCCATGAACTCCCGGGAGTAGGAGACGAACGACCCGGAGGAGGGGCGGTGCAGGATCAGCTCGCCCAGCGCGCGGACCACGAAGAACGCGAACACGCCGCAGACCGCGTAGGCCAGGGCCAGCGACGGGCCGGCGTCGTGCAGCCGGCCGCCCGCTCCGAGGAAGAGACCCGTTCCGATGGCGCCGCCGATGGCGATCATGTTGATGTGCCGTGCGCTCAGCGCCTTGCTGTATCCGGCGTCCCCGGCGTCGACGTGCCGGGTCCGCTCCGCGGTGGGCGGGATCTCTTCCCTCATGTACACGTTTCCTCGTCGTCGAGCGGTGCTGTCGCCACCGCGCCGCACGAACGCGGGCACGGCTCCGCGCCCGCGGGCCGAACTCACGCCCGCGCAGCGAGGGAGCCTCCGGCCTTGCCGGTGCTGGTGGCACCGCACGCAGGCCTGCGGCGGCCGCCCGTGAGGGGTGGGGGGCGGCCGCCGAGGGAAACCGAGAGCCACGACTGTGTGACGCAGATCCAGCGGAAAGCGTAACCACAGGTGGCGAGGGCCGGTTTCAGCTCGGGACGTGCCATGGATCACGAAGTTTCATACCGGAAATCCTGTTTTCGACACTCTGCGTGCTTTCCTCTCGAGTGAGCCCCGACACGGCAGCGGTTCCGGAGCGTCCCGCCCCGCCGCCGGGCCGCCCGGCGCCGCCCGGCCCGGCGGGTAAAACTTCGCGGGCCGCCGCAGCGCCGCCCGGGCCCCCCGGCTTTCCGGGCGCGCGGCCCGGCCGCGCCGGAAAAGGCGGCGGTACCGTGCCGGCATGGCCTCCGACCGATCCGCCCCGCCCGCCCTCGCCCTCCCGGTCCCCGGCACACCGGTGCGGGCCGTGGTCACCGGGGAGCACCCGTGGGGCGCCACCGCCAGGATCCTCGGGCACGAGGGCGTCCCCGCCTCCATCGACGCCGCGGCGATGGAGAGCCCCTCCGGGGCCCCGATCGCGCTCCCCGAGGAGCGGCCCCGGGTCGGCGAGGAGGTGGACGCCGTCGTCCAGCAGCTGCGGCAGTGGAGCGGACCGGGGTGGGTCCGGCTCTCCACCCGCGCCGCCGACCTCGCCGGGCTCCGGTGGCGGTGCGACTTCTGCATGGCCTGGACGGTGCTGGGCCCGGGCGGGGACGGCGTCGTCATGGAGGTGCGCGCCGCCGGCGGCCCGGAGGCGCACTCGGTGGTCGCGCACCGGGACTGCCTGCTCGGCGCACTGCACCCGGAGAGCCTGGAGCGCGCCCGGGTGCCGAAGGTCGGCCGCGGCGGCTGAGCGCCCGGCGGCACCGGGCCGCGCGGTGGTGCGCGCACCACCGCGAAGAGCGCCCCCGGTTCCCACCCCGGTTCAGGTGCGCGCACCATCGCCGCCGGTGAGCGCCTTCCGTAGCGTTCTGCGCAGCACCCTGCGGAAGGAGCGGCCATGGCCTCCCCCACCCTCGGCGCCGCCTCGGCGGAACGGCCGCGGCGCCCGGAGAAGAAGAACACCCCCTGGTGGCGCCGCCCCTGGGTGGCGCCGCTCGCCCTGGCGGTCCTCGTCTTCCTCTCCTTCTCCCTGCCGCGCTACGCCTCGCTCGACCCGGAGCAGGCGATGTTCTACGGCCAGGGGCCCGCGTGGCGGTACGACTGGTACTACCCGGTGCTGGTCACGCACATCTTCGCCGGGGCGGTGGCGATGCTCGCGGTCTGCCTGCAGGTCTGGCCGCGGCTGCGGCGCCGCCACCCGGCGGTGCACCGGTGGAGCGGCCGGGTCTACGTCTGGGCGGGCCTCCCCCTGGTCGGCCTGGCCTCGCTGGCGATCGCCCCGCTCAGCAGCACCGGCCCCGGCACCGCGGTGAGCAACATCGTCTGGTCGCTGCTCTGGATCGCCTGCACCGCCGCCGGCTACCTGGCGGCCCGGCGGCGCCGCTACGCCGAGCACCGGGCGTGGATGCTGCGCAGCTTCGCGCTGATCTTCGCGATCGCGCTGAACCGGATCTGGGCCGGCGTCTGCGCCGCGGCCATGTCGCCCTTCCTGGACACCGCGTTCGGCGGCGACGAGGCCGCGATGATGGCGGCCATCGCCTCCAGTTCCAGCTGGCTGAGCTGGACCGTCAACCTGATCGCCGTGGAGTGGTGGATGCAGCGCCGCGCCCGGCCGGGGAACCGGGCCCGGAGCGCGGCCGTCGGAGCGGCATGACCCGCACCCCCCTGCACCCCGCGCACCTGGAGTTCGCCTCCCGGCTGGACGCCCTGGTCTCCGGAGACCTCCCGAAGGAGGCGCTCGCCCGGGACGGGGGGCACGTCTGGTCGCCCTACTCGGCGGCCGAGGCGCTCACCCTGGTCTCCGCCGGGGCCCGCGGCCGGACCCGCGCCGAGCTGGACGGGGTGCTCGGCGGCGGCGCGGGCGGGCACGCCGCCGCGCTGCGCGCCGCCGCCGAGGACGCGCCCGGCCTGCGGGCCGCCGTCTCGCTGCGGGTCCGCTCCGGGGCCCGGGTGCTGCCGGGGTTCGCCGCCGCGCTGGCCGCGCGGCCGGGGGCGTCGGTGCGCACCGCCGACTTCGCCGGCGACCCGGAGGGGGTGCGGCGGGAGGCCAACGCGGAGGTCTCCGCGGCCACCGGCGGGCTCCTCCCGGAGCTGCTCGGCCCAGAGTCCGTCCGGCCGGGCACCCGGGCGCTGCTGCTCTCGGCGCTGCTGGTCCGGCTCCGCTGGAAGCACCCGTTCGACCCCGCCCTGACCGCGCCGCTGCCGTTCCGCACGCCGGGCGGCGAGCGGAGCGTCCCGATGATGCACCGGACGGCGGGGGTGCCCTACGCCGAGGCCGCCGGGTGGCGGATGGCCTCGCTCTTCGGCCGGGGCGGCTTCTTCCTGGACGTCCTGCTGCCGGACGACCCCGCGGCCGCCGTGCCCGCCGGAGCCGACCTGGACGCCCTGTACCGGGCCGCCGGGTGGCGGCTCGTCTCGATCGCGCTGCCCCGGTTCGAGGCCGCCCACCGCACCGACCTGGCCGGCCCGCTCCGGGCCGCCGGCGTGCGCGCCCTGTTCTCCCCGGCCGCGGAGCTGGACGGGATCACCGGCGAGCCGCTGCTCGTCGACAGCGTGGTCCACCAGGCCCGGCTCCGGGTGGACGAGGACGGCGCGGAGGGCGCCGCCGCGACGGCCGTCCCGGCCGCCCCCGGCAGCGCCGTCCGGCCGCTGCGGTTCACCGCCGACCGGCCGTTCTGCTTCGTGCTGCGCCGCGGCCCGGCCGCCCTCTTCCTCGGCCGCGTCGCCTCCCCGGCGGACCCGCTCGCCGGCTGACCCCGGGCGGGGCCGCCCGCCCGCTCCGGTGAGCCGCTCCCGCGGCGCCGCCGGCGGAGGCGGGCCCCGGGCCGGCCCCCGCCGGCCCGCGCTCCGCGCGCCGGCGGGCGGAGAGACCCCGCTTCGCCCGCGCCGGTGCGGGCAGGACCCCTCCCGGGAGCGGGCGCCCGGGAGGGGAGTCCGAGGCGGTCGGCGGAAGGAGCGGGCGTGTCCGCGGAGCACAGGGAGTACTGGGAGGGGCCGGGCGCGGCCAAGGACTTCACCCATCCGGTGCCCTACCGGCTGCTCCGCGAGCGCCTGCGGCCCGGCGCGCGCGTCCTCGACCTCGGCTGCGGGTACGGGCGGGTGCTGCGGGAGCTGGCCGACGCCGGGTACCGCGCGGTCGGCACCGACCCGTCGGCGGCGCTCATCGCGCGCGGCCGGCGCGAGCGCCCCGACCTGGACCTGCGGCACGTCCCCGAGCCGCCGCTCCCGTTCCCCGCCAGCTCCTTCGACGCGGTGCTGCTGGTCTCGGTGCTCGCCGTCGTCCCGGACGGTGCGGAGCAGCGCCGGATCGCCGCCGAGGCGGAGCGGCTCTGCGTTCCCGGCGGCACCGTGCTGCTCTGCGACTTCCCGCTGCAGGACCACCCCCGGCACACCGAGCGGTACGCCGCCTCGGCCTCCCCGGTGCACGGCGTCTTCACCACCCCCGACGGCGGCGTCTTCCGCCACCACGACCCCGCCCACCTGGCCGCGCTCTTCCCCGGCTGCACCCGGGTGCACGCCGAGGAGGTGGAGATGACCAGTATGAACGGCCACCCGATCCGGGGGCTGCAGTGGCTGCTGCGGCGGAACGGGCGGCCTCCCTCGGCGGGCCGGCGGGGCGCCCCGTAACCTGGCCGCCGTGGGCAGAGCGGCGGCAGAGCACATCCCCGGAGGCGCCGAGCGGGAGCGGGTCCGCGCGCTGTGGCGGGGCCTCGGCCTGCCCGGCCTGATCGACGTGCACACCCACTTCATGCCGGACAACGTGCTGCGCAAGGTGTGGGCCTACTTCGACGGAGTGCGCGGCGCCGACGGCGAGGCGTACTGGCCGATCACCTACCGGGTGGGCGAGGACGAGCGGCTGGAGCTGCTGCGCGGGTTCGGGGTGCGGCGGTTCACCTCGCTGCTCTACCCGCACCGGCCGGACATGGCCGAGTGGCTCAACGGGTGGGCCGCGGAGTTCGCCGCGCGCACCCCGGACTGCCTGCACAGCGCCACGTTCTACCCGGAGCCGGGCGCCGCGGACCGCACCCAGGAGGCGATCGGCGCGGGGGCGCGGATCTTCAAGGCGCACCTGCAGGTCGGCGGGTACGACCCGCGGGACCCCCTGCTGGCCGGGGTGTGGGGCGCGCTGGCCGACTCGGGCACGCCGGTGGTGGTGCACTGCGGCTCGGGGCCGGAGCCGGGGCCGTTCACCGGGCCGGGGCCGTTCGCCGCGGTGCTGCGCGAGCACCCGCGGCTGACCGCGGTCGTCGCGCACGCCGGCGCGCCCGAGTACGCCGCCTTCCTGGACCTGGCCGAGCGGTACGAGGGGGTCCACCTGGACACCACCATGGTGTTCACCGCCTTCACCGAGCGCTGGGCCCCGTTCCCCTCCGCGGAGCTGCCCCGCCTGGCCGGCCTGGGCGACCGGGTCCTGCTCGGCACCGACTTCCCGAACATCCCCTACCCGTACCTGGAGCAGCTGGAGGCGCTGGCCGGGCTGGGCCTGGGCGACGACTGGCTGCGCGCCGTGCTGTACGGCAACGCCGCGCGGCTGTTCGGCGCGCCCGCCGCCTGATCCCGGCCCGGCGGCCGTCCACAGGCTGTGCACGGCCCCGGGGAACCGGTCCTTGCCGCGCCGCGCGCCCGCCCCGTATTTTCATGTGGCGCAGGTCTCACCCGGAGGGAAGGCGCCATGGAAACCGCTCTCAGCCCGTTGGAATTCGCCCGCCGCACGCGCCGGCTGCACCCGCAGCGCGAGGCGGTGGTCGACGGCGATCTCCGGCTGACCTACGAGGAGTTCTTCGACCGGTGCGACCGCTGGTCGGCCGCGCTGCACGCGATGGGCGTCGCCCAGGGCGACAGGGTCGCCTACATCGCCCCCAACACCCACGCCCAGCTGGAGTCCTTCTACGCGGTCCCGCAGCTGGGCGCGGTGCTGGTGCCGATCAACTTCCGGCTCACCGCCGAGGACTTCGCCTACATCGTCGACCACTCCGGCGCCAAGGTGCTGTGCGTGCACGCCGACCAGATCCCCGCCGTCGACCGGGTCCGCGACCTGATGCCCGGGGTGGAGCGGTTCATCGCCCTGGAGGGCGCCCGGGACGGCTGGGAGGACTACGAGGCCCTGGTCGCCGCGGCCGCGCCGGAGTTCCCCCGGCCCGAGATCGGCGAGTCCGACCTGCTGACCATCAACTACACCAGCGGCACCACCGCCCGCCCCAAGGGCGTGATGATCACCCACCGCAACGCCTACCTCAACTCGGTGGGCACCCTGCTGCACCTGCGGATGGACGTCGGCGACCGGTACCTGTGGACGCTGCCGATGTTCCACGCCAACGGGTGGACCTACACCTGGACGGTGACCGCCGCCGCGGCCGCCCACGTCTGCCTGCGCGCCGTCGACCCGGCACGGGCGTTCGAGCTGATCCGCACCGAGCGGGTGAACTGGCTGTGCGCCGCGCCCACCGTGCTGATCATGCTGGCCAACACCCCCGCGGAGGCCCGCGGCGAGGTCCCGCCGGGGGTGCGCGTGGCCACCGCGGGCGCCTCGCCGGCCGCGGCCACCATCGAGCGGCTGGAGGACGGGTTCGGCTGGACCGTCACGCACGTCTACGGCCTGACCGAGACCGCACCGTTCATCACCGTCTGCGAGCCGCGCCCGGAGCACGCCGGGCTGGCCGCGCCGGACCGCGCCGCGGTCAAGGCCCGCCAGGGCGTCGAGCTGATCACCTCCGGCGAGCTGCGGGTCCTCGGCGAGGACGGCGCGGAGGTCCCCTGGGACGGCGCCACCATCGGCGAGATCGCGGTGCGCGGCAACGTGGTGATGGCCGGCTACTACAACGACCCCGAGGCCACCGAGCGGGCCATGGGCGACGGCTGGTTCCGCACCGGCGACGCCGCCGTCACCCACCCCGACGGCTACGTGGAGATCCAGGACCGGATCAAGGACGTCATCATCTCCGGCGGCGAGAACATCTCCTCCATCGAGGTCGAGGGGGTGCTGCTGCGCCACCCCGCGGTCCAGGAGGCCGCCGTGGTCGGCGTCCCGCACGAAAGGTGGGGCGAGACCCCCAAGGCCACGGTCGTCCTCCGCGAGGGCGGCTCGGCCACCCCGGAGGAGATCATCGCCTTCGCCCGCGACCACCTGGCCCACTTCAAGGCCCCCACCTCGGTCGAGTTCGCCGACCGCCTGCCCAAGACCGCCACCGGCAAGATCCAGAAGTACGTCCTGCGCAAGGGCGCCTCGGCGGTCTCCCGGCAGTAGCCGGCCGCGGGCCCCCTCTGTCACAGGTCGAGCGGGGCGGAGCCGAAGGCCACCGAGAAGCGGTCGCACCAGATCACCACGCTGGCCGTCCCGTCGATGTCGGCGTCGGCCGGGACCGCGTAGTTGGCGTCGCCGTGCGTGCCCTTCAGCTCGCCGAGGTCCAGGTGGCGCCCGTCGCGGTACTTGAACCAGTCGCCGCCGGCCTCCTGGTCGGTCAGCCAGACGTACAGGTCCGGGCCGTCGCTCGTGGCCAGGCCCTCCAGCCTGACGTGCCGGGTACCGTCGGCCAGCTCGATCACCTCGGCGGTGCCGGAGGTCCTGTGCTCCTGTGAGACGAACTCGCCCTCGGCGAGCACTTCGGGCCCGGTCTCCTCGGGCCCGGCCCCCTCCGCGGGCGCCTCCTCCATGCCGCCGTCCGCCCCGGTCGGCTCCGCCGCCTCGGCGCCCTCGGAGGGAGCGGCCCGGCCGCCGGCCGTCGGCGGGGCCTCGTCGACCACCCTGGTAGTGGCCAGCCGCCACGGCTCGAACGCCCACAGCCCCACCGCGAGCAGCACGGCCGCCGACGCGGCCGCCCCCCACAGCAGCAGCCGCCTCCGTCCGCGCCGCCCGGCTCCGCCGCTCCCGCCCATGCCGTCCTCCTCCGTCGGCCCGCTCTCTCCTCCCCATTCGGAACCGCCGGGGGCGGGGCGACCGCGGAACCCCCGTTTCCGGAGCGCGGTTCAGGGGCGCGGTCCCCGCGCCCGGGCCGGGGGCGGCGCGGTGGGGCGCGTCAGCCGCCGGCGGCGAGGTCGTACAGCGCGATCCCCTGCTCGGTGAGGAAGTCGGGGAGAGCCTCCGTCTCGGCGTCGCCCGTTCCCATCTCGGTCGCCCGCACCAGCCCGTACAGGTCGTCCTTGTACCAGATCATCTCCAGGCCCAGGGTGCCGTCGACGACGCCTCCCCCGTCCCAGGGCCTGGCGGTCGATTCTCCGCCTGGGATGAGTTCCGAACCGCCGTAGTCGCAGTCGGTGAACGGGCAGAAGAGCCAGCTGTCGAGGTCGGCGCCGCCCACATAGACCGAGATGTTCGAAAAGGCGAGGGGGTTGGCGCCGTCGCGGACGGTGGCCTTGCAGCTGCCGTCCTCTTCCCGGACTTCCTCGACCTCCCATTCCGGTCCGAACGCGGCCGCGAACCCTTCGGCGTCGAGGGCCTCGCAGAGTTCCGCCGCGGACGGGGCGGACAGTGTCGGCTCCCCGGCTCCGGCGCCGCCTTCTTCCGCCTGGGAGCCTCCGCCGGCCTCGGAGGCGGAGGAGCCGCCGCCCTCTCCGGTCGGCGGGTCCTCCTCGGCGGAGAAGAAGATCCAGAGCGGGATGATCAGCAGCAGGGCCGCCGCGGCGGCCGCGGCGGCGAGGACGGGGGCACCGAAGCGCTTCCGCCGCGGGGCGGGCCGGCCGGGGGCGGGCGGGAGGACGTGGGTCGGGCCGTCGTCGACGAGGGTCGCCTGCCGGTTCGCCGCGTCGATGAGGGCGTTCACCTCGCCGTGCTGGCGCTCGATGAAGGACGCGACGGAGGCGGGCGGCCCCGCCGCGATCCCCGGTCCGGCGAAGAGCGCGGTGAGCTCTTCCGGCGCGGGGCGGTCCGCGGGGTTCTTGGCCAGGCACCGGCCGACGGGGTCGCGCAGGGAGTCGGGGAGCGCGTCGAGGTCGGGGCGTTCGTAGACGATCTTGTAGAGGATCTGCGGGATGGAGGGGCCGTCGAAGGGGGTGCGGCCGGTGGCGGCGACGGCCAGCAGGCAGCCGAGGCTGAAGATGTCGGAGCGCTCGGTGAGCGGATCGGACTGCGCCTGCTCGGGGGACATGTAACCGGGTGAGCCCACGACGCCGCCGGTCTGGGTGAGGGCGGCGCTGGTGGAATGGTCGATGGCGCGCGAGATCCCGAAGTCCAGGAGCTTGGCCCCGGTGGAGGTCAGGATGACGTTGGAGGGTTTGAGGTCCCGGTGGACGAGTCCCGCTCCGTGGATCGCGGCCAGCGCCGCCGCGAGGTCGGCGCCGAGGCGGCGGACGAAGTGCTCGGGGAGCGGCCCGTTCTCCTCGATGTGCTGGATCAGGGTGGGGCCGGGGATGAACTCGGACGCCAGCCAGGGCTGCTCCGCACCGGTATCGGCGTCGACGAGGCGGACGGTGTGCGGGCTCTCGACGCGGCGGGCGGCCGCCACTTCCAAGGCGAAGCGCTGCCGGAACCCCGCGTCCCGCGCCAGATTCGGCAGTACCCGTTTGACCGCCAGATGGCGCCGGTCCGCTCCGGCCGCAAGGTAGACGTGCCCCATTCCCCCTGCACCGAGCGACGCGAACAGCCGGTACGGACCGATGCCGCGGGGGTCGCCGTCGGTGAGTGCGAACATGGTTCACTCCTGGCATCGTCGACGCGGACAAAGGCGTACATCCGCTAGGAACGATAGATAGCCGCGGTCACGAAGAGGCATCGATTCAATTCGCCGCGAACGGAGCCGAAAGGGCGATTTCGCACCGTCAGTGCTTGAAATGAACGAAAAGGCGGCCGAAGTTCTTCCCGTCCTTTTCCACCCTGTGGTATTTGGCCTTGATCTCCTTCTGCTCAAGGAACCTCAGGACACGCTTCTTCAGCTGCCCCGATCCCTTGCCCGGGATGATCTCCACCGTCTTGGCCCTCTTCCGGAGCGCCTCTTCGATGATGTCGTTCAGCGCCCGGTCGATGTCGCGGTTCCTGTTGTAGACGTCGTGCAGGTCGAGTTTGAGTCTCACCCCGCCCCCTCATTTCTCCGCGGTGAAGATCGCGGTGCCCGGGACGTAGCGGCCGCGGTGCGGGCCCCAGCCGCCCCAGACGGTGCGGTTCTCCTTGGGCCATTCGGGTTCGGTGAGGGCGGTGAGCCGCAGGCCGGCCGCGGTGATCGCGGCGGTCCAGTCGCCGAGGGTGTGGTGGTGCTCGACGTAGACGGCCCGGCCCTGCTCGTCCTCCTCGATGTAGGGGCGGCGGTCGAAATAGGACTGGACCACGGCCATCCCGGCCTCGGTGGGGTCGTCGGGGAACATCCAGCGGACCGGGTGGGTGACGGAGAAGACCAGCCGGCCGCCGGGGCGCAGCACCCGGGCGGCCTCGGTGAGGGCGGCGGGGGCGTCGGGCAGGAACGGGAACGCGCCGAACGACGAGCAGGCCAGGTCGAAGGAGGCGTCGGCGAACGGGAGGAGCTGCGCGTCGGCCTGGGCCACCGGGACCCCGGCCCCGGTCCGCGCATCGATCCGGTGGGAGTGCCGGAGCTGGGCGAGGGCGATGTCCACGCCGACCACCCGGGCGCCCTGGGCGGCCAGCCAGCGGGCGCACTGGGCGGCTCCGCAGCCGATCTCCAGGATCCGGGCGCCGCGCAGCGCCGCGCGCGGCCCGAGCAGGCCGGCGTCGGCCTCGGTCAGCCCCTCCGGCCCCCACACGAACCCGCTGTCCTGCAGGAACCCGCCGTGTTCGGCCTGGTAGTCGTCGGCGGCCCGGTCCCACCAGCCGCGGTTGGCGCGGGCGCTCTCCGCCGGTCCGGCCGGGCGCCTGGAGACCCGGGCGACCGCCGGGTCGTCGTGCGGTTCGGCCCACGGGGCGGTCTGCGGCGTCGTGTCATCGGGCATGGCGCCATCTTCACAGCCTCCGCCGGCCTTTCCGGAACCGGGGCGCCTCCCGGGGAGTCGACCCTTGGTGACGGACCAGTTCCGATATGTATGAGGATTCCCCCTTTGGCGCACAGAGCGGAGCGCGTCCGCCCCTCCCCCTCCAGACCGGTGCCCGCCCTTCCCGCCGCGCTGGCCGGCCTCGCCCTGCTCGCCGGCGGCTGCGGCCTGCTGCCCGGGTCGGGCGGCGGCGGGGCGGGCGGCGCGGACCCGTCGGCCTCCCCCTCCGGCGGCGCCGGGGAGGGCGGCTTCGTCCGGGAAGGGAACACCGGGAGCTGGGGCGACCACCTCAACGCCCGGGTCGAGGTGACCGAGGTGGCCCGGGTCGGCGGCCTGACCCGGCTCACCGCGGAGTACACCAACCTGGAGGACCGGTCGATCGAGACCGGCGCCGCCCTCAACCCGATGAACCCGCGCTGGTTCCGGATCATCGACCCGGTCGGCCAGCGGCACTACGCGCCGTTCGAGGACATCGGCGCGGACACCTCCGACTTCCGCCGCGATGAGCTGTGGAACCCGGGGGTCACCTACGAGCTGGTGGTCTTCCTGCCCGAGCTGGAGGGCGACCCGGAGCAGGTCACCGTGGAGGGCCCCGGCGGCGTCGGCGAGTTCGCCGGCGTCCCGGTGGTCGACGGGGAGGACCGGGACTACCCGGCCGCGCTGCCCGGGGACCGCGCCGACGGCTGGCCGGCCGAGGGCGAGCGGGTCACCGTCCCGGTTGCCGAGGGCGCCCCCGAGGAGGACCCGGGGGAGCTGGTCCGCACCATCGTCTCCAGCACCGAGAGCGTGGTCGCCGGCCGGGAGACCCGCGGCGACCGGGAGACCGTGGCGCTCCGCACCGACGTGCTGTTCGGGTTCGACGAGGCGGAGCTGGACGGCGACGCCCGCGCCGCGCTCGAGGACGTCATCGCCGAGACGAAGGAGCGCGCCGACCCGGAGAAGCCGCCGATCACCGTCACCGGCCACACCGACGGCATCGGCACCGACCGCTACAACCAGGAGCTCTCCGAGAAGCGCGCCGAGGCCGTCCGCGAGGTGCTGGAGGAGGGCCTCGGCTCCGGCTACGCCTTCGAGACCGAGGGCAGGGGCTCCTCCGAGCCGGTGGAGCCCGAGGGCGGAGACGACGACTCCTGGGCCCGGTCGCAGAACCGCCGGGTGGAGATCTCCTACGCCTTCAAGGAGGAGACCGCCGTCTCGCAGGAGGGCCGGGAGCGCACCGAGCGGGAGCTGTTCGAGGTCGACCCGGCCGACGCCGGCGCCCCCGCGGCGTTCCGCCCGCTGGAGGGCGAGGAGCCGGCCGCCACCGCGGTCTTCGAGCAGTCCTACTCCTCCAACGGGGACCGCCGGCACGAGTGGACCTTCGAGGCCTACCCGTTCTACCGGGACGGCGCGTTCCTGGTCGCCCGGTTCACCGCCACCCACGAGGGCGACGAGCTGCCCGACGCCCGGCACCCGTTCGGCGGCTCCGGCCACCTGGCCCTGTCCGCCGTCGACCCGGCCACCGGGACCGTCTACCCGCAGGCCTACTCGGTGCCCGAGGGCCGCGACCCGGACAAGCCGTCGCCGCTGTCCCGGGTCGGCGCCTCCGGCTGGCCCGCGACGGCCCCCGGCTCCACCCACTACGGCTACCTCTACCTGGCGGCGCCCCCGGAGGGCACCTCCGAGCTGACCCTCAGCGTGGACGGCCACGCGCTGCTGGAAGGCGTCCCGATCGCCGGCTGAACCCGATGGTCCCGGCGCCGCGGCCCTGTCAGAGCGCTCTGGCAGAGCCGCGGCGCCGGGACCGGCGGCGGGGCCGGGTCAGGCCCCTTCCGGCAGGCGGGCGCGGAGGAACGGGGCGGTGCGGCTCCCCGGGCAGGCCGCGACGTCGACCGGGCGGCCCTGGGCGACGATCGCGCCGCCGGCGTCGCCGCCGCCCGGGCCCAGGTCGACGACGTGGTCGGCGCCGGCCGCGACGTCCATGTCGTGCTCGGCGGCGACCACCGTCGCGCCCCCGTCGACCAGGTCCTGCAGCCGGTCGACGAGGAGCGCGGTGTCGGCCGGGTGCAGCCCGGTGGTGGGCTCGTCCAGCAGGTACAGGGTGTGGCCGCGGCGGCCGCGCTGCAGCTCCGAGGCGAGCTTGATCCGCTGGGCCTCGCCGCCGGAGAGTTCGGTGGCGGGCTGGCCGAGGCGGAGGTAGCCGACGCCCACCTCGTCCAGGGCGCGCAGCGCGCGGGCGGCCGCGGGCACGTCTGCGAAGAAGCCCCGCGCCTCCTCCACCGTCATCTCCAGTACCTGGGCGATGCTGACGCCCCGGTAGGCGACCTCCAGCGTCTCGGCGCCGTACCGCGCCCCCTTGCAGTCCGGGCACGGCGCGTGGCTGCTGGGCAGGAAGAGCAGTTCGACCGAGACGAACCCCTCGCCCTGGCAGGTGGTGCAGCGGCCGCCGTCGACGTTGAAGGAGAACCGGCCGGCGCCGTAGCCGCGCGCCCGCGCCTCCTCGGTGCCCGCGAACAGCCGGCGCACCGCGTCGAACATCCCGGTGTAGGTGGCGGGGTTGGAGCGCGGGGTGCGGCCGATCGGGCGCTGGTCCACCTCGACCACCCGGTCGATGCCGGGCCCGCCCGCGGCCAGCTCCGCCAGCAGCGACGACTTGCCCGACCCGGACACCCCGGTGAGCGCGGTGAACACGCCCAGCGGCAGGTCGGCGTCGAGGCCGCGGAGGTTGTTCCGGGCGGCGCCGCGGAGCTTCAGCCACCCCTTCGGGGCGCGGCCGCGGGAGGCGTACCGGGGCGGGTCGAACAGGTGCCGGCGGGTGACCGACCCCTCGGCGGCGCGCAGCCCGTCCACCGGGCCGCTGTACAGCACCCGGCCGCCGCGCGCGCCCGCGCCCGGCCCGACGTCGACCGCCCAGTCGGCGCGGCGCACGATGCCCATGTCGTGCTCGACCAGGAAGACGCTGTTCCCGGCGCGCCTGAGCCCGTCCAGGACCTCCATCATCGCCTCGGTGTCGGCGGGGTGCAGGCCGGCCGAGGGCTCGTCCAGCACGTAGGCGACGCCGAACAGGCCGGACCGCAGCTGGGTGCCCATCCGCAGCCGCTGCGTCTCGCCCGCGGAGAGGGTGGGCGCGGGCCGGCCGGTGCTCAGGTAGCCCAGGCCCAGCCGCTCCAGCACCCGGATCCGGCCGACGAGGTCGGCGGCGAGCACCCCGGCGCCGCCCTCGGCCCGCCCGGTGTGCTCCTCCAGCAGGGCGGCCAGGTCGCTCATCGGGAGCGCGGCCAGCTCGGTGACGTCGCGCCCGGCGAAGGTCACCGCGAGCGCCTCGGGCCGGAGCCGGCGGCCTCCGCAGTCCGGGCACGGCTCGGAGGAGAGGAACGCTGCGGCCTTGGCCCGGCGCGCCTCGCTCTTGGAGCCGGCGTAGGCCTGCATGAGCAGGCGCTCGGCGCTGGAGTAGGTGCCCTGGTAGGGGCGCTGGATGCGGTGCGCCTCGCGCACCGGGTGCACGGTGACCACCGGCCGCTCGTCGGTGAACAGGATCCACTCGCGCAGCTCCGGGGGGAGGTCCCGCCAGGGCGCGTGCACGTCGTGGCCGAGGGTCTCCAGGATCTCCCGAAGGTTCTTGCCCTGCCAGCCGCCGGGCCAGCACGCGATGGCGCCCTCGGCGATGCTCAGCGACGGGTCGGGGACCATGGACTCCTCGGTCGCCTCCAGTACCGCGCCCATGCCCTCGCAGCGCGGGCAGGCGCCGGCCGGGGTGTTCGGGGAGAACGCGTCGGAGTCGAGCCGCTCGGCGCCCTCCGGGTAATCGCCCGCGCGCGACATGAGCATCCGCAGCGTGTTGGAGGTGCGGGCGAGCGTGCCCACGGTGGACCGGGACGACGGCGCCGCCCGCTGCTGGCGGAGCGCCACCGCCGGCGGCATCCCGGACACCTCGTCGACGTCGGGGGCGGCGGCCTGCTGGAGCAGCCGCCGCGCGTACGGCGCGACCGACTCCAGGTACCGCTGCTGCGCCTCGGCGTAGAGCGTCCCGAAGGCCAGCGACGACTTGCCCGATCCGGAGACCCCGGTGAACGCGACCAGCGCGTCGCGGGGCAGTTCGACGTCGACGTCGCGCAGGTTGTGCAGGCGCGCACCGCGTACGCGCAGGTAAGGGTCGTGGTCCACCCGCTCCATCGTATGCAGGGCCCGGAGCCGGGGGACCGCCCCGCCTCCCCTCCCCCGATGATCTTGACGTTGCGGGGGTGTCAGAGGGCTCTGACACCCCCGCAACGTCAAGATCATCGCCCAGGGGCGCGGGCTTCTCCCGGCAGCGGTATCAGGCGGTCAGCCGACCGTCTGGTCCGCCCGGTCCGGGTGCTCGGGGCGGTCCGCGCCGCCGGTCTCCGCCGAGGCGTCCTCGGCCCCGTCGGTGCTCTCCGCGGCGGCATCGCGGATCTCGCGGCGCATCAGGAAGACCCAGCCGACGACGGCGATGACGGTGAAGACCCACCACTGGACCGCGTAGGAGAGGTTCATCCCCAGGTTGGTCTCGGGGGCGGCGAGGGGCTCGGGGGCCGGGTCGGAGGCCGGCTCCTGCTCGGTGAGCTCGCCGTAGCCGCCGTAGACCGGGTAGGGCAGGTCCTCGGCGAGGGCGTCCACGTCGATCAGCATGATCTGGCCCTCGGGCAGGCCGCCGCGGTCCCGGACGCCGGTGTTCTCCGTGGTCTCGCTGAACTGGAGCCGGGCGGTGACGGTCACCTCGCCCTCGGGGGCCGGGGGGACCTCGGGCTGCTCCGTCGAGGTGGGCGGCTGGCGCACCCATCCCCGGTTGACCAGCAGCGCCGTACCGTCCTCGGTGACCAGCGGGGTGAGCACGTGCAGGCCGACGCCCTGGGAGCCGTCCCGGTTGCGGACCAGCAGCTCGTGCCCGGTGTCGTAGGTGCCGGTGACGGTGGCCCGGCGCCACCGGTCGTCCGGGTCGAGGTCGGTGCCGGGCTCGGTGAGCTCGTCCACCGGGACCGGGTCGGCGGCGAGGTTGTGCTCCTGGAGGTCTGCCGCGGCGGACTTGTCCTCCCACCGGTGCAGCTGCCAGAAGCCCAGCCAGATGAAGGAGGGCACGACCACCAGCACCAGCGCGTGGAACGCCAGCATGCGGGGTGAGATCAGGACGCGAAGCACGTCTTCGAGGCTATGAGATGCCTCGGGGGACCGCGCATCGGCCCTGGGTGAGAGCCGATGCGCGGTCGGGGCTCAGTCCTCGGCGCCTTCGGTGCCGGCGGCTCCGGCCGCGGCCGCGCGCCGCTTGCGGGTGAGGTACATCGCGCCCGCGCCGGTGCCGACCGCGGCGGCCGCGGCGGCGATCAGGCCGCCCAGGGCGGTGCCGGTGAGCGGCAGGGAGCCGGTGGAGGAGGCGGCCGGGGTCCGCTCGCCGGCGTCCTTCCCGCCGTCGGCGGCGCCGGGCTCCTCCGCGGGCTCCTCGTCCGGCTTCTCCGCGCCCGGGTCCTCGCCGCCGGGGTTGTGGTCGCCGCCGTCGTCCCCGCCGTCCTCGGAGCCCGGGTCCTCGCCGCCGCCGTCCTTGCCCCCGTCGTCGTTGCCGCCGTCGTCGTTGCCGCCGTCGCCGCCGCCGTCGTCGCCGTCGGGGTGGCCGACCTTCTCCAGGCACTCGGCCTCGGCGACGCCCAGCACGGACACCGCGTTGCCGCAGATGTTCACCGCCGCCTTGACCGGGATGTCGATCTGGTTGCCGGAGGCCACGCCGCCGGAGCCGCCGGTGCTCGGCGAGGAGCCGCCGTCGCCCCCGTCGCCGCCGATGATGTTGATGATGGTGGTGCACTCCGCCTTGGAGGCGCCGAGCACCGCGACAGAGTTGCCGCAGATGTTCACCGCGGTGTCCACCGGGATGTCGATCTGGTTGCCGGAGGCCACGCCGCCGGAGCCGTCGGTGCTCGGTGAGGAGCCGTCCGAACCGCCGCTCTCCTCGGCGAGCTTCTTCACCACCTTGGTGCAGTCGGCCTCGGAGACCCCGCCGACGGCGGCGGAGTTCCCGCAGATGTCCAGGGCGGCGTCGAGCGGCATGTCGATCTGGTTGCCGGAGGCGACCCCGCCGGAGCCGTCGGTGGCCGGCGCGCTCTCCTTCCCCTCGTCGCTGGAGGCGTAGAGGACCTTCGACACCTCGGTGCACTGGGCCTTGGAGATGCCGAGCACCGCGAGGGAGTTGCCGCACAGGTCGGCCTCGACGTCGACCGGGACGTTGATCCGGTTGCCGGAGGCCACGCCGCCGGAGCCGTCGGTCTGCGCATCGGCCCAGGCCGCCTGCCAGGAGGCGCCGACCAGGCCGGCGGTGAGCAGGGCCACGGCCGCCGGGGTGGTGAAGAACCGCTTGTGCATGTGAGGGATGGCCTTTCGAACGAGACTACGCCGGGTGATTGACCGGTGCCGCAGAGCACACCAGAGCGGGCGCGGTGGATCGCCGACACGGCGGGAGGAGCGGCCCGGGTCCGCAAATGGCGGATTCATCCGGCCGAACCGGCGCAATGGGCCCTTCTCCTCCAGCGCTTCGCAACGCTAGCAGCGCGGGCCGAAACGCTCCGGAGTTCTGCGGAATTCACCCCGCTCACCCATCGGAGGCCGGGTATGCCCCGCATTACCCCCGGCATGACCGTGCAGGTCGAACGGGATTTTCATCCGCCCGAAAAGACGCCGCTCCGCCCGATCCCCTTTCCGTGCAACCCCCTGCCACGTCGCCGGACGAACGGCCCTTGGAACCCGAATACCGCCCTTATTCCGCTGCACACCAGAAAAGCCTCGGAACGGGCAGGCGACCCGTTCCAGGGCACTGCGGACCGAAGGTTCGGACATATCCGCGCACATCGCGCCAACCGGAAGCGAGTGGCGGGCGTCACATTCAACGACCCCCCGCCCCCTCTCCGCCTCGCACTCCCCCTCTCCCGCCTGACGGCCTCCCCGGCCGCCGTCCCCCCGTGGAGCAGCGCGTGACGCCTACGACCCCCGCCTCCCCGATCCGGATCGCCGCCCTGCTGGCCACCGCCGCACTGCTCTCCTCCTGCACCCGGGCCGAGGGCGACCTGGAGAGCGCGACCGATCAGGTCCCTCCGTCACCGTCGCCGTCGGCGGAGGCCAAGGAGCCGTACACCATCGCCGTCGGCGGCGACGTCCACTTCGAGGGGGTGCTGCGGGACCGGTTGGAGAAGGACCCGGCGACCGCGATGGGCCCGATCGCGGACGTGCTCTCCGAGGCCGACCTCGCCCTGGTCAACCTGGAGACCGCGGTGACCGGCGGCGGCACCCCGGCGCCCGGCAAGGAGTTCCGGTTCCGCGCCCCCGACACCGCCTTCGAGGCGCTGGACGGCGCCGGGGTCGACGTCGCCTCACTCGCCAACAACCACGGCATGGACTACGGCCGGGAGGGGTTGGCCGACACCCTGGACGCCGCGGACCGGGCCGGGTTCCCGCTGGTCGGCGCGGGCCGCGACGCCGATGCCGCCTACGCCCCGCACCTGGTCGAGGCGGGCGGGGACACCGTGGCGTTCCTCGGCGCCGCCGACGTCATGGACGAGCACCTGATCGAGCCCTGGACCGCCGGCGAGGACCGGCCCGGGCTGGCGTCGGCCAAGTACGGGGCGGCCGACCGACTCGTCACCGCGGTGGAGGACGCGGCCGAGCGGGCGGACGCGGTCATCGTCAACCTGCACTGGGGCCTGGAGGGCGACCACTGCCCGCTGCCGCACGCCCCGGACCTGGCCGAGCGGCTGATCGGTGCGGGCGCCGACGCGGTCGTCGGCGGACACGCCCACGTCCTCTCTCCCGGCGGGTACCTGGGCGGCGGCTACGTCCACTACGGGCTGGGCAACTTCGTGTTCTACAGCCACGCCGGGCCGACCGCGGAGAGCGGCGTGCTCACCCTGACCCTGGAGGACGGCGAGGTCACCGGGGACGAGTGGACCCCGGCCCGACTGGAGGGCGGCGTCCCGATCCCCTCCACCGGCGAGGAGGCGGAGCGGGCCGCCGCCGACTGGGAGTCGCTCCGCGAGACCTGCTCCACCGGCCTCACCGCGGAGCCGGAGGGGTGACCCTCCTCAGCCGGCCCCGTACCGGGCGGCCACCGCGTCGATCTCGGTGAGCAGGGACTGCTTGCCGGCCGGGTCCAGGTAGGAGGCGCGCACGCCGTTGCGGGCGAGTTCGGCGAGCTCGGGGAGGCCCAGGCCCATCCGGTGCGCGGTGCGGTACTCGCCGAGCAGATCGGTGCCGAACATCGGCGGGTCGTCGCTGTTCAGCGTGGTGATCAGGCCGGCCTCCAGCATGGCGGGCAGCGGGTGGGCCTTGAGCTCGGCCACCGCGCGGGTGCGCAGGTTGGAGGTGGGCGAGACGTCCACCGGGATCCGCTCGTCGCGGAGCCGGGCCAGGAGCTCGGGGTCGCGGGCCGCGTCGATGCCGTGCCCGATCCGCTCGGCACCGAGCAGGTCGAGGGCCTCGCGGACCCGCTCCGGGCCGCCGTTCTCCCCGGCGTGCGGCAGACTGCGCAGCCCGGCGGCGCGCGCCCGGCCGAACACGCCGGCGAAGGGGGTCCGGGACACCTCGATGCCGCCGATGCCGAAGCCGACCACGCTGTCCGGGCCGTGCCGGAGGGTGGCGTCCAGGGTCTGCTCGGCGCTGTCCAGGCCGTAGTCGCCGGGGAAGTCGGGGATCCAGCGGAGCCGGATGCCGTGCTCGTCCTCGGCGGCGCGGCGGCCGCGCTCGATCCCGTCGAAGACGGTGCGGGCGTCCACCCCGCGCATCAGATGCCCGAACAGGCTGACGTGCACCTCGGCGTAGCGGACGTTCTGCGCGGCGAGGTCGCCCGCGACGTCGGCGGCCAGGTCGGCGAAGTCCTGCTCGTCGAGGAGGGCGGTCACCGAGGTGAGGTAGACGTCGATGAAGTGCGGGAAGTCGGTGAAGGCGTACCACTCGCGCAGCTCGTCGGGGGAGGACGGGATGCCGGCGGCGCGGTGCTTCCGCGCCAGCCGGAGCAGCAGCTCCGGCCGCATCGAGCCCTCCAGGTGGACGTGCAGCTCGACCTTGGGCAGCTCCCGGATGAACGCCTCGACATCCGGCGCGACCGGTTCCTCGGGGTGGTGGTCCATGCCGGGAAGCTACTCCGGCCGGACCGCGGCGTCGATGCCCCGGCCCGGCACTTGACGAGGATCCGTCAGAAGGCGCGGCGCTCGGCCGCGTCCAGGAACGCCTGCCACTCGGGGGAGGGGAGGAGGAGCGCCCCGAGGCCGCGGTTCTCGGTGCCGCGCACGGCGCTCGTGCGGGGGTGGGTGTCGGCGACTTCCTCCTCTTCCTCCAGGTAGAAGCCATCCTTGCGCGTCTCTGCGTAGACCAGGCTCCCAGCCGCACCGCCGCCATCGAACCCGAACAGCGCGAACGGGATGGACGTTCCCGTGTGCGCTCCCGCCTTGAAGGGCAGAATCCGGATCTCGATGTTCGGCCGCTCCGACAGATCCGGAAGATGCCGGATCCGCCCCTTCATGACCGCTTCGCCGCCGGCTTCCCTGTGGATCGCGGCCTCATCGGCGACGCTCATGATCGCGGGCGGCCGATCCCGCTCCATCACGGACCTCTGGCGTTCCAGGCGAACCTCCGGACGTGTGGAGGCCTCCTGTTCCGGGGTACCAACGGCTCGCTCGAACAGAGCGGCGATGTAGTCCCGTGTCCGGAAGAGGCCGGGTACCAGTCCCATACCGAACTCCTGGATCAGGCTCGCTTCAGACTCCAGGCCGATGAACGCCCCTGGGAGCACGTCCTTGGACTGGTACCGCGAGGGCAGGTTCTTGCGGGAGTCCCGAGCGATCTGGACCGGCTCTTCCGCCTCGGCCTTGTCCGCCTCGTACAGCCGGCAGCGCGCCATGACGTCATCGGCCTCGAGCCGCTGGAACTCCCCCGCCTCCAGGCGCTGGAGCTCGGCCCTGCTCCAGCCGAGCACTTTCCAGACCTCATCCTGCGAGAGGCCGGCGTCCCGGCGCATGCGCCTGAGCCGAATGATCAGGTGACGTCGCCGGACAGGCAGCCCACCAGTCGTTTTCTCTCCTCGCTGGGCCTCTTCGACGCGGCGACCGTAACCGTCGGCACCCTCCCGGCTCTGCTGCTCCGAACCCTTCGCCGACGCCGTCGCCTACACCTGCACCGTCCCGGGCATGCTGCTCGCCGCCTACCTCCTCGGCCTGCTCGGTCGAGGCCGTGCGGGCAGCGCGGGCAGAACGGGCGGGGCCGGAGGCGCCCGCCTCCGGCCCCGCCGGACCCCGGTGGTCCCGTGTCAGTCGACGGGGGCCACCCGGACCAGGTTGCCGTCCGGGTCCGCGACGACGAAGGTCCGCCCGAACACCTCGTCGCGCGGCTCGCTGACCACGCGGACCCCCTTGCCGGTCCACTCCTTGAACCGCGCGTCGATGGCGTCGCGCCCGCCCTCCAGGGTCAGGCAGACCTCGCTGGTGCGCCGCGTCTCCGGCGCCACCTCGCCGTCCGCACCGCTCCACACGGCGAGGCCGGTGCCGTCCGCCAGGCCGAAGAAGATGTACCGCGGGGTCTCGAAGGTCGGTTCGATCTCCAGGAGATCGGCGTAGAAGCGCGCGGCCGCGGGGGCGTCGTTGACGTAGACGATGAACACGATCGGGTCGGCCATGGTCCGGTCCTCCAGATGATCGCCGTGGTCGGGACGTGGAGGACTGTGCCGTTGAAACCGGACAGGGGCCGTCATGTTTTTCCGAGGCCTCCGAGCAGGCGCCCGCCTCTAGAACGGGCGGCCGTACGGCCTGCTCCGCACCCGGTCGTAGATCCCGCGCAGCCGCGGCCGCCGGACCGCCGGCAGCCGCGCCAGGGTGTGCAGGAAGATCTGCGGGTCCGGCCGCATCAGGGTCATCGGGCGCATCGGCGGCGGATCGTCGCGGAGGACCCCGGCGGGCAGTCCGCCCGTCGCGGGGACCGGCAGCCGCTCCTCGGGGACGACCAGCCGCGCCCACATTCCGGCGGGCAGGGGCACGGTCCGCCGCTCCGCACCGGGTGGCCGCCAGGCCTCCCCGGTCAGCGGATGGATCGGCACCACCGGGATGTCGGACGCACCGGCCGGGGCGGGCAGGCCGGGACCGGCGAACACCGCCCTTCGCACCGGCTCGCCGGCCGGCAGCAGTGCGTTCAGCGCCGGGGTGAACAGCTCGGCGAAGAGCCCGCCGGGAACCGCCACGGGGGCGCCCGCCGAGGCCGCCAGGAGGTGCGCCAGGCCCGAGCCGACGGCCGCCGACCACTCCGGGCTCCATCCCCCGGTCTGCTCGACCGGCGGCACGTCCCACCGCTCGCACGCCGGCGCCTCGTCCCGGTCCGCCGCCCGGGCGGCGGGCCCGCCGTCCGCAGCATCGCGCACGGCCTCCGGGTCGAACCAGACCGCCCGCCAGTACGAGCAGTCGTCGATGCAGGTGGCCACCTCCCGCCCGCACCGCTCGCAGGCGAGGTTCGGCCCGTCGCTTCCGTCCAGCCCGCAGCAGTTGCCCGCGTACCTTCCGGGGATCAGGGCGGTGCCGCGCGTGTCGCCGGGCGCGACGACGATCGCCCCCGGGGCGCCGAAGGACAGGGCGTGCACCGGTGCGAACACGCCGCGGGCCGCCGCCTCGTCCGCTCCGATCTCGTCCCACCGCCGCCACGGAGGCCCGGAGGGCTCCGGGTCGACCGCATAGGTGCCCGATTCCATCAGCGCCGGGAGCAGCAGCCCGTTCCCCCAGCTCTGGCGGGCGTGCAGGGGCAGCGCGACCCGCGACACGGGAGCACTCAGCACGGCCCCGCACCCTGCGCACGCGAACACCGACATGCTCTCCCCCCCGCCGTGGGCGCCATGAGCTCCGTGATGCGGTACTACCACTCTCCGCGAGCTGATCCTGGAGGAGGCCTCTCTTCCAGAGCTCGATGAGGTGATGGCACGCCTCGCCGAAGACGAGCCGATCGACTACACCGCAGCGGACCTACGGGAGTTCAGGGCGGATGGTCACCGATGAGCTACATCGTCGACTGCTCGATCGCCATCAGGCTCCTGGCCGCCCGCCGGGAGGACGACCTGCTGCGCCATCGCCTCACGCGTCGGGTGCACGCGCCTGCGCTACTGGACGCGGAGGTCTCCGGCGTGATCCGCGGGCTGTCCGGCACGAGTAAGCCCAACGTACGGATCACCGAGCGGCGGGCGCGGACGATGCTCGCCCGCTACCGGGGACTGCACACCACGCGCCACCCGATGCAGCCGCTCCAGCTCCGCGTGCAGGAACTGCGCGACGACCTCACCGCCTACGACGCGATGTACGTCGCCCTCACCGAGGGGCTGGAGCTTCCGCTCCTCACTGACGACACGGAACTCGCCAAGGCGGCAGGGCACCGGGCCCGGGTCCTGCACTACCCGCAGGAATGACCACGCCGGCCGGAGCACCGATGCCCGCCCCGGGGCCCTCGGACCGGCCGTGCTCGGCTGCTGGAGGATGCGCGGACCACCGGCCCTCCGCCGCTGCGGCATCGGCCACGAGCCCGGAAGGCCGAGGAACGGGACGGGACGGCGGGCCGGTCGGCCTCTGCGGCCCCGAAGCCGAGTACGACCCGGACCTCGCCCTGATGTTCTACCGCGGCGAGCCGTACACGGGGCGGATGGCGGCCTGCGCCGCGGACGGCACGCCCGTGGAGCCGGCGACCTACGAGAACGGCTTCGGGCAGGGCCCCAGCCGGGCCTGGTACCCCGACGGCGCCCCGAAGCGCCCCGAAGAGCGCCGGTACCGTCCACCGGAACCGGGCGGTCGGCGAATGGACCGACCGGTACCCGGACGGGGGCGTCCGGCGCCGCTCGCTGTTCGGCCCCGACGGGCGGCTGCTGCTGCGCGAGAGGTTCGACGAGTCCGGTGCGCTCGTGGACCGGCTGGACCGGAGGCCGTGAGCGGGCCGCCGGGCCGCCCTCGCGGATTCCCCGGTTCCGGGGGTTTGACCTCCAGTGCACTCGAACTTCTACCGTGACCTGCGTTCGGCCGCCCGTGCGGCTCGGGACACGGAAACGGAAGAGGACATCATGGCGACTTCGACCACCGGCGGCTCCGCGGACGCGGCCCCGCGCGTGAGCGTGCTCGGCCTGGGTGACATGGGGTCGGCGATCGCCCGGACCTTCGCCGAGCGGGGGTACCGCACGACGGTGTGGAACCGGACCGCGGGCAAGGCCGCGCCGCTGGCCGAGGCCGGGGCAGCGGTCGCCGCGACGGCCGCCGAGGCAACGCAGGCGAGCCCGCTGGTGGTGGTCTGCCTGCTCGACACGGCGGCGGTCGAGCAGGTGCTGGCCTCCCTCGGGGACGCGGTGGAGGGCAGGGTGCTGGTCAACCTCACCAGCGGATCGCCCGCCCAGGCCCGCGGCCACGCCCGGTGGGCCGGCGAGCACGGCGCCGACTACATCGACGGCAAGATCATGGGCGACCCGCCGTACGTGGGCACCCCGAACATCATGTTCCCGTTCAGCGGCTCCCGGGAGGCGTTCCAGGCCCACGAGGCGGCGCTGAAGGAGCTGGGCACCATCGCCTACCACGGCGAGGACGCCGGGGCGGCGGCGGTGGAGTTCATGGCCCAGGTCGCGGTCGGCTACGAGCTGCTCATCGGCTTCCTGCACACGCTCCGGCTGGTGCGCGCCGAGGGCGTCGACGCGGAGGAGTTCACCGGCCGGGTGGCGGCCTCGATGGCCGGCTACCCGCCGCTGCTGGAATCGATGGCCAAGGCGGTGAAGACCGGCGAGTACGGCCCGGACCTGGGGTCGCTGAACGTCCAGGCGGCGCTGATGGACGACATGATCTCCCACCGGGAGTCCCTGGGCGTGGAGGCGGTGCGGATGCGCGAGGTCAAGCGGCTGATGGACCGCCGCATCGCCGACGGCCACGGCGACCAGGGCTTCTCCTCCCTGTTCGAGCTGCTTCCCCCGCGCGGCTGAGGCCTTCCCGGGCCGCGGCGGCGGGGACGGAAACGGCCGCCACCGCCCCTCCTCCGCCTCCTCTCGCGGGCGGCGGGTCCGGCGCGGAGACGGGGAGGGCGGCCGGCCGCCCTCCTCTCCGCTCTGCGGGGCGGCTACTTCTCCGGGGCGCCGTCGACCAGGCGGGGGATGCCGAGCGGGTTGGCGTCGCGCAGGGCCTCCGGGAGGAGGGGGTCGGGGACGGACTGGTAGGCGACCGGGCGGAGGAACCTGCGGATCGCCGTGGAGCCGACCGAGGTGTGCAGCACCGAGGTGGACGCCGGGTAGGGGCCGCCGTGGTGCATGGCGTGGGTGACCGAGACGCCGGTGGGCCAGCCGTTCCACAGCACCCGGCCGGCGTGTTCGGAGAGCACCGCCAGCAGGGCCGGGGCGACCTCGTCGGACTCCTCGCCGTGCACGGTGGAGGTGAGCTGGCCGTGCAGCGTCCCGGCGATCTCCGGCAGCCGGGCCTCGTCGTCGTAGCGGACCACCAGGGACGCCGGGCCGAAGCACTCCTCCAGCAGGCCCTCGGGGTCGGCGAGCAGCGCGTCGGCGTCGGCGGCCAGCAGCGACGGGGTCCACCCGTCGGCCCCGCCGTCGGCGCCCCGGACCAGCACCTGCACGCCGGGGCGGGCGGAGAGCCGGTCCAGCCCGGCGGCGAAGCCGCCGGCCACCCGGTCGTTGAGCAGCCGGGCCGCGGCGCGGCCCTCGATGTCGGCGACCAGCGGCCCCAGGTCGGCCTCCCGGGGCACCAGCAGCACGCCCGGCTTGGTGCAGAACTGCCCCGCCCCCTGGGTGAACGACCCGGCGTAGCCCTCCAGGATCTCCGGGCCGCGGGCCGCCATCGCCGCCCGGGTGACGAACACCGGGTTCACGCTGCCCAGCTCGCCGTAGAACGGGATCGGGTCCGGGCGCGAGGAGGCCAGGTCGAACAGGGCCCGCCCGCCCGGGATCGACCCGGTGAAGCCCACCGCCCGGGTGCGCGGGTGCAGCACCGCGCGGCGCCCGGTCTCCTCCCCGTAGACCACCGCGAACGCCCCCTCGGGCGCGCCCCCTCCGGCCAGCGCCGCGGCGACGGCCTCGCCGGTGGCGCGGGCCAGCCGCGGGTGCCCCGGGTGCGCCTTGACCACCACCGGGCACCCCGCGGCCAGCGCCGACGCGGTGTCGCCGCCGGCCGTGCTGAACGCGAACGGGAAGTTGCTCGCCCCGAACACCGCGACCGGGCCGATCGGCACCAGCATCCGGCGCACGTCCGGCCGCGGCCCCATCCCCCATTTGCCGTCGGCCCGGTCGATCGAGGCCTCCAGGTATCCGCCCTGCTCCACCAGGTCGGCGAAGAACCGCAGCTGGAAGGTGGTGCGGCCGAGTTCGCCGCGGCAGCGCGGCTCGGGCAGGGAGCTCTCCTCGATCGCGATCGGGACCAGCTCCTCGGCCGCGGAGTCCAGCGCGTCCGCGGCGGCGCGCAGCAGCGCCGCCCGCTCCGCCGGGCGCATCGCGGCCAGCACCGGGGCGGCCTCGGCGGCCCGCTCCATCACCCGGTCCAGCGCTTCCTCGGTGGTGTCGGCGGGGATGCCCGTCATGGCCGTGTCCTTTCCGCGTCCGCGGCCCGGGCCCGCCCGATCCAGGCCCGGTACCACTCGTAGGAGTCCTTCGGGGTGCGCTCGCCGGTGCCGAAGTCGACGTGGACCAGGCCGAACCGCTGGGTGTACCCCTCGGCCCATTCGAAGTTGTCCAGCAGCGACCAGGCGAAGTAGCCGCGCACGTCCACCCCGTCGGCGGCGGCGCGGGCCAGCGCGCGCAGGTGCCCGTCGAGGTAGGCGATGCGCTCCGGGTCGGCGACCCGGCCGGCGGCGTCCGGGGCGTCCGCCCGGGAGCAGCCGTTCTCGGTGACGAGGATCGGCGGCAGCGCGCGGCCGTACCGCTCCTGCAGCCCGGTGAGCAGCTCGTGCAGCCCGTCCGGGACCACCGGCCAGCCGAAGCCGGTGACCGGGGTGTCCGGGAAGGCGTCGGTGTAGGGCGGCATCGCGAACGGCAGGCCGTCCTCAGGGCCGGGCGGGGCGATCAGGGTCGGGTTGTAGTAGTTGACGCCGAGCGCGTCCGCCGAGCCGTGGATCTCCGCCAGGTCGCCGGGGCGGACCGCGCCGGCGAGCGGCTCCGCCCAGCCGTCCGGCAGCTCCGGGTAGGCGCCGAGCAGCAGCGGGTCGAGGAAGACCCGGTTGTGCAGGGCGTCGTAGGCGCGGGCGGCCTCCTCGGCCGCGTCCCCGCCGCCGGGCAGCGGCCGCACCGGGGTCAGGTTGTCCACCAGCATCGCCTCCCGGCCGGCGGCGCGGATCAGCGCCGCGGCGCGGGCGTGCGCCAGCAGCTGGTGGTGGGCGGCCGGAAGCGCGCCGGCCAGCAGCGCCTTCCCCGGTGCGTGCACACCGAAGGCGTACCCGAAGGCCATGTGCACGAACGGCTCGTTGAGGGTCCCCCACCGCCGCACCCGGTCGCCGTAGCGCTCCAGGGCGGCCGCGGTGTACTCGGCGAACGCGTCCACCGTGGCGCGGGAGAGCCAGCCGCCCTCCTCCTCCAGCGACCGCGGCAGGTCCCAGTGGTACAGGGTGGGCACCGGTTCGATGCCCGCCTCCAGCAGCCGGTCGATGAGCCGGTCGTAGAAGGCGGCGCCGGGGCCGCTCACCGCGCCGCGCCCGGCGGGCAGGATCCGCGGCCAGGCCAGCGAGAACCGGTAGGCGTTCGCGCCCAGCCGCGCCATCAGCGCGACGTCCTCGGCGTAGCGGCGGTAGTGGTCGCAGGCGGTGCGCGCGGTGGCCCCGCCGGCGATCCGCCCGGGTTCGGCGGCGAAGGCGTCCCAGATCGACGGGCCGCGCTCGCCGGCGCCCCCTTCCACCTGGTGCGAGGCGGTCGCGGTGCCCCACAGGAAACCGCTCGGGAATTGCGGGACGCTCTGCGGCCCGGACGGGATCACGAAGCGCGCTCCTTAACAGGCCGGAATCGGCCAAACCGGTGTCCCCGCCGGTAGCGGGCGGCCGCCCCGGATATTACGGGAACCGTCCGTTTCCGGAAAGGCATCATAGGTTCGTGATGACTACCTCTCGCAGTTCCACCGGCACGGCGCTGTCCGTCGAACCCGCACTGGCCCACGCCCCGCTCCGCCGCCGCCCGGCGCAGCAGCGCAGCAGGGAGCGGGTCCGCAGAATGCTCGACGCCTGCGCCGAGCTGCTCGACGAGGCCGGCTACAGCGAGCTGTCCACCACCCGGATCGCGGAGCGGGCCGGGGTCGCCATCGGCTCCGTCTACCAGTTCTTCCCGGACAAGCGCGCCATCACCCAGGCCCTCGGCCTGCGTTATCTGGACATGTTCAGCTCCCGGGTGGGCGCGCGCATCGAAGCGGGCGGATTCGGCCATTGGAGCGAGGCCGTCGACGTCGTCATCGACGAATACCTGGACATGCACCGAACCGTCCCGGGATTCCGCAGCCTGCATTTCGGCGACGTGGTCGACGTGAACCTGCTCGATTCCGGCGCGGACAACAACGGGGTCATCGCGACGCGCCTGCGCGAGCTGCTCACCGCGCTGGCCGGGGCGTCCGAGGGGGAGCGGCTGGACCGGGCGGTGACCGTGGCGGTGGAGGCCGCCGACGCGGTGCTGAAGCTGGCGTTCCGCCGCGACCCCGACGGCGACCCGGCCCTGATCGAGGAGACCAAGGTGATGCTCCGCGCCTACCTCGGCCGGCACGTGGACTGAGCCCCGTCCCCTTCCGCGGAACCGGGCCCGCGGAAGGGCGGTGGTCTTGGCGTTGCGGGGGTATCAGAGCGCTCTGATACCCCCGCAACGCCAAGACCACCGGATCCCGCCGGGGACTAGCCGTGCACCCGCTCGGCGAGTTTGCGGGCGGCGATCAGCACCGGGTCCCAGACCGGGGAGAACGGCGGGGCGTAGCCGAGGTCCATGCCGCTCATGTCGAGGACGTCCATGCCGTTCCAGAGCGCGGTGGCGAGCACGTCGACCCGCTTGGCCGCGTTCTCCCGGCCGACGATCTGGCCGCCCAGCAGCCGGCCGGTGTCCCGCTCGGCGAGCAGCTTGAGCGTCATCGGCTGCGCCCCGGGGTAGTAGCCGGCCCGGGAGTCCGACGTCATCACCACCGTCTCGTAGGCGAACCCGGCCGCCGCGGCCTCGGCCTCGTTCAGGCCGGTGCGCGCCACCTCCACCGCGCAGATCTTGGTGACGGCGGTGCCCACCACCCCCTCGAACCGGGCGTAGCCGCCGCCGATGTCGATGCCGGCGACCCGGCCCTGCTTGTTGGCGTGGGTGCCCAGGGCGATCGCGGCCGGCGCCCTGCTGACCCGGTGGAACACCTCCACGCAGTCCCCGGCGGACCACACGCCCGGCACCGAGGTGCGCATCCGGGCGTCCACCTTGACGCCGCCGGTGGGGCCGGTCTCCAGGCCGGCCTCTTCGGCCAGCCGGCTGTCCGGGCGCACGCCCAGGCCCAGGCAGACGATGTCGGCGGGGTACTCGCCGCCGGTGTCGGTGTGCACCGCGCTCACCCGGCCGCCGTCGACCGCGACCGCGGTGGCCCGTTCCCCGGTGCGCACCGCGACGCCCATCTCCTCCATCGCCCCGCGCACCAGTGCGCCCATGTCCGGGTCGAGGGTGCCCATCGGCTCGGGCCCGGAGTCGACGACGGTGACCTCCAGGCCGCGTGTGAGGAACGCCTCGGCCATCTCCAGCCCGATGTAGCCGCCGCCGACCACCACGGCCCGGCGCGGCCCGTGCCGCTCCAGGAACGCCGAGACCTCGGTGCCGTCGTCCAGGGTCTGCACCCCGAACACCCCGTAGGCGTCGAATCCGGGCAGGTCAGGGCGGCGGGGCCGGGCGCCGGTGGCGATCACCAGGCGGTCGTAGCGCTCGGTGTAGGCGCCGCCCGGGCCGGTCGCGGTGACCTCGCGGCGCTCGGTGTCGATCGCGGTGACCTCGGTCCCGGTGCGCGCCTCGATGGCGTGGTCGCGCCAGAAGACCTCGGGGGTCCGGGCGATCAGGTCCTCCGGACTGGGTACGGTTTTCCCGACCAGGTAGGGGATGCCGCATGCGGAGTAGGACGTGTGGGAGCCTCGTTCCAGGGCGACGATCTCCAGGTCCTCCGGACCGATCCGTCGGCGCGCCTGGGAGGCCGCGCTCATGCCCGCCGCGTCGCCGCCGACGACGACGAGGCGTGGCCGGGCGTTCATCTCTCGCTTCATACGGCCTCTCCCGCCGGATACCGGTGCTTCGGCCCGCCCGCGTTCCATGGGATCATCCCTGAGCGACGGTCGGGCGACTTGGTGGCTTTCTCCGTGATCACCCACGATTGTCTAGGAGGGCGACGTACGTGACGGAACCGGCACCGGTATTCACCGGCGGGGTCGACCACGAACGACTCACGTCCCAGCTCCGGTTCATCCTGGAGACGGACAAGCTCAAGCGTATTCTCCGGCGGAATCTGCTGGTCGACGGCTCCCGGAGGGAGAACGACGCCGAGCATTCCTGGCACCTGGCGCTGACCGCGCGGATCTTCGCCGAGTACGCGCCCGCGGGCACCGACATCGACCGCGTGGTGGAGATGCTGGTGGTCCACGACATCGTGGAGATCGACGCCGGGGACACCTTCGTCTACGACAGCGAGGGCGCCGCCACCCAGGACGAGCGGGAGCGGGCCGCCGCCGACCGGATCTTCGCGATCCTGCCGGAGGACCAGGCCGCGCAGACCCGGGCGCTGTGGGACGAGTTCGAGGCCCGCGCCACCCCCGAGGCCCGGTTCGCCAAGGCCGTGGACCGGCTGGCGCCGATGCTGGCCAACTGGCACACCGAGGGCGGCACCTGGGTGCGCAACGGGGTCACCCGCGCCCAGGTGATGGAGAAGGTCAAGGTCATCGCCGAGGGGTCGGAGGCGCTGGGCGCGTACGCGGCCGCGCTGATCGAGGACGCCGACCGGCGGGGCTACTTCCGCTGAGCCGCCGCCGGCCCGCTCAGAACTGCACCACCAGCTGCACGACCGCGGCCAGCCCGACCGCCACCACCACGGCGCGCAGCACCCCGGGGCGGAGCCGGCGGCCCAGGCTCGCACCCGCGTAGCCGCCGATCACCGACCCGCCGGCGATCAGCCCCACCGCGGCCCAGGCCGGGTCGGCGAAGACGATGTAGAAGACCGCGGCGGTGGCGTTGACGATGAACGCCAGCGCGTTCTTGAGCGCGTTGATCCGCTGGATGCTGTCGTCCAGCGCGGTGCCGAGCATGCTGAGCAGGACGATGCCCTGGGCCGCGGCGAAGTAGCCGGCGTACACCCCGGCGCTGTACACCCCGACGGGCAGCAGCGGGCCGCCGTCGGGCCGGGCGGCGGCCCTGCGGGACCGCGCCCAGGCGGCGATCCGCGGCTGGGCGATGATCAGCACGCAGGCGAAGCCGATCAGCACCGGGACCACCCGCTCGAACACCCCCGCCGGGAGGTTGATCAGCAGCGCGCCGCCGGTGACCGCGCCCAGCAGCGACATGGCGCCGAAGCGCAGCACCCGGCGGCGCTGCCCGCGCAGCTCGCGCCGGTAGCCGATGGCGCTGCTCAGCGATCCGGGGGCCAGCCCGATGCTGTTCGAGATGGTGGCGGTCACCGGCGGGTAGCCCAGGGCGAGCAGCACCGGGAAGGTGAACAGCGTCCCCGAGCCCACCACCGCGTTGATCGCGCCGGCCCCCATGCCCGCGGCCAGGATCGCGAGCGCTTCCCACAGTTCCATCGGTCGACCTTCGGTGTTCGGATCACACTGGGCAATACTGCATACAATCTACGCACTCGACGCACCTCGGCGGACACCGGGCGCCCCCGATCACGTTCCGTGGACACGTGCTCGCTCTTCGCCGTTTTGGCTATGGCCCACACGGGCTATTTCAGAAATGGGCCGAATGGGGACTGTTGATCATGTGCCGAGGTCCGTAGTTTCGTCCCCAGCGGTGCGGAGGGGCGCCGCGCGCCGAAACGACCGATTCGACCGCTCTCCGGGAGGGGCCGGTGTCCGCACCGGACCGGAGCAAGCGCGTCCCGCCCGGCCCGATGGCGCCCGTCCCCCGTACGTGTACACACATGCTGATCTTGGGAGTGGGGCGACATGTGGACCGCTGAACTGAGTCTCCAGGCCAACTGCCGCGAGACCGACCCCGACGCGCTGTTCGTGCAGGGCGCCGCGCAGAACCGCGCGAAGCTCATCTGCCGCGGCTGCCCGGTGCGCACCGAATGCCTGGCCGAGGCGCTGGACAACAGGGTCGAATACGGCGTCTGGGGCGGTATGACGGAAAGGGAGCGGCGGGCGCTGCTGCGCCGCCGCCCCGATGTGACCTCCTGGTGGGACCTGCTGGAGAGCGCCCGCCGCCAGTACGAGGGAGCCGACGCCGCCGGGTAGGCGGCGGTTCCCCCCGCGGCCGGCGCCCTAGTCCCCGGGCCCGGCCCCGTCGGTCTCCCCGAGCTTCATCCGGCCGAACGCGTCGCCGATCCCCTCCATCGCCCGGGACATCTCCGAGGGGACGATCCACACCTTGTTCGCCTCGCCCTGCGCGATCTCCGGGAGCTTCTGCAGGTAGTGGTAGGCGAGCATGTCCTTGTTGACGTCGCCGTTGCGCAGCGCCTTGAACACCATCTGGATGGAGTCGGCCTCACCGCGGGCGCGCAGCGTCTTGGCGTCGGCCTCCGCCTTGGCCGCGATCATCTCCGCGTCGGCCTCACCGCGGGCCCGGAGCACCGCGGCCGACTGCTCGCCCTCGGCGCGCAGGATGGCCGACTGCTTCTGGCCCTCCGCGGTGAGGATCTCGGCGCGCTTGTCCCGGTCCGCGCGCATCTGCTTCTCCATCGCCTCCTGGACCGACTCCGGGGGTTCGATGGCCTTCAGCTCGACCCGGCTGACCTCGATGCCCCACTCCTCGGTGGCGTCGTCGAGGACCGACCGGAGCTCGCGGTTGATCTGGTCCCGGGAGGTGAGCGTCTGCTCCAGGTCCATGCCGCCGACCACGTTGCGCAGCGTCGCCGAGGCGAGCTGCTCGACGGCCTGGATGAAGTTCGCGACCTTGTAGGTGGCGTTATAGGGATTGGTCACCTTGATGTAGACCGCGGTGTCCACATTGACCGAGAGGTTGTCCTGGGTGATGGCCGCCTGCGGCGGAAAGCTCACCACCTGGATGCGCATGTCGATGCGCTCCCGGATGTGGTCCACGAACGGGATCACGATGTTGAATCCCGATTTCATGTCGCGGTGGTGGCGGCCGAACCGCTCCACCACGAACACCATCGACTGCGGGACGATGCACACGCTGCGCCAGCCGATGACGAGCAGTATCGCCACGAAGACCAGCAGGATGAGGACTATTGGAAGCATCGGGGGCGACTCCGGACTCTCCTGTCGGGGGCGGCACGTTCGGGCGTACGCCGCGATCATAAAACCCGGAGAACGGCGGCGTTTGCGGAAGTACCCCGCAAAGCCGCCCGACGCCCCGTCTTACCTGCTCATTCGCGGTTCAGGAAAGGGAACGGAAATTCCGGAGCGGCCCATTGCGGCCGACCGGGATGCCCCCTTTCCCCTCATCCGCTACACGCGTCACACCGCGCGCGCCGTCCACCGCTCGCCGTTCCGCTCCACCTTCAGCTCCAGCCCGAAGGTCTCGCCGAGGTTCTCCGCCGTCATCACCTGCTCCAGCGGGCCCGCGTCGACCACCCGGCCGCCGCGGACCAGCAGCCCGTGGGTGAACCCGGGCGGGATCTCCTCCACGTGGTGCGAGACCACCACCAGGGCGGGCGACTCCAGGCTTCCGGCCAGCCTCCCCAGCCGGCGCAGCAGGTCCTCCCGGCCGCCCAGGTCCAGCCCGGCCGCCGGCTCGTCGAGCAGCAGCAGCTCCGGGTCGGCCATCAGCGCCCGGGCGATCAGCACCCGCTTGCGCTCCCCCTCGGAGAGGGTGCCGAACCGGCGCCCCTCCAGGGAGAGCACGCCCCACTGGGAGAGCAGCGCCCGCGCCCGGCCGAAGTCGGGGGTCTGGTACTCCTCGCCGAACCGGCCGAGCAGCCCGTAGGAGGCGCTGATCACCAGGTCCAGCACCGCGGCCGAGTCGGGGATCCGGTTGGCCACCGCGGAGCTCGCGAAGCCCACCAGCGGGCGCAGGTCGGCCGGGTCGGCCTCGTCCAGCGACTCCTCCAGCAGCTCCACCGCGCCCTCGGCGGGGCGCTGCTCGGTGGCGGCGACGGCGAGCAGCGTGGTCTTGCCCGCCCCGTTCGGGCCGAGCACCACCCAGCGCTCGTCCTCCTCCACCGTCCAGTCCACGGCGCGCAGCAGATCGGCGCCGTCGCGCCGCACCCCCACGCCGCTCATCCGCAGTACATGGCCCTTCATCGACGCTCCCGTCCTCCCTGACGCCGCGGGCTTGCCACCCCCAGCGAACCTACTCGACCCTGACGCACCCCGGTCCGCGGATCCGGGGAACACCAGGGTCGCCTCCCGATCCCGCGACCGGCCCGCCGGACCATACTCGTAGCCATGAACGAATCTCCCGGAACCCACGTCATCGCGGACGCGCCCCGCACGCCGGGGCCGTCCGGGATCCGCGCCTCCGACGCCGAGCGCGAGCAGGCCGGCGCGGTGCTCGCCGACGCGCTCAGCGACGGCCGCCTCGACCAGGAGGAATACCTGGGCCGGCTGGACACCGCCTACGCCGCCAAGACCCTCGGCGAGCTGGCCGAGCTCACCGCCGACCTCGGCCCGGCCGCCCCGATCGGCGCGGCCGCGGCGGCCCCCGCCGCCCCGGCCCAGGCGGCCGGAAGTGAGAACATCGTCTCGGTGCTCGGCAGCGCCGAGCGCAAGGGGCGGTGGCTGGTCGAGCCGCGCACCAACGCCTCCACCCTGCTCGGCAGCGTGGTGCTGGACATGCGCGAGGCCGTCTTCGCCCAGCCCTCGGTGACCGTGCAGTGCGCCGTGCTGCTCGGCAGCCTGGAGGTGATCGTGCCGCCGGGCGTCACCGTCCGGGACCGGACCGCCTCCGTGCTCGGCTGCTCCGACGTCGCCCGCTCCGACGCCGGCGGCGCCGGCGGCCGCGCCTCGGTCGTGCTGACCGGCGTCACCCTGCTCGGCTCGGTCTCGGTGCGCACCGAGGCCCCCGCGGACTCCCCGGTCTGAGCCCCGGCATGGCATATTCGTCACACAGCACCGAACAGGGGAAGGCCGTCATGGATCCGGAGAAGATGCGCGCCTCCGACGCCGACCGGGAGCGCGTCGCGGACCGGCTCCGCGAGGCCCTGGCCGAGGGCCGGCTGGACCAGGCCGAGCACGAGGAGCGGCTGGACGAGCTGTACCGGGCCAAGACCGTCGGCGAGCTCGCCCTGGTCACCCAGGACCTCCCCGCGGCGGAGCCGGGCGGGCACGGGCAGGAGCCCGCCAGCCTCTCCACCGACGAGGCCCGCCGGCTGGCCGCCTCGGGCCAGGGCCGGGAGAACATCGTCGCGGTCTTCGGCGGGGCCGAGCGCAAGGGGCGGTGGCTGGTCGAACCGCGCACCAACGCCTCCACCATGTTCGGCGGCATCTCGCTGGACCTGCGCGAGGCGGTGCTCTCCCAGCGCGAGGTCACCATCCAGTGCGCGGTGCTGTTCGGCGGGGTGGACATCATCGTCCCCCCGGGCGTGCGTGTGGTGAACAACACAACCGCCATCTTCGGGGGCACCTCGCTGCACGGCACCGACGCCGTGGTCGACCCCAACGCACCCGTCGTCCGCCTCACCGGGACCTGCCTCTTCGGCGGAATCGACGCCAAGGCCAAGTCGCCGAAGCGGAAGAAGGGCGAGTCCTGGTGGTGACCTTCAGGTAACGGGAAGGTAACGGCGGGTGGAACGCTGCGCGCCCGCCGCCCGCCCCGCCCACCTGCACCTCGGGGCGGCCGAGTACCGTGGTCAACGCGATGAACGAGCACTCCACCCTCTTGGTCACGGTGACCGGACGCGACCGCCCCGGCGTGAGCGCCCGGCTGCTGTCCACCCTTTCCGTCTTCCCCGTGGTCCTCGTCGACCTGGACCAGGTCGTGATCGGAGGGCGGCTGGTCCTCGGCGCACTGCTCGCCGTGGACGAGGGAGTCGCCCCCGGCGTCAGCCGGGACCGGGTCTTCGAAGAGGTCCGCAGCGCCGTCGAGAAGACCTCCATCGACCTGGAGATGGACGCCGAGTTCGCCTCCGGCGACGACCGGGTCACCGCGGTCCCCGACGGCCGGCTGCACGTCACCGTCCTGGCCGACCCGCTGCGCCCCGGCGCGCTGAGCGCGATCACCTCCGCGGTCGCCCGCGCCGGCGCCAACATCGAGCGGATCGAGCGGCTGGCCAGCTACCCGGTCACCTCGATCGAGCTGGAGGTCTCCGGGGCCGACCCGGAGCGGCTCCGCGGCGACCTCGCCATGGAGGCCGCCACCCAGCAGATCGACGTCGCCCTGCAGCCCGCCGGCCTGCAGCGCCGCGCCAAGCACCTGATCGTGATGGACGTCGACTCCACGCTGATCCAGGGCGAGGTGATCGAGCTGCTCGCCGAGCACGCCGGCTGCGCCGACGAGGTCGCCCGGGTCACCGCCGAGGCGATGCGCGGCGAACTCGACTTCGAGGAGTCGCTGCGCCGCCGGGTCGCCCTGCTCAAGGGGCTCGACGCGAGCGCGCTGGACGCGGTCCGCGAGCGGCTGGTGCTCACCCCGGGCGCCCGCACCCTGGTCCGCACCCTCAAGCGGCTCGGCTACGAGTTCGCCATCGTCAGCGGCGGCTTCACCCAGATCACCGACGCCCTGGTGGACCGGCTCTCGCTGGACTACTCCGCGGCCAACACCCTGGAGATCGTCGACGGCAAGCTCACCGGCGGCCTGGTCGGCCCGGTCATCGACCGCAAGGGCAAGGCGATCGCCCTGGAGGGCTTCGCCGAGAAGGCCGGCGTCCCGCTCTCCCAGACGGTCGCCATCGGCGACGGCGCCAACGACCTGGACATGCTCCGCGCCGCCGGCCTCGGCGTCGCGTTCAACGCCAAGCCGGTGGTCCGCGCCCAGGCCGACACCACGGTGAACGTCCCCTACCTGGACACCATCGTCTACCTGCTGGGCATCTCCCGCGAAGAGGTCGAGGCCGCCGACCGCCAGGGCTGACCGACTCCCCCTTCCACAACGGGTGAGCGAGAGCGTACGCTGCGGAGTCATCGCGGGCCCCCGGCCCTCTCCTCCGCTTCTCCCCTGCGAGGCCCCCTTGCCCTCCAACGGCTCCGTCCGACCGCCCGCCGGCGGCCCCGACCCGGCCGCGCTCGCCGCGGCGGCCGAGCGCTGCGTACGGGACACCGCGCGCCTGCTCACCTCCGCCACCGGACCGCTCACCGTCGCCGCCAAGGGCAGGTTCGACCCGGTGACCGACGCCGACACCGCCGCCGAGGAGCACCTCTGCCGGACCCTGCGCACCGCGGTGCCCGGCTCCGCCGTGGTCGGCGAGGAGGGCGGCGGGCGCGCCGACCCCGGCGGGGTCACCTGGTACGTCGACCCGATCGACGGGACCGGGAACTACCTGCGCGGCATCCCGCTCGCCTGCATCTCCGTCGGCGCCGCGGTGCGCGGGCGGCTGGTCGCCGGGTGCGTCTACGACCTGTCCCGGGACGAGTGCTTCTCCGGCGGGCCGGGGCTGCCGCTGCGGGTCAACGCCGCACTCCGGCCGACCGCCGCCGCCGACGCGCCCGCCCCGCTGGTCCTCACCGACATCCCGCTGCCCGGCCGGGCCGGCGAGCGGGAGCTGCGCTTCCTCGCCGACCTGCTGGACCTGGCCGAGGTGCGCCGGATCTACTCCACCGCGCTGGCGCTGGCCTGGGTCGCCGCGGGCCGCGCCGACGCCGCCTGCAACACCGGCGTCCGCCCCTGGGACGTCGCCGGCGGCGCGGCCCTGGTCCGCTGCGCCGGGGGCGTCTACACCCCGATCGGCGCCCCGCCCCCCGACCCGCACGGCGACCCGGTGCCCGCGGAGCTGGCCCCCGCCTTCACCGCGACCGCCCCCGGCGCCCGCGCCCGCGCCTTCGGCCGCCGCCTCACCGAGCGGGTCGCCGGCCTGGTGGAGTGAGCCCCCTCCGCCCGCCCGGCGCCCCCGGCGGCCGGGCGGAGGAGCCGCTCAGCCGGCGGCCGCGGCGCGCAGCGCGTCCACGCAGGCCGTCACCGGGGGCGCCTCGGCCGCGGTCCGCCAGGCCGCGCTGATGGTGCGGCGCAGCGACGGCCGCACCGGGACGAACCGGACCCCCTCCGGTCCTGGGGAGCGGCCCATCTCCGGGACCAGCGCCACCGCCAGCCCGGCCTCCACCAGGGCCATCTGGGTGGGCAGCTCGGTGAGGGAGAAGGAGATCCGTGGCTCGAAGCCGGCGGCGCGGGCCGCCTGGACCAGCCCTTCGCAGGGCCCGGTGCCGGGCGGGCAGCTCGCCCACACCGCGTCGGCCAGCTCCTCCAGGGCCACCCGGTCGCGCCCGGCCGGCCCGCGCCCCTCCGGGAAGGCCACGTAGACCTCCTCGTCCACCAGGTCGACGGCGGAGACCCCGGCGGGCAGCGGGATCGGCCGGGACGCCCAGCTCTCCACCAGCACCAGGTCGAGCTCGCCGCGCATCAGCCAGGGCAGCAGGTCGTCCACCTCGCCGTCGCGCACCCGCGGTTCGACCCGGGGGTGCTCGGCCAGCAGCCGGGAGAGCGCCCCGACCAGCAGCGTGCGCACCGCGCTGCCCACGCCCCCGATCCGCAGCGGCCCCATCACCTCCTCGCCGAGGTCGTCCAGGTCCCGGCGGGCCCGGGCGAGCCGGTCGAGGACCCGCTCGGCGTGGCCGACCAGCACCCGGCCGGCCAGGGTGAGCCGGACCGTGCGGCCGTCCGGTTCGAGCAGCGGGCGCCCGGCCTCCCGCTCCAACTTGGCGAGCTGCTGGGACATGCCCGACGGCGTCACGTTGCGGGCCTGCGCCGCCTTCGCGATGGAGCCGTGCTCGGCGACCGCGACCAGGGCCCGGAGGCGCTCGATACTGAACACATCACCGAATCTACCGAATACCGGCGACGAATCATCGCTTTTAATGACCGGTCGATCGGGCCAGAGTAGTGATCATGCTCCAGCGATCCGACCCGGTACTGCTCGCCCTCGCGGGCGCGGCCTGCATCTCCGTCTCCGGCGCCTTCGTCAAGGCGTCCGGGGCGGACCCCGGCACCGCGGCCTTCGTGCGCTGCGTCCTCGCCCTGCTGCTGCTGGCGCCGATGGCCGTCGTCGAGCTGCGCCGGCTGGGCCGCCGCCCGGCCCGGTTCCTCGCCACCGACTTCGCCGCCGGCCTGCTGCTGGGCACCGACTACGTGCTGTGGACCGCGAGCATCGAGCAGGTCGGCGCGGGCATCGCCACCGTGCTGCTCAACATCCAGCTGGTGGTGTTCCCGCTGCTCGCCCTGGTCTTCACCGGCACCCGGGCGCCCCGCTCGTTCCTGGTCGCCGCCCCGGTGATGCTCGCCGGGGTGGCCCTGGCCGCCGGGATCGCCGACCCGGGCTCCGGCACCGCCGGGGACGGCGGCGACGCGCTCCTCGGCCTGGTCTACGGCTGCGCCGCGGGGGTCGCCTACGCCGGCTACCTCTTCCTGTCCCGGCTGGGCGGCGGCCGCGGGCACTCCTCGACCCCGGTGTGCACCTCGACCATGGGGGCGGCCGTCGCCGCCGCGATCGTCGGCGGCCTGTGGACCGGGATCCACCCGGGGGAGCTGGACCCGGCCGGATGGGGCTGGCTGGCCCTGCTCGCCCTCACCGGGCAGGTGCTGACCTGGCTGCTGGTCGGCGCCGCACTGCCCCGGCTCGCCCCCAGCACCGGCGCGGCCGTGCTGGTGCTGCCCCCGGTGCTGGCGGTCGGCGTCGGCGCCCTGTTCCTCGGCGAGTACCCCTCGGTCCTGCAGATCGCCGGCTGCCTGCTGGTGGTCCTGGCGGTCTGGGGGACCGAGCGCGCCGCCCGCCGCGGCACCCGGGGACGGCCGGAGCCCGCCGCCGAGAGCGGCACCGCTCCCGGCGGCGACGCCGGCGGGGACGCTCGGCCCGCCCCGGAGGACCTCGACGGCCTGCCGGAGGCCGGCGGGCGGCCGCGCGAACAGGCCTGAGACGGCGCCCGGCCCGCGCCGCCCGCCGCCCGCCGGGATCCTCGGCGATGGCGGCGGGCGGCCGCGAGCGGCGGCGGAGCGCGGCGCTAGGGGGCGGCCAGCAGGGAGCCCCGGTCGATGTCGGTGACGTACAGCGGCAGCCGCGGTTCCAGGGCGCGGAGCACCTCGGCCGCATTGCCGCCCCGAGCGGCCTCGTACTCGTCCAGGGTGAGGCCCACGACCTGGAGGAACCGGACGCGGCCGTGCGGCGTGCCGATCGCCCCCAGCTCCGGGTCCTCGGTGAAGGCCAGGGCGTGCACCTGCGAGGTGCTGTCCGGGCCGCCCAGGGGCTGACCCACCCGCATGGTGTGGCCGGCCGCGAACGGGTTGCCCGACTGGAAGACGTACCTTCCCAGGCTCTGCAGCAGGACCGCCGCCCACATCGGCGGCCGCTCGTCCTCCGGGGCGCGGGCCACCCGAACGGTGAACTCGAAGCCCCAGCCGGACTCGGCGGGGTCGTCGGTCTGCTTGGTGTAGAGCTCGGTCATGCCGTAGCCGACCAGGTGCCAGTGCGGCACCGGTTCGGTGCGCGGGTAGAAGTCGATCCCGTCGAGCGGGTCCGGCCCGCCCAGCGCCCACGGGTGCTCGGTCCCCGCGTGCAGCGGCATCGCGTCCCCGTAGATCCGCTCCAGCGCGGCGCCGATGGCCTGCCAGCCGACGGCGGTGTCCTCTTCTTCGGTCATGCCTTCTCCGGTCATGGCCGTACCGACGGCCCCGCACCGGATCCGGTTCCCCTGGAGCGGCGTCTCCTGCGCCCGTTCTCCCCGGTCCGCCTCCGGACGGGCCGGCCCCGGAGGGGACTCCGGGCACACGAAAGAGGGGACCCTTGCGGATCCCCTCTTCGAAAGAAAGTCCGGCGGCGACCTACTCTCCCACCCCGCACCATGGAGGCAGTACCATCGGCGCTGGGAGGCTTAACGACCGGGTTCGAAATGAGACCGGGTGTGACCCTCCCGCTATGGCCGCCGAAACCCTAGCCCGCCACCCCGCGAGGGGCACGGAAACCTGTGCGTTTCAGCTGCTCCTGAGCATAGCAACATCCCAGGTCGACGCCAAATCGACGCGGTCCGCGCTCACCAGGTCGGCCGGATCGGCCCCGGGGGCGCGACCTCCCCCAGGCTCCGCCGCAGCTCGGCCAGGCGCCGCTCGCCGAGCACCCCGGCCCACTCGGCGGCCGCCTCGGCCGCCGCCTCCTCCGCCGCCCGGGTACAGGCCCGGCCCGCGTCGGTGAGCACCACCAGGCGCGCCCGGGCGTCCGCCGGGTGCGGACCGCGGCGCACGTACCCCTTCCGCTCCAGCTCGTCGACGAGCTGCCCGGCGGCCTGCTTGGTCACCCCGAGGTGCTCGGCCAGCTCGGTGACGGAGGCCCCGCCCCGGGAGAGGCGCACGAAGGCGAAGCCGTGCGCCGGCCGCAGCCCGCCGTAGCCCCGCCGGGCCACCCCCTCGTCGATCCGGTCCACCAGGGACCCGGCCGCGGACAGCAGCAGGGCCGCGAGCCCCAGTCCGTCGTCATCGCTCATGTCCCCATCTTGACAGAAAAGACAAGCTCCTTGACCATGTTCTCACCCGCTTCCGTCAAGCGGCTTGACCATTCGACGCGACCGCCCGAGGAGCCCCCATGCCCGTCGTCCGCCCCGCCGACGCCGTCGTCCACGAGATGCACGGCAGCACGTTCACCGCCTTCGCCAACCCCGGCACCGGAAGCAGGGAGCTGTGCGCCTGGCGCGTGCAGACCCCGGCAGGCACCCGGGGAGCCGCCCACACCATCACCCGAGAGGAGGTCTTCCTCGTCACCGAGGGGGAACTCCACCTGACCATCGACGGCCGGACCGAGCGGCTCCGCGCGGGCGACGTCGCCATCGCCCCGGCCCGCTCCGAGCTCCGTCTGGACAACCTCTCCTCCGGCCCCGCCTCGGCCTGGGTGACCACCGGTGTCGGCCTGGCGGGCGTGCTGGCCGACGGCTCGATCGTCGCCCCGCCCTGGGCCGGCTGACCCCCTACTCCTCGGTGGTCCGCAGATCCACCACCGCCCAACCGGAGGTCGTCTTCTTCTTGACGATCACGCACGTGTAGTCGGTGTGCGTCGTCTCGCCGGAACCGTTCCCCATGTCGTAGCCGCCGGCGACCTCGTACTGCACCCACTCGGTACCGGTCATGGCGACTTCGGGGGAGGCATCGAACTCCAGGTCCACCCGGGCTTCCAGGTCACGCTCCAGATCGCGCTCGATGTGGTCCTCGCACCCGGCCACGGCGTTCTCAGGGGTGGGTTCGGAGCCGCCGCACGCGGTGGCGCCCAGGGCCACGAGAAGGAGGGCGGAGGTGAGGTGGATGTGGCGCATGGTGCTCCGATCTGGGGATGTGCAACCCAAGAGTAGAGACATCCGATAACGGCACCGAAAGGCCCCCGGGGCAGAAAAGCAGCCGGCGGGCCCTCAAATCCTTCTTCATTCCCAGACAAGTTTTCACTTGTTCACAAGGAAGGGCATGGAAAAAGGGGCTCCCGGCACCCCAAGGCACCGAAAACCCCTCCCCAAAAGAAATGCGGCGGCGACCTACTCTCCCACCCCCACCATGGAGGCAGTACCATCGGCGCAG
>NZ_ANBB01000057.1 GCF_000341105.1 Nocardiopsis potens DSM 45234
GCGCCGATGGTACTGCCTCCATGGTGGGGGTGGGAGAGTAGGTCGCCGCCGCATTTCTTTTTCCGGGTTGGGCGGGGTTCTCTTCGGAGGGTCCCGCCTTTCCTTGCGCGCTGGCTTGTGAACATGTGAAATCATGGGTCTGCGAGAATTCCTTGGAAGGATCCGCGGTGAAAAGGGCCGGCCTTCCCGCCGCCGGGTCGAGGTCTTCCCCGGGTAGGTTGGACCGGAACAGGGGCGGGCTCTCCGCTCTTGCCCCTCGTCTCGGTGCCGCTGGAGGTCGGAAGGTCCATGTCGTCTCTCACCTCTGCGCGGCTGCTGCGGCTCCTCTCCCTTTTCCAGGCGAGGCGGGACTGGACCGGGACGGAGCTGGCGGAGCGGCTCGAAGTCACGCCCCGGACTGTCCGGAGGGACGTGCAGCGGCTCCGGGACCTCGGCTACCCGGTGGACGCCACCCCGGGGGTGGCCGGCGGGTACAGGCTCGGGGTCGGGTCCACCCTTCCTCCGCTGCTGCTGGACGACGAGGAGACCGTCGCCGTCGCGGTGGGCCTGCGCGCGGCCGCGTCCGGGGGGTCGCTGTCCGGGATCGAGGAGACCTCGGTCCGGGCCCTGGCCAAGTTGGAGCAGCTGCTCCCGTCCCGCCTCCGGCGCAGGGTCAGCGCGCTGAACACCTTCACCGACACGGTCGGCCGGAAGTCCCCGACCGTCGACGGCGAGTTCCTCACCGTCATCGCCGGCTGCTGCCGGGACGGCGAGCGGCTGCGCTTCCGGTACCGGAACCACCACGGCGAGGAGAGCCGGAGGGTGGTCGAGCCGCACAAGATGGTGCACGCCGCCGGCCGCTGGTACCTGCTCGCCTGGGACACGGGCCGCGAGGACTGGCGGGTGTTCCGGTTGGACCGTATGGAGGGGCCGCTGTCGACCGGACCCCGGTTCGAGCCGCGGACCCCGCCGGAGGACGCCGCGGCCTACGTGGCCCGCGGAATCTCCAGCAGTGCCTACCAGCAGACCGCCCGGGTGCTGGTGCACGCCCCCGAGGAGGAGGTCGCGCAGGGCATGTCCCCCTTCGACGGCACCCTGACCAGGGTCGACGACCGCACCTGCGAGCTCCGCATCGGCGGCAACGGGCTCGACATGCTCGCGGTCTACCTGCTCTTCTTCGGCTTCGACTTCTCCGTTCTGGAGCCGGCCGAGCTGGAGGCGGAGCTGAAGGCGCTGCGCGACCGCATCGACCGCTCCCTCGGCGGCGGCCCGCGGTCCGGTCAGGAGGTCGGGAGCGGCGGCTGAACCGCCGGCGGGGAGGAGCTGAGATTCTCCCGGCGGAGGGGCGGGGGAGGAGTCGCCGTCGATTTATCGACAAAGCGACTCGTCGATGAATCGTGCTGCAGATAACAGCGGATACGGAGTGTCCGTAACAGGGGCGGTTTCGGTCGGGTGTCGATGGCGGCGAGGTGCGGCCGCACGGAAGGGCGGCGCGGCGGAGCGCGCGCGAGGAGCGGCGAGGAGAGGGGGGAGGGGAGGAGAAGGAGGCGGTCCGGGGCGGAGGCCGGCCGCGGGCAGGACTGACGGGAAGGCGACCGGCCCGACCGCGGCCGGAGCGTCTTCCTCGGGGTTCGCACGCCACCGGGAGGAGGGCGGGAGCGCGCGGGGAGACCGCCCTGCCGCTCGGGCCGGGCGGTGCGAGGGCGCGGAGAGGTTATTCGTCGTCGCTGGGGGGCGTACCGGGAGCGTCGATCAGCTGGCGCACCAGCGCCAGGAACTCTTCGTCGCTCATCGTGGCCCAGTCCACACGCTCGTTCATGTTGAGCGGTTTCCCCGGCTTCAAGATCGATAAGCATGAATAGCCGGATCCGGCCGGAGGAAACGTGAAACCCCTGCTCAGGGCGGCCTTCTCGGCGGGCCTTCCGGGATCAGAAGCGGCGGTTCACCGCGGCCCGGCACTGCGGGCAGCGGCACCGCTTGTTGAAGCCGGTCACCGTGCCGTGCGGGAGGGCGGGGTCGCGCTCGGCGGTGAGGGTGGCGTCGAGCTGGTCGCCGAAGGACGCGAGGATGCGGGCGGCGGAGAAGACCTGCTGCGGGGTCATGCCGAGGTCGTGCGCGGCGTCGTCGATGTGCTCCCCCTTGCGGAGCTTCGCGATCAGACGCGAACGCAGCGGCGGCGGGAATTCCTCCTCGGCGTTCGCGATCAGCTGCTCGGCATCGTCGATGGGGTGGCTCATTGTCGTCCTTCTGAGTGCGGGAACCGGGCGCCCGGGGGCGCCCGTCCTGCTGCATGGTACGCGTTCCAGCGGGCGCGGCGGCCGCCGGTGACGATGATCTCCGGCGGGGTGGGAAGCCGGCCCTGAGGGAGGAGCGTTGTGGAAAGCGGAGGCCACGGGGGCGGTGCCGCGCGAGGCGGGCCCCCGGGGCACGGGGCGGAGGCCGCTGCTACGATCCCGGATCGGGACCGGCTTCGAACTCCTGTTCCCCCGGACGAGGGCGCTGTACCCGGTCAAGACAAGACGGCGCGCGACTGACCACCGCTCTTCCGGGAGGCGCGCCATGGCGTGGATCGTTCTCGTCGTATCCGGGTTCCTTGAGACCGTCTGGGCCACCGCCCTGTCCAAGACCGAGGGCTTCACCCGGCTCTGGCCGACCCTCACCTTCGGGGTCGCCCTGGTGCTCAGCATGGCCGGCCTGGCCTACGCGCTGAGGAGCATCCCGGTGGGCACCGGGTACGCGGTCTGGGTCGGAATCGGGGCGATCGGCACCGCGGTGGTGGGCATGGTCTGGATGGGCGAGGGCGTGAACCTCGCGAAGATCCTGTGCCTGCTGTTGCTGGTGAGCGGAATCGTGGGGCTCAAGCTGCTGCACTGAGGCCGCGCAGGGCGGGAATCGGCGAAGAACTCCCGGCTGATTTCTAGGAATTCATTGCTAGAGGCTAGGTGTAGTGCTTCGCTAGAGCCACGGAACCGGTACGTCGCGTGTACGGATCAGTGCTATGACCAGCCCCACCGTCCGACGCCGCCGGCTCAGCGCTGAGCTGCGCCGGAGGCGCGTCCAGGCAGGAATGACCCTGAGCGACGTCGCCGACGTGCTCGAATGGTCCCCTGCGAAGCTGGGCCACATCGAGACCGGGATACGCAAGTGGCCCTCGGTCATGGAGGTCTCCGCGCTCCTGGAGCTGTACGGGGTGACGGGGGGCCAGCGGGAGGCCGTGCTCACCCTGGTGCGGGAGTCGCGGCTGCGCCCCTGGTGGACCGAGTACGAGGACGTGCTCTCCTCCGCCTACGTCGGCAACGAGGCGGGCGCGGTGGCCATCGACACCTACGCCGGGATCCTCGTCCCCGATCTGCTGCAGGCCCCCGAGTACACCGCGCTGCTGGCCCGCGCCCGCGGGCACGGCGAGCGGACCGCCGAGCGGATGGTGGCGGCCTACCTGAAGCGGCAGGAGGTCCTGGACCGGGACAGCCTGCTCCGCTACAGCGCGGTGATCGAGGAGGACGCGCTGCGCCGGCTCTCCGGCGACCCCGACCTGCTCCACGCCCAGCTGCGCCGGATCATCGAGGTGGCGCTCTCCAACGACCGGGTGACGGTGCGGCTGGTGACCACCTCCGCCGGGCCGCACACCGGTTCCTCCGGTCCGTTCACCGTGCTGGAGTTCGACGAGGACGAGGCGTCGCTGGCGTTCGTGGACACCCCGCAGGGCGGGACGATCGTGGAGTCGGAGGAGGAGGTCCGCGGGTGCCAGCGGGTGTGGAGCGGCCTGCTCCGCGCGGCGCTGGACCCCCAGGCGACGCTGACCAACCTCAAGCGCCTCTCGCTGCTCACCTGACCCGGTCGGCGCCCCGGTGCCGACCGCGGCCGGTTCCGGCCGGTCCGCCCGCGCGGCGCCGGCGCGGCTCTCCGGGCGCGTCCTTCCCGGTCGCGTCCGCGGTTCCCGCGCCGTTCCGCCCTGCGCCGGGGGTGTCGCGGGCGCTCGCCCGGCCGTCCGGGGCCCGGTGAACCCGACGGGGTGGGGCGGCGGGCCGGGGGGTTGCTAGTCTGCTGGGAGACAACCCCATAAAGTTCTCTACTGACGCCTTCCGCTCGGTGCTGTACCTCCGAGCCCGTGCGTCATCATTCGACCGCATTACCCGTGATCTAAGTAAGGGGTCCACGCCGTGAAGAAGATCATCGTGCTGGTGCTGGTGGCCCTCGGCGCGTTCGCCGTCTACCGGAAGATCCAGGCCGACCGCGCCGAGCTCGACCTGTGGACGGAAGCCACCGCGGCCAGCGAGAACTAGTTCCGTCGCAGACCGGTCAGCCACGGCACCGAGGGTGCCGGTGGCTGTCGGTTGTGCCGTGGGCGGCGTTCGTCCCCTTGCGGCGCCCACGACCTCCCCCGCGGGGCGGTATGCTCTAGACGGCCGACGCCCGTCAGGGGCGTGCCGGGGGCCATAGCTCAGCTGGCAGAGCGCTGGTTTTGCATACCAGAGGTCAGGGGTTCGACTCCCCTTGGCTCCACCCATATCGATACAGGTCGAGAACGTGAAGACGGCCGCTCTCCCGATCAGGGAGGGCGGCCGTCGCGCATTCGGTGCACATGGTGCCGGAGCGGGCCGGCGGGATCGCCATGACCGGCGGCGGGGGACACCGCCCTGCCCGGCCGCCGCGGAGGCGGACACCCCCGGTCGCGGGGTTCCGGGGCAAGGCTTTGCCCGGTGGGGAGAGACAGCGCGCGCCTGCGGGGCGAATGTCGGTGGTGGACGTCACACTGCGATCCCGGGCGCTCTGCCCGGGCGGTGAAGGGAGCGACCATGATCACCACCGATTTCGTTCCGGGTTCCCCGTGCTGGCTCGACCTGGGGGCGGCCGATCCGGACGCCGCCGTCCGGTTCTACTCCGCGGTGTTCGGCTGGGAGGCCGACCGGGGGACGGAGGGCTACACGATCCTGCGCCGGGCCGGCCGGGCGGTGGGGGCCGTCGGGGTGCTCACCGAGGAGGGGGCCCGGCCCGCCTGGGTGGTCTACTACGCCACCGAGGACGCCGACGCCGCCGCGGAGGCGGTGGAGGAGGCCGGCGGGGCGGTCCGCGCACGGCCCTTCGACGTCGGGGACGCCGGGCGGATCGCGCAGCTCAGCGACCCGCAGGGCGGCGAGTTCGCGGTCTGGCAGGCGGGCACCGTGGCCGGCCTGGAGGACACCGACGGACCGGACTCCTTCGGCTGGGCCGAGCTGTGGACGCCCGACGCGGCCGCGGCCCGCGCCTTCTACGAGTCGGTGTTCGGCTGGTGGTACACGGACTTCCCGATGCCCGACGGGGAGGGCGGCGACGCGACCTACACCATGATCGCCCCGAAGGGGCAGCCGGCGGAGCGGATGCACGGCGGCCTGATGCAGGTCGGCGCGGAGGAGCTGGCCGGGAGCGGTGGGAAGGCCGACTGGCACCCGGTGTTCTTCGTGGCCGACTGCGACGCCTCCGCGGCCAGGGCCGGCGGCTCCGGCGGGCGGCTGCTGATGGGGCCGGAGGACGCCACGGGGGTGGGCCGGCTGGCGGTCTGCACCGATCCCGAGGGCGCCGGATTCGTACTGCTGGCCCCGTCCCCGGACTGAACCCGGTGGATATCCTGATGGGCGGGAGCGCTCCGCCCCGGACGGGGTTCAGGGTCGCGTCAGGGCGTTCCCCGATGGCCCGTCCTCTCCCGACCGGGCAGGATGGGCAGCGGTAGACGCGGTCCGGCGATGCGGTGAGGAGTGAACGTGGCCGTGCATGATCCGATCCCGCGTCCAGGGCGGGGGCCCGGAAACGGTCCCCAGGTCCCGCAGATCCGCCTCACCCATGCCGACCGGGACGCCGCGGCCGAGCAGCTGCGCCAGGCCTTCTCCGAAGGGCGGCTCGACGAAGACGAGTTCGACGAGCGGATCGACGCGGCGCTGAAGGCCAAGTTCCCGGCCGACCTGGAGCCGCTGCTCCGGGACGTCGTCCCGGTCAACCCCCGGCAGCAGGGCGCGCAGATCCCCGGCGCCGCCCAGGCGCCGGCCGTCCAGGAGGGGGCGCCGACCGGCGCCGAGCGGGTCTGGGGGGCCGCGGCGCACGTGTCCGGCTACCTCCTGCTGCCGCTCGGCCCGCTCCTGGTGCTGCTCCTCCAGGGCGACAGCTCGCCGTTCGTCCGCCGGCACGCGATGGAGGCGCTCAACTACCAGCTGACCACGGTGATCGGCTGGATCGTCGGCTTCGGCCTGTTCTTCCTGGTGCTGCCGGCGATCGCCGCGGTCCTGATGCTGCTGGGGTGGATGTTCCTGCCCGCGATCGCCGGCCTGGTCACGCTGCTGGGCAGCGGCTGGAAGTACCCGCTGACCTGGCGCCCGGTGAAGGACCGCTAGACGGCCGAGGGGAGGGGGCGGTCGGCTGCTCCTCCCCGCACACGATGATCTCGGCGTTGCGGCCCTATCAGAGCGCGGTGGTTTCCAGTTCCTGTTGCAACACCACGCACCAGAGGACAGGGGGACCGGCCGGTCGGTCGGGTGCGGCGCCCCGCAGAGTGAAGGTTCAGACGGGCGGCGACGGCGGGCAGGGGACCGGCCGGTCGGTCGGGTGCGGCGCCCCGCGGAGTGAAGGTTCAAGCAGGCGGCGACGGCGGAGGTAGGGGCGGGGTGCGAGTGTCGCCCGGGTGCGGCGCCTCGCGGGGGCGGGGTTCAGGCGGACAGCGACGGCGGCAGTGGGAACCGGCTGGTCGGTCGGGTGCGGGAGAGCGGGTGGGGCCGGTCGGAGTGAGCCGGGGCGGTCGGGGCGGCGGGTTCGCCGTGCCCGCGTCGCCCCGGGCGCCGGGGCCGGCCGCCTCTGAAACCGCTGCCCCTCTCTGACCTGGGTGAATACGCAGGGTGATGGTGGGGCGGGGCGCCCTGCGCACCGCGAGAGCACCTCGGTGATTCCCGGGCGCGCATCCCGGCCCGGATCGGCCCCCGGCAGCCTGAACTGCCCCGATCGGGCCGGTGGCGAGGGGTTCGAGCCGCCCGGAAGGCCGGAAGGCAGGGGCCGGAACCCGAGCAGGAGCAGCGTGGGGGCGAGATGTCGCATTCATCCCCCCACCAGGCCCCGCCTTGGCCACTCTGGGTGACCGACGAGGGGGCGATGGGGGCTTCGGGGCTTACTACTCGCTGGTAGATGCAATCGGGGTGCTGCGGAGGTGCGCAGGCCGCCCCCGCCCCTGCCCGTTCCCTGCCGCAAACCGGGCATATAGGGATAAGGCCCCTGGCGGACGCGAGCGGGCCCGCCCGCACCGCCGAGGCGCCGCCGGTTCCCGCCGGGAGCACGCGCGGGCCGGGCCGGTGAACGCGGCGCCCCCGCCCTCGCCGCCAGCCTGAACCCCGCCCCCGTGGGGCCTGGCACCCGGGCGACCACCTCCGCCCCCGCCCCTACCGCTGCCGTCGCCGCCGGTCTGAACCTTCGCTCCGCGGGGCGCCGCGCCGGACCGACCAGCCGGTTCCCACCGCTGCCGTTGCCGCCGGTCTGAACCTTCGCTTCGCGGGGTGCCGCGCTTGACCGACCGGCCGGCACGCCCCCTCCCTGCCGTCGCCGCCCGTCTTGACCTTCGCTCCGCGGGGTGCCGCGCTTGGGCGATCGCCTGCGCCCCGGCCCTACCCCTGCCGGCGCCGCCGGCGTGAACCCTCGCCCCGTGGGGCGCCGCACCCGGCCGGGGCACCTCCAGTCCCTCGAGCCTCCCCGAGTTCCTCGTTCTCGTTCCTCGTTCTCGTCGTTGCAACGGCTACTTGACGACAAGCGCTCTGATCCCCCCGCAACGCCAAGATCATCGTGTGCGGGGAGGCGCGGGGGAAGAGGGAGGGGCGGCCCGGCCCCTCGGACCGGACCGCCCCCGCGGACGCGTCCCGGCGGCGGCCGCCGGGAGGCCGCTCACTTCTCGGCGCGGCCGTTGGACTCGGCCGGGGCGGTGCCGACGCCGGCGGTCTTCTTCTCCTCCGCCTCGTCCGCCTGCGCGGTCTCCTCGTCCGCCTTCTTGCCGGCGCGGGACGCCTTGGCGGCGAGCTTCTCCCGCGTTTCGCGGACCTGCTCGCGGGCCTGGTCGAGGTTCTCCTGCCACTCCGCGTCCTGGGCGGCCTTGCGCAGCTTGATGACGCCGTACAGGGCGAGCGCGCCCAGCGCCGCCACGCCGGCGTAGACCACCGGCCGGGGGATGCGGCGCCCGCCCTGGCGGGCGGCCATCAGGCCGCGCCGGGCCGGGTTCGGCTCGACCCGCTGGGCCGCGGTGTTCAGCAGGTCGGAGACGCGCGGTGCGACGGTGTCCTCGACCCGGAGCGCGGCGGTCTCCAGCCGGGGGGCGGTCCAGCCGCGGGCGCGGAGCAGCCGCTGCTCCGCCAGGGACCTGGCCTGCTCGGCGCGGGACCGGGCCTGGTCGGCGTAGGGGCCGAAGCGGTCGGCCTGCTCGCGGGCGAGCTCCTGCAGCCGCGCCATGGCCGCCTCGGCATCGAAGTCGCCCCGGCGGCGCTTGATCTGGATGGCCACGGTGATCTCCTTATTGCGTCGAACGATATGGATACGCCCCTGCCCACTGGTGCGGGCCCCCATGCATCGGCCGGAGGGTCGGTCCGATCACCCTGTCCACCGGTGGGCGTTATGCACGTGTTATCTCAACATACGCGCTCCGCCGGTCCCGAACGGGGCTCCGACACGGAAACGGTGCCCGGCAGGGCCCGGAGCGCCCCGGAGCGCTGCGGGGCGCCGGAGCGGGGCCGGTAACGTGGGGGCGTAAGCGAAGGCGAAGAAAGGCAGTTGGGTGAGCGACTCGAACACCCAGCCCAAGGCGCGGCTGAAGACCAACAAGGGCACGATCACCGTCAGGCTCTTCGGGGACAAGGCCCCGGAGACGGTGGAGAACTTCATCGGGCTCGCCGAGGGCGGCAAGCAGTGGATCGACCCGACCACCGGCAAGCCGAGCAACGGCAAACTGTACGACGGCACGGTCTTCCACCGGGTCATCGAGAACTTCATGATCCAGGGGGGAGACCCGCTGGGCAACGGCCGCGGCGGCCCCGGCTACAAGTTCAAGGACGAGTTCCACCCGTCCCTGCGCTTCGACCGCCCCTACCTGCTGGCGATGGCCAACTCCGGGGCGAACACCAACGGCTCGCAGTTCTTCATCACCGTCGGCACGCCGGACTGGCTGAACGACCGGCACACCATCTTCGGCGAGGTCGTGGAGGGGGCCGAGGTCGTGCAGGCGATCTCGGAGGTGCAGACCAACGCGCAGGACCGCCCGGTGGAGGACGTGCGCATCGAGTCCGTCGAGATCGTGCGCTAGGGGACCGGATCCCATGTCAGCGGAGGACTCCGGGACCGAGGGCGCCGGCGCCGCGCCGGCGGTGCCCACCTGCTACCGCCACCCCGACCGGGAGACCTACGTCTCCTGCACCCGGTGCGAGCGGAACATCTGCCCCGACTGCATGCGCGAGGCGGCCGTGGGCCACCAGTGCCCGGACTGCGTGGCCGAGGGGAACCGCGGGCTGCGGGCACCGCGCACGGTGCTCGGCGGCAAGGCGGTCTCGGCGCCCTACGCGACCTGGACCTTCCTGGCCCTGATGGTGCTCGGCTACGTCGCCCAGCTGGTCGACGAGGCGGTCAGCGGCGGCATGCTCACCGGGGCGCTGGCGATGAACCCGTGGCGGGTCATCGTGCAGGGCGACTGGTACCTGCTGATCACCGCGGCGTTCCTGCACGGAGGGGTGCTGCACCTGGCGTTCAACGGCTTCGCGCTGTACGTGGTGGGGCGGCAGCTGGAGGACTGGCTGGGCCATCTGCGCTTCACGGTGCTGTGGCTGCTCAGCGCGGTCGGCGGCTCGGTGCTGTCGATGGCGGTCGCGGTGGCCGGGGCGGTCGCCGCCCCGACGCCGGCCGACATCCCGGTGCAGCTCTCGGTGGGAGCCTCCGGGGCCATCTTCGGGCTGTTCGGGGCGGTGCTGCTGGTCGGCCGGCGGCTGCGCCTGGACACCCGGTTCATCCTGGGGCTGCTGGCGGTGAACCTGCTCATCACCTTCCTGGTGCCGGGGATCTCCTGGACGGCGCACATCGGCGGGCTGGCCACCGGCCTGGTGCTGGGCGCCGGCTTCGCCTACCTGCCGCGCCGGGAGGGCGCCTCGCGGACCGCCGCGCACATCGCGGTGGCGGTGGCCTGGGCGGTGGTGCTGGCGGCGGTGGCGGTGGCCTCGGCGGTCATCGGCACCGATGCGCTGATGCAGCAGATGACGGCGGCCTGAGCCGCGCCGCCGGCGGCGGCGCGGCCGAGGACGGCGGAAGGGGCGGGAACCCGGTTCCCGCCCCTTTTCGCTTTTCCGCTCCTGCTCGGCGCCGCGCCGTTCCGGTCCGTCCGGGACCGCGGTCCGGGCGGCCGCTCCGGACCGTCCGGCGGGCACGCCGAAGCCGCGGGGGCGGGTTGTGCATACTTTCCCGCAGCCTGTGGAAAAGTATGTGGACAAACCCCCGCGGGGTTGTGGAGAAAGTCGTGTATAGCGCTTCTGAACTGCGGAAACGTGATCAGTGCCAGCGTGTGGACAACAGCACGCAAATGATGATTCCGCCGAAGCCGATGGCGAGGTTCCAGTTGCCCAGCTCGCCCATGAACGGGATCTTCCCGTCCACGCCGGCGATGTAGTAGGTCGCGATCCACAGCACGCCGAAGAGCCCGAAACCGAGCATGGTGGGGGCGAGCCAGCGCGGGCTGACCTTGGGCTTGGCCGCCGACGGCGGAGGCGTGTAGACGGCCTTCTTCTTGCGATCGTTGCGGGACTTGGGCACGGTCGCTGCTCCAAAACGAATCGGCCGGGACTTCGGACCTGGTGAGGCACCAGTCTACGCCCGGCGGGCGGTCGGCCGGGCGCCGGAGCCGTCCGGCCCCGGCGCCCGCCTTCGGCTAGCCGCGGTAGTACTGCTCCCAGCCGCGGTGGGTCTGCCAGTCGCGCTCCCAGGGGAACTGGACGTCGTCCTCCCCGCCGTCGGGCGGGACCGGGGAGTCGCCGTCACCGCCGGTCGGCGGGGGCGGGGACTGGCCGTCGGTCGGCCCGTCGGTCGGCTCGTCCTGCGACTCGCGGGCGATGGTCACGGTCACCTCGGTGCCCGGGTCCACCCTGGTCCCGGCCGCGGGGTTCTGCCCGATGACCCGGCCCGGCTCCTGGTCGCCGCTCTCCTCCTCCTGGAAGGAGGCGGTCAGGCCGGCCCCCTGGAGCTCGGACTGGGCCTCGCTCTGCGTCATGCCGCTCAGGTCGGGGACCTCCACCTGGCTCGGCCCGGAGGAGACCACCAGGGCGACCTCGCTGCCGGGGGCGGCCTGCTCGCCCTCGCCCGGGGAGGACGAGGAGACGATGCCCGCCTCGTACTCGTCGGACGGCGCCTCGGAGACATCGCCGACCTGGAAGCCGGCGTCGCTCAGCGCCTGCCGGGCCTCCTCCTCGGACATGCCGACCACCCGGGGGACCTCTTCGCTCTCCGGTCCGGCGGAGATGTACAGGGTGACCCCGTCGTCCGGGGCGATCTCCGTCCCGGCCTCCGGGTCGGTCCGGGTGGCGCTCCCCTCCTCGACGTCGGAGCTGGCCTCCTGCTCGACCTCGATCCGGTCGTCGTCCAGGCCCTCCTCCACCAGGGCGATCCGGGCGTCGGCCTCGCTCTGCCCGGCCACGTCCGGCACGGTGACGGTGTCCTCGTCGCCGCCCCCGCCGCCGCCGAGGAGCAGCCAGCCGCCGATGGCGATCGCCGCGATCGCCGCCAGGGCCAGCACCACCCACAGCGCGGTCCTGCTCTTCCGCTCGCCGGACTCGAAGTCGTCGTCGTAGCGGCCCCGGTCGTAGCGGTCCTCGTCGACCGGGGGGAGCGCGGTGGTGGAGCCGGCCGCGGCCATGGCCATGGTGCCCGCCGCGGGCTGCATGCCCTGCAGGCCGCGCTCCAGGTCCTCGCGCATCTCCTCGGCGCTCTGGTACCGCTCGTCGCGGTCCTTGGCCATGGCGCGCAGCACCACGGCGTCCAGCCACTCGGGGATCTCCGGGTCCACCTCGCCGGGCGGCACCGGGTCCTCCCGGACGTGCTGGTAGGCGATGGAGACCGGGGAGTCGCCGGTGAACGGCGGGCCGCCGGTCAGCAGCTCGTACAGCACGCAGCCGGTGGAGTAGAGGTCGCTGCGGGCGTCCACCCGCTCGCCCCGCGCCTGCTCCGGGGAGAGGTACTGGGCGGTGCCGATGACCTGGGAGGCCTGGGTCATGGTGGCCTGGTCGTCGTTCATCGCCCGCGCGATGCCGAAGTCCATCACCTTGACCTCGGCCTGCCGGGTCAGCATCACGTTGGCCGGCTTGATGTCCCGGTGCACGATGCCGTTGCGGTGGCTGTAGTCCAGCGCCCGCAGGATGCCCATGGTGATCTCGGCGCACCGGTCCGGGAGCAGCTTGCGGCCGTCGTCGAGGAGCTCCTTGAGGGTGCGCCCGTCGACGTACTCCATCACGATGAAGGGCAGCGAGACCCCGTCGACGACGTCCTCGCCGGTGTCGTAGACCGCGATGATCGAGGGGTGGTTCAGCGACGCGGCCGACTGCGCCTCGCGCCGGAACCGCTCCTGGAAGATGTGGTCCCGCGCCAGGTCGTGGCGGAGCGTCTTGACCGCCACCAGCCGGTCCAGACGGAGGTCGCGCGCGCGATGGACCTCGGCCATGCCGCCGCGCCCGACGACGGCGTCGAGTTCGTAGCGGCCTCCGAGAAGCCGGGGCTGTGACATGTCCTGAACAGTTCCTTCAGCGGTTCGCGGTCGGTGGGCGGATCAAGCTCCGTCGTCGTCTCCCGGGTTCTCCCCTTCGCCAGGGCCGGTCCCGCCGCCACCGCCGCCGCCGTTGCCGGGCTCCTCCGTGCTGCCCGGGGGCGGCGGCTCCTCGGTCCCCGGGTCGCCGCCGGGGTCGGGGGTCTCGCCGGGGTCCGGCACGGCCGGGGTCTCGGGGGTGGTCGGCTGGTCCTCGATCGGCGGCGGCGGCTCGCCGCCCGTATCCGGAATGTACCCGCCGCCGCCGGTGTCCTCGTCGACGGCGTCCTCGTCGGGCGCCTCCTCCTCGCCGCGGGTGGCCGACGGGGTGCTGGACGGTGAGGGGCTCTGCTCGTTGCCGACCGGCTGGCCGTTCTGCCCGTCGCCGCCGAACTGCGAGCCGGCCCAGGCCACCCCGATGACCACCGCGACGGCGGCGACCACCGCGGCCAGTACCATCGGCAGGCTCGGCCGGCCGCCGCGCCGGGTCGCGGGCGCGGGCCCCCCGCCCTGCTCCTCGGTGGCGGCGGCGGTGCCCTTCCGCTGGGCGGCGGTGATCGGCCCGCCGCCGCCCAGAACGGTCCTGGTCGGGTCGGTGAGGTCCATCGCCGTGGTGGCGCCCAGGTCGTCGTTGGCGGCGCTGCGCAGCAGCTGGGCGACCCGGGCGACCTCGCCGGCCGACTCCGGCCGGTCGTCCGGCGCCTTGGCCAGCATCGTCTCCACCAGCTCGACGAGCTGCGGCGGAAGCGAGTCGGGCAGCGGCGGCGGGGGCTCCCGGGTGTGCGCCAGTGCCAGCGCGATCGGGCTGTCCGCGGTGAACGGCGGCTGCCCGGCCAGGCACTCGTAGGCCACCACGCCCAGCGCGTAGATGTCCGAGGCGTAGGTGGCCGGCCGGCCGGAGGCCTGCTCCGGCGAGATGTACTGGGCGGTGCCCATCACCATGCCGGTCTGGGTCAGGGTGACCGAGTGCTCGCCGCGGGCGATGCCGAAGTCGGTGAGCTTGACCGTGCCGTCGTCGGTGACCATCAGGTTGCCCGGCTTGATGTCCCGGTGCACCACCCCGCGCCCGTGCGCGGAGGCGAGCGCCGCGGCGGACTGGGCGAGGATGTCCAGGGTCGCGCCGGGCTCCAGGCCGTCGTTGCGCTTCAGGATGGACGACAGCGTCTCGCCGAGGACCAGCTCCATGATGAGGAACGCGCGGTCGCCCTGCTCGCCGTAGTCGTAGACCTGGGCGATGCCCGGATGGGACAGGCCGGCGGTGATCCGCCCCTCGGTGCGGAACCGCTCGCGCGCGGTCGGCTCGGCCATCTGCGCCGGGTGCAGCAGCTTCACCGCGACCGGCCGGTTCAGGATGGTGTCGGTGGCGCGCCACACGGTGCCCATCCCGCCCGAGCCGATCTGCTCGTCGAGCTGGTAGCGGCCGCTGAGCAGATCGCCGGACGGCCCGCTGCGCTCCCCGGCGCCGGAGTCGTTGTCGGTCACTGGTCGATCACAGCTTCCATGATCCGCTTGGCGATGGGAGCGGCGAGCGTTCCGCCGCTGCCGCCGCCGTGCTCCACCACGACCGCGACCGCGACCTGCGGGTCGTCGGCGGGTGCGAAGGAGACGAACCAGTTGTGCGTCGGCCCGCTGGCGGTCTCGGCGGTACCGGTCTTGCCGGCCACCTGCATGCCGGGGATGGCGCCCCCGGGACCGGAGGCCTCCGCGCCCTCGGTCACCCCGATCATCATCTGGGTCAGGTCCTCGGCGCTCTTGGCGCTCACCGCGGTGCTCAGCGTCTCGGGGGTGTGCCCCTCGATCTCGGACAGGTCCGAGTCCTTCACCGACTCCACCAGGTACGGCTTCATGACGTCGCCGTCGTTGGCGATGCCGGCGGCGACCATGGCCATCTGCAGCGGGGTCGCCTCGACGTTGGCCTGGCCGATGCCGGAGCGGCCGAGGGTGTTGCGGTCGTCCTCGGTGGGGTAGAGGCTGCCGGTCACCGGGAGCGGGATCGCCATCTCCTCCCCGTTGAAGCCGAACTTCTCCGCCTGCTCGGTCATCTTGTCGGCGCCGAGCTCGATCGCCCAGTTGGCGAAGGAGGTGTTGCAGGAGCGCTCGATGGAGTGCGCCAGCGTGTCCGGGTCGCCGCCGTTGCACGGCCCGCCCCAGGCGTTGGGCAGCGGCACGCCCAGGTCCAGGGTGGCGGGGGCGTCCATGGTGGACTCCGGGGTGGCGCCGTTCTCCAGCGCCGCCGCCGCGGTGACCAGCTTGAAGGTGGAGCCCGGCGGGTAGCGCTCGTTGAGCGCCCGGTTCAGCAGCGGCTTGTTCTCGTCGGCCTCGTAGTCGGTCCAGGCCGTGTTGGCCGCCTCGGCGTCGGTGACGCTGCTGACCGCGTTGGGGTCGAAGGTCGGGTTGGAGTAGGAGGCGAGCACCGCGCCGGTCTCCGGGTCCAGGGCGACGGCCGCGCCGTTCTTGCCCAGCTCCTCGAAGGCGGCCTGGGCGGCCTCCTGGGCCTTGGCCGACAGGGTCAGCTCGACGCTGGCGCCCTGGTGCTCCTTGCCGGTGAGGCTGTCGATGAAGTTCCGCACCACCAGGCGCTCGTCGGACCCCTCCAGCAGCGCGTTCTGCCGGGTCTCGATGCCCTCGCCGCGCACCGGGAAGGTGCCCACCAGGTGGGCGTAGAGCCCGCCCGCGGGGTACTTCCGCTGGTACTTGTCGTCCTCCTCCTCGCCGAGCGGCTCGGAGAAGGCGACCTCCTCGCTGCCCACCAGGATCGGGCCGCGCGGCTGGGTCAGCTGGTTGGCGTACTGCCGGTTGTTGAACGGGTGCTCGCGGAGCGACTCGGCCTGGAACACCTGGATGTAGCTGACGTTGACCAGGAGCACGCCGAACAGCGCCATGGCGAAGAAGGCGAGGCGGCGGATCGGCTTGTTCATCGGGAGATCACCTGGGTGGCGCCCTCATCCTGGATCGACTGCGGGGCGGGTTTGCGGGCGTTGTTGCTCATCCGCATGAGCAGGGCGAGCATGATCCAGCTGGACAGCAGGGCCGAACCGCCCTTCGCCACGAACGGGATGGTCGCACCGGTCATCGGGATGACCCGGGTGACGCCGCCGATGACCACGAAGGTCTGGAAGGCGATGAGGAAGGAGATGCCCGAGGCGAACATCTTGATGAACAGCTCCTTGGCCGCCAGCGCGATGCGCATGCCCCGCTCGACCAGGAGCGCCAGCGCGAGCAGCATCACCATCAGGCCGGTCAGGCCGAGCTCTTCACCGAACGCGGTGAAGATGAAGTCGTTCTGCACCTCGGGCACGTAGCCCGGCTGCCCGCCGCCCAGCCCGGCCCCGGTCAGGCCGCCCTGGGCGAGCGCGAACAGGCCCTTGACCAGCTGCTGGCTGGTGCCGGAGGTGGTGCAGAAGGCGTTGGGGTCGTTGAGGAACTGGTCGGTGCAGTACACCTCGGGGTTGAACGCGTCCAGCCAGGTCACCATGCGGACCCGGAAGTGCGAGACGAACGGGTAGAGCAGGGCGCAGGCGCCGAAGAAGGCGACCAGCCCGATGGCGATCCACGACGACCGGTGGGTGGCCACGTAGATCATCGCCAGGAAGGTGCCGAACAGCAGCAGCGAGGTGCCCAGGTCGTTCATCAGGATGACCAGGACGATGATGCAGAAGCCCCACATGAGGGCCATCGGCGCCATGTCGCGCATCCGCGGCAGGGCGAGGACCTTGAACCGGCCGATCTTGACCTGCTTGCCGGCCAGGGAGAGCACGTCGCGCTTGCTCACCATGTAGCCGGACAGGAAGATCACCAGGGCGATCTTGGCGAACTCCGAGGGCTGCAGCGAGGTGAACCCGAGGTTGACCCACTGGCGGGCGCCGTTGATCGTCATGCCGAGGCCGGGGATCAGCGGCAGCAGCAGCAGGAACACCGCGGAGAGCGCGGTGATGTAGGGGTAGCGCTGCAGGATCCGGGGTTCCTTCAGGAAGAAGATGATCCCCGCGAACACGGCCATGCTGGCCGCGGTCAGGATGAGCTGGCTCATCGCGCTGCCGTTGGAGGTGTCGCCGGTCGCCTCGAAGAGCCGCCACAGCATCGCCAGGCCGAGCCCGTTGAGCAGGGTGCCGATCGGCAGCAGCAGCGGGTCGGACCAGGGCGCGAAGAACCGGATGAACACGTGCGCCAGGATCGCCAGCCCGCCGAAGAGCGCCCCGTACAGGAAGAGGCTGGGCGGCATCTCCCCGTTCCGGGTGAGGCCGGCCTCGATCATGGCGAACAGGGTGAGCCCGATCGCCATGAGCGTCATCACGAGCTCGGCGTTGCGCCGCTTGACCGGGGGCAGCGGCCGGTTGGGGACGGGAGCGCTCATCTACCCCTCCCCGCCGGTCGCCGGCTGCTCGGCGCCGCCGGCCGGGGCCTGCTCCTGGGGGGCCTCACCGGGCACCGCGCCCTGCGGGCCCTCCTGGGAACCGGGCTCCTGGGAGCCGGAGCCGCCCCGCTCCCCGGACTCCGTGGCGGTGCCGCTCTTGTCGTTCTGCGCCCCGCCCTGCCCGCTGCACTCGGGGTCGTCCGCGCACTTCTCGGCCTCGGCGCGCAGCGCCTCGATCCGCTCGTCGGCGGCGGCCCGGTCGTCGACCTCCAGGCCCTCGGCGATCAGGTTGCGCTGGTTCTCCGGGAGCGAGTCCAGCGGGATGTCGGTGGCCTCGTCCAGGTCGGCCAGGCTGAACCCGGCGATGTCGGTGTTGACGCCGTTGTAGACCGCGACGTTGCGGTCGTCGGGGGTGGGCGCGATGAAGTACTGGCTGCCGATGTAGGAGGAGGCGAAGTAGTAGCCGGCGCCGGCCACCACCGCCACCACGGCGAGGAACACCAGGACCATCGGCCACCAGCGGCGGGTGCGCTGCTCCGGCTCGTCGTCCTCGTCGGCGGGGGGCGGCGGGGCGGGGGAGCGGAGGTTGGGGACGCGGTCCATCTCGGCGGTGTCGCCGGCCCGCTGGTTGAGGTTCTGCGCCCGGCCGGCCGGGGTGTCCGGGGTCATCACCGGCTCCCGGCGCTGGTCGGCGGCGCCGACCAGGAACGTCTCCTGGGTGGGGCCGCCCTGGTCGGTCGCGCTGTCGATGACGTCGGCGATCACCGCGGTGATGTTGTCCGGCCCGCCGCCCCGGTTGGCCAGGTCGATCAGGCGCCGGGCGGCCGCCTCCGGGCTGCCCTCGGCGAGCAGCGTCTCCTTGATCGTCTCGGCGCTGACCACGCCGGACAGACCGTCGGAGCAGAGCAGGTAGCGGTCGCCGACGGCGGCCTCGCTGACCGAGATGTCCGGGTCGACCTGGCTGCGGCCGTCCAGCGCGCGCAGCAGGAGGGAGCGCTGCGGGTGGGTGGCCACCTCCTCCTCGGTGATCTTGCCCTCGTCCACCAGGGTCTGCACCAGGGTGTGGTCGTGGGTGATCTGCCCGAACTCCCCGCCGCGCAGCAGGTAGGCGCGGGAGTCGCCGACATGGACCAGGGCCACCCGGGAGCCGGACCACAGCATCGCGGTCAGGGTGGTGCCCATGTTCTCCAGCCGGGGCTCTTCGCGGACCCGCTGGGCGAGGGTGCCGTTGGCGGTCTCGACGGCTCTGAGGAGGGACCCCGTCATCTCCTCGGCGGTGGTCACGTCGTCATCGAGCGGCATGAGGGTCGAGATGGCGATCGCGCTCGCGATCTCCCCGCCCGCATGTCCGCCCATCCCGTCGGCGACCGCGAGGAGGTACGGGCCGGCGTAGGCGGAGTCTTCGTTGCCTTCGCGGAGGCATCCTACGTCGGAGTACGCCGCGTATCGGAGAGCGATTGTCATTTGCGCAGTTCCAGGACGGTCTTGCCGATGCGGATGGGTTGCCCCACCGAGATGGGCTGGGGGTGGGTCAGCCGCTGCTGGCCCAGGTAGGTGCCGTTCGTCGAGCCGAGGTCTTCAACGATCCACTTGCCCTGGTCGGAGAAGACCCGGGCGTGCCGACCGGAGGCGTAGTCGTCGCTGATGACGAGCGTGCAGTCCTTGGCGCGGCCGATGACGATCGGTTGCGAGGTGAGGTCGAGGGAGGTTCCGGCGAGCGACCCCTTGGTGACGACGAGCGTGCGCGGCTCGTTGCGCCGACCCCGGGGGGCGCGGGGCGCGGGGGAGGAGCGCCGGGGGGCGGGCCGCTTGGGCTTCTTGCTCTTGCCCTTGGTGGAGGGGCCGAGAAGATCGGTGCGGATGACACCGACCGCCATGATGACGAACAGCCAAAGCACCGCCAGGTAGACGAGCTTGATCAGCATGAGGGTCAAGTCGGACATCGAACTGTTCTTCAGCCCCTGTCGTGCTCTGGCGGGCGGACCGGGTCGGCGCCGCCACCGCGTTCTCTCGGCTCGAACCCTAGGAGATCGGCGGGGAAAAGCCCAACGGATCCGGTGCGCATCGGCGCCGCCCCTGGTGGGGCGCTGCCGGCCCGCGTTCGTCCGTCGCTGCTGCTCTCCTGGGTCCGCCCCGCGGGTGCGGGGCGGTGCTCTGCGGAACTCGCCTGGACGAGTCCGCCCCCTCAGACGTCGAGGGGGCGGTTTCGGTTCGCCCCGGATCACGGAGATTCCGGGGCGGCTCGGGGGATTGTCCGGAGTGAGGCCTTGAGGCCGCGGCCTCAGTCGCGGCGGAACGTCATGGTGGTGCGGCCGAGGCTGATCCGGGTCCCGTCGACCAGGCCGGCCCGGCGCACCTGCTGGCCGTTGACGAAGGTGCCGTTGGTGGACCCCAGGTCGACCAGGACCGCGTCGTCGTCCTCGATCCGGATCTCGGCGTGGTGCCGGGAGACGCCGTTGTCCACCAGGCGCAGGTCGCAGTCGGTACCGCGGCCGAGCAGGGTGACCGGGGTGTTGAGTTCGTAGGACTGCTGCATGCCCTGGCTGGCGGCGCTGCCCTCCTGGGTGGCCCCGCCGGGGGAGATGAGCAGCCGGGGCCGGCCCGGGCTGGGGGCGCTGTCCCGCGGGGGCTCGCCGACGGGCTGGCGGATCTCCCCGCTCTCCACGGTGGAGCCGCGCACCACCCCGGAGCGGATCCGGAACCGGCCGGTCTGCAGCTCCGCGTCGGACGAGAAGTGCACCCGCACCGGTCCGACGAAGGAGTAGCCCTGCTCGGTCGCGTAGTCGCGGGCCAGTTTGGCCAGCTCCTGGCCGATGCTGTCGGCCATGGCGTCCATCTGCTCGCTGTCGCCCGCGGACAGCTCGACGATGAAGTCGTTGGGCACCAGGGTCCGTCCCTGGGCCACGATGGCCGCGCGCTCGTCCATCTCCCGCTGCACGGCGCTGGCGATCTCGACGGGCTCCAACTTGGACTTGAAGGCCCGCGCGAAGGTGCCTTCGATCATGCCTTCAAGGCGGCGCTCGAAGCGTTGGAGCACTCCCACGAGGTACCTCCCTTACTCCACTCCGGTCTAGAACGATCGTAACCGGGTATCCGCGTCCTCTGTTTCACCCGCGTCCCCCTTGCGCCCCCGGGGGAGGGCATCGGGCCGGAAAAAAGGTGTGCACGAGCGGTCCCGGGACCGTGCTAGCCTTATCCATGTCGCCAAGCGGACGGCACGGGGGAATCCGGGCCACATGCAGGCGACAGACTATATGCAAGTCACCCGGGCGGGTGGCGGAACGGTAGACGCGCACGGTTCAGGTCCGTGTGTCCGAAAGGACGTGAGGGTTCAAATCCCTCCTCGCCCACTCTGCAGTACCGAAGTGATTCGACCCCTGCGGCCCCGGAGGAATCCGGGGCCGCAGGGGTTTTTCGCACTTCCGGCCAGGGCGCCCGCGGCGGTGCTTTCCGGGGCGCCCGGACAATGGCGCCGGTTTCCCGCGGGCCCGCCGGATCAGCTCCGCGGATGGCCGATGCCGGTCGCGCCGAGTCCGCGCAGCACCGCCTCCACCACCCGGTCGGTGTACTCCCGGGTGAGCGGCTCGGTCCGGTACAGCCAGCGCTGGAACACCGGGGACCAGATCAGGTCGATGGCGATGTCCAGGTCCAGATCGGCGGGGAGCTGCCCGGCCCGCTGGGCGGAGCGCAGCCGCTCCCGCTTCATCTCGCGCAGCGGCCCCCCGAGCCGCTCGGCGTAGACCCCGGCCAGCGCGGGGTCGCCGGCGATCTCGATGGACAGCGCGCGGAGCGGGCCCTCGAAGAGCGGGTCCTCGGTCTCGGCGACGGTGGCGTGCAGCACGGACTTGAGGTCGGCCTCGATGTCCCCGGTGTCCGGCAGGCCGCCGCCCCCGGCGCCGGTCCCGCCCCCTTCGGAGAGCATCAGGAAGGCGTCGAAGAGCACCGCGCCCTTCGACGGCCACCAGCGGTAGATGGTCTGCTTGCCGACCCCGGCGCGGGCGGCGATGCCCTCGATGCTCAGCCGGTGGTAGCCGACCTCGCCGACCAGGTCGAAGGCGGCGGTGAGGATCGCCCGCCGGGACGACTCGCTGCGCCGCGTCGCGTCGGGGCGGGTTCTGCGCTGGGCTGCCATGGCGGCGAACCTACCAAACGGGAGACGGTGCGGACCGTCTCGTTCCAGAGAGGGCCGGGACGCGGCCCCGACGGGCGGGGCCGCGCCGGGGTCAGGGCGCCAGGACGGCGCCCATCCCGTCGTAGCGGTCCAGTTCGCAGCCGCCGGCCTTGTTGAACTCGGTGTCGATGTCGGTGCCGCCGAGGTGCCCGGTGACGCTGGCGGTCTCCGGGCCGCCCATGATGTGGGTGCACATCGCGTCCTCCGGGACCTCCTCGAAGCCCTCGGCGCCGACCTCTTCCAGGGCGGCGCAGGCGGCCTCCGGGTCGGGGTGGTCGCCGCCGGCCGGCGAGCAGGTCAGCGTCCAGGACTTCGGCTCGGGCGTCTCGCCCGCACCGGCGTCGTCCCGGTAGTCGATCTCGATGGACAGTTCGGTCTCGGGTGCGGGGGATTCGGAGGGGACGGTGGACGGGTCGTCTGCGGGTGCCGCGACCTCCGTGGAGCCGCCGCCGCACGCCGCGGCCGCGAGCAGCACGGCCGCGAGCGCTGACGAGCGGGCCAGCGCGGTCGCTCTGATCTGCGTGCGCATAACCTTTGGACGCGGGGCGCCACAGGGCGGTTCCCCGGTGCAACGGAAAGTCGGATGAGGAGAGGTCCCGGTGTTCGAAGAGAGCGTTCCGGTCGTGGAGGTCAGCACGGTTCCGGATGACGGATACCTGCTGGACGTTCGCGAGCAGGACGAGTGGGCGGCGGGCCGCGCTCCGCAGGCGGTGCACATCCCGCTGAGCGAGCTGGCGCAGCGCGCCGGCGAGATCCCGCGGGACCGCCAGGTCTATGTGGTGTGCCGGGTCGGGGGCCGCTCGGCCCAGGCGGTGCAGGCGCTGAACGAGGCGGGCTGGCGCGCCGCCAACGTGGCCGGGGGGATGCAGGCCTGGGCGCTGACCGGGCGGCCGATGACCGCCGACGGCGGCGCGGAGCCCCGGGTGGCCTGAGCACCGCCCACCGATGATCTTGACGTTGCGGCCCCGTCAGAGCGCTCTGACGGGGCCGCAACGTCAAGATCATCGGTGAAGGGCGCCCCGGACGGCGCCCGCGGTGGCACGATGGCGTTCGTGACCCCTCAACCCCGGGGGCCGAGCGCCGAGGCGGTGGTGGCCCTCTCCGCCGACGCGATCGTCGCGGTGGACACCGAGTTCCGCGTCACCACGTGGAACCCGGCGGCCGAGCGGCTGTTCGGCTGGAGAGAACGGGACGTGCTCGGCTCCCCCGCCCCGATCGTCCCGGCGGAGCTGCTCGCCGAGACGCACGCCGTGCTGGAGCGGGCGCGCCAGGGCGGCACGGTCTCCATCGTCAGCCGCCGGATGCGCCGCGACGGCGTCCTCATCGACGTGCAGGTGGACACCTCCTTCCTGCGCGACCGGGACGGCACCGAGGTCGGCTGGACGCACGTCTTCCGGCAGCGCAGGGACGGCACCGCGCCCGGTTCGCACCTGGTGGAGCGGGCCCGGCTGGTGCGCCGGCTCAACGACGTCGTCGCCGACATCAGCGCCGACCTGGACCTGGACGCGGTGCTGGACCGGATCGCGCGCAGCCTGACCGAGCTGACCGGCGCCGACGCCGGCGGCTTCGTGCTGATCGAAGGGGACCGGCTGCGCCTGGTCAGCCTCACCCGGCTCTCCGAGCACCTGAAGGGCTACACCGCGCCGCTGGACGGCAGCCTCTTCGGCGAGCTGCTGGGCAGCGGCCGGACCGTGCTGCTGGCCACCGAGGACGACCGGTCGCTGGACGACCTGATCTGGGCCGACCTGGACGGCCTGCACACCATCGCGCTGGGGGTGTCCAGCGTCCAGGGGCGGCCCTACGGCGCGCTGTACGCGCTGTACAGCGGGCGCAAGGTGGGCCACGTCGAGCTGGAGCTGCTGGAGCTGCTCGCCGGGCACGCCGGGGTGGCGCTCGGCAACGCGCTGGCCTACCAGGAGATGGTGCGCCGGCGGGCGCAGGGTCAGGCGGTGGTCGACTCCAGCGCGGACGGGATCGCGCTGCTGGACGAGGCCGGCCGGGTGCGCACCTGGAACCGGGCCGCCGCGGAGCTCACCGGCTGCTCGCAGGAGGCGGTGGCGGGCCGGCCGCCGCCGTTCCCGCTGCCCGGGGCGGCCGCCGAGCCGCTCCGGCACCGGCTGGACTGCGGCCGCTGGCTGGAGATCCTGGTGACCGGGGTGCCCGGCACCGGCGAGCGGGTGGTGGACTTCCGCGACATCACCCAGGCCAAGCAGCTGGAGGAGGAGAAGGACCTCTTCATGGCGACGGCCGGGCACGAGCTGCGCACCCCGGTGACGGTGGTGCAGGGGTTCGCCGGGACCCTGGTGCAGCGCTGGGACCGGCTGGACGAGGCGGCCCGCAGGGACGCGGTGCGCACCATCGCCGAGCGGTCCGGGACCCTGGCCCGGCTGGTGGAGAACCTGCTGATCGGGTCGGCCGCGCGCAGCGGCGAGCTGAGCGTCGGGGCGGGCCCGTTCGACCTGCGCCGGCTGCTCCGGGAGACGGCGGCGGCGTTCGACGCGGCCTCGGCCCGGCACACCCTGCTGCTGGACGTCCCCGAAGGGCTGCCGCCGGCGCTGGGCGACCCGGTGGCCACCGACGTGATCGTCGGGCAGCTGCTGGAGAACGCGTTCAAGTACTCGCCGGACGGCGGCCGGGTGCTGGTCCGCGCCCGGGAGGAGGGCGGCCGCCTGGTGGTGGCGGTGGAGGACGAGGGCGTCGGCATCGCGCCCGGGGACGAGGAGCGCATTTTCGGGCGGTTCGTCCAGGGGGAGGCGGGGGACCGGCGCCGGTTCGGCGGGATCGGGCTGGGCCTCTACATCGTGCGCCGGCTGGCGCGGGCGCAGGGCGGCGACGTCACCGGGGCCACCGCGGACGGGGTCACCCGGATGAGATTCACATTACACCGGGGCGGGCCGGGCGCCCGCCCGCCGTCCGCAGAAGCCGGAGGGAGCGGCGTTTCAGGCCCGTCCGGAACCAGGCCGGAGGCGGACGGCCGGGGGGATCGGCCGAGGTGAGGTGTTTCCTCGGGAGCGGATCGGGGCATTTCGGCCCTGGTGGTTTTCGAGACCTGCGCTTTGCCCGACGCCGGCGAGCGCAATACCGGCGGAACGGGAGAAGGCATGGCGAGGACGGTACTGGTCCCGTGCACGCCGTCGAGCGTCACCGGTGCGCGGCAGCGGCTCTGCTCGGACCTGGAGGCGGACGGCCTCGGGGCCGGGTCGGTCGGCGACGCGGCCCTGGTGGTGAGCGAACTGCTGAGCAACGCGCTGCGGCACGCCGCACCGCTGCCCGCCCCCTTTCCCCCCGACCGGGTCCAGGTCGCCTGGCGGCTGGATTCCGACGAGGCGGGGGCGGTGCTGGAGGTCTCGGTGCGGGACGGCGGCGCGTCGACCCTGCCGCGGATCGCGCGGCCCTCGCTGTCCGCGCTGGGCGGCCGCGGGCTGGGCATCGTGGAGCACCTGGCGGAGCGCTGGGGGACCGAGGTGGAGGACGGGTCGACCACCGTCTGGGCGGTGCTCCGGGTGTCGGTGGAGGAGCCCGGCCGGGCCGTGGAGCGGACCGGAGCCCCCGCCGCCGGGATCGGAACCTCCCGTACGCGAGCGATGTCCGGGTGATCCGGCGAAACACCCGTGACCAGGTGGCCAGGCACGCGCTGTGCCGCTACAGTCACGACTGTGGAGTTGAAGATCTCAAGCGAGTCTCACGCGGGTCACGCATTGGTGACCGTCCGCGGTGAGATCGACCTTTACACGGCCCCGCAGCTGCACGGCGAACTGGTCGGTGCGCTGGACGACGGCGCCCGCCGGCTGGTGGTGGACATGTCCCGGGTGGAGTTCTGCGACTCCACCGGCATGAACGTGCTGCTGTCTGCGATGAAGCGCTCCCGGGAGAAGGGCGGCGATCTCGAACTCATCGCCCCGCGCCCGGCGGTGATGAAGATCCTCGAGGTCACCGGCCTGGACGCGGTCTTCACCATCCGGGACTCCGCCGACGGGCTGCCGCTCGCCGGCTCCCCCCGCTAGCCGCCCCGCGATGGCGGCGGCGGTCGGCGGCCCGGGGCGCGGCCCCGGCATCGCGGTGATCATCCCGGCCAAGGACGAGGCGCGCCGGATCGGCGCCACCGTCCACGCGGCCCGCGGGCTCCCCGGAGCGGACCTGGTCGTCGTGGTCGACGACGGCTCCGCCGACGCGACCGCGGAGGTCGCCCGGGACGCCGGCGCCCGGGTGCTCCGGCACGGGCGCAACCGGGGCAAGGGCGCCGCCATGCAGAGCGGCGCGGAGGCCGTCCGGCTCCTGGAGGAGGGGCGCGAGGGCGGCCGGCCCCACCGGCACCTGCTCTTCCTCGACGCCGACCTGGGCGCCACCGCCTCCGCGGCGGCGCCGCTGATCGGCCCGGTCGCCGCGGGCGAGGCGGACATGTCCATCGCGCTGTTCCCCGCCACCCGGCTGCGGCTCGGCGGGCACGGCTTCGTGGTGCGGCTGGCCCGCGAGGGCATCCGCCGGGCCACCGAATGGGAGCCGGAGCAGCCGCTCAGCGGGCAGCGCTGCATCACCCGGGAGGCGTTCCGGTCGGCGCTCCCGCTGGCCCCCGGCTTCGGGGTGGAGACCGGCCTCACCATCGACGTGCTGCGCGGCGGCGGCCGGGTGGTGGAGGTGGAGGTGCCGATGGAGCACCGGGCCACCGGCACCGACCTCCGCGCCCAGCTGCACCGCGCGCGGCAGTTCGCCGACGTGGGCCGGGCGCTGGCCGCGCGGGGGATCGGATCCGCCCTGCGCCGGGGCGCGGTGTCGGTTTCCCGAAAGATCAAGCAAGATCGGGCAAAGTCGCCGTAGAACCCGGCGAAGGCGCCCCTTTCGCTGCGCTCCGTGGCGGTAGGGTCGCAGCGTGCTCACTACGATCCTCGCGGTGCTCGGGCTGGTGGCGGGAGTGTGCGGTCTCGCCGTCGGCGGCTGGGCAGTGCTGAACATGCGCAAGACGATCCACGAATGCGAGGCGGTGGTCCGCCGGATACTCCCGGAGTCGGGCGGCGTCGATCCGCGGGCGGTGCGCGACGTCGGCCTGGTGCGCTACGACGCGCTGGAGGAGATGTCCGGGGCCCGCTCGTTCTCCCTGGCGCTGCTGGACGCGGCGGGCGACGGCGTCGTGGTCACCTCGATCAACGGCCGGACCGAGTCGCGGACCTACGCCAAGCTCATCGAGGCGGGCCGCTCCGAGGAGGCCCTCTCCCCGGAGGAGTACCGGGCGATCCGCTCGGCCCGGCTGGGCCGCGGACCCGGGGCCGGCGTCGGCGCCGCCTTCCCGGCGCCGGCCGAGGAGCCGGAGGAGCCCCCGGCGGCGGTGCGGCCGCTGGCGCCCCGGCCCCGCGCCGAGGCCGGGGAGGCGCCCCGCCCCGAGGCGCGGGAGGAACCCCGCGCCGAAGCCCGGGAAGCGACGCCGCCCCGGGTATAACCTGCAGGACATGCGGAACCGCCACGCCTATCTCGGCCCTGAGGGGACCTTCACCGAAGCCGCCCTGCGCGCGCTGCTGCCCGACGCCGACACCGGGGACCTCGTCCCCTGTGCCGGCGTCGACGCGGTCTTCGGCGCGGTGCGCCGCGGGGAGGCGGCCACCGGGGTGGTGCCGCTGGAGAACTCGGTGGAGGGCGGCGTCCCCACCACCATGGCCGAGCTGATCAACGGCGAGCCGCTGCTGATCACCGCCGAGGTCGCGGTCCCGGTGGAGTTCACCCTGTTCGCCCGGGAGGGCACCGACGCGGCCGGGGTCAAGCGGGTCGCCACGCACCCGCACGCGCTGGCCCAGTGCCGCCGCTGGCTGGCCGCGAACCTGCCGGACGCCGAGGCGCACACCGTGTCGTCCACGGCGGCCGCGGCGCAGGCGGTGGCCGAGCCCGGCGCCCCCTACGACGCGGCGATCTGCGCGCGCATCGCCGGGGAGCGCTACGGCCTGGTGCCGCTCGCCTCCGGCATCGGCGACCGCGCCGACGCCGCCACCCGCTTCGTGCAGCTGTCCCGGCCCGGGCCGCTGCCCGCGCCCACCGGCGCGGACCGCACCTCGCTGGTGGTCTTCCTCGCCGACGACCACGCCGGGGCCCTGGCCGAGCTGCTCGACCAGTTCGCGGTGCGCGGGGTCAACCTGACCCGGCTGGAGTCCCGGCCCACCGGCGACGGGCTGGGCCGGTACTGCTTCTGCCTGGACGCCGACGGGCACGTCGCCGACGCCGCGCTGGGCGAGGCGCTGATGGGCCTCCGCCGGGTCTGCGCGGACGTGCGGTTCCTGGGCAGCTACCCGCGGGCCGACGAGAGCGCCGACCTCACCCCGTTCCTGCCGTCCCGGACCGCGTCCGAGGCCGACTACCGGGCCGCGGCGCGCTGGCTGGAAGAGATCCGCTCCGGACGGGTGTGACCCCGGCCTCCTCCGCCAGCGCGGCCCGCACCAGCTCGCCGCGGAGCGCCTTGGCCAGCGCGGCGTCGTTCGGCGCGGCCTCCGCCAGCCGCTCCAGCGCGGCCAGCAGCTCCTCGGCGGTCATGTCGCTCAGCGCCTTCGCCGGCCAGATCTGCGTCATCACGGGCACGTCCCCCTCTTCGGCTCCTCGTTCACCAGGGGACACGGGGCAGGGCGCGGATCATGACGCGGACACGGCGGAATTCTTCGTGCCTTCTCCGGATCCGTCCTCCCCGGGCCCGCTCTCCCCGGGCCCGTCCTCCGCGGCGTCCGCGCCGAACATGTCCAGGCACCGGGAGACGCCCTCGGCCCGGACCGGCACGGTGCGGTGCCGCTCCCAGTCCGCCCGCTCCAGCAGCAGCCGGACCTCCCCGCGGCGGCGCCCGTCGACCGCGAGCCGCCCGGTGCCGTTGGTCCGGTAGCCGAGCTTGCGGGAGACCGCCAGCGACGCCGGGTTGTCGCTCATCGCCGCGCTGCGCGCGGTCTCCGCGCCCAGCTCGGCGAAGCCCAGGTGCAGCACGGCGGCGCGCATCTCGGTGCCGTACCCCCGCCCGTGGTGCTCCAGGCCCAGCCAGGAGCCGGTGTCGAAGTCGCGGACCAGGCCGAAGTCCTCCGCGGCGATCTCCTGGATCCCGATCGGGGCGCCGCCGGCGAACACCACCAGCGGGAGCCGCCACCGCTGCGGGTCCCACTCGCCGAGCAGCTTCCAGAAGTGGGCCATCACCCGCCGCCCGCGCTCGGCGGGCGGGCAGTCGGTCCACGGGAACGCGAACGGCATGGAGCCGGGTTCGTGCACCCCGCGCGCGGCCGTGCCGGCCAGCGCGTCCAGCTCCGCCAGGTCGGGCAGGCGCAGTTCCAGCCGGGGCGTGCACAGCCGCAGCCCGTACAGGGGCCAATGGGTCAGTTCCATCTCCCGCATTGTGCTCCGGTGCAGGTGGGATCGCCACGGGTTATCGCCGTGCGGCGGTGCCCGGGGGCCGGTAGCCTGCAGACGTGATCGACCTCCGTGCTCTCCGCGACGACCCTGACCGACTCCGCGCCTCGCAGCGCGCCCGAGGGGAAGACGACTCCGTCGTCGACCGGCTGCTCGACCTGGACTCCTCGCGCCGCGCCGCGCTGTCCCGCTTCGAGACGCTGCGCGCCGAGCAGAAGAGCGTGGGGAAGTCCGTCTCCAAGGCCTCCCCGGAGGAGCGGGAGGAGCTGCTCGCCAAGGCCAAGGGCCTGGCCGCCCAGGTGAAGGAGGCCGAGGCGGAGGCCGACCGGATCGCCGCCGACCTCGACGGCGTGCTGTCCGGCGTGCCGAACCTGGTCGAGGAGGGCGCCCCCGAGGGCGGCGTGGACGACTTCCGGGTCCTGGAGGAGGTCGGCGCGCCCCGCGAGTTCGACTTCACCCCCCGCGACCACCTGGAGCTGGGCGAGATGCTCGGCGCCATCGACACCGACCGCGGCGCCAAGGTGTCCGGCGCCCGGTTCTACTTCCTCACCGGCGTCGGCGCCATGCTGGAGCTGGGGCTGCTCAACATGGCGATGCGCCAGGCGGTCTCCAACGGGTTCACCCCGATGATCCCGCCGGTGCTGGTCAAGCCGGAGACGATGGAGGGCACCGGGTTCCTCGGCGCGCACGCCGACGAGGTGTACCGGCTCCCCGCCGACGACCTCTACCTGGTGGGCACCTCGGAGGTGCCGCTGGCCGGCTACCGCTCCGGGGAGATCCTGGACGCCGACGGCCTGGCCGAGCGGTACGTCGGCTGGTCGTCCTGCTTCCGCCGGGAGGCCGGCTCCTACGGCAAGGACACCCGCGGCATCATCCGGGTGCACCAGTTCAACAAGGTGGAGATGTTCGTCTACACCCGCCCCGAGGACGCCCACGAGGAGCACCTGCGGCTGCTCGCCTGGGAGCGGGAGATGCTGGACAAGCTGGAGCTGCCCTACCGGGTGGTCGACATCGCCGGCGGCGACCTGGGCGCCAGCGCCGCGCGCAAGTACGACTGCGAGGCGTGGGTGCCCACCCAGGGCCGCTACCGGGAGCTCACCTCCACCTCCAACTGCACCGACTTCCAGGCGCGGCGGCTGAACATCCGCTACCGGGACGCCGACGGCAAGCCGCGGTTCGCCGCCACGCTCAACGGCACCCTGGCCACCACCCGGTGGATCGTCGCCATCCTGGAGAACCACCAGCAGGCCGACGGGTCCGTGGTGGTGCCCGCGGCGCTCCGCCCCTTCGTCGGCCGGGACGTCCTGGAGCCGGTGAAGAAGTAGCCGGGGCAGGTGGCCGGAACGGAAGCGGGGCGGGGCCGGTCACCGGCCCCGCCCCACCGCGCTCTCCGGCTACAGGTAGGGCCTACAGGTAGGGCCCGGAGGGCTGCGCGGGACCGCTCTGCTCGCCGCGGACCGCCCCCTGCGGCAGCGCCTTGCGCATGTTCTCCAGCTGCGCCCGCGCCGCCATCTGCTGCGCGAACAGGGTGGTCTGGATGCCGTGGAAGAGGCCCTCCAGCCACCCCACCAGCTGGGCCTGGGCGATCCGCAGCTCGGCCTCGCTGGGGGTGTTGCCGTCGGTGAACGGCAGGGTCAGCCGGTCCAGCTCCTCGACGAGCTCCGGGGCCAGGCCGTCCTCCAGCTCCTTTATGGAGTTGGCGTGGATCTCCCGCAGCCGCGCCCGGCTGGCCTCGTCCAGCGGCGCGGCCTTCACCTCCTCCAGCAGCTGGCGGATCATGCTGCCGATCCGCATCACCTTGGCGGGCTGCTCCACCATCTCGCTGAGCGGGCGCGGCTGCTCGCCCTCCTCGCCGCCCGGCTCGCCCCCGGCGGGGCCGCCGGCGCCGACGATCAGCACCTGCGGGTGCTGCTCCCCGCTGCCGCCGCCATTGGGATCTTCGTTCAAACCGCTGTTCATCACAGGCTTCACCTCGTGGACGATCGGAACCCGGGACAGGGTCACGCGGTGGTGAGCACGATCTTCCCGACGTGCGTGCTCGACTCCATGACGCGGTGCGCCTCCGCCGCCCGGGGGAGGGGGAGGTACCGGTCGATGACGGGACGGACGGTCCCCGCGTCGACCAGGGGCCATACGTGCTCCGCCACGCCCGCGACGATACCCGCCTTCTCCGCCGCGGGGCGGGACCGCAGGGTGGTCGCGTGCACCGACAGCCGCTTCACCAGCATCCGCCCCAGGTCCAGCTCGGCCTTGCGGCCGCCCATCAGGCCGATGACGACGATCCGGCCGCCCACGGCCAGCGACCGCAGGTTCGGGTCGAGGTAGGAGGCGCCCATGATGTCCAGCACCACGTCGGCGCCGGCCCCGCCGGTCTCCTCCTTGACCCGCGCGGGGAAGTCCTCGGTGCGGTAGTCGATCGCGGCGTCGGCGCCCAGCTCCAGGCAGCGGCGGAGCTTCTCCGCACTGCCCGCGGTGGTCACCACCCGGGCGCCGAAGGCGCGGGCGAGCTGGATCGCGAAGGTGCCGATGCCGCTGCCGCCGCCGTGCACCAGCAGGGTCTCGCCGGCCTTGAGCCGGCCCGTCATGAACACGTTGGACCACACCGTCGCGGCCACCTCCGGCAGCGCGGCGGCCTCGGCCGGGTCCACCCCCTCGGGGATGCGCAGCAGCTGCCCGGCGGGGACGGCGACCCGCTCGGCGTAGCCGCCGCCGGTCAGCAGCGCGCACGCCCGGTCGCCGACCGCCCAGCCGGAGCCCTCTGCGCCGGGCCCCAGCGCGGCGATCCGCCCGGAGCACTCCAGGCCGGGGTAGGGGGAGGCGCCCGGCGGCGGATCGTAGGAGCCCTGGCGCTGGTTGACGTCGGCCCGGTTCACTCCGGCGGCGGCGACGTCCAGCAGCACCTCGCCCTCCCCGGGAACCGGGTCGGGCACCTCGCTCCACCGCAGGACGTCGGGGCCGCCCGGCCCACTGATCTCGATCGCGTGCATGACCTGAACGCTACCCACCGGGCGCGGTGGTGGTTCGGGCTGGATGCCGTGCTTTTGCCGCCGGGTTCTATCTTTGTTGACGGAGATGGGAAAACAGACGACGCTGGGTGCCCGCAGCCCCGTCCCCCGCCCCCGCGGAGGCCGGCGCCCCCGCGTCGTCACGCTTACGCCCCTGAAAAGCGTCTTGAGGAGAACCTCGGTGGCACAGAGAGATCACGACGGCCCGGAGCAGCCGACTCCGCGTCCGCCGGAGGACGGGCGTGACCACGGGGCTGCCGATCAGCCGGGTGCGGAGGGCGCGGGCCACGGCTGGCAGGCCCCCGTCATGTCGCCCTCGGACCAGTGGTTCGGCGACGGCGGCGCGCTGCCGCCGCCCCCGCCCTACGCGGTGGGCGGGGCGCCCGGCGCGGAGGCGCCGGTCCCGGCCGCCTTCCCCTCGCCCGAGCCGCCCTCGTTCCCGTCCCCGGAGCCGGCAGCGGAGCAGGCGGCGGAGGCGCCGGCCCCCGATCCCGAACCGGCCGCCGAGCCGTCCCCCGCGCCGTCCCCGGAGCCCGAGCCCGCCCCGGAACCGCAGAGCGCGCCGACCGCGGAGGCGGCACCGGCGCCCGCGCCCGCGCCTGCGCCGGAGTCGGCCCCTGCACCGGCTCCGGAGCCGACCTCCGCGCCCGCACCCGCCCCCGCTCCGGAGCCGGCGCGCGAGGCCTCCGGGCCGCAGGCGCCGCCCCCGGCCCGGCCGCAGCAGTACGCCGCCCCGGCGGCTCCGCAGCCGCCGCGGAACGCCCCGCACCCGCCGCCCCCGGGCCCGCAGGTGCGGCAGGGCGCCCCGATGCCGCCCGGGCCCTACGGGCCGCCGCCCGGCGGTCCGCGGCCGCCGCACCCGCAGCGGCCTCCGCAGGGCCCTCCGCCGCCGCAGTACCGGCAGCCGCAGAACGGGCAGCCGCCGCACCCGCCGCAGGGACCGCACCAGGGGCCTCCTCCGGGGCGTCCCCCGCACGCGCCGCAGCGTTCCCCGCAGGGGCCGCCGGTGCCGCCCGGGCACCCGCAGCAGAGGCCGCAGCAGCCCCCGCAGCCGCCCGTCCGCGACGACCGGCGCCCGCCGGCGACCGGTCCGAGGCCGGGAGCGCCCGGTCCCGTTCCGCCGCCCGCTCCGCAGGCCCCGGCGCCCCAGCCGGTCCCCGCCGCCGAGGAGCGCGCCTCCGACGTGCCCGAGCCCGAGCAGCTGCCGCCGCTCGGCGCCGAGCCGTCCGCGGCCCCCGCCGAGGAGCGGCAGGGGGACGACGCGTTCGACCCGGCCGAGATGACCGTGCGCCTGGGCGCCCCCGACCCGGTGCCCGCCGCCGAGCCGCTCCCCGAGACCCCGGCCGCGGAGCACGCCGAGCCTTCCGGGCCCCCCGGGCCCTCGGCGTACACCGAGCCCTCCGAACCTTCCGTGTCTTCCGGGAGCGCCGTCCGGGCGGACGAGGAGGAGGACGGCGAGGACGACGAGTTCGAGTCCACCGTCCGCCTCCAGCCCGGGGCGGCCGCTCCGGACAGCGCCACCGTCCGCCTCGGAGCGGGGCCGCGCGACTCGGCGCTGGCCGAGCGGCTCGGCGAGGCGGCCCCGCCCGCCGACGCCGCGGCTCCCCCCGCCCCGGCGGAGGAGGCCCCGCAGCAGTGGGAGCAGGCCCCCGCAGCGGCGCCGGAGGCGCCGCAGTGGGACGCGTCGGCCGCCTATGCGGAGAGCGGCGCCCAGCCGGCGCAGCAGTGGGAGCGGCCATCGGACGAGGCGGAGCAGTGGGGCCCGGCGGCTCCCGCCGAGGCGCCGCAGCCCGCTCCGCAGCAGTGGGAGCAGGCTCCCGAGGTGCCGCAGTGGGACGCGTCGGCCGCCTATGCGGAGAGCGGCGCCCAGCCCGCGCAGCAGTGGGAGCAGCCGCCAGCCGAGGCGGTGCGGCCCGCCGCCGAGACCGGTGGTCACTCCCCCTACCAGTGGGACCAGGCGCCGGCCGAGGCCGCGCAGCCCGCCGCCGAGACCGGCGGTCAGGCCGGGTACCAGTGGGAGCAGGCTCCGCCCGCTCCCGCGGAGGCCTCCCAGGAGTGGCAGCAGAGCGCGGCCCCGGCCGCGGCGGAACCCTCCGACCAGTGGCGGCAGTGGGAGCAGGCCGCTCCCGCGCCCGCCCAGGAGCAGGCGTGGTGGGACCCGTCGGCCGCTCCCGCCCAGCCGCAGCCGTCCGCCGCGGAGAGCGGCGGTCAGCAGCCGTACCAGTGGGACCAGGCGCCGGCCGAGGCCGCGCAGCCCGCCGCGGAGAGCGGTGGCCGGCAGCCCTACCAGTGGGACCAGGCGCAGCCTCAGGCCGAGGCGGCGCGGCCCGCCGCCGAGACCGGCGGCCAGTCCCCCTACCAGTGGGACCAGGTGCTCGCCGGGACCGAGCAGCCCGCCCCGCAGGCGGCCCCCGCTCCGCAGCAGTGGGAGCGGCCCGCCGATCAGGGGTGGGCGCAGCAGGCCCCGTACCAGCCGCAGTACCCGGCGACCGGCGGGCAGCAGCCGTATCCGCAGCAGGGGCAGCCGCCCCAGGCCCAGCAGCCGCAGATGCAGCCGGTCCAGCAGCCCTACGAGCAGCCGCCGGTGCCGCAGGGGCCGGAGGACCTGGACACCGCCGCGCTGGTCCGCGGCGGCGGGGCGCGGAAGAACAAGCCCGGCAAGGGCTGGCGCAAGGCCGTGCACGCCATGTCCCTCGGGCTGGTCAACCCGGGGGAGTCGGCGGCGGACAAGCGGCGCAACGAGCTCGTCGCGCGGGCGCGCACGCACGTCGCGGGCGGGCACCACCGGGTGGCGGTGCTCAGCCTCAAGGGCGGGGTCGGCAAGACGACGACCACTGTCGCGCTGGGCTCGATGCTGGCGTCGCTCCGCGGCGACCGGGTGCTCGCCGTCGACGCCAACCCCGACCGCGGGACGCTCTCCGACAAGGTCCGGCTGGAGACCGCCGCGACCATCCGCGACCTGCTCAACGAGCAGCACATGATCACCCGCTACGCCGACATCCGCGGGTTCACCTCGCAGGCGATGAGCCGGCTGGAGATCCTCGCCTCCGACCGCGACCCCGCGGTCTCCGAGGCGTTCAGCGAGTCGGACTACCGGGAGGTCTCCCGGCTGCTGGAGCACTACTACTCCATCTGCCTGACCGACTGCGGGACCGGCCTGCTGCACTCGGCGATGCGCGGCGTGCTCGGCCTGGCCGACCAGGTGGTGCTGGTCAGCTCGCCGTCGGTGGACGGGGCGCGCAGCGCCAGCGCCACCCTGGACTGGCTGGAGGCGCACGAGTACGGCTACCTGGTGCGGGGCGCCGTGGTGGTGCTCTCCATGGTCCGGCCCAGCGGCAAGAGCTCGGTCGACCTCGACCGGCTGGAGCAGCACTTCGCGAGCCGCTGCCGCGCGGTGGTCCGGGTCCCCTGGGACTCCCACCTGGAAGAGGGCGCCGAGGTCGACCTCGACCGGCTGGCCCCGGGCACCCGCGACTCCTACCTCAAGCTGGCCGCGACCGTGGGCGAGGCGTTCGCCTGGCCGCGCTGACCGGACGGGACCCCTTCCCGCAGCGGAAAGCCTCCTGCGGGAAGGGCCCCACCGGCGGATGTGAGCTAGCATCTGTCGAGGCGCCGGGAGCGCCACCAGGAGGGTTCGCATAGCGGCCGAGTGCGACGGTCTTGAAAACCGTTAAGTCCTTCCGGGGCTTCGTGGGTTCGAATCCCACACCCTCCGCAGCGAGCAGCGAAGACCCTCGCCCACCAGGCACGACGCCGACCGGGCGGGGGTCTTCGCCGTCTCTGGGGGATGCGGCCGCATGCCGCCGTGAGCGGCCCGAGGCGGGTGGCCGCGGAATGTACGCGGAATGCTTCCGCAGGTGTCTGCGCAGGTCAGTGCCGACATACAGAAAGGGGCGGAGTCCGGGGCCCGGGCTGACCGGCGGACGCCGCCCTGGTGGGAGCGGCACGGGCCGGGGAGCCGGGGCGGGCCTCCCGGAAAACGGGCTTGGGGATGTCCGGAAGGGGTTATCGTGTGCCGCGCCCCTCTTTCCCGCCGGCCTCGTTCCCCCGGAGGCCGCCGGCGGCCGCGACCGGTGAGCCCTGCGCCGGGCGGGTGAACACGCAGGTGGGTGCAGGCGGGGTCGTGCTCGCACCACCGTGTGCGGGAGGGTGTGCCCCTGCCGAGAGGGGTGTACGGGATATCGTCCGGATCGGTCCGGCCCGCCTAGGGTCGTCGATCTGACGAAGGAGCGATCGATGACCCCTCCGACCGCGTTCCCCGAACGCGACCTCTTCCTGGACGCGCTGCGGCTGCTGGTGATCGTGCTCGTGGTGGCACAGCACTGGTCGCTTCCGGTGCTGTCCTTCTCCGCGGCCTCGGACACCCTGTCCATGGGGAGCGTCCTCAACGCCGAGGGCGGCTTCGCGGTGACCTGGATCGTCCAGGTGATGCCGCTGATCTTCTTCGTCGGCGGCGCGGTGAACGTGCTGAGCCGCCGCGCCTCGGCGGCCAAGGGCACCACCGCGTCGGAGTGGCTGGCCAAGCGGCTGCGCCGGCTGGCCTGGCCGGTGATCCCGCTGGCCGCCGCGTGGATACCGGCGGCCTACCTGCTGGACGCGGCGGGCGTCCCGGAGCAGCCGCTGCGGGTCGGTACCGAGGCCGCCGGGATCGTGCTCTGGTTCCTCGCCGTCTACGTGCTGGTCGTCGTCGCCACCCCGGTGCTGGTGCGGGCCGAGGACCGGTTCGGCTGGGCGGTGCCGGCCGCGCTGCTGGCCGGGGCCGCGGTCGTCGACACCGTCCGGTTCGCCACCGGCGCGGACGCGCTCGGCTACGCCAACATCGCGTTCGTCTGGCTCGGCCTGCACCAGCTCGGGTTCCGCTACTCCGCCGGGGCGATCGGCCGCCGCGGGGCCGCGGCGATGGCGGCCGGCGGGTTCGGCGCGGCCGTCGCGCTGGCCGCGTTCGGCCCCTACTCGCCCAACATGACCGGGGTGTTCGCGGTGGAGGCGTCCAACGCCGGCCCGCCGACCCTGGTCCTGGCCGGGCTGGGCGTCGGCCAGATCGGGCTGGCGGTGCTGCTCCGCGACCGCATCGCCGGGTGGGTCGCGCACCCGGCCCCGGCGCGGGTGCTGCACTGGATCGGCCCCCGGCTGATGACGGTCTACCTGTGGCACATGGCGCCGCTCTCCCTGGTCGCCGGGGTGCTGGTGCTGGGCCTGGGGATGCACACCCCCGCTCCGCTCTCCGGCGCCTGGGCGGTGTGGTGCCTGGTCGGCGCGGCCCTGGTGCTGCCGCTGCTGTGCACGGTGGTCGGCTGGGCGGTCCGGTTCGAGGAGCCGCCGCGGGCGCTGCGCGGCGACCCGGGGACGGCGCGGATCCTCGGCGCGGCCGCGCTGACCGGCGGCGGCCTGCTGGTGCTCACCACCGGCGGGCTGGGCACCGGCCCGGTCCCGCTGCTCGGCGCCCTGGCGGTCTGCGCGGGCATGCTGGCCACCCTGCCCTCGGTGCGGGTGCCCAGCCCGGCCCCGGTCGGCTGAGGCCCGCGGGCGGGGCCGGGGAGGGGCGCACGGCCCGTTCCGTCCGGGGCAGGGGGTGGCGCCGCTAATTACTCGTGAGTAACATGACCGGCATGACGACGATGAGCGCCGAAGCGGCGGAGATGGTCAAGTCCGGCTTCCTCGCCGCGGTCCCCTTCGCGCGGACCCTCGGGGTGTCCTTCGAGGAGATCGACCACGGCCGCGCCGTGCTGCGCCTGCCGGACAACGCCGACCACCACAACCACGTCGGCGGACCGCACGCCGGCGCCATGTTCACCCTGGCCGAATCGGCCTCCGGGGCGATCGTCATCGGGACCTTCGGCGACCAGCTGGAGCGCGCCGTCCCACTGGCCGTCTCCGCGGAGATCCGCTACCGCAAGCTGGCGATGGGCGACGTCATCGCCGAGGCGAAGCTGGGCCGCACCCGCGAGGAGGTCCTCGCCGAGCTGGACGCCGGCGGCCGCCCCGAGTTCCCGGTCGAGATCGAGCTCCGCACCGAGGACGGCACCGTGACCGGGCTGATGACCGTGGTCTGGACGCTCAAGCCGAACAAGTCCTCCTGACCCGGCCCGACCTGCGGTGGACTGTCGGCACCGGTGGGTACGGTGACGGCAGTCTCCGGCCCGCGAACAGGGGCCGGCCCGCCCGTGGGAGGTCCGAGTGAAGTTCCGAGTCGACCGAGACGCGTTCGCCGACGCGGTCGCCTGGACCGCCCGGGCGCTGCCCGCCCGGCCCGCCGCCCCGGTCCTCGCCGGGATGCGGCTGGAGGCCGCCGAGGACGGCCTGCGGCTCTCCGGGTTCGACTACGAGGTCTCGACCCGCGCCCGGGTGGACGCCGACATCGAGGAGCCCGGCGAGGTGCTGGTCTCCGGGCGGCTGCTCGCCGAGATCGCCCGCAGCCTCCCGGCCGAGCCGGTCGAGCTGCACACCGACGCGGCGCGTGCCCTGCTCACCTGCGGCAGCGCCCGGTTCACCCTGCTCACCCTGCCGCTGGAGGACTACCCGGTCCTGCCCGAGATGCCGGGGAGCGCGGGATCGGTGCCGGCCGACCGGTTCGCCGCCGCGGTGCGCCAGGTCGTCCCGGCGGCCGGCCGGGACGACACCCTGCCCATGCTCACCGGGGTGCACCTGGCCTTCCGCGGCGACGCCCTCACCCTGGCCGCCACCGACCGGTACCGGGTGGCGGTGCGCCGGATGCGGTGGCGCCCGGAGGACCCGGAGCTGTCCGCCTCGGCCCTGGTGCCCGCCCGCACCCTGCACGACTTCGCCCGCTCGCTGCCGTCCGGCGGCAACGTCGGGGTGGCGCTCTCCTCGCTCCCCCTCGGGAAGGCGGCCGGCTCCTCCCGCGGGGAGGGGATGATCGGCTTCGACACCGGCTCCCGGCGCACCACCTCGCGGCTGATCGACAGCGACTTCATCGACTACGAGCCGCGGTTCCCGGCCGAGGCGGCGGCCCGCGCCGAGGTGCCGGTGGCCGCGCTGGCCGAGGCGGTCCGCCGGGTCGCCCTGGTCGCGGACCGGAGCACCCCGCTGCGGCTCTCCTTCACCGAGGGGGAGGTCGTGCTGGAGGCCGGCTCCGGCGACGACGCGCAGGCCGCCGAGGCGCTCAGCGTCGCCTACCGGGGCGAGCCGATGCGGGTGGCGTTCGCCCCCGGCTACTTCCTGGACGGCCTGGGCGGGGTGGGCACGGAGACGGCCTGGCTGGACTTCACCCTGCCGACCAAGCCGGTGGTGATCTCCGAGGTCCCCGAGGAGGAGGGCGGCAAGCCCGACTTCCGCTACCTGGTGATGCCGCTCCGGGTCTCCTGACCCCGGGCGATGCCCTCGAAACCGCGGCCCTCCCGGCGAAGCCGACGGTGGGGACCGGCCGGCCGCCCGGCCGGCCGATCGGCCAGGGTCAGTCCGGGCAGCCCTCGTTGCTCTGCACCTCTTCGGTGTCGAGCGGGACGAGTTCGTAGTGGAGGGTGCGGTAGCGCAGGAGGCGGTGCGAGATGGGGACCGCCCAGCGCTGCAGTACCGGGTGGCGGCGGCCGAGGAGGAGGGAGGCGTGCCGGCTCTCCGGCTCGGTGAGCAGGCGGACCCGGCCGTGCACCGGTTTGCCGCGGGGCTCGCCGCGGAAGGTGCTCGGGCGGAGGTCGGCGAAGGGGTGGCCGCCGAGCCGCTTGGCCTTGCCGGAGTCCTCCCAGGTGCGGAAGATGATGCGGCCCTTGTCGACCACGTAGCTGACCGGGGTGTCCACGCCGGTGACCCCGTCGTCCCGGTAGGTGGTCAGCAGGCCCGTCTTGTAGTCGCGGAACGCTTTCAGGAGCGCGGTTGCGTTCATCCTCGGTGACTCCCTGGATCCATGGCTGGTACTGAGCAGCCTTCCCAGGAGAGTGACGCTCGTCACTTTTTGCCGGCGCTTTGGCGGCGGTGGGATGCGCGGCAGGGCGGAATCCGCCTTATCCACAGGCAAGGCCCGGAAATCGGGGGTTATCCACAGCAATTTTCCGGGTTGTGCACAGAGTTATCCACAGGGTGACCCCGTCAGGGGAAAACCCCGGCGATCATTCGCCCTCGGTGATCCGGCCGCCGCCGTCCCCGCCGACCGCGGTCTCCATGCCCAGCTGCGCGGAGCGGCCGCGCAGGTAGCCGGCGCGCGCCCCGGCCCGGTGGTGGGTGCGCTCCGGCCGGGTCGGCTTGAGCTGCGGGAAGCGGCGCTGGAAGTCCTCCTTGACCCGGTCCACATCGCTGCGGAGCACCAGGTCGGCGCCGACCGGCGCGGGATCCTCCGCGGAACCGGAGCCGGAGCCGCCGGCCGCCGGCTCCTCGCGCAGCCGGGCGCGGAACTCGCGGATCCGCTCGGCGACGGCGTAGCCGTAGGCGCGGATGAACGAGCGGTAGAACCGGCTCCGCTCGCCGGCCAGCGCGGACCGGTCCAGGTTGCGCAGCTCGCGCAGGTCGGCGATGTGGTTGCGGGCGGTGAACCGGGCGGAGGCCTCCATCTGCAGGGTGATGGAGGGCAGCAGCACGCGCAGCGAGTCCAGCGCGGAGACGGTGCCGACGATGATCAGGGTCCGCTCGGTGTTGGCGGAGGTGTTCCCGCGCACCGCCGACTGGCAGCCGAACGCGGCGGCGATCCCGGCCAGCGCCTTGACCCGCGCCTTGCCGTGCCCGCCCACACCGGAGACGGGGAAGTCCAGGCGGGAGACGGACTCCGCCTCCTCGCCGCGCTGGGCGCGCGCCTCCGCCTCGGCGATGGCGTGCCGGGTCATCAGCTCGGCGGCCTTGGCGGTGAACGCCTGGCTCTCCGCGTCGGTGACCGCGGGGTCCTCGGCCATCCGGAGCAGGGCACGCACCCGCTCGACCATCTTCTGCCGGGCGGGCTCACGGTTCTCGGTGGTCTCGGTGGTCAAGGGGCTCCTCTCAGCGACCCTGACCGAGACTACCCGCCGATGCCCGGCGGCGGTCAGCTACGGCCGCCGGCCACCGTCCCGATCACACCGAGGATGACCCAGAGCACGGCGGCGGTGAGCAGGCCGGAGCCGATCGCGCCGAACAGCCCGCCGCCGAAGACCAGCGCCACCGCGGCCACGCCCAGGGCGCCCGCGAGCGCCGGCGCACCGGCGAACTTCCACGGGTACTGCGCGGCCCAGCGCTTGGCCCGCCGGTCGCCCTTCTTGCCCAGCAGCGCCACCGCGCCGCCGATCAGGGTGAAGAAGAAGACACCGGCGGCGAGCCCCGAGCTCACCGAGAACGAGTTCAACAGGAAGAAGGCGATGCCGCCGACGGCGCCGCCGCCGAGGGCCGTCCCCCACGGCCACATCATCGTCGCCGAGGCGACCGGGGTGAAAGCGTTGCCGCGCTCCAGCGTCATGTCTGCTCCTCGCGAGTGGTGCGGGCGTTCCCGCCCGGATCCGGTCGGGTCCCAGGCTCGCCTTCCAGACTGCCCGCGTGCCCGCGGGAGTGCATCAGGGCCCATCCCTGACTTACCCCTGACCCGTCGGCCGTGCACGTCGACAGGTCAACGAACGGCGCCGCCGGGGAGTGCCCGGGCCTCCGCGCCCCGCGGAGAGCAGCGGGTATACCGTTCCCGGATGACCCGATTCCGCGTCGTCGACGCCTTCACCGACCGCGCCTTCAGCGGGAACCCGGCCGCCGTCCTGGTCCTGGACGAGCCCTGCGCCGACGGCCGGGCGCAGCGGGTGGCCGCCGAGTTCAACCTCTCCGAGACGGCCTTCGCGGTCCGGCTGCCGCCCGGCTCGGCCGCCGACTACGAGCTGCGCTGGTTCACCCCCGCCGTCGAGGTGGACCTGTGCGGCCACGCCACCCTGGCCACCGCGCACGCCCTCGCCGAGGACGGGGTACGCGGCGAGGTCCGGTTCGCCACCCGGAGCAGCGGCGTGCTGACCGTCGCCGAGCGCGGCGGCGTGCTGTGGATGGACTTCCCGGCCAACCCGCCGGCCCCGGTCGAGGTGCCGGACGGCCTCGCCGCCGCGCTCGGCGCCGAACCGGTGCGCGCCGCCGCGGCCGGCACCGGCGACCTGCTGGTGGAGCTGGAGTCCGAGGACGCGGTGCGCGGCCTGGACCCGGACATCGCCGGGCTGGGCGCGTTCGCCGAGCGGGGCGTGGTGCCCACCGCGCCGGCCGCGCCGGGCCGCCCGTACGCCTTCGCCTCCCGCTTCTTCGGCCCCAACGTCGGCGTGCCCGAGGACCCGGTGACCGGCAGCGCGCACACCGCGCTCGCCCCCTACTGGGCGGAGCGGCTGGGGCGCACCGCGTTCGACGCGGTGCAGTGCTCCGCGCGCGGCGGCCTGCTCTCCCTGGAGCTGCCCGCCGGCGCCCCGGGCCGGGTGCGCATCGGCGGCACCGCGGTCACCGTCTCCGAGGGCGAACTCCGGCACTGACCCTGAGCCGCCAGCCGCCAGGGCGCTGATCCCGGCGCCGCCGCGGCGCCGCGCCACCGTCTCGACGCCGGTCGCGACGCCGGCGGCGCCGAGGCCGACGGGAGCGGCGCGGGGCCGGTCAGGCGCAGTGCACCAGCGGTTCCAGCCCGGCCTTCTCCAGCAGCCACTCCGGGGCGGCCGTCCCGGTCCGCCCGGTCCGGTCGGTGACGGCCAGCACCGCGCGGCCGCCGGCGGAGCGGGCGGCGCCCGCGGCGTCGGCCGAGGCGGTGCCGCGGGCGATGGTCACCCCGGGCACCGGCGCCACCTCGGCGGCGGTGACCAGGTGCACCCGGGGGAACCAGAGGTGCAGCGGGGGCAGCGCGAGGTGGTCGGGGAGCGCGTCGCCGGGCACCCCGGACCCGGCCAGCCCGGCCAGCGCGTCGCGCAGCTCGGCCACCGCCTCCTCGCCGGTGCCGCCGCTCCGGGCCAGCACCGCGTCGGCGTCGACCACCAGGTCCAGCCGGGACGCCAGGGCGCCGCGCAGCAGCGGCCAGATCTCCCCGAAGGCGGGCAGCAGCGGCAGCTCCTCCACCCGGTCCACCGGGACCCAGCGGATCTCCCTGCTCTCCGCGTTCCTGTTCGAGAACGCGCCCATCGCCTGCGAGCGGGCCAGCACGGTGTCGTAGTGCCAGGTGCCGCGGGCCGCCCGGTGCACCGCGGACACATCGATCGGCCCGAGCTCGCCGGCCACCTCCTCGCCGAACTCGCGCAGCGCGCCGTCCACCGAGGACTCGCCGCTGTCCAGAGCGCCCCCGGGCATCCCCCAGGTGTCCCCCTGGTGGGTCCAGGCGGCCCGGTGCTGGAGCAGGACGTGCGGCGCCTCCCCATCGCTCCCGGGGGCGTGCAGCAGCACCCCGGCCGCACCGTAGAGCCCCCATCGCTCCGAACCGTCGGGCAGGGTCACCCACCCGTCGCCGTCTCCTCTGCTCACCCGGTCCTCCTCAGCAGCTCGCACGGTCCCGCTCCCGTTCTTACCGCACCCGGCCGCGGAGCGGCGGCCGAATCCGGCCAAGGCGGCGGAGGGCGCCCGGGGGTCGCTAAGATTCACCCGCGATGACCAGGCAGATCCCCTTCGCCGCGTTACTGCCCCTGTACACACTGGACCTCGTCCGCCGGTACTGGGCGCCACTGCTGTGCGTCTGGCTGCTGGGCGACTTCGCCCACCGGATGGCCATGCGCGGCATGGCGAAGCTGGTCGCCATCGAACCCTACTTCGGCTACGCCGTGCTGGGGATCGTGCTGGTGCTGCAGCTGGCCGCCTACATCATCATGTTCCACCTGCTCCGGCCCGGCCTGCCCACGGTGGACGCCGAGTACCGCAGGGCGCGCGGGACCGGGGAGCGGCGCGGCATCGCCGAGGCCGAGCGGAACCTGGTCGACGCGGTGGCCATGGCGATCCTGCCGTTCCTCATCTTCTACAGCGCCTGGGACCTCATCGCCGAGGAGTACCGCAGGTTCCTCATCGCCACGGTGAACCAGGAGGGCATGGAGTTCCTGCTGGACATCGGGGCGATGGACGCCACCGGCCCGCTGATCGCGATGGCGCTGCTCGCGTTCGGCCTGCGCGCGTTCTTCGAGTACGTCTACGACCAGACCGGCAACAAGACCACCGGCGTGCTGACCGCGCTGTTCGAGTCCACCTGGACCTTCCTCGCGCTGTTCAGCGTGGTCGACCTGCTCGGCAAGTTCTGGAAGTGGGTGGACACCCGGGCCGCGACGGTGGCCGTGCACGACACCCTCAACGCCGGCCTGGCCTGGGCCAACGGTCTGGTCACCCCGTTCCCGCTGCAGGAGCTGGTGCTCGGCGCGATCGGCGCGGCCACCGCCCTGTGGGCGATGCTCAAGGGCGGGTTCATCGAGCCGCTGCTCTGGCTGACCATCACCGCGGTGGTGTTCGGCGCCCAGATGGACCGCTACACCGGCCTGTTCCGGAAGGGCACCCGCGCGGGCCGGCTGGAGCAGGCGATCACCGGGCGGCGCGGGCCGCTCCGCACCGCCGCCGGGTGGGTCCGCCGGGACATGGGCGACAAGTACGTCCCGTTCCTCAACGCGTTCCGGTTCATCCTGGGCACCAGCCCGGTGTTCTACCTGTCCTTCTCGCTCTACTACGTGCTGGTGGAGCTCGGCTTCGACTGGCTGGAGCGCGGGGTGTTCGTCGCCGTCGGCCCGGCCGAATGGCTGGGCTGGTGGTGGCCGTGGATGAGCCCGATCGAGGTGGTGCTGGACGCCGCCAAGTACATGCTGCGGATCTGCCTGCTGGCCGCGACCTTCGAGCTGATCCTGCGCAAGGTCGGCGGGGAGAGCATCGGCCGCCGCGCCCGCGCCTCCACCGGGGCGGCCCTTTCGCGTTGATCTTGGACTCATCGACCGGTCCCGGACTGCGGCCCCGTACAGGTGGGTTTTCCTAGACCGGTCGATGAGTCCAAGATCAACGCAGGTCAGGGCGCCGGGCGGCTCAGTTCTTCTTCTCGGCCCGGAACTCCGCGGCGACCGGGGCCCGCGGGTGCTCCTCGTCCTCGCCGCTCCCGGTGTCCACCTGCACCTGGAAGACCAGGGAGTCCACCGCGTCCTCGGGCACCAGGAAGCTGACGATGACCCCGGCCTTCTCGCCGGGCGGCAGCGGCTCGCCCTCCGGGTCGGCGCAGCCGCCCAGGCCGGGGGTGACGGCGCCGGCCTCGGTGACCGCCGCGCGGGTGGAGAAGGAGCCGTCCGGCCGCCACACCCGGCCCCGCCCGTCCTCGGCCCGGAAGTCGCAGCTGAGCAGCTTCTCCGCGGCGGCCTCGTCGGACGGGACGGCGCGGAACAGCACGTCCACCAGGCTGATGCCCGGCGGGGGCGGTTCGGCCTCGCCGAACTCGTCCTGCAGGAAGCCGCGGACCTCCCAGGAGCTGCCGGCGAGGTCGGCCCGGCCGCCCTGGGCCGGCACCGGGTCCGCCGGGACGGCGCCGCTCTCGGCCAGCTTCCGCTCCTCCAGCCACCACGGCACCGCGACGGAGACCGGGAGCAGCACCGCGACCGCGGCCACGTAGGGCAGCTGGAGCCTCTTCCACAGCGGGGGCACCGTCACCTCACGCCTTCCGGATCTCGCTCTGCGGCACGGCCACCGCCTCCTCCGCCCCGTCGACCGCCTTCTTCAGCTCGGAGCCGCTCAGCTCCAGGTCGACCAGGGCCGAGCCGGACAGCCGCCGGTCCAGCCCGGAGAACACGTTGAACCGGACGGAGGGGGAGGCCAGCCGCTCGGGGGGAAGCTCGAACACCACGGCGCCGCGCCGGGGGATCCCCGGGGAGAACGCGTCGCCGATCGACCCGAGCGCGTTCATCGACACGCCGGAGGAGCCGTAGGTGGTGCCCTCGCCGGTCTCCAGCTCGGCCTCGACCCGCTCCAGCGTCCGCTCCGCGGCGGTGATGTCGGCCGTCACCACCACCCACACGCCGTTGGCCTCGACGGCGCCGTCCGCCGCCCCGGCGTCCGCCTCATCGCCGCCGAAGGAGAAGCCGGACTCGTCGTAGACGGACCGGGCGAAGGCGACGTCGACCACCTCGACGGTGAACGAGCGCGCGTCGACCGGCTCGGACGCGGCCCCGGACGCCTCGATCGGCGCGGTGCGGTCCTCGTCGTCGTGGATCCGGAGCGCCTGGGCTCCGAGCAGCAGCGCCAGCAGCACGGCCGAGGCCAGCACCGTCGACGCGCGGCCCGAGCGGCGCCGGGCCGGCCGGGGGTCGGGGGCGGCGCGCATCCGGCTCACCCCTTCTCCAGCGGGAGCGTGTAGACGCCCGCCGTCTTGTCATCGGTCCACCAGCGCTTGGCGGGATCGGTGAAACCGGGCTCGAACTTGGCGCCGGTCACCGTGATCTCCGCCTTGTCCACCTCGGCCAGCTGCGCGGAGACGTCGTCCGGCTCGGCGAGGAAGTCCTCGCCGAAGGTCTCCTCGGCGGTCTTGATCTTGTCGTCGGCCGGGTCGCCCTCGGCCAGCGTCCAGACCAGGACGACCTCCTCCGGCATCTTCGGCTGGAGGTCGCCCAGCTCGGTGTCGGGCAGGCGGACCAGCCGGACGCGCATCGTCTCGGCCTTCAGGTCCTTGCGCCCGAAGTCCACCTTGAACAGGGTGTTCAGCTGCGAGGCCGGGACGGGCTCGTCCGCCAGCGACTCCAGCTCCGCGCGGACCTCCAACCGGTACCCGCCCAGGTCCGGGTCGGCGCCGACGGAGGCCTCGTGCAGCGTCGCCTTCAGCAGCTTGTTCTGCACGGCCTTGCCCGGCTCGGCGGTCTTGAACTGGACCGCCTTGGCGTCGTCCAGCCCTCCGGTGAGCCAGAGGGCGACCAGCAGCAGCGCGATGACGGGCGCGCCGGCGGCGGCCAGCAGGACACGCCCGCGCACGGTCCGGGGGAGCGGGAGGTCCGGGCCGTCGTCGAGGTCGGGCAAGTGGTGCGCCACAAAAGGGAAGCTTAAGGGGCCCAGGGGAGGAGAGGGGAACGAGCGGCCGAATGAGGACACCGCGCCCGGCGCCGCCCGCACCGCGCCGAGCAGGCGCCGCACCGCCCCGCGGGCCCGTTCCCGGCCCGAAAGCGGGTTGAAAGCGCTGCGGAAGACGGCCTCTCTAGGGTTGGACCCGTTCGGCGACATCCGGCACCCGCGGGAGGACGGCCCGCGGGTGCCGCGTCGGCGGACGGTGAAAGGCCGCACGAACACGGCGCAGTCCTCCGAGAGAAACGGAAGTGGAAGCATGCTGCTGGTCGAGCAGGGTGTTGTCGACGAAGAGTTCTCCCGGATCGTCGAAGGCCTCGACGCTCCAGCCCCGGTCCCCGGCCCGGCCGCGAAGATGAAGCCGATGGAGGAGGACGGGAACTCCCGCCAGGAGGAGATGGAGCCCTGGGAGGACGAGGACGACGCCGCCGGTATCGACATCGAGTGGCCTTGAAGTGGGACGGGGCCTGCCGGATGTGCAGGCCCCCGCGACGACCGGAAAGGACGGGGGCGGGGATGGTGCTCACGGTTGCCCCGGAAGCGGGATTCGAGGAGATCGTGGCCGGGCTCGGCCTGGGCGCGGCGGCCAAGCTGAAGCCCTACGAGGACCCGGTCCCCGTGCAGGAGCGGGAGCGCGAGGAGGAATCCGCTCCCGCGCGCGAGGGCGAGGGGTCGGAGAAGGCCCCGGTCGAGCGGGAGCGCTGAAAACCGGTTCCGAAGGACCGAGCGCGGGCGCACACCGGCGCGGCAATACGCGGCGGTGAATGGGGAGGGCGCCCGCGCTCTCCGGTGATCCGCAAATGGCCTTGGTACAGTGCCGTTTGTGGATTTCGGCGTGCTCGGCCCCATAACCGCATGGGAAAACGGAGAATCGGTGCCCGTCGGGGGGCCGAGGCAGCGCTGTGTCCTGGGCGCACTCCTGGTCGACGTCGGTAAAGAGGTGCCGATCGACCGGCTCATCTCCCACCTGTGGGGCGACGATCCCCCGCGCACCGCGCGCTCCGTCGTCCAGGTGCAGATCTCCCACCTCCGCCGGGCCTTTCCCGGAACCATCGTCACCACCCCCGGCGGATACCTGGCCGACGTCGACCCGGTCCGCGTCGACCTGCACCGGTTCCGCTCGCACGTGGCGCGGGCCCAGGCCGCGGCCGACCCCGCCGAGGCGATCGCCGACTGGGACCGCGCCCTGGAGTGCTGGCGCGGCCGGCCCTTCTCCGGCACCGGATCGGAGCGGCTCTGGTACGCCCTGGGCCAGCCGCTGCTGGAGGAGCGCTGGGCCGCGGTGGTCGCCTGGGCCGAGTGCGCGTTCGCGCTCCGCCGCCACACCGAGGTGGTCACCCGGCTGTCGCCGCTGGTCCGTGAGGAGCCGCTCCGCGAGCGCCTGCGCTACCTGCTGATCTCCTCGCTGTACCGGAGCGGCCAGCGCGCGGCCGCGCTCGCCGCCTACGAGGACAACCGCCGCCACCTGGCCGAGGAGCTGGGCGTCGACCCCAGCCCGGAACTGGTCGAGCTGCACCAGCGGATCCTCACCGACACGGAGGGGGAGCCGGAGCCCGCGCCGCCGGCGTCGGCGCTGGAGGACACCGCGCCGCAGCAGGTCCTCCAGGTCGACGCGGCCGCCTGGTCGCCCCGGAACGACCTGCCCCGGGACATCCCCGACTTCACCGGCCGCCAGGAGGACCTGGGCCGGCTGCTGGCCGCCGGGGAGCAGGGCGCCGACGTGCACGTGGTCACCGGGCCGGGCGGGGTGGGCAAGACCGCGCTCGCGGTGCGCGCCGCGCACCGGCTGGCCGGCCGCTACCCCGACGGGCAGCTCTTCATCGACCTGTACGGCTACAGCCCCGACCAGGAGCCGCTCCGCCCCGAGGCCGCGCTGGGCGTGCTGCTGCGCGCCACCGGGGTGCCGCCGGAGGCGGTCCCGGAGAGCCTGGAGGAGCGCTCGGCGCTGTGGCGGGCCCGGCTGGCCGGCCGCAGGGTCCTGGTGGTGCTGGACAACGCGGTCGGCCACGCGCAGGTCGCCGCGCTGCTCACCGCCGGGCCCGGCTCGCTCACCCTGGTCACCACCCGCAACGACCTGCCCGGCCTGGGCGGGGCCGGGTACGTCTCGCTGGGCATGCTCGACGAGGGCGAGTCGATGCAGCTGCTCGGCACGGTGCTCGGCACCGAGCGGGTGGAGCGCGAGCGGGACGCCGCGGCCGAGGTGGTCCGGCAGTGCGGCGGGCTCCCGCTGGCGCTGCGCATCGTCACCGGACGGATGCTGAGCCGGCCCCGGTGGACGTTCGCCCACGTCGTGCAGAGGCTGAGCGAGCAGCGGCGGCGCTTCCGCGAGCTGCAGGTGGAGGGGCAGAGCGTCGAGGCGGTGTTCGAGCTCTCCTACCTGAGCCTCACCCCGGAGCAGCAGCGCTCGTTCTGCCTGCTCGGCATGATGATCGGCGGCAGCGTCGACCTGTTCGGCGCGGCGGCGCTGCTGGACCTGGAGGCCCCGGACGCCGACGACCTGCTGCAGGAGCTGGTCAGTGTCTGCCTGCTGGACGAGCCCGGCGCGGACCACTACCGGTTCCACGACCTGATCGGCGTCTACGCCCGGCACAAGGCGAAGAGCGCGCTGCCGGAGAAGGAGACCGACGCGGCCCGGTGGCGGCTGGCCGAATATTACCTGGGGACCGCGAATAGGGCCTCGGATTTCCTCGGCCCCCGGGCGCACGAATACGAGGTGTCCGTCGAGAAGAAGTCACGCTACGAAAACGAAATCACCGAACGGAGTCAGGCGGTTTCCTGGTTCGATATCCACCAGGACAACCTCGCCTCGGTGGTGGATTTCTTCGCCTCCGTCCGGGCCGGCGAGCACGCCTGGCAGATCGCCGATTCGGTGTGGCTGTACTACGCCTCGCACGGCCGCACCGAGCTGCTGCTCGCCACCCAGGAGAAGGCGCTGGAGGTCAGCCGCCGCCAGGGCAACGAGCGGGGCAGCGCGGTGACGCTGGTCGGACTGGGCATCGCGCAGTTCATGGCGGGTCGCTTCAACCTCGCCCTCGACCTGCTCAACGACGCCCGGAAGATCCTCGACCGGATGGGCGACCACCAGGGCCTGATCCGGGTCGACGCCAACCTGGCCATGATCTACGAGCGGCTCGGCCGGTTCACCGATGCACTGGCCTCGCTCGAGCAGGTGATGGGCTTCGTCGAGGAGTCCGGCGACCGGCGGCTGATCCTGCTGCAGACCCTGAACATCGGCGCGGTCAACCAGGTCATCGGCGATTACGGTGCGGCGATCGCGGCCGGGCGGACGGTGCTCGGCGCCGCGGAGGAGGACGGCGGGGCGGAGCTGCGCTCGGCCGCGCTGCGGGTGATCGGCGAGTCCAGCGCCGGCCTGGGCGACCACGAGGCCGCCTTGCAGCACCTGGAGGAGGCGGTGGAGGTCGCCCGGGAGGGCGGCAACCACTCCGATCAGATCTACGCCCTCAACGGCCTGGCCATCGCGCTGCGCGGGGCGGGCCGCCCGGAGGACGCGGTCGACGCCCACCAGAGCGCCTACGAGCTGGGCCGCAGGGCCGGGGTGCGGAACGCCGACGCGGAGATCCTCGCCGAGCTCGGCCGGACCCTGGCGGTGCTGGGGCGGCGCGAGGAGGCCCGCACCGCCCAGGAGAAGGCGCTGCGCATCGCCCGAGAGCGCAAGGAGCGCTACCCCGAGGCCCGCGCCCTGCTCGGCCTCGGCCTCCTCGACCGGGAGGAGGGGGCCGGCACCACCGCCGAGGACCGGCTCACCGCGGCCGCCGCGCTCCTCGGCGAACTGGGCGTCCCCGAGGCGGCCGAGGCCCGCGCCGCCCTGGGCGGCTGACCGCGGCCTTACCCCGATGATCTCGACGTTGCGGGGGTATCAGAGCGCTCTGATACCCCCGCAACGTCGAGATCGTCGTTTTCAGTAGCCGGCCCAGGCCTCCGGGTCCTGCTCGTAGCCGATGACCGAGGGGTCGAGCAGGGTGGAGGGGCGGACGTCGCCGGTCGCCTCCAGGGAGCGGTCCTCCGGGAAGACCTCGGCCGCCTGCAGCACGGAGCCGCTGAGGAAGCGCAGGTCGGGGGCGTCGGAGGGGAGGCCCAGCGGGGGGCCGTCCCCCTCGCCGCCGCCTTCGGGGGCGGCCAGGAAGTACCCCCAGTCGCCGAAGCTGGGCACGTCCACGTGGTACGGGGTGGTGGCCCAGCCGGCCTCCTCCAGGGAGGCGCCGATGCCCCAGTAGGCCTTCGGCGCGAAGAACGGCGAACCGGCCTGGACCGCGAACCGGCCACCGTCGGCCAGCGCGTTGCGGACCAGCCCGTAGAACTCCACCGAGTAGAGCTTGGCGGTGCCGACGTCGTCGGGGTCGGGCATGTCGGCGATGATCGCGTCGTAGCGCTCGCCGTTCTCCCGCAGCCAGTTGAAGGCGTCGGTGTTGACCACCTCCACCCGGGGGTCGTCCAGGGAGTCTCCGTTGAGCTCGGAGATCTCGGGGTCGGTGCGGGCCAGCCGGGTGACGGCCGGGTCGAGGTCGACCAGGGTCACCGACTCGACGTCGGGGTAGCGGAGGATCTCGCGCACCGCCAGCCCGTCGCCGCCGCCGAGCACCAGCACCGAGCCGCGCGCCCCGTCCAGCACCGGGTGCACCAGCGACTCGTGGTAGCGGTACTCGTCCAGCGAGCTGAACTGCAGGTCGCCGTTGAGGAAGAGCCGGGTGTCCCGGCCGTCGGAGGTGCGGGTGACCACGATCTCCTGGTAGTCGGAGCGCTCCGCGTGCACGATCGGGGCCCGGTAGAGCGCCTGCCGGGCGGTCACCTCGAACCGGCCGGAGTAGGCGAACGCGGCCGCGAGCACCGCGACCACCAGCACCATGGCCGAGGTGGTCAGCACCCGCGACCGGCGCCGCAGCGACGAGCGGAACAGCCACAGCACCACCCACATGCCCACCACGGCGTTGACCGCGCCGACGATGAGCGCCCCCTCGACCAGCCCGAACACCGGCAGCAGCAGGAAGGGGAAGGCCAGGCCGCCGATCAGGCCGCCCACGTAGTCGGCGGCGAACAGGTCGGCGACCGCGTCGGCCGCGTCCTGCCGGCGGATCCGCTGGATCAGCTCCATCAGCAGCGGGATCTCCGCGCCGATGAGCGCGCCCACGGCGAACGCGCACAGCACCAGCGCCGGCTGGTACAGCGACAGGTAGGCGTAGGCCGCGTACAGCGCCAGCACCGACAGCCCGCCGACCAGGGACAGCGCCCCCTCGATCACGGCGAACCAGAACGCGGGCCGGGCGGTCAGCCCCTTGGACGCCAGCGAGCCGACGCCCATCGCGAACACCATCACGCTGAGCACGATGGAGGCCTGGGTGATGGTGTCGCCCAGCAGGTAGCTGCCCAGCGCGACCAGGGCCAGCTCGTAGACCAGGCCGCAGGCCGCGCAGATGAAGACCGCGAGCAGCACCAGGAAGCGTGCCGCCCGCGGCGGGACCGGGAGCCGGAGGGGGGATCCGGAGGGGCCGGTCAAGAGATGGCCGCGGCGACCACGAGGGCGACCGCGATGTGCGCCGAGGCGTTGATCCAGGCGGCGGGCTGGAGGTCGGCGTGGGTCACCACGGCGCCCAACTTACCGGGGGTGAGCAGGTCGATGACGACGAAGGAGAGCCCCATCAGCACCAGCCCGATCACGCCGTAGACGCCGGTCAGCAGCAGGCCCTCGGCGAGGGGGCCGGTGCTGGTGTAGACGGCCATGGCCACCACCAGGGCGACGCCCAGCGTGTTGGCGGCCAGCACCAGGGTGGCGTTGGGGTTCTTGTCGGTCCAGATCAGGGCGTGCAGCTTGCCCGGGGTGAGCACGTCGACCAGCAGGTACCCGAGGGCCATCAGGACCATTCCGAGTACGCCGTAGGCGAGGCAGGCGAGCGCCTCGTACACGATGAACACCGTTATCCGCTCCTATTCATGATGCTCGCGTTCACTTGCCCCAGCCCGGGCCGCCGCCGCGGTACCCCGAGCCGTTCCGGTGGCCGTCGCCTCCGCCGAAGAACCACCAGCCCCCGCCGGAGGAGCCGCTGGAGGAGCCGTGCGAGGAGGTGGTCCGGCAGCCCACGTAGATGTATTCGCCGTCTTCGTACTCGTAGTCGCCGCGGTCGTCGTTGTACACGTACCGGCCGTCGACCAGGTCGTAGTCGCCGCAGTCCGGGCGCCCGCCGCCGCTGCTGCAGGCGGCGATCAGGAAGACGAACAGGACCGCCAGCAGGCCCAGGGTCAGGAATATCTTTCCGGCGCCGGACGCGCCGCTCTCGTCGTTCACGGTCGTTCGGTCCTCCCAGGGAGGTCGGGGGGAGAGAGGTGCGTCTCGGTGCGCACCAGCTCACCGCTCTGCGGATAGGAGTGCCAGGTCGTCCAGTGCAGCCGCCCGGGCCCCGGAGAGCCGGCGGCGAGCGCGGTGACGGCGGCCGGGTCGCCGGGGAAGGACGCCGCGACCGAGGCCGGATGCGCCTCGGCGGCGGCGATCAGGGCGGCCACCCGCTCGGTGAGGGCGTCCGCGCCGTGCCGCTCGACGGTGCTGCGGAACCGGTAGCCGAGCCGGCCGGGGAGCTCGCGCCGGGCCGACTCGGGCAGCGGCCGGGCCTCCCGGCCGGGATCGGCCAGGCAGGCGACGGTCTCGGTGAGCAGCGCGGCCCCGGTGCCCGCCGCGGCGACCGCGACCTGGTGCGAGGCGCCGAGGACGCGCAGCTCGACCCGGTACCCGGCGATCCGGGCGCGGGTCCGGGCCAGCGCGGGAAGCCCGGCGTGCTCCAGCGACCAGGAGAGGTCGGCGGCGCGGGTGTCGGTGAACGGGACGTCCACGGCGACCGCGCCGAGCAGGGGGGCGGGGGAGGGCACGGGTCAGGCCTCCGGGGCGTCCGTGGACGGGTAGACGGTGATGTCGCCGCGGTTCACCACGGTTCCGGTGGCCGCCTCCCATCGGCCGTGGTCGAACCGCTCGAAGGAGAGCAGCGACCCGTCGGCGGCCTCGTAGTCGGCGTAGTCCATGCCGCCCTGGGCGCGCAGGCCGGTGGTGCCCTCGGAGCGGTAGGAGGCGCTGCCGCGCTCGGTCAGCCGGTAGGTGGTGCCCTCCAGCTCGACGGTGCGGCCGTGCGGGGTCAGCTCCAGGTCGGGGCGGCCGGTCCAGAGCGCCATCTGCAGGTCGGGGTCCTCCTCCACGGAGAGCCAGCGGCGGCCGCCCTCGACCTCGATGAAGTGCTCGGCCCAGACCGCGCCGCCCTCGGACAGCCGCAGCGAGCCGCGGATCCAGGCCTGCTCCGCGCCGTACTCCAGCATGTCCCCGGCGCGCAGCGAGAGCGGGTCGCCGCCGGTCTCGCCGATGTCGGCGAACGGGTCGCGGGGCGGCTCGGGCGCGGCCGGAGCCGCCGCGGGCCGCTTCCGCAGCAGGACCACCAGGAGCGCCGCGACCACGATCGCCAACACGGCCACCAGCAGGAACAGGATCACTGTGGTGTTCAAGCGGGGGCTCCCATCGGTACTTCGGCGTGCACGGTCCGGCCCCGCCACCCGGGGCATCGGGGGGTAGGACGAGGAAGGGGCCGGGCGGGTTCCCGCCTGGCCGCGACCGGACGTATCGTCTCAGACCGCGCCCCGGCCGAGGGAGGGCGGTACGCCCCGGACCTTCGGCGGAGCCACGCCGGCAGGGCCGCGTCGGCCTCGGGCCGGGATCAATGCCTCGGGGACGGCGGCACGTTCCACCGCCCGGCGGCCGCCCGCTCCCGCAGCAGCGCGTCGTCCCCGTGCGCCCGGCACAGCCCGCCGTGCACCGGCCCGCCCTCCCGCGGCCGCGGGCACCCCTCCCGCGCGCACCGCCGCCCGCCCAGCCGCACCCGCCGCTCCCGCACGTCGTCGGCGTGCGCGGCGCAGTACGGAGCCCCCTCCGCCAGCCCGATGCAGTCCGGCACCGCGCACACCCGGTCCCCGTTCAGCCACCTTCCCAGCAGCACCCACCAGGGCGCCTGCCACTCCGCACCGTCCATGCCCAGAAGGTCCGCCCGCCCCCGGCCCCCGGCAACCGCCGCGGCCGCCTCCGGCCGTTCTTCTCTGCAGAGGTTTCACCCCGAGTCCCCCGCCGCCCCCTGCGGCTCCTCCGCCCCGCGGACGCGTGTCGGACCCCGCCCCTACACTCCGCGCCCATGACGCCCCCCTTCATCTCCTCCCGAGCCCCCTCCCACGAGATCTGCGACCTCGACCTCGTCACCGTCGACGGCCGCCCCCTCTTCGTCTGCGCGGACGGAGGCCCGCGGGTGTACACCTGGGACCCGTCCGACGACCGCTGGACCGAGTACCGGCTCCGGCAGCCGTACCGCCCGGACGAGTTCCACGCGCTCTACGGGTTCCTCCCGGAGGAGGACGACGACTACAGGATCACCGCCGTCTGCGCGGCCGTCGCGGACGGCCGGATCGTGGTCGGCGGCGGCAACTACGAAGAGCCCTTCGCCCAGTGGGACCTGCACACCGGCGCCGTCCGCGAGCACGCGAGGCTCGACCACGGCGGGGTGCAGACGGCGGTGAGCGCGGCACCGGGCGGGCGCCCGCACTTCATCGTCGGCGACTGCAGCGCGTTCCCCGCCTTCCTGCGCGTCTGGGACGCGTCGCGCGGCGGCGGGGACGGCGACGGCGCCGCGGCCGCCGAACCCGCCCGGTGCGACGGGCACGGGGACAGCGTCGGCGGCATCGCGGCCGGAACGCTGGACGGCCGCCCGGTCCTGGTCTCCGGCGGGTGGGACGGCCTGGTGATGATGTGGGACGCCGGCGGGCGGACCCTGCTCAGGGAGTTCGAACCGGCCGTCTCCGTCATGGGCCTCGGCCTGGCGGACGTGGACGGCCGCACCCGGGTGGTGGCGGTCGGCGAGGGCGAGGTGGTCCTGGGCGACCCCGGCACCGGCGAATGGCAGGACTGCATCGACATCGCCGGCGAGCGGCCCGACGGCGACGAGGACGACGAGGACGACGAGGACGACGGCTCCGCCGTCACGTGCGCGGACGTCGGCACCGCGGCCGGCCGCCCGATCGCGGTGACCGGCTCGGACGACGGCGCGGTCCACGTGTGGTCCCTGGAGGAGCGGCGCCTCCTCCACGGCCCGTTCACCGAGCACGAAGGGGAGATCCGGGCCGTCCGCATCACCGCGCTGGACGGCCGCACCGCCGCCGTCGCCGCAGGCCGGGACGGGGACGTGCACGTGTGGCACCTCGACTGACCCGCACCTCCGCCGCAACCGCCGGACCCTCTCCGCCCTTGCGTGTGCGAGCACTCCCGAACGTCCGCTAGACTTAACTCCGTTGCCACGGGGTGTAGCGCAGCTTGGCAGCGCGCTTCGTTCGGGACGAAGAGGTCGTGGGTTCAAATCCCGCCACCCCGACGTGGTGGAACGCCGGGTCCGTACGGGCCCGGCGTTTCGTATTGGGGCCGAATTCGTCTCCAGCGAGAGCCCCGGCGGGCCCGTCGGCGGCCTTCCTTCCGGTGAGGGCGCCGGTGCGCGGGCGGTGCGGCAGGGCCGGGCCGTCTCCGGGCCGGGAACCGTTCCAGGGCCGCTCGCGTCCACTCGCACGCGAGCGGTGCGGAGGCGGGAGGCGGAGGCCATGGCCGAGGAGGAATCCGGCGGCGCCGGGCAGGGGGCGGCCCCGGTCGGTCGGGCGGCGGTGGCGGTGGGTGCGCTCATCGGACTCGTCTGGCCTGCGGTGCTGCTGCTGCCGGCGACCGGCGTGCTGCTGCCCTTCGTCGACAAGCCCTGGGCGTGGGACGGCGGTGAGGCCGCCGCCGTCATCGTGCCGTCGCTCGGGGGAGCGGTCCTGGCGGTCCTCCCGGTGGTCGGGCTGCTGCGCCGGCTGCGGGTGCCGAGCCCCTGGGCGACCGCGGCGACCGGGCTGCTCCTGGTCTGCCCGGCGGCGCTCGCCCTGGTGTGGTGGGGGGGCGGGGGGGGGG
>NZ_ANBB01000058.1 GCF_000341105.1 Nocardiopsis potens DSM 45234
GGCCGGACCTGCCCGGACCGGCGGCGGCACTCGCCGCCGCCATCGGCTCGGCGGCGTTCGCCCTGGTGGTCCGCTGCTCCTCGGCCGGATCTCGGCTGCGCGCCGTCGCGGCGGTCGGCGCGGTCGCCCTGGCGGCCGGCGTCCCGGCCGTGCTGCTGCGGCCGGCGGCGGAGGCCCGCGAGGAGGCCGCCGCGGACTTCGACGCGTTCCCCGGCACCATGGTGGTGATGGACCGGGAGGGGTGGGAGATGACCGAGGCGGCGGCGGTCGGGGACTCCTACCTGGAGATCACCTACCGGTCCACCGCGGAGGACCCCCGGACGCTGCAGGTCACCGGCTACGCGGACCGCGACTACGCGGACTTCGGCGACCCGTGCGCCGGCCTCAAGCGCGTCACCTGCGAGGACGAGGGGGACGGCGTCCTGAAGCGCTCCGATGCCGGCCCCGAGCTGTACACCGGGTACGACGGCACCCCCGTCACGATCCAGGCGCCGACCTGGATGCCCGACGCCCGCGAGTCCGACCTGCTCGCCGCCGCCGGGCACCTGCGCGAACCGACCCCGGCCGAGCGGGAGGAGCTGCGCGACGCGGTGATGCGGCACGAAGCGGACATGAACCTCCCCGGGTAGCCGCCCCGGGAAGGAAGCGTCGGAGAGGAGCCGCCCGGAGAGGAGGCGCCGGGGTCAGCACGACGCCGTGTAGCAGTCCACCTGGGCGAAGTCGCCCGCCCGCAGCGCCTCGGCCGGGATGTCGAAGGAGACCGTGCCGCAGTCGGCCCGGCTCCAGCCGTCGTCGCTGTCGAGCCGGAGCAGGTGGACGCGGTCGGGGTCCGGGGCGGGGCCTCCCTGCATGGCCCACGGCCGGCCGAACGCCCGCTGCCCGCTCTCGTCCCGCCACTCGCCCACGACTTCCTCGGAGAGGTTGAGGACCTGGGAGAGGGCCTCTCCTCCCCGCCCTCGATCCCGGGGAGGAGGACTTCGATCCGCTCGAACGCCTCCCGCAGCTCCGTGTGGTCCGCCTCGGCCCCGCGCCGTCGCCGGCGGGGGCGCGGGTTCAGGCCCGGGCGGCCGGGGCGAACGCCGCGGCGTGGTCGCGGGCGAAGTCGGCGATGTCCCGCGGAGGGCGGCCGAGGAGGCCGGCCACCGCGCCGGTGGTGAAGTCGCCCCAGCCGGAGGCGTACGCCTGCGCGTACTCCTCCAGCATGTCCGCGATCCACTCCGGGACCCCGTGGCCGAGCAGCGCCGCGCGCTTGGCGCCGTCGCCGACCGGGCGGTAGGAGACGGGGCCGCCGACCGCCTTCCCCAGCTGCTCGGCGACCTCGTCGAAGGTGACCGGGCGCGGGCCGGTGAGGGTGTGGACCGCGCCGTGGTGCCGCTCCGGAGGGTCGAGGAGCACCCGGGCGGCGCACTCGGCGATGTCCCGCGCGTCGACCATGCCGAGCCGCGCCGAGGCCATGTTCAGCGAGAACGCGCCGGTGGCGGAGATCTCGGCCGCCTCGTTCAGCAGGTTCTGCATGAACCAGAGCGGGCGCAGCACGGTCCAGTGCAGGCCGGACGCCTCGGTCTCGCGGTCGGACAGGGCGTGCAGTCGGCCGCTGCGGGTCGGCGCGTCGTGCGCCGCGCCGACGGCGGAGAGCCGCACGATGCGCTCCACCCCGGCCCGGCGCGCCGCCCACACCGCGTTCATGCTGTTCTCCGGGGCGCGCGGGCCGTTCGGCACGAGCAGCCACAGGTCCTGCACGCCCTCGAAGGCGGGCGGCAGCGAGCGGGCGTCGCCGAGGTCGCCGGTGACGGCCTCGACGCCCCGCCTGCGGAGGGCGTCCGCCCCGGCCTCCCCGCGGACCAGGGCGCGGAGGCGGACACCGGTGCCTTCCAGCGCCTTCAGCAGTTCGGTGGAGACGGTCCCGGTGGCTCCGGTGACCAGTACGGTGCGCGGCATGCTCATTCTCCTTTTCGGGGGGAGGGGAGTCGGATCAGGGCGCGGGCGGCGCCGGGGGTCAGCTGCGCGGCGGCGATGGCGGCCAGCGCGAGCGCGAAGCCGAGGCCCTGCCACGGGGTCAGGGACTCGCCGAGGAGGAGCAGCCCCAGCAGGGCGGCGACCACGGGGGAGAGCAGCGGGAGGAACGACACGGCGACCACGGGCAGCCGGCCGATGCCGCGGAACCAGATCGGGTAGGTGAGCAGCGCGCCCGCGACGGCCAGCCAGGTGTAGCCGCCGACCGCGCGGAGGTCCGGCGCGGGCGGGAGCCCTTCGAACGCGAGGGCGAGCGGGAGGAGCACGAGGCCGCCGGCGGTCAGCTGCCATCCGGCGAGGGCGGTCGGGCCGACGCCCTCGGGCAGCCCCCAGCGCTTGGTCAGGACGATCCCGCAGGCCATCGAGGCGGCCGCGGCGATGCCGGCCAGGACGCCCCACGGGTCGAAGGAGGCCCGGCCCTGCAGGACGATCAGTGCGACCCCGGCCGCGCCGGCCAGGCCCCAGCCGAGCCGCCACCGGGTCGGCCTCTCGCCGAGCAGCAGGAACGCCAGGCCGACGACGAGCAGCGGCTGGACCGCGAGGACGGTCGCCGCGACGCCGCCGGGCAGCCGGTAGGCGGCGACGAACAGCAGCGCGAAGAGCGCCCCGATGTTGAGGGTGCCGAGCAGCAGGGAGCGCCACAGCCAGGCGCCGCGCGGCGGCGTGCGGGTGGCGGCGAGCAGGACCAGCCCCGCCGGCAGCGCGCGGATCACCCCGGACACCAGCGGGTGGCCGGGCGGGAGGAACTCGGTGGTGACCAGGTAGGTGGTGCCCCACACGGCCGGCGCGAGCGCGGTCAGCGCGGTCGGCGCCAGGCCTCCCGGCGCGGAGGCGCCGCCGGGGGCCGACCGGTTCGAGACCTGCGTCATCCCTGACTCCTTAACGTTGAAATGTTCAACGTTCGCAAGTCTAGGCAGGGGCTTAGAATGCCGTCAAACATTTTGATGTTGAGACGTCTCGGGGGTGGCGGACGGTGAAGGACAACGTCGACCGGCGGCTGGACCAGTGGCGGGCCGAGCGGCCCGACATCGACCCCGCGCCGATGGGCGTGGTGAGCCGGATCCAGCGCGCCTGCCGCCTGCTCGAACGCGAGCTCCGCGACAACTTCGCCCGGTTCGACCTGCAGATATGGGAGTTCGACATCGCGGGGACGCTGCTCCGGTCCGGGCCGCCGTACCGGCTCACCGCCGGGCAGCTGGTCGAGTCGTCGATGGTCACCTCCGGGGCGATCACCAACCGGATCGACCGCCTCGCCGCCAGAGGGCTGGTGACCCGCGAGGTCGATCCGGAGAACCGGCGCAGCGTGCTGATCACCCTGACCGAGGAGGGCAAGGAGCTGATCGACCGGGTCGTCGTCGAGCACGTCGCACTGGAGGAGCGGCTCCTCGGCGAACTGGGCGGCGAGGACCGGGAGCGGCTCGCCGGGCTCCTGCGCGAGCTGCTCATCGGCCTCGGCGACGGCTCGCCCGGCAACCCGCTGAAGAAGTAGCGGCCGGCCGCGACGCCCCCACCGCCGCGGCCCCGGGAACCCGCCGGGCCCCGCCCGCCGCGGCGCCCACCGCTGCGGATGCGGCGCCGTCCGGGCCCAGGTGTGCGCCGCCGGGCGACCGCTCCGGGCCGTGCCGGGCGTTACACCGAAAATCCCTCGACCCCGCGGTGCGCCCGGGCTAACCTGGCCCGCGTGTATGCGCAAACGGCGAGCACCGCCGCCGCCATGAGGCCCTGGACCCGCGCCTGACGGCGCGGCACCGGCCGATCCACTCTCGTGTGTCCCGCCGTCCCGGTAGCCATGCCGGGCGGTCCTCTCGTGCTGCCCGGCTCCGCAGCGAAACGTGGAGCACACCGTGGACGCACTTCACTCACACGACCGGCTCTCCGACCGGTCGGCACATGACATCCTCTCCGAACTGAACGCGGCCGGGCGGCTCCCGGCCGGCGCGAGCGCGCACGTCCGCGCCCGCGGGATCCGGGTCGTCCTCGGCGGGCGCCCGGTCCTGGCCGGCGTCGACGCCACCGTCTCCCGGCGGTCCCGCCTGGCCCTCGTCGGCGAGAACGGGCGGGGCAAGACGACGCTGCTTCGCGTCCTCTCCGGCGACCTGGCCCCCGATGAGGGGCGGGTGGAGCGCGCGGGCACGGTGGGCGTCGTCCACCAGTCGCTCGCCTCCCGCGGCGGCGAGACCGTCGGCACCCTGCTCGCGGGGGCGCTCCGCCTCCCGCACCTGGCGCTGCGCGCGCTGGACCTGGCCGCCGAGGGCCTGGAGAACGGGGACGGGGACGCGGAGGAGCTGTACGCGGCGGCGCTGGAGGCCGCCGTGCGGCTCGACGCCTGGGACGCCGAGCGCCGGGTGGACGTCGCCCTGGAAGGGCTCGGCGCCTGCACCGACCGGGACCGCGCGCTGGCCGCGCTGTCCGTGGGCGAGCGCTACCGGGTGCGCCTGGCGTGCGTGCTCGGCGCCGCCCACGACGTCCTGCTCCTGGACGAGCCCACCAACCACCTCGACGCCGGCGCGCAGGCGTTCCTCGCCGAGCGCCTGCGGGCGCACCCGGGCGGGCTGGCGATCGTCACCCACGACCGCGCCCTGCTCCGCGAGGTCGCCGAGGACTTCCTCGACCTGGACCCGAGCATGGACGGGCGGCCGCGGTCGTTCGCCGGAGGGTACGAGGGGTGGCAGGAGGGCCGCCGCCGCGAGCGCGAGCGGTGGACCCAGGAGCACGAGGCCCAGCAGGCCGAGCACGCCAGGCTGGCGCAGGCCGCGGAGGAGGCGCGGAACCGGCTGTCCACCGGGTGGAGGCCGGACAAGGGGACCGGGAAGCACCAGCGCCAGTCGCACGCGGCGGGCGTCGTGCAGAGCTTCAAGCGCAGGCAGGAGGCGCTGGAGGCGCACCGGGTCACCGTGCCCCGGCCGCCGCTCTCGCTGCGCTGGCCGGAGCTGCCGGCCAAGCGCGGCGCCCCCGTGCTGAGCTGCGAGGGGGTGGCCGTCGCGGGGCGCCTGCACGGGCCGGTGACCGTGCAGATCGAGGGCGGCGACCGGCTGCTCGTCACCGGCCCGAACGGGGCCGGCAAGTCGACGCTGCTCGCGGTGGTCACCGGCGCCGCCGCCCCGACGTCCGGGGCGGTGCGCAGGTCCGACGGCGCCCGGGTCGCCCACCTGTCCCAGGAGGCCCCGGCCTGGGAGGACGGGCTCCAGGCCTACGAGGTGCACCGGCGGCACACCGCGCGGCTGGTGTCGGAGGGGAGGGTGGCCGCGTCCGACATCGTGCCGCTGCGCGGCACCGGCCTGCTGGACGCGGAGGCGCTCCGCACCCCCGTCGGCCGGATGTCGGAGGGGCAGAAGCGCCGCCTGCACCTCGCGCTCTGCCTGGCCGAGCGGCCGCACCTGCTGGTCCTCGACGAACCCACGAACCATCTGTCGCCGCTGCTCGTCGACGAGCTCACCGACGCGCTCCGGGAGACCCCCGCGGCCGTCGTCGTCGCCACGCACGACCGCCGGATGCTGGGCGACTTCGAGGGCTGGCGGTCCGTCTCCCTCTCCGCGGCCCCCGGAGGGAGCGGCGGCTGACCCGCCCGCCGGCGCGGGCGGGGCGCCGCCCGCCGCGGATCCGGCCGCCCCTCTCCTCCGCCGAAAGCGGGTCCGGAGGGGAGGAGCGGTGCCTTCGGGGCCCGTCCGTACCCGCGGGGCGCCGTCCGCCGGCGCCGCTCCGGCGGGAAAAGGCGGGACTCTCCGGGATCCTCGCGCCGCCGGTCTGCGTCCGATCCGGGAGCGCCGTTCACGGCCGTGCGGCGGTCCCGCCGGGACCGCCCCCGGAGCGGCGTGCGGCGCGGCGCCTCCGGGCCCGCCGCCGGCGCCGGGCGCCTCTCCCCGGCACACCCCCCGATACCCGGAAAGGCACGGTCTCCCCATGAGCGACGAGAGCTCCACCGCGGACGGCGGCCCCGGCGAGGCATCGCGCGGCGAGCGCCGGCAGCAGAGGCGGGAGCAGAAGCGCAGGCGGCTGACGATCGCGGCGGTCCTGGGGGCCGGCACGGCGCTGACCGTGGCCCTCGCGGCGATGACGCTGGGGTCCTCCTCCGACGAGCTGAGCACCTCCGCGGACGGCGGGGGCGGCGGTACCCGGTCCCAGAGCGCCGAGCCGAGCCCGCCGCCCCCTTCCGCGTCGCCCGGCCCGTCCTCCCCGCCCGCACCGGCCCCGCCGTCCGCCCCGCCCCCGCCGTCCCCGGCCGCCTCCGGGACCCCGGACCGGGAGCCCGAGGAGGAACCGGAGGAGGAGCCCGCCACCGCGGAGCCCCCCGCGGCCCAGGAACCCGAGGCCCCGCAGGAGGACGCCCCCGGGCGCCCCGACCCCGCCCCCGGCGGCGGGGGCGGCGGCGGGGGCGGCGAGCGGCCCGGCACCACCCCGCCCGAGACCCCGCCCGGTGACGGCGCCGAGCCGCCGGAAGAGGAGGAACCGGGCGAGACGCCCCCGGGCGACGACGACTGCTGGTGGTTCTTCTGCTGATCTCCGCCCCTCCGCCCCGGCGGCCCGCCGCCGGGCCGGAGAGCGGAAAAGGCGGAGGGAACCGCCCGCGCGGGCCGGTCCCCCGTGCCTCCGTGCGGCCGCTCCCCTAGGTTCGGATCAGACGGAACGGGAGGGGGCCGCGGATGGGCGCGGGGATCAGGCGGGCGGCGGCGCACGGGGTGCTGGGCGCGGCCGGGCGGTGGGTGTCGTTCGTGGAGGCGGAGATGGCCGGGCTGCGCCGGGTGGTGCGGCCGGGCGACGTCTGCCTGGACGCGGGGGCCGAGTACGGGCTGTACAGCTACGCCCTCTCGCACCTGGTGGGGGAGCGGGGCGAGGTGCACGCGTTCGAGCCGCAGCCGGGGCCGTTCGGGGTGATCGGGGCCGGCGTCGCGGCGCTGGGCTGCGGCAACGTGCGGCGGCACCGGGAGGCGCTGGGCGCGCGGGAGGGCGGGGCGGTGATGAGCGTCCCGGTCCGCCGGGGGCTGCCGGTGCACGGCAGGGCCTTCGTCACCGACGGCGCCTCCGGGAAGGGGCCGAACGAGGAGTTCGCCGGGGAGCGGGCCGTCCCGGTGTCGGTGCGGACCGTGGACGGCCTGGTCGAATCCGGCGAGCTGGGCCGGGTGGACTTCGTCAAGGCCGATGTGGAGGGGGCCGAGCCGCTGGTGCTGGAGGGGGCGGAGAAGACCCTGGAGCGGTACCGGCCGGCGCTGCTGCTGGAGATCGAGGACCGGCACCTGGCCAAGTACGGCCGGAGCGCGGACGGCCTCACCGCCTGGCTGCGCGAGCGCGGGTACGCCATGCAGGCCTGGAGCCGCACCGGGTGGCGGCCGGTGGACAGGGTCGTCCCGCAGCGCCGCAACTACCTGTTCCGGGCTCAGTAGAATCCGGCCCGTGGCGTTCTCACGGATACGCAAGTCGCTGCGGGCGATGAAGAACCTGGAAAAGGTCGAGGCGGGGCTGCCCCCCGAGGACGCCGTCGTGCTCGACGCCGACGACGACGATCCGGAGCTGGTCGAGGCGGTGCACGCCGCCTGGGCCGGCGATCCGGGGCCGGTGGCGCGGCTGCTGGAGGCGGCCCGGCAGGCCGGCGACCGGGAGCTGCACGGGCACTACGCCGCCGAGGCGGCCGAGGCCGCGCTCGACCGGGACCGGTGGCTGCAGGACTGGCTGGCCGGCTCCCCCGACGACCCCGACGCGCTGCTGGTGTTCGGCGGATACCTGCTGGACAGGGCGTGGGAGTCGCGCGGCGGGGCCTACGCCTCCCGCACCTCCGACGAGCAGTTCGCCGGATTCCACCACTACCTGGGCCAGGCCGAGCCGGTGCTGCGCCGGGCGATCGCCGCGGACCCCGCCTCCCCCGCCCCGTGGGCCCTGATGATCACCTACGCGGTCGGCAGCCCCGGCGGGCGCCGCGACCTCTACGACGAGGCGTGGGCCGGAGTGCTCCGGCTGAACCGGTACGACCGGGAGGCGCACCGGGTGGCGCTGCAGTACAACTGCGCCAAGTGGCACGGGTCGAACGAGGAGATGTTCGCCTTCGCCTACGCGGCCTCCGACTCCGCCCCGGCCGGCTCGCCGCTGCACATGCTCCCGCTGCGCGCCTGGGTCGAGCTGGACGTGCGGGAGAAGGGCAGGGTGCTGGACCGGCCGGAGTGCCGGGAGGCCGCCAACCGGGCGCTGACCGTGTGCCCGCCGGCCGCGCCTGCCGCCTACCGGTGGGACCGCGCCGACCGGAACATGCTCGCCCGGGTGCTCTGCGCCCAGGACCGCTACGACGAGGCCTACGCCCAGTTCCAGGCGCTCGGCGTGCACGCCACCTCGTTCCCGTGGACCTACTACGGGACCCGCGACGCCCGCGCCGACTTCCTCACCTTCCGCGGTGCGGCGGCGCTCAAGGTCGCCGAGGAGATGCGCTGACCGGTGCGCCGAACACGGCCGCGGAACCGGGTTTTTCCGGATAACCCCCGCGTGACCGGGGCCGCGGGCAATACGGTCGCTCTGTGCCGCCGCCCGCGGGCGGCGGCCGGCGGCGGGGCGGCGCCAGGACGGGGCTCCGCCCCGCCGCCCCGCCCGGGGTCACTCCCCGGAGAGCAGCCGCTCGAACGGCACCGGCTCGTCGTAGGGGTCCGGTCGGGCCGCGGCGGACCGGCCCGCCACCAGGTCGGCGAACTCCCCGGCGGCGCGGTCGATCCGGGAGGCCAGGCCGCCGTGGGCGGCGCCGCCGGCCCCCCAGTCCTCCGAGGCGGCGTAGACCGCGGTCGGCACGGTCACCGCGCGCAGGTAGGCGAACATCGGCCGGAGCGCGTGCTCCAGCGCCAGCGAGTGGCGCGGCGTCCCGCCGGTGGCCGCGATGAGCACCGGCGTGCCCTGCAGCGCCCCCTCCTCCAGGACGTCGAAGAAGGTCTTGAACAGGCCGCTGTAGGAGGCGTTGAAGATCGGCGTCACCGCGATCAGGCCGTCGGCCCGGGAGGCGGCGTCCACCGCCGCCTTGAGGTCGCCGGAGGGGAACCCGGTGAGCAGGTTGTCGGTGAGCGCGTGGGCGTGGTCGCGCAGCTCGACCGCCTCGGCCGCGGGGGCCGCGCCCCGCTCGCGCAGGGCGCGGTCGGCGGCCCCGGTGAGCCGGTCGGCCAGCAGCCGGGTGGACGAGGGCACGCTCAGCCCGGCGGAGACGGCGGTGATGCGGGGCTCGGTCACTTCTCCTCCTCGGCGGTCTGCAGGGCGGCGCGGTCCTGCTCGGCGGCGAGCAGGCCCGCGTGGGTGGGCGCGTCGGGCACGTGCGCCGGGCGGCCCGCGGCGAACTCGCGGCGGAGTACCGGGACGACCTCCTCGCCGAGCAGGTCCAGCTGCTCCAGCACGGTCTTCAGCGGCAGCCCGGCGTGGTCCATCAGGAACAGCTGGCGCTGGTAGTCGCCGAAGTCCTCGCGGAACCGCAGGGTGCGGTCGATGACCTGCTGCGGGCTGCCGACGGTGAGCGGGGTCTCCCGGGTGAAGTCCTCCAGCGACGGGCCGTGCCCGTAGACCGGCGCGTTGTCGAAGTAGGGCCGGAACTCGCGCACCGCGTCCTGGGAGTTCCTCCGCATGAACACCTGCCCGCCCAGGCCGACGATCGCCTGGTCGGCGCGGCCGTGGCCGTAGTGCTCGTAGCGGCGCCGGTACAGGTCGACCATCCGCTTGGTGTGCTCGGCCGGCCAGAAGATGTTGTTGTGGAAGAAGCCGTCGCCGTAGTAGGCGGCCTGCTCGGCGATCTCCGGGCTGCGGATGGAGCCGTGCCAGACGAACGGCGGGACCCCGTCCAGCGGGCGCGGCGTGGAGGTGAAGCCCTGCAGCGGGGTGCGGAACTTCCCTTCCCAGTTCACCACGTCCTCCCGCCAGAGCCGGTGCAGCAGGTGGTAGTTCTCCACGGCCAGCGGGACGCCCTGCCGGATGTCCTGGCCGAACCAGGGGTAGACCGGCCCGGTGTTGCCGCGGCCCATCATCAGGTCGACCCGGCCGCCGGCCAGGTGCTGCAGCATCGCGTAGTCCTCGGCGATCTTCACCGGGTCGTTGGTGGTGATCAGGGTCGTCGCGGTGGAGAGCACCAGCCGCTCGGTGCGCGCCGCGATGTAGCCGAGCATGGTGGTCGGCGAGGACGGTACGAACGGCGGGTTGTGGTGCTCGCCGGTGGCGAAGACGTCCAGGCCGACCTCTTCGGCCTTGAGCGCGATGCGCACCATCGCGTCGATCCGCTCGCCCTCGCTCGGCGTGCGGCCGGTGGTGGGGTCGGTCGTCACGTCGCCGACCGAGAAGATCCCGAACTGCATGTTCTCCGCCCCCTGGGCTCTCCGAGGTAGTTGGTTCTGATTTCAACTACTTCCCAGGAACGGTATTGCCCGCCGATCCATTCCACAGCACCGCGGCCAGGGTGAGCAGCCCGCGCGCGGTGGCCGGATCGGCGCCGGTGAGCTCCCGGGCGCGGGCCAGCCGGTTGTCCACGGTGTTGGGGTGGACGCCCAGCATCCGGGCCGCGGCCCGGCGGTCCATGTCGCACGCCAGGTAGGCCCGGACGGTCCCGGCCAGCTCCGGCCGGTCGAGCAGCGGGGCCAGCGCGGCGCGGAGCAGGGGCAGCCCGTCGCTCTCCCGGGCCAGGTGCAGCTCCAGCGCGACGTCGGCGGCCCGGACGGCGCGGCCGCGCTCCCCGCGGGCGCGCGCGACCCGCAGCACCTCGCGGGCGGTGCGGAGAGCCCGGGCGACGTCGCCGGGGCCGGAGGCGTCCTCCGCGGCCAGCACCGCGTCGGCGCGGAGAGCGGCCCCGAGGCCGGCGGCGAGCCGGTCGAGCCGCTCCCCGGTGCACCGCTCCCCGGTGCGCCCTTCGCAGGCCCGCCGGCCGCCGGGCCGCTCGGCGACCACCGTCCCGCCGCCCGCGGACAGGTCCATCAGCCAGGTCCCGGGCAGCGCCTGCTCGATCCGGGCGCGCATCCGCCGCACCGCGCGGCGCTCGGCCGGCCGGTCCGCGGCCGGATCCCGGTCCGCCGCGTCGCCCGGACCGGGGGCCCGCACAACCTCGACGACCAGCACCAGCGGCCGCTCCGGCAGCGGGCGGCGGGCGAGCCCGGCGGCCGCCCCGACCCGCCCCTCGGCCAGCGCCGCGACCACCCGGGAGGGCTCAACGTCGGCGCCGTCCAGCAGCTCCCGGTAGCGCCGCTCGAACGCCTCGGCGGCCGCCCGCTCCACGGCGAAGTGCACGGACCGGCTCCGCCGCAGCACCTCCCGGAGCAGGTCGGGGCGGTCGCCGAGGGCCGCGGCGAGCTCGTCGCCGAACACGGTGAGCGCGAGCTGCCAGGCGCGCATGTACTCGGCGAGCGGCACCCGCTCGTCGGCCCGGTCGGCGGCCCGCTCGGAGACCAGCCGGAGCAGCTCGGGGTCGGGCGGCTCCGGCTCCAGGACCGCGCGCAGCGCCGACCGCAGCATCGCCCGGATCGTCCCGGCGGCGACCAGGTGCAGGTGGTCCAGGATCGCCGGGTCCCCGGTGCAGATCGGGGACTCCGCGGCGTAGCGCTCCACGATCAGCCGCGCCAGCGACGGCACCCGCGGCTCCAATGACGCGACGGTCCTGCGCAGCCGCTCCGGGTCCTCCATCGGCCTCCGCCCCTCCCGTGCCATCGGCCGCACCCGGCCGCCCGCCCGATCGCGGCCGACGGCCCGGGCCCGGCACCGGGGAGAGACGGCCGCACACGCCCATGGTGGAGCGGCCGGGACCGCCGGGCGGCCCCGGGGCGGACTTCGGCCGCCGCAGCGCGCCCTCCCCCGGCGATCTCGGCGTCGCGGCCCTGGCAGAGCGCTCTGAAAGGGCCGCGACGCCGAGACCATCGCACTGGGGTCACACGCCGATCCGGAACAGGGACCCGCCCGGCCTCTGCAGCTCCTCCACGGTCTCGGCGCCGCTCTGGGCGGCCCTGGACTCGGCGGCGGCCCAGCGGAACACGCCCTGGGCCATGGTGGACCGCTCCGCGGCGACCCGGGCCAGGTTGACCTCGGCGCGGGCCTCGTGCGCCCCGGCGTCGTCCGGCGCGGCCTGCACCGCGAGCTCGGCGAGGTGCCCGGCCAGGCGGAGGTCGCCCTGCTCGGCGGCGGTGCGGGCGCGGGCGGACAGCGCGGCCGCGCCGCCGCACAGCTCGGCCAGGGCGGCGGCCAGCCGGCCGGCCGGGGCCGGCTTGAGGTGCGACGGGTCGCCGTCGTACCAGCCGCCGTAGAGCCGCCAGACGTTGCGCACCACGAACTCCGGCTCGTCGTAGACGGGCCGCAGGTAGGGGCGGTCCGCCAGGTGCGCGGGCGGCGCCACGGCGTGCACCGCCTCGTCCAGCCGGGCGCCGGAGTTCATCAGCGCCAGGGTCTGCTCGACCAGGCTCTCCAGGAACTCCGCGGTCTCGGTCAGCGCGGTGCGGACCCGGTCGGCGCCGATGACGGGCAGCCCGTGCCCGGGCAGCAGGACCTCGGCGCCGGTGGCGGCCATGGCGCGCAGCGCCTCCGCCCACTCGGCCGGGTAGCGCTGGACCTTCTGCGGGTTGCCCGCGTTGGGCGCCACCCAGACGAACAGGTCGCCGGTGAGCAGCGTCCGGCGCTCCGGCAGGTAGGCCCAGGTGTGGTCGTCGGTCTCGCCCTCGGCGTGGAACAGCCGCAGGGCGGCGTCGCCCAGGTGCAGCTCCATGGAGTCCCGGTAGGTCTGGTCCGGGTACCGGTAGGAGCGCGGCCAGCGCAGATCGGAGCTGCCGAACTGGCGCCGGTTGACCACCTCGTTGTAGCCCGCGGTGCGCGCGTAGCGGTCGAACCGGGCGGCCACCGCCTCGTGCGCGACCACCACCGGCCGGGGCAGGCCCGCGGCGTCGGCCTCGGCGTCGAACGGGCCGACGCCGAACACGTGGTCGACGTGGCCGTGCGAGTAGACCGCGAACCGCAGCGGCCGGCCGTCGTAGGCGCGGACCGCGGCGTGCAGCGCCTCGGCGGACATCGCGGACCCGGTGTCGAAGAGGACCGGTCCCCGCTCGGAGCGGATGCAGAACGCGTTGCCGAAGCCCGGCCACATCCCGACCCCCTCGGCGACCTCCGCGATCCCGGCGCGCGCCGCCTCGCCCCGGTGGTACTCCGGGACGGGCTCGCCCCGCCATGCCTTCTCGGCCAGTTCCAGTACGGCGTTCACACTGCCTCCGTCGGTCCGTTCGGTGCGTCGCGGCCGCGGGACCAGACTCGGCGGGGCGCGCCGCCCGGACAAGGCCCCGCCGTCACAACGGGGCGCCGGGCTCCCTGTCACGGATCACAACGGCGCAGGCCGGGGCGATGATCTTGACGTTGCGGGGGTATCAGAGCGCTCTGATACCCCCGCAACGCCAAGATCATCGGGGGAGGGGCGGGGAGCGGGGTGCTCACCGCCTTTCCTCCCCCGGGGGGCTCAGCGGCGCTCCGGGACCAGGTCGATCAGGCTGGCCTCCGGGCGGCAGCAGAACCGGACCGGGGCGTAGGGCGAGGTGCCCAGGCCGCCGGAGACGTTCAGCCAGGCGTCGCCGTACCGGTTCAGCCCCCAGGCCCGGCGCCGGTCGATCCCGCAGTTGGTCACGAGCGTCCCGTAGAACGGCATGCAGATCTGGCCGCCGTGGGTGTGCCCGGCCAGCAGCAGCCGGTAGCCGTCGGCGGCGAACCGGTCCAGGTTGGCCGGCTCGGGCGAGTGCAGCACGCCCAGCCGCAGGTCGGCCGAGGCGGCGGCGGGGCCGGCCACCTCCTCGTACCGGTCCAGGCCGATGTGCGAGTCGTGCACCCCGGCCGCGGCGACGCTCAGCCCGCCGGCGCTGATCCGGCCCTTGCGGTTGTTCAGGTCCAGCCAGCCGGCGCCGGCCATCGCGGCGCCCAGCTCGCGCCAGGGCAGGTCCGGCTCGACCCGCTCGCGGTAGTCCTTCTTGCTGCTGCGCCACAGGTAGCGGGCCGGGTTCTTGGGGCGCGGCGAGAACAGGTCGTTGGAGCCGTAGACGAACGCCCCGGGCCGGTCCAGCAGCGGGCCCAGCGCCTCGATGAACGGCTCCACCGCGTCCGGGTGGGCCAGCGAGTCGCCGGTGTTGACCACCAGGTCCGGCTCGTACCGCTCCAGGCCGCGCACCCAGTCGATGAGCATACGGCGGCCCGGGGTCAGGTGGGCGTCGGACAGGTGCAGCACCCGCAGCCGGGGGCTCCCCTCGGGCAGCAGCGGCAGCTCGTGCCGGCGCAGCCGGAACCAGTTCCGCTCGATGACCGCGGCGTAGCCGATCCCGGCGGCGCCGACGGCGCCGGCCACCGCCGCCGCCCGGGCGGCCCGCCGCCACCCCTCATGTCGCCTGCTCATTGCGGCTGCTCCCTCCGTGCCGCCCGGGTTCCGTCCACAGGCCTGGGAAAAGGCGTGGGGCCGCCGCGGGCGATCGCTCTATGATCAGTGCCATGTCCGAACTCAAAGACCGCCTGAAGTCCGACCTCACCGCCGCCATGAAGGCGCGCGACGCGGTGCGCCTCCGCACGCTGCGCATGGCCCTGACCGCCGTGTCCAACGAGGAGGTCGCCGGCGGTGCCGCGCGCGAGCTGGCCGACGAGGACATCGTCCGGCTGCTCACCCGGGAGGCCAAGAAGCGCCGCGAGGCCGCGGAGGCCTTCGCCGCCGGCGGCCGCGCGGACAAGGCCGCCGACGAGCGGGCCGAGGCCGAGGTGCTCTCCGAGTACCTCCCGGCCCAGCTGGACGACGCCGAGCTCACCGCCCTGGTGGCCGACGCCGTCGCCGAGTCCGGGGCGACCGGGCCCAAGGGCATGGGCGCGGTCATGAAGCTGGTCAACCCCAAGGTCGCCGGGCGGGCCGAGGGCTCGCGGGTGGCCGCCGAGGTCAAGCGCCAGCTGGCCGGCTGAGCACCGCTCACTCGTCCTCGTGCGGAGGCCGGGTCGCCGGCACCACGCCGGGCTCGCCGCCGGTCTCCGCACCCTGCTCCGGCACCGCGCGGCCGGAGCCGCCGCTGAGGAACACGTTGACCGTGGCGCCCTCCGGCAGCACCGTGCCGGGGTCGGGGTTGATCGCGGCCACGGTGCCCTCGGCCTCGGTCGAGCGCACCCGGTTGGCCGCCACGCTCACCTCGTAGCCGGCGTCCTCCAGGGCCGAGACGGCCGCGCTCTCCCGCTGCCCCACGACGTCGGGCACGCCGCCCTCGGCCGCCGCGTTGTTCGAGGTCGGCTGGGCGCTGCCGCCGCCCCCGCCGCGGTACTTGGACGGGGCGCCCGGGAAGTCCTTCTCCGGGACCTTCTCCACGGCCTTGGACATCGTCTCCTGCCAGATCGGCCCGGGGATGGTCGCCCCGTAGACCTGGCCGTAGTAGCGGTCGCCGATGGTGACGTTGCGCAGCGGGTAGTTCTGCGGGCCGCGCGGGTCGCCGACGAAGACCGCGCTGGCCAGGTTCGGGGTGTACCCGGCGAACCAGGCCGCCGCCGACCCGTCGGTGGTACCGGTCTTGGCCGCCGCCGGGCGGCCGATGCCCAGCCCGGACGTGGTGCCGCCCTTGAAGGTCTGCTGCAGCAGGTAGCTCACCCCGGCGGCGACGTCCTCGTCGATCGCCCGCTCGCACTCCGGCTCCATCTCGATGGTCTTGCCGGCCTGGCGGTCGTTGATCGAGGTGATGGCCTGCGGCTCGCAGTACATGCCGCCGGAGGCGAAGACGGCGTAGGCGTTGGCCACCGTCATCGGGGAGACCTCTTCACTGCCCAGGGTGAAGGAGTTGTTGGCCTGGGTGTGCGGGTTGTCGAAGGACTGGCCGTCGGCCCGGTGCACGCCGAGCTTCTCCGACATCTCGATCACGTCGCACAGCCCGACGGACTTCTGCAGCTGCGCGAAGTAGGTGTTCACCGACCCCTTGGTGCCGGAGATCATGCTGCTGCCGCCGCCCTCGGTGTCGCCGGCGTTCTTCACCGGCCACGGGGCGAGCAGGTCGCCGTTGCAGTTGCGCTGGCCGGTCACCGTGGTGCTGCTGCCGCCGCCGAAGGAGGTGCCGAAGCCCTTGCCCTCCTCCAGCGCCGCGGCCAGGGTGAACGCCTTGAAGGTCGAACCGGCCTGGAAACCGGTGCTGCCGCCCCGGTCGGCGTCGGTGGAGAAGTTGATCGAGGTCTCGCCGAGCTTGGACTCGTCCGGCCCGTAGTTGCGGCTCTGCGCCATCGAGCGGATCTCACCGGTGCCCGGCTCGATCAGCACCTCGGCGGCGACCTTCTTGGACTTGTTCTTGCGCGGCACCCACTTGTCGACCGCCTTCTGCGCGGCCTTCTGCATGTCCGGGTCGAGCGTGGTGTGGATCTCCAGGCCGGCCGTGCGCAGCCAGCGGGCGCGCTCGGTCTCGTTCTCGCCGAACTGCTCGTCCTTCTCGATCTCCTGGACCACGTAGTCGCAGAAGAACGGCTGCTTGCTGGGCACGCACCCGTTGGACTGGTCGGTGGGCTCCAGCTCGTCGGTGAGCTCGACCGACTTGGCCTCCTCGGCCTCCTTCCCGGTGATCGCGCCGGTCTGCACCATCCGGTCCAGCACCACGTCCCGGCGGTCCTGGGCGTCCTCCGGGTTGAGCCGCGGGTTGTACAGGTAGGGGTAGCGCACCGTGCCGGCCAGCGTCGCAGACTGGGAGAGGTTCAGCTCGGAGGCGGGGATGTCGAAGAAGTGCCGGGCCGCGGACTCCACGCCGTAGGCGCCGTCGCCGAAGTAGGCGATGTTCAGGTAGCCCTCGAGGATCTCGTCCTTGCTCATCCGCTTCTCGATGGTGAGGGCGTAGCGCAGCTCGCGGAGCTTGCGGGCGATGGTGGTCTCCCGCGCCTCCTCCTGCTCGGCCTGGGAGTCGGCGCTCTCCACCAGGACGTTCTTCACGTACTGCTGGGTGAGCGAGGAACCGCCCTGGGTGGAGCCGCTCAGGGTGCGCAGCGCGGCGCGGAAGGTGCCCGAGATGTCGATGCCGCCGTGCTCGTAGAAGCGCGAGTCCTCGATCGAGATGATGGCGTCCTGCATCACCGGCGACATGTCGTCCAGCGCGACCAGTTCGCGGTTCTTGTCGTAGATCTCCGCGATCACGCCGCCCTCGCGGTCGTAGATCACCGACCGCTGCGGGGGCGGGGGCGTCTCCAGGTCGCTCGGCATGTTCATGAAGCCGGTGGCGACGTTGCGGGCGGTGATGCCCAGACCGCCCACGGCGGGCAGCGCGATGGCCGCCACCAGCACGCCGGCGATCACGCCGACACCCATCAGCTGACCGATTCTCTGCAGCATTCTCCCCTGACCCACCCCATCAGACTATGCGCCGCCCGAAGGCGGCGCGGAGAGAGAAACGGACGGCCCGAATCGGCTGTGCCACCGGTGATTTCGGGCCCTTCTCCTCATCCTGGCACACCGTCCGGACCGGCCTCGCCCAGCGCCTCTCCCACCTCGCGCAGGGCCCCGATGTCGTACACGTCCTCCGCCCGCGCCGGGACCTCGGCGACCGGGATCCGCGGATGCGCCGCGGTGAGCCGCCCGCGCAGCTCCGCCTCGCGGTCGCGGAGCCGGGCCGCGCGCGCGTGCAGCAGCAGCGCCGCGGCGGCCAGCGGATGCTCGCCGCCGGCCTCCAGCTCCCGGGACGCGGCCAGCGCCTCCTCCGCCGGGGGGCCGTCCGCCTCGGGCCGGTGCGTCCGGTTCAGCACCACCCCCGCCAGCGGCATCCGGTCCGCCGCCAGCCGCTCCATGAAGTAGTCCGCCTCGCGCAGCGCGTCCGGCTCCGGGACGGCGACCACGAGGAACGCGGTCCCCGGGGCCTGCAGCAGCCGGTAGGTGCGCTCGGCGCGCTCCTGGAAACCGCCGAACACCGCGTCGAAGGACGAGATGAACGACTGTACGTCCTTCAGCGCCTGGGCGCCCACGACCTTGGAGATGATTCCGGTCACCGCCCCGACGCCCGCACCGAGCAGCCGGAACGCCCCGGTCCGGGCGGGCGCGCCGAGGATCCGGATCAGCCGCCCGTCCAGGAACCGGCCGAGCCGCTTGGGCGCGTCCAGGAAGTCCAGCGCCGACCTGCTGGGCGGGGTGTCGACCACGATCAGGTCCCACTCGCCGCTCTCCCGCAGCTGCCCCAGCTTCTCCATCGCCATGTACTCCTGGGTGCCGGAGAAGCTGGAGGACATCGACCGGTAGAAGGGGTTGGCCAGGATCTCCCGGGCCCGCTCGGGGTCGGCGTGCGCCTCGACGATCTCGTCGAAGGTGCGCTTCATGTCCAGCATCATCGCGTGCAGCGAGCCGCCGGCCTCCGCGGCCTCCGGCAGCGGCACCGGGCGCGGGGTGTTGTCCAGCTCGGTCAGCCCCAGCGACTGGGCCAGCCGCCGCGCCGGGTCGACCGTGATGACCACCGCCCCCCGGCCCATCTCCGCGGCCCGCACCCCGAGCGCGGCCGCGGTGGTGGTCTTGCCGACCCCGCCCGACCCGCAGCACACGATGGTGCGCACCCCCGGGTCGGCCAGCAGGGCGTCCACGTCCAACCGCTCCGCGCTCATCCGGCCGCCCCCTGCTCGGCCAGCCGGTCGGCGAGCCGGTACAGCGCCGCGGTGTCGATCCCCTCGCCCAGGTAGGGCAGGTCCACCGCGGGCAGGCCGACCCGGTCCAGCCGGCCGCGGACGGCCGCCTCGGCCCGGACCCGGCGGGCGTGCGCGGCCATCTCCCGGGCCAGCCCGTCCGCGGTCTCGGAGGGCCGGTCCAGCCGGGCCGCCTTCACCCCCTGGACCAGCGACTCCACGTCGACCTCGCCGCGCTCCGCGGCGGCCAGCACGTCCGGCGGGAAGAGCGGGTCGCGGACCATGTTCACGATCAGCCGCCCCGGGTTCATCCCGGCCCCGCGGATCTCGGCCACCCCGTCCGCGGTCTCCTGGGCCGGCATCTCCTCCAGCAGGGTGACGAAGTGGACCGCGGTCCGCGCCGAGCGGATCGTCTCCATCACCTTGTCCGCCTGGGTGCGCACCGGGCCGATCCGGGCCAGCCCGGCGACCTCGGCGTTGACGTTGAGGAACTGCGCGATGCGCCCGGTGGGCGGGGCGTCCATCACCACGGCGCGGTAGACGTACGGCTCGTCGCCGGCCTGGCCGAGGGGCCGGCGGCCGCCCCGCCGGCGGCGCACCGCCTCCACCGCCTTGCCGGTCAGCAGCACGTCGCGCACGCCGGGCGCGATGGTGGTGGCGAAGTCGACCGCCCCGAACCTGGTGAGCGCCTGCCCGGCGCGGCGCATGCCGTAGAACAGCTCCAGGTACTCCAGCAGGGCCGCCTCGGCGTCGACGGCGAGCGCGAACACCTCGCCGCCGCCGCGCGCCTCGGCGACCTTGCGCTCCTCGTAGGGGAGCGGCGGCCGCCCGAACAGTTCGGCGATGCCCTGGCGGCCTTCGACCTCCACCAGGAGCACCCGCCCCCCGCCGGCGGCCAGGGACAGGGCGAGTGCGGCGGCGGCGGTCGTCTTGCCCGTGCCGCCCTTGCCGGTCACCACGTGCAGCCGGACGCCGCCGCTCGGGTCGGGATCGCGTTGGCTCACCCCTCGGAGTCTATGTCGGGGCGCGGCGGCCGGGATGAGTAGGCTTGCGGCCATGACGAAGTGGGAGTACGCGACGGTGCCGCTGCTGTCGCACGCGACGAAGCAGATTCTCGACAACTGGGGCGAGGACGGGTGGGAGCTCGTCTCCGTCATCCCGGGCCCGTCCGTGGACGGAGACCCGCGCAACCAGCAGCTGGTCGCCTACATGAAGCGGGAGAAGTAGCCGTGGCCACCCCGGAGGAGCGCCTCGCCGCGCTCGGCCTGGAGCTGCCCGAGGTGCCCAAGCCGCTGGCCTCCTACACCCGGACGGTGCGCACCGGCGACCACGTCTACGTCTCCGGGCAGATCCCGGTGGTGGACGGCGCCCCGGCCGGAACCGGCAAGGTCGGCGCCGAGGTGACCCCGGAGCGGGCCGCCGAGCTCGCCCGGATCTGCGCGCTGAACGGCATCGCCGCGGTCAAGGCCGAGGTCGGCGAGCTGTCCGCGGTGCGCAGGGTGGTCAAGCTGGTCGGGTTCGTCGCCAGCGACCCGCGGTTCACCGGGCAGCCGCAGGTGATCAACGGCGCCAGCGATCTGATCGGCGAGGTGTTCGGCGAGGCGGGCGTGCACGCCCGCAGCGCGGTCGGGGTCGCCGTGCTGCCGCTGGACGTCCCGGTCGAGGTGGAGATGATCGTCGAGGTCGGCTGAGGCCGGCCGCGGGGAGGGCGGGGCTCCGGTGCCCGCCCTCCCCGGTGATCCCGGCGCCGCGGCCCGCTCAGAGCGCTCTGACCGGGCCGCGGCACCGAGACCACCGCTTCGGGGGCCGACCCCGGGGGCCGGGCGCCGCCCTCCCGCGGGGTACCGTTCGGCCATCGCCCCCGGAGGAGGTCGAGGATGACGAAAGAGCCGGTGCGGCCGCGCGACGCCGCCACGGTGATGCTGCTCCGCGAGGCCCCCGGGCCCGGCGGCGGCCTCGAGGTCTACATGCTGCGGCGCGCCCCGTCCATGCCGTTCGCCCCGGGCGCGTACGCGTTCCCGGGCGGCCGGGTGGACGGGCGCGACGCCGACCAGGACACCGGCTGGGCCGGACCCGGCCCCGAGGAGTGGGCGGACGTCCTCGGCACCGGGGTGCCCGCCGCCCGCGCCCTGGTCTGCGCGGCGGTCCGGGAGACGTTCGAGGAGTCCGGCGTGCTGCTCGCCGGGCCGTCGGCGGACCGGGTCGTCGCCGACACCCGCGGCGACGACTGGGAGGCCGACCGGCTCGCCCTGATCGACCGCTCGCTCTCCTTCGCCGAGCTGCTCTCCCGGCGCGGCCTGGTGCTCCGCACCGACCTGCTGCGCGCCTGGTCGCAGTGGATCACCCCGGCGGGCGAGCCGCGCCGGTTCGACACCCGGTTCTTCGCCGCGGTGCTGCCGGAGGGGCAGCAGACCCGCGACGTCGGCGGGGAGGCCGACCGGGTGGCCTGGATCCGCCCCGCAGAGGCGGTCCGCCGGTGGCGCACCGGCGAGCTGGCGATGCTCCCGCCCACCGTCGCCACCTGCATGGACCTCGCCGAATGCGGGTCGGTGGCGGAGGCGACCGCCGGCCACCGCAGCATCTTCCCGATCGAGCCGGTGCTCCGCGAGGTCGACGGCGAGCGGCGCATCGTCGTCCCGGACGGCGCCGTCTACCCGCTGCCCGGCGGGCGGGAAGGAGGCCCCCGATGAGGATCGACGGCTCCGGAACGCTCCGCGCCGGCTGCGTGCTCTGCCCCAACCCGGGCCCGATGACCCTGGACGGCACCAACACCTGGGTGCTGCGCGAACCCGGCGCGCGCGACGTCGTCGTGGTCGACCCCGGCCCGCACGACGAGCGGCACCTGGAGCGGGTCGCCCGGACCGTGCAGGAGCAGGGCGCGCGGGTGGTCGCCACCCTCCTCACCCACCACCACTTCGACCACAGCGAGGGCGCCCGCTACTTCTCCGAGCTCACCGGGTCGCCGGTGCACGCGGTCGACCCGGAGCACCGGATCGGCGGGGAGGGCCTGGAGGACGGCCGGACCATCGAGGCCGGCGGGCTGGAGGTCCGGGTGGTCGCCACCCCCGGGCACACCGCCGACTCGGTCAGCCTGCTGCTCCCGGCCGACGGGGTGCTGCTCACCGGCGACACCGTGCTGGGCCGCGGCACCACGGTCATCATGGACGGCGACGGCGGCCTCGCCGCCTACATGGACACCCTCTACCGGCTGCGCGGGCTGGCGCGCACCGAGGAGCTGCGGGCGCTGCTCCCCGGGCACGGGCCGATCCTGACCGACCCGCTCGGCGTGCTGGAGGGCTACATCGCGCACCGGGAGGAGCGGCTGGCCCAGGTGGTCGAGGCGGTCCGCGGCGGCGCGGCCTCCCCGGCCGAGGTCACCGCGGTGGTCTACGCCGGGGTGGACCCGGCGGTGCTCGGCGCCGCGGAGTCGTCGGTCCGGGCGCAGCTGCGCTACCTGGCCGAGCGCGGCGACATCGGTCGGCTCCCGGTGGAGGCGGAGGAGAACTGAGAGCGCCGCCGGGGAGCCCGCCCCGGTGCAGGGCGGGCCCCCAGGCGGCGGTCCGAGGCCGGTCCTCTAGCGGGCCCGGCGGCGCATCCGCTCGATGTCGAGCAGGACCACGGCCTTGGCCTCGATGCGCAGCCAGCCGCGCAGCGCGAACTCGGCCAGCGCCTTGTTCACCGTCTCGCGGGAGGCGCCGACCAGCTGCGCGAGCTCCTCCTGGGTGAGGTCGTGGTGCACGTGCAGCCCGTCCTCGCCCTCCTTGCCGAACTTCTCGGCGAGCTCCAGGAGCTGCTTGGCGACGCGGCCCGGGACGTCGGTGAAGACCAGGTCGCTCATCACGTCGTTGGTCCGCCGCAGCCGGGCGGCGAGCGCCTTGAGCAGCTGCAGCGCCACCTGGGGCTGGCTGGCGATGAACGGGCGGAGGTCGTCGTGGCCCAGGCCCGCCAGGACCGTGTCGGTCACCGCGATGGCGCTGGCGGTGCGCGGACGGGGGTCGAACAGCGACAGCTCGCCGAACATCTCACCCGGGCCCAGGACGGCCAGCAGGTTCTCCCTGCCGTCCACCGCGGAGCGGGTCAGCTTCACCTTGCCGCTCAGCACGACGTAGAGGCGGTCCCCCTCGTCGCCTTCGGCGAAGAGCGTCTGCCCCCGGCCGAGGCGCACCTCGCTCACCGACGCGCGCAGCGCGGCGGTCGCGTCCTCGTCCAGTGCCTCGAAGAGGGGCGCCTTCCGCAGCACCTCGTTGGTTTCGTCCACCGCTTCCTCCTTGCAACCTGACCGTCAACTACTGTGACCTATATCGCATCCGCGTGGGAAGCCAGGTCGTCGTTTCGGCTTGTCGTCCGTTCGGGCGACCGGCCCCGTCGCAGCCGACGTCAGCCCTCACGATCTTAAACGGCTTCTCCCGCCCATGCCGTGCTGGCAGCGCCGTTCTCACGACATTGCGGACATAATCTGGATCACCGTCCGGGCGGCCCGCCTTCCAGGCCCTACCCTGGCGGCATGGCGACGAGTACGGCCGGGGCCGGGCGGATCCGCCCCAGGAGGCCCGAGACGCGAACGGGACTGGTGCGCAGGGCCCGGCGGATCAACCGCACCCTGGCCGAGCTGTACCCCGACGCGCGCTGCGAACTCGACTTCGAGAGCCCTTTCCAGCTGCTGGTCGCCACGGTGCTCTCCGCGCAGACCACCGACACCCGGGTGAACCGGGTCTCACCGGCGCTGTTCGCCGCCTTCCCCGGACCGGAGGACATGGCCGCCGCCGACCCGGAGCGGATCGAGGCGATCATCCGCCCGACCGGCTTCTACCGCGCCAAGGCCGCCTCGCTGCTCGGCCTGGCCGCCGCGCTCCGCGACCGGTTCGGCGGGGAGGTCCCCGGCACCCTGGAGGAGCTGGTCACCCTGCCCGGCGTCGGACGCAAGACCGCCAACGTGGTTCTCGGCAACGCCTTCGGGGTACCGGGCATCACGGTGGACACCCACTTCGGCCGGCTCACCCGCAGGTGGGGCTGGACCGCCCGGACCGACCCGGTCAAGGCGGAGAAGGAGGTCGCCTCCCTGTTCCCGCCGAAGGACTGGACGATGCTCTCGCACCGGGTGATCTGGCACGGCCGCAGGGTCTGCCACGCGCGCAGGCCGGCCTGCGGCGCGTGCGCACTGGCCCCGATGTGCCCGTCCTACGGCGAGGGGCCCACCGACCCGGAGACCGCCCGGTCGCTGCTGCGCGACGGGCCCCGGGCATGAGCGCCGGCGCCGAGGAGAGGGAGCGGATGGACGGACGGACCCCGCCGGGATGGCTCACCGCGCTGGCCGAGGCCGGCGCCCGGATGGAGGTGCCGCCGATCATGCGCCCGCCCGCCGAGGGCGGCCGCCGCTCGGCCGTGCTGGTGCTGTTCGGCTCCGGCGCCGCAGGCCCCGAGCTGCTGCTGATTCAGCGGAACGACGGGCTGCGCCGCCACTCCGGCCAGCCCGCCTTCCCCGGCGGCTCGTTCGAGGAGGGCGACCGGACCCCCGAGGAGTGCGCGGTCCGCGAGGCGGTGGAGGAGACCGGGGTCGACCCGGCCGGGATCGTGCCGCTGGGCCTGCTCCCCGAGCTCTACATCCGGCACAGCGGGTTCCGCGTCCGGCCGGTGCTGGCCTGGTGGCGGGAGCCCTCCGCGGTGCACGCCGCGGACGCCGGCGAGGTCGCCGACGCCGTCACCGTGCCGGTCGCCGAGCTCGCCGACCCGGCCAACCGGGTCGTGGTCGAGGTGTCCGGCCGCCGGACCGGCCCCGGCTTCCGCGTCCGCGGCATGCTGGTGTGGGGCTTCACCGCGGCGGTGCTGGACGCCCTGCTCACCCTGGGCGGATGGCAGCGGCCGTGGAACGAGGCCGGGCGGGCGGAGGTGGTGCGGCTGGTCCCGCCCGCGGAACCGGCCCGGACCGCCTCCGGCGGGCGGGGATAGCGTAACGGGATGGAAGGCATCGTGCTGGACGTGCTCCTCGTCGTCCTGGTGCTGCTGTTCGCGGGCTCCGGGTACCGGCAGGGGTTCATCGTCGGCGTCATGAGCTTCGCCGGCTTCATCGGCGGCGGCGTGCTGGCGGCGCTCGGCGCGCCGCCGCTGATCCAGCAGCTGGTCGCCGACCCGGGGCGGCAGGCGCTGCTGGCCATCGCGGTGGTCTTCCTCTCCGCGGCGATGGGCCAGTTCCTCGCCTCCTACCTCGGAGCCCTGGTGCGCAACCGGGTCACCCGGGACTCCGCGCGGGTGCTGGACGCGATGGGCGGTGCCCTGGTCAGCGCCGCGTCGGTGCTGCTGGTCGCCTGGCTGGTGGGCAGCGCGGTGGCCAACTCCTCGATTCCGGTGGTCACCGGGCAGGTGCAGAACTCCCGGGTGCTGCACGCGGTCGACCGGACCATGCCGGAGGCCGCGAGCACCTGGTTCTCCACCTTCCGCAAGATCGTCGACCAGAGCGCCTTCCCGCAGGTCTTCAGCGGCCTGGGCACCGGCGAGCCGGCCGAGGTCGCCCCGCCCGACCCCGCGGTGCTCACCACCGAGGAGCTCCGCGGGGCCAGCCAGAGCATCGTCAAGGTGCTCGGCACCGCGCCGACCTGCCAGCGCCGGGTGGAGGGCACCGGCTTCGCCTACGAGCAGGACCGGATCATGACCAACGCGCACGTGGTCGCCGGCGTCACCGAGGACCTCCGGGTGGTCACCCGGGAGGGCAGGCAGCTCTCCGCCACGGTCGTGCTGTACGACCCGGAGATGGACATCGCGGTGCTGGACGTCCCGGGGCTGGGCCTGGACCCGCTGGACTTCGAGCACGAGGCGGAGAAGGGCGACGACGCGGTGGTCGCCGGGTTCCCGAAGAACAACGGGTTCACCGCGGTGCCGGCCCGGATCCGGGCCGAGCAGACCGCCCAGGGCCCCGACTTCTACCACGAGAACCAGGTCAGCCGGGAGATCTACCAGGTCCGCGCGCTGGTCCGGCCGGGCAACTCCGGCGGCCCGCTGCTCTCCCCGGAGGGCACCGTCTACGGGGTGGTCTTCGCCGCCGCCACCAACGAGGACGAGACCGGATACGTGCTCACCGCCGACGAGGTGGCCGGGAACGCCGCCGCCGGCGCCGAGGCGACCGCCCCGGTGGACACCCAGAAGTGCGACTGACCCGCGGTCCCCGGCCGGGAGCCCGATCGGGAACCCGACCAGGAACGGAGCCCCGGTGGAACTGACCGTGCTCGGCAGCGCCTCGCCCTACGCCCGCCCGGGCAACCCCTGCTCGGGGTACCTGGTGCGGCACGGCGGCACCGCCCTGTGGCTGGACGCGGGCCCCGGCACCCTGGCCGAGCTGCAGCGGTACGCCTCCCCGGCGGAGCTCGGCGGGATCTGGCTCTCGCACCTGCACGCCGACCACGCGGCCGACCTGCTGACCGCCTACTACGCGCTGCTCTACGCGGACCTGGAGCCGCCGGGGCCGATCCCGCTGTACGGGCCGCCCGGGACCGCCGAGCGGCTGCGCGGCTTCCTCGGCAACACCGGGCCCACCCCGGTCGAGCGCGCCTTCGACGTGCACGAGCTGCACGACGGCCACCGGGTGCGGATCGGCGGGCTGGAGATCGCCGCGCGCGCGGTCGAGCACGGCTTCCCCGCGTTCGGCGCCCGGATCACCGCCGACGGCGGCGCGGTGCTGGCCTACTCCGGCGACACCGGCCCCTGCACGGCCCTGGACGAGCTGGCCCAGGGGGCGTCGGTGCTGCTCTGCGAGGCCGACCTGGCCGCCCCGGCCGAGGGCGAGGCGGTCCACCTCACCCCGGAGCAGGCCGCCGCGGCCGCGGCGAAGGGCGGCGCCGGCCACCTGCTGCTGACGCACGTCGGCCCGGCGCTCAGCGCGGCGGAGGCGGTCCGCCGGGCCGCCGGGGTCTTCCGGGGCGGGGTCTCGCACGCCGACCCGGGACGGAGCCTCTCGATCGGCTGACCGGCCCCTACCAGGCGTCCGGGCCGGCGGAGAGGTCCTCTCCGGCGAGCCGGCGGGCGTCCACCCGGGCGTCCGCCGTCCAGGCCTCCCGTTCCAGCGCGCGCAGCGCCCGGCGGAGCACATCGGCCGCCTGCTCCCCGTCCCGCCGGGCGGAGCGGAGGATCCGCAGATCCGCGGCTGTCGGGTGGAAGGCGACCGGGCCCGGGCGCACCGTGCTCAGTCCCCGCTCCGGTGGATCTCCACCGACTCCAGGACCACGTCGTCGACCGGGCGGTTCGCGCCCTCGGTGGGCACCCGGGAGACGGCGTCGGCCACCTGCAGGCTCTCCTCGTCGGCGACCTCGCCGAAGATGGTGTGCTTGCCGTTCAGGTGCGGGGTGGGCGCGGTGGTGACGAAGAACTGCGACCCGTTGGTGTCCGGTCCCGAGTTGGCCATGGCCAGCACGCCCGGCTCGGCGAAGGTGAGCGACTCGTCGATCTCGTCGTCGAAGGTGTAGCCGGGGCCGCCCCTCCCGGTGCCCTCGGGGTCCCCGCCCTGGATCATGAAGTCGGGGATGACCCGGTGGAAGACCGTGCCGTCGTAGAAGCCGGGGTCGTCCTCGGCCAGCTCGGCGAAGTTGCGCACCGTCTCCGGGGCGCGGTCGGGGAAGAGGACGAGCTCGATGTCGCCCTCGCTGGTGCGCAGGGTGGCGCCCTGCACGTCGGAGACGGATCCTCCGCCCCCGTCGGCGGCGGAGGATCCGCAGCCGGCGGCGAGCAGGGCCGCGGCGCAGGCCAGGGCGGTGGCCGTGAGGTGTCTGTGCATCAAGGAGTACGGTACCCGGGCGGAGCGCGGCCGGCGCCCGGCGGTGCGGCCGAGCCGGCCGCCGGGCGGGGGTCAGCCGACGAGCTGGGGGCCCTGGCCGTCCGGGGAGGTCAGGGGCCAGCTCATCCGGACCACGGTGCCGTCCTCGGCGGGCTCGATGCTCACCTCGTCGGCGAGCCCGATGATCACCGCCAGGCCGACGTCGGGGGAGAGGCCGGAGACGCCGCCGGGCGGGGTGTGCTCGCCCGGGTAGACGCCGTTCGCGGTGCCGTCCAGGGGCGCGGGGGCGCCCCGGCCCGCGTCGGGCTCCTTGGCCGGGGCCCGGTCGGAGACGACGACCTCGAACCGCTTGGCGGCGCGGCCGTTGGCCGGGGCGGGGATCGTCGGCCCGCCGCGCCCGGGCGGCCTGGCCTCCGATCCGTCGATGAGCTCGATCTCGATCGGCCGGCCGGGGCAGTGCGCTCTGTGCGCCTCCACGGCGCGCGAGCATGCCTCACCGACGGCGAGCCTGATCTCGTCGAGGGCGGATTCGGCGATGCCCGCCCGGCGCGCGACGGCGGTCGCCATCAGGCGGGCCGTGCGCACGTGGGCGGGCAGCGCGCTGATCGTGAGCTGGACGAGGGCCATCTTCTCGCTCGCTAAGCGGCCGGCTACTTGGCGGCGCGCTTGTCGATGGCCTCCTGCACCGACTCATGGATGCCGAAGACCTTGGTCAGCCCGGTGATGCGGAAGATCTTGAGGATCCGCTCCTGGGTGCAGACCAGGTCCAGGGTGCCGTCGTGGGCGCGCACCCGCTTCAGGCCGCCCACGAGCACGCCGAGGCCGGTCGAGTCGAGGAACTCCACCTTCTCCATGTTCACCACGAGGTGGAAGTTGCCCTTGTTGACCAGGTCGATCAGGAGCTCACGCAGCCGAGGCGCGGTATAGACGTCGATCTCACCCTCGACGACGACGATCTCGGTGTCGTCCTTGGTGTAGTGATCCAGCTTCAAGTCCACTAGTCCTCCAGCGCCGAACCGCGAAAAACCGCGAGTGATCTGTGCCGGGCGTTACCCCACAGAGCGGCATTCAACCACGCTTTCACGTCCCGGCTTCCCGCTTCCCATGAGAAAACCGTGACACCGCGCGTCCCTTCCCCCGGATGCCACACTGAAACCGGTGGTCACCTGCCACTGCGCCGTTCCGGTGCGCCGAAGGAGGGCTCCAGGTGGATCTGTGGGAATCGACACTCGGGCGATCGTGGCGTGACCATACCCCGAACCCGCAGGTGACACATGTGGAGCGGCTGGCACGTAGCGAACCGGTAAGCGAAGAGTGGCCGGCATGGACACCGTCCTCGGTGCGGCGGAGGATGGCCGGCGCGGGCGTCGAGGCCCCCTGGTCGCACCAGGTGGCGGCCGCGAACATGGCACGCTCCGGCGACAACGTGATCATAGCGACCGGTACCGCCTCGGGGAAGTCGCTGGCCTTCCTGCTCCCGGCGGCCGAGGCGGTGATCGGCGGCGGGACGGTGCTCTACCTCTCGCCCACCAAGGCGCTCGCCGCCGACCAGCTGCGCGCGGTGCGCGAGGCGGGCCCGCCGGAGCTGATCGGCGCGGTCTACGACGGGGACACCCCGCGCGAGGAGCGGGCCTGGGTCCGCGCGCACGCCAACTACGTGCTCACCAACCCGGACATGCTGCACCGGGCGGTGCTGGAGCGGCACCCCTCCTGGGCGGGCTTCCTGCGCCGGCTCCGCTACGTCGTGGTCGACGAGGCCCACCACTACCGGGGCGTGTTCGGCTCGCACGTCGCCCAGATCCTGCGCCGGCTGCGCCGGGTCTGCGCCCGGTACCGGGCCGAACCGGTGTTCATCCTGGCCTCGGCCACCACCGGCGCCCCGGAGGAGAGCGCGTCCCGGCTGACCGGCCTGCCGGTGCGCGCGGTGACCGAGGACGGCTCGCCCCGCCCGGCCGTCGACTTCGCCCTGGTCGAACCGGAGCTCACCGAGCAGACGGGGGAGCGCGGCGCGCCGGTGCGCCGCACCGCCACCGCGGAGACCGCCGCCGTCCTGGCCGAACTGGTCTCCCGCCGGGTCCGCACGCTGGCCTTCGTCCGCTCCCGGCAGGGCGCGGAGGTGGTCGCGCTGACCGCGCGGCGGACGCTGGCCGAGGCCGGCCGCCCGGACCTCGCCGAGAAGGTCGCCGCCTACCGGGCCGGCTACCTGGCCGCGGACCGCCGGGAGCTGGAGGACGGGCTGCGCGGCGGCGGGCTGCTCGGGCTGGCCACCACCAACGCGCTGGAGCTCGGCGTGGACATCACCGGGGTGGACGCGGTGCTGGTGGCGGGCTGGCCGGGCACCCGGGCCTCGCTGTGGCAGCAGGCCGGGCGGGCCGGCCGGCGCGGCGCCGACGCGCTGGCGGTGTTCGTCGCCCGGGACGACCCGCTCGACACCTACCTGGTGCACCACCCGGAGGCGATCTTCGGCCGCTCGGTGGAGGCCGCCGTCATCGACCCGGACAACCCCTACGTGCTCGGCCCGCACCTGTGCGCGGCCGCCGCGGAGCTGCCGCTCACCCCGGAGGACCTGGAGCTGTTCGGCCCGGCGGCCGGGGAGGTCGCGGCCGACCTGGTCCGCCGGGGCCTGCTCCGGCGCCGCCCCCGCGGCTGGTTCTGGACCCGCCGGGAGCGGGCGAGCGACCTGGCCGACATCCGGGGCGCCGGCGGCCCGCCGGTGCAGATCGCGGACGCCGAGACCGGCCAGCTGCTCGGCACCGTCGACGAGGCGGCGGCCTGCGGCACGGTGCACGAGGGCGCGGTCTACCTGCACCAGGGCGAGAGCCACGTGGTGCAGGAGCTGGACCTGGAGGAGCGGGTGGCGCTGGTCCGCGCGGCGGAGCCGGGCTACTCGACCTGGGCCCGGGAGGTCACCGAGATCGAGGTGCTGCGCTCCCGGGAGCGGCGCTCCTGGGGGCCGCACGAGGTGCACTTCGGCGATGTCCGGGTGGGCCGCCAGGTGGTCGGCTACCTCAAACGCGACGTGCGCACCGGGACGGTCCTCGGCGAGCAGCCGCTGGACCTGCCGGAGCGCTCGCTGGACTCGCGCGCGGTGTGGTGGACGCTGGCCCCGGAGACCGCCGAGCGGCTCCGCGCCGAGGGGGTGGAGCTGCGCGGCGCGGCGCACGCGGCCGAGCACGCCGCGATCGGCCTGCTGCCGCTCTTCGCCACCTGCGACCGGTGGGACATCGGCGGGGTTTCCACAGCCCTGCACGCCGACACCGGGCGGCTGACGGTCTTCGTCTACGACGGCCACGAGGGCGGCGCGGGCTTCGCGGAGCGGGGGTACGCGGCGGCTCGGGAGTGGCTGGCGGCGACCCGCGCGGCCATCGCCGACTGCGAATGCGCGTCCGGCTGCCCCTCCTGCATCCAGTCTCCGAAGTGCGGAAACGGAAACGATCCGCTGAGCAAGCCGGGGGCGCTGCGGCTCTTGGACGCACTGCTCGACGCGGCGGTGAACGACGCGGGAACGGGCCGTGATCGCTCCGTGATCGGCGGACCGGAAACCCCGGTAGAGGGAAGCGCGGAAAGCCGCCCGCCGAAGTTTTCCACAACGTAATTCACAGCCTGTGGGTAATCCGGCGGGCGATTCCCCGGGTTGTCCACAGGCCGTGGATTTCCCATTCCGGTTCGCCTCCTCCGGGTCCACCGTGGACCCGTGCCGCGCGCTCCGAGCACGTCGCGCGGCCCGGAACGGCCCCAGGAGGTCCCAGTGAACCACGCCCGCCCCCTCCGCCCCGCGCGCACCGCGGCGCGTTTCCCCGACCGGGGAATGTCCACCGCCGAGTACGCGGTGGGCACCGTTTCCGCGGTGGCCTTCGCCGCGGTTCTCTACGCGATTCTGACCAGTGCCGAAGTGCGCGACGCGCTCACCCGGATCGTCATCGATGCGCTCCAGGCCGCCGGCTGATCCGCGCCGGGAACGCGGGCAGGCCACCGCGGAGACCGCCGCCGCGCTGCCCGCGCTCGCCGCCGTACTCGCCCTGTGCCTGGCCGCGATCCAAGCGGTCGCGGCCCACCTGGCCTGCGTCGACGCCGCCCGCGCCGGTGCCAGGGCGCTGGCCCGCGGCGACGACCGGTCGGCCGTGCTCGCCGCGGTCGCCGAGGCCGCCCCGCCCGGGGCGTCCGCCTCCGTCGTCCGCTCCGGCGGCTACGCCCGGGTCGAGGTCACCGCCCGGGTGCGCCTCGGCCCGGGGCTGCCGGCCCCGGTCGAGGTCGGCGGCCGCGCCGCCACCCCGCTGGAGGGCGTCGGCGCGGCCCACCCGCAGGAGGGCGCCCCCGCGCCCGCGGAAGGCGCCCCGCCGGCACCGGAGGTACCGGACACGCCGGAGGAGCCCGGACCGGCGGAGGCGGCGGAGGAGCCCGGAACCGCGGAGGCACCGCCATGACCCGGCCCCGCCGCGACACCGGATCCGGGACGGTGTGGGTGCTCACCCTGTGCATGCTGCTCTGGTTCGCCGCGGCCGTCGCGGTGACCGTCGGCGGCGTCCGCACCGACCGGCACCGCGCCGCCGCCGCGGCCGACCTCTCCGCCCTGGCCGCGGCGGCCCGCGCCGTCGAGGGCCCCGAAGCCGCCTGCGCCGCCGCGGCCCGGACCGCCGCGGAGAACGGCGCGGACCTCACCGACTGCCGTGTCTCCGGCCCCACCGCCGCCGTCGAGGTGGCCCTGCCCGCCCGCACCTGGCCCGCCCCCATCACCGCCCGCGCCCGAGCCGGCCCCGCCACCCCACTCCCGGCCGGCGGCCCGGCCCCGGCCCCCGGCACCACGGCGCCGAGCACCGCCGCCCCCGACGGCACACCGCCCCGCCCCGGAGCCGCGAACAGAGCCCGCGAGAGCACGCCCCGGCGCCGCTCCGTCCCGTCCCGGCCCCTTCCACGCCGAAGCCGATGCCCGGGTCGGCCCGCCTCCTCCCTCCCGACCGGTCGCCGAAGACCACCGCCGCCCCGAGCCGGGGCCGGGCACCGCCCCCGGGCCGGGCCCGCTCAGGAGGCGGTGCCGCCGGTGCTCTGCGGCGGGGCGGAGTCCCCGTCGGCCCGCCGCAGGTGCGTCGGCACGGCCCTTCGGCCATCCGAGGAAGACGAAGCGGAAGAGGAGGACGGCGGCATGCCGCCCAGGACACGCCGATCCCTGACCTCGCGGGCGGTGCCGCTGCTGTGCGCGCTGTGCGGCGCCCTCGCCCCCGAACCGACGCCCACCGCGCCCCCGGTCGGGCCCGAGTGCTCCTCCCCGGCGGCCCCCACCGAGACCCCCGCCGAGGAGAGCCCGCCGGAGCCGCCGCCCGCCCGGCCGGCACCGCCCCCGGTGCCGCCGCGCAAACCCGACCTCCCCGATGAGCCCGCCGCCCGGCCCCGGACCCCCGAACCGCGGTCCTCCTCCGGGGAGGACGGCGACCCGTCCCCGGCCCCGCCGTCGCCCTCCCCCTCCCCGTCGCCGTCCCGGTCCGCGGAGCCCTCCCCGTCCCGCACCCCCTCCGCGCCCCGGGCGGAACCGCCGACCCGCTCCGGCCCCGCCCCGCGCGTCGAATACGGGCACCTGGCGCCCCGGGCGGCCCTCGGCGACCCGCTGGCCACCGCCGCCGCATGGGCCGCCCCGCTGCTCACCGCGGCCGTCATCGTCCTCCGGCTGACCGTCGGCTGGCCCCGGTTCCCGCCCCGCTACCGGGGCCGGCGCCGGTCACGGCGGGGCGAGGCCGCCGAGCAGGCCGGCGACGAGGGGGACCACCCCGATGAGCACGAAGGCGGGCAGGAAGCACAGCCCCAGCGGGGCGACGACCAGCACCGCGGTGCGCCGGGCCCGCTCCAGCGCCCTGCCGTGCGCCTCCGACCGCGCCTCGGCGGCCTGCCGCTCCAGCAGATCGGCCAACGGGGAGCCGTTCTCCGCCGCGCGGGCCAGCGCCCGCCCCACCGCGGCCGGCTCCGGCGCTCCCCCCGCCGCCCAGGCCTCCGCGGGGTCGGCGCCCAGCCGCTGCCGCTCGGCGATCTCGCCCAGCAGCCGCCCCAGCGGCCCGTCCAGCGCGGTGGAGAGCACGGACAGCACCTCCACCGGCGCGCCCCCGGCCCGCACCCCCGCCGCCAGCAGATCCAGCGCGAGCGGGAGATCCGCCGCGATCCGGGCGGCGCGCTCCCGCTCCCCGGCCCCCGCGGTGCGCCGCAGCCCCCACCACAGGGCCGCCCCCGCCGGCACCCCCAGCAGGACCGCCGGGCCGGCCCCGGCGACCGCCCACAGCGCGGCGGCGGGGGCGCACAGCACCGCGACCGCCGCGACCCGTCCGGCCGCCCGGCCGCGCCGCGCCCCCGGCCGCGCCCGCACCGCCGTCCGGCCGGGCACCGCCGCGGCCAGCCGCAGCCGCCCCACCGACGTCCCGGGGAACAGCAGCAGGCGCACGGCGGCCCCGCCGAGCAGCGCGACCGCGATCAGCAGCAGCACGGCGCCTCCCGCACACCACCGGCACCGCCTCCCGGGCCCTGGGGGCGTCCCGGCGGCGGAGCGCAGGCCGGCCGCCCCCGGCGCCCCGGCGGCGGGCTCACCGGAGGCCGCCTTCGTCCAGGGAGCGGCGCACCATGCGGTGCACCCAGTAGAGGCCGGCGGCGTCCAGGGCCGCCCCGGCGGCCAGGCAGCCCAGGCCCGCGGGGGTGGTGAACAGGAACGCCACCGGGCCGCCGCCCATCGCGCCGGCCATCCCCAGGCCCGCCGCGGGCAGCACCGCCAGCAGCAGCGCGGTGGTGCGCGGGCCGGCCAGCTGGGCGGAGAGCTCCCGGCGCCGGCCCTCCTCCAGGTCGAGGGCGGCGGCCAGGCGCTCGGCGACGCCGGCGAGGCCGGCGCCGGACCGGGCCGCCACCGCCCAGCAGACGGCCAGCCGCGCCATCCCGGCGCACCCGGGGGCGGCAGCGGCCCGGCGCAGCGCGCCACCGGGGTCGGCACCGCCCCGGCCAGCCGCGGCGACCGCGGCCATCCCCGCGGCGCCGACCGCCTCGGCCTCCCCGGCGGCCGACGCCAGCGCGGGCCCCGGCGGGCGTCCGGAGCGCAGCTCCGCGGCGAACACCCGGCACAGCGCCACCGTCGCCCGCCGCCCCCGGACCCGGGAACGGCCGGTCGCCGCGGCCGCCCGGGCCCGCGCCCGGGCGGCCGCGGACGCCAGGACGCCGGCCCGGCGCCGGGCCGGCCGCCGCACCGCGGCCCGCAACCGGAGCAGCCCCCGGGGCGGCAGGAAGGCCAGCGCGACCAGGCCGAGCAGCCCCGACGCCAGCGGCCACCACCCGCTCACCGGTCCTCCCTCCACCCGGTGCCCACCCGGGCCGCCAGGTCGGGGTGGCCCTCCCCCTCGGCCCACCCGCCGGCGGCGTCGAAGCGGACCGCCGGCACCGCCGCGGCCAGGCCGTCGGGGCCCCGGCGCAGCACGCAGACCTCGGACGGCGCCCGCCGCCCGTCCGGACCGCGCACCATGTGCACCGCCACCGCCCGCGTCGCGCACAGCTGGCCGTGCGCGGCCTCCCGCCCCAGCCCGGCCGCGCAGGCCAGCGCCTCGATCCGGGCGGGCAGCTCCGCGGCGGCGTTGGCATGCAGAGTCCCCGCGCCCCCTTCATGGCCCGTGTTCATGGCGGCCAGCAGCGACACCACCTCCGGGCCGCGCACCTCGCCGACCACCAGCCGGTCCGGGCGCATCCGCAGCGCTTGGCGGACCAGCTGGTCCAGGGTGACCTCGCCGGTGCCCTCGATGTTGGCCGGGCGGGCCTGCAGCCGGACGACGTGCGGGTGGTCCGGGCGGAGCTCGGAGGAGTCCTCCACCAGCACCAGGCGCTCGCCCGGGTCGGCCAGCGACAGCAGGGCGGAGAGCAGGGTCGTCTTCCCGCTCCCGGTGCCGCCGGTGAGGAGCAGGGCGGCCCGGGACCGGACCAGCGCGGCCAGCAGCCGGGACGCGGCCGGCGGCAGCGCCCCGCGCGCGCTCAGCTCCGCCAGGCCGAAGCCGTGCCGCGGCGGGATGCGCAGCGACAGGCACGCCCCCTCCGGGGCGATCGGCGGGAGCACCGCGTGGAACCGGGCACCGGACGGCAGCCGGGCGTCGCACCAGGGGGCGGAGGCGTCCAGCCGCCGCCCGGCCTGCGCGGCCAGCCGCCGGGCCAGCCCGCGCACCGCCTCCTCGCCGGAGAAGCGGACCCCGGCCGGGCGGAGCCCGCCGGCGCCGTCGATCCACACCTCCTCCGGGCCGTTCACCAGGATGTCGGTGACCTCCGGGTCGTCCAGCAGGGGCTCCAGCGGCCCGGCGCCGGACAGCTCGGCACGGAGCGCCCGGACCACCTCCAGCACCTCGGCGTCGCCGAGCACCCCGCCCTCGGCGCGCAGCGCCGCGGCCACCCGGGCCGGACTGGGCTCCACCCCGTCGCGGGCCAACCGGGTACGGACCGCCTCCACCAGCCCGGGCCCCGGTCGCGGCGCGTTCACCGGCCACCGCCTTCCCGGGGACGGGCCGGACGGCCGCCCCGGCGCCGCCCCGCCCGAGGAGCGGGCGCCGCACCGGCAGGACCGGAGAGCGGACCGGCCACCGGCCGGCGCCCCGCCCGCCAAGGCGGCGCTCCGGCACGGCGCCCCCGGTACACCGATGCACGGACGCCCCACCCTCGCGGACGCGAACCGGCCCCCTTGCACCGGGCCCGCAGCCGGGCGCCGGGGCACCGCCCGATGCCCTGGGGCGCCGAGGGGCCTCCGGTCTCCGACCGCCGGCCTTCCCTGCCGGGAGGCGTACGGAGGCGCCGCTCGCGGGCCCGGGCGGCAGAGGGTCTCCCGGGTCCTGGCCGCCGGTTCTGCGGCCGGGGGACGCCATGCCGGACGGACACGTGGACGGGCCGCCCGCGCCCCTGGGCGGACGCGGGGCCACCGGCCCCCATGCACCGCAGGGGGCCGTGCACCGGGGTCAGCATCGGGCCGCCTCCCCGGTGCGGGCCGCCGCCAGCAGGCGGTCGGCGGCGCGGGCCAGTACCGACGACGGCCGCGCCCCGGGCAGGTCGCCCCGGTCCAGGGCGCGGCCCAGCCGGGGGTCGTCGGGAACGTCGCCGAGGAGCGGCAGCTCCAGCGCGGACGCGACCGCCGCCCCGGGCAGCGAGGCGTCCGCACCCCGGGTGACCAGGAAAGGGGCGGCGGCCAGGGCGCGCAGCGCCGGCACCGCCCGGTAGGCGGCCATGACCGCCAGGAAGTCGGCCGGCACCACCAGCAGGGCGGCGGTGCAGCGGCGCAGCGCCTCCTCCGCGCACGGGCCCAGGGAGCGGGGCAGGTCCAGCAGGACCAGGTCGCAGCCGAGCGCCGCGGCCCCCAGCACCGCGCGCAGCGCGGCCGGCGGGACCTCCGCGGCCGGCCCGCGCGGCCAGGTGACCAGCGGGCAGCCGCGCACCGACGGCAGCACACCGCGCAGTGCGTCCCAGCTCATCCGGCCCTCGCGCGGGACGAGGGCGTCCCACCGGGTGCCGCCCAGGGAGTCCCCGCCGCAGAGCAGGTCCAGCCCGCCGCCCAGCGGGTCGGCGTCCAGCAGCGCGGTGCGCAGCCCGGCGCGCACCCCGGCCAGGGCGAGCGCGACCGAGAGCACGCTGGCCCCGGCGCCGCCGCGGCCGCCCAGCACGGCGAGGACCGCGCACGGCCCGGCGCGGTGCTGCGCGGAATCGGCCAGCAGGCCGGCCAGCCGCTCCTCGTCCTCGGGCAGCCGGAGCAGGGCCCGGGCGCCGATGCGCAGCGCGTCGGCCTCGGCGGGCGGGCCGGTGCCGTCCGGCTCCCCGCGCAGCGCGACGACCGCGTTGGGGTGCCGGTCCGGTTCCAGCTCGGCGAGGCCGGCCAGCAGGTCGCCGCCGACCACGGCCAGCGGGGCGCGGCCCCAGTCCCGCCCGGCCAGGGCGGCGGAGTCCGCGACGGAGACCTCCACGGACGCGGCGGCGGCCAGCCGGAGCAGGTCGTCCAGGAGATCGGGGTCGGCGGTGGCGAGCAGGGGGCGGGCGGGAGGTGCGTCGTTCATGGCCCGACCATCGCCCAGGGGGCCGCGGACCGGAAAGAGGCGATCGGGGCCCTGTGGACGAACGGGGCTGTGGACAAGGACGGCCCCCGCCGGGGGGAGGGCGGGGGCCGTCCGCGGTCCGGCTCCGGGGGGGTAGAGCCGGCTCCGTTCCAGGAGAGGTCCGGGTCGGTCGGCGCACAGGGCGGCCGGTCACGGGCAGAAGAGGAGAGGGGACGCCCGCGAGCGGCGCAGGCGCTCGGTCGAGGTAACAAATCCGATACGCAACGTTACCACGCGGGCGGCGAGCGGAGGAGGGGAACGGAGACTCCGCCCCTCTTTCCAAAGTGCCTGATCAGGCGTACAAAAGAAGACAGGAGGTGGGTGAGGACCCACTGGGCACGGCAACCGGGTACCCACGCGTCACTCAGGCCGCGGAAGGCCCGTCCAGACCAGGTCGCTCCTGGTCGGACCAGGTATGGAGCACGCTTGATAGCCCGGGGCGACGTGCTCGCGGCGGCGCTCCGTCCGCACCCGTGGCGGATGCGGGGAGCGCCGTTCGCCGTGTTCGGGATGTGACCCAACCGAGACCTGCGCCGGTGCGGGGGCGGCAGCCCTTCCCCGCTTCCCCACCGGGCCCGCCCGTACCCGCCGATCCCGGAACAGGGGGCGGAGCGCGGCCGGCGCCCGGTCCGCATCGACCGCCGCCGCACCGGGAGGGCGACCGCCGATCGGCCGCGTGAACGGCGCACCGGGGCGGCGCGCCTAGCCGCGCTTGAGCGCCTCGCAGGTGGCCAGGGAGTCCCGGGCGCCGTCGGCGACCGCGGTGCAGCAGTGCACCACCCAGGCGGCGACCCCCTCCGGGGTGCCGGTGGTGTACCCGCGCAGCGCCTCGGCGTACTCCTCGCGCCGCTGCCGGTGGCCCAGCTCCGGCGGGACCAGCGACTTCGGGTCCAGCCCGCGGTCGATCAGGGTCAGCCGCCCGGCGGCCCGCGCCACCAGCCCGTCGCCCCAGCCGAACGGGCGCAGCGCCAGCAGCTCGCCGTGCACGACCGCCGACACCACCAGCGCGGGCACCGATGCGTGCGCGTCCAGCAGCCCGTCCAGGCCGTCCAGGCGCGCGGCCACCGCCCCGGGGGACGGGGGCTCGCCGAGGCCGAGCGGGTCCTGCGCCGGCTCCCCGGCGGCGCGCGGCCGGCCGAGCGCGTCGGCGCCGACCCCGTCCGCGGCGGCCAGCGTGTGCAGCCGGGCCAGCACCTGCCGGGGCGCCTTCCGCCAGACGTCCACCAGCTGGCCGAGCTCGCCGGAGACCCGCAGCGCGCCCTTGATCAGCGGGTCGTCCGCGGCGCCGGAGCGGACCTCCTCCAGCTCGGCCCGGGAGCCGTCCAGCACCGCCGACGCGTGCGCGCCGCGCAGCGCGGACTCAAGGGAGACGTCGGCGCTGCGCCGCCGCAGCACCCGATGGCCGAGGAGCCGGTCGACGACGGTCCGGGTCTCCTCGACCGCCTCGCCGACACCGGGAAGTTCCGCGATCCGCTGCAGCGGATCTGCTGTCACCGCGTTCACGGCCCCAACCCTACGTGAAGGCTACGCGCGAGTAACCCCCGCCCGGGCGTTTTCGCACCTGCGGGCACTTGTCGCACCGGCCACCCGGTTGATGGAGTGGGCCCCGCCACGTGATTCAGTACATACGTCGGCAACGGCCTTCGAGACGCTTAAAGGAGCTGTGCACCGGTGGCTGAGACTTCGCAGGGGCAAGAGGCCCTGTCCAATCTGCTTCACGAGTCGCGTCGCTTTCCTCCGCCCGCAGACCTCGCCGCAGCGGCCAACGTGAAGGCCGACGCCTACGAGACCGCCGCCGCAGACCGCACCGCCTTCTGGGCGGAGCAGGCCGGCCGGCTGCGCTGGGAGAAGCCCTGGGACACCGTCCTGGACTGGCAGCCCCCCTTCGCCAAGTGGTTCACCGGCGGCGAGATCAACGTCGCGGTCAACTGCCTGGACCGGCACGTCGAGGCGGGCCTGGGCGACCGCGTCGCCTACCACTGGGAGGGCGAGCCGGGCGACACCCGCACCATCACCTACGCCCAGCTCAAGGACATGGTCTGCCAGGCCGCCAACGCCCTGCTCGAACTGGGCGTGACCAAGGGCGACCGGGTCGCCATCTACATGCCGATGATCCCGGAGACGGTCGTCGCGATGCTGGCCTGCGCCCGCATCGGCGCCGTGCACATGGTGGTCTTCGGCGGCTTCTCGGTGGACGCACTGGGCACTCGGCTCGACGACAGCGCGGCCAAGGTCGTCGTCACGGCCGACGGCGGGTACCGGCGCGGCGCGCCCAGCTCGCTCAAGCCCGCGGTCGACCAGGCGGTCGCCGAGCGCCCCGCGGTCGAGCACGTGCTGGTGGTCCGGCGCACCGGCCAGGAGGTCGACTGGACCGAGGGCCGCGACGTGTGGTGGCACGACATCGTCGACCGGCAGAGCACCGAGCACGCCGCCGAGGGCCATGACGCCGAGCACCCGCTGTACATCATGTACACCAGCGGCACCACCGCCAAGCCCAAGGGCATCCTGCACACCACCGGCGGCTACCTCACCCAGGTCTCCTACACGCACTGGGCGGTCTTCGACATCAAGCCGGAGACCGACGTGTTCTGGACCGCGGCCGACATCGGCTGGGTGACCGGGCACTCCTACATCGTCTACGGGCCGCTCTCCAACGGCGCGACCTCGGTCATGTACGAGGGCACCCCGGACACCCCGCACAAGGGCCGGTTCTGGGAGATCGTCGAGAAGTACAGGGTGACCATCGCCTACATGGCGCCCACCGCGATCCGCACCTTCATGAAGTGGGGCGCGGAGATCCCGGCCCGGTTCGACATGTCCAGCCTGCGCATCCTCGGCTCGGTCGGCGAACCGATCAACCCCGAGGCCTACGTCTGGTACCGCAAGCACATCGGCGGCGACCGCACCCCGGTGGTGGACACCTGGTGGCAGACCGAGACCGGGGCGATCATGGTCAGCCCGCTGCCCGGGGTCACCGAGGGCAAGCCCGGCGCCGCCATGCGCCCGCTGCCCGGCCTGGCGGTGGACGTCGTCGACGAGAAGGGCGAACCGGTCGGCGACGGCGAGGGCGGCTACATCGTCGTCCGCGAGCCGTGGCCGTCCATGCTCCGCGGCATCTGGGGCGACCCGGAGCGGTACAAGGACACCTACTGGTCCCGGTTCGACGGCCTCTACTTCCCCGGCGACGGCGCCAAGAAGGACGAGGACGGCGACCTCTGGCTGCTCGGCCGGGTCGACGACGTCATGCTCGTCTCCGGGCACAACATCTCCACCACCGAGGTGGAGTCGGCCCTGGTCTCGCACTCCGCGGTCGCCGAGGCCGCCGTGGTGGGCGCCAAGGACCCGGTCTCCGGCCAGGCCATCGTCTCCTTCGTGATCCTGCGCGGCGAGGCCGGCGACGGCGGCGAGGCCCTGCTCAAGGAGCTCCGCGACCACGTCGCCTCCTCGCTCGGCCCGATCGCCAAGCCGCGCAAGATCATGGTCGTCCCGGAGCTGCCCAAGACCCGGTCCGGCAAGATCATGCGCCGCCTCCTCCGCGACGTCGCGGAGAACCGGGAGCTGGGCGACGTCTCCACGCTCACCGACGCCGGATCCATGAAGACGATCAGGGACGCGTTCGGCTCGGCCGGCGGTGACGACGAGTAGCGCCCCACCGGCGCGCGGCGGGCCCCGGGGACGGCTTCCCGGGGCCCGCCGCGCACCCCGGCCCGGGGCGCGGGGCCCGTGAAGGGTGTGCCGCAGAGAACCCCTGGGGCAGGGGATGTGGAAAGATGCGGGGGACGTTCGGCGGAAGGAAGGGAGCGACCGCGATGCCCGACAACCCGTCGGAGGGCCGGCCGGCCGACGAGTACGACGCCGCGGAGCTGTCCATCGGGCAGCTGGTCTCCGAGGCGAGCGGCGGCATGTCCAAGCTCGTCCGGCTCGAACTGGAGATGGCCAAGCTCGAACTGGCCCGGGACGCCAAGCAGGTCGGCAAGGGCTCGGGGCTGTTCGTCGCCGCGGCCGTCTTCCTCCACCTGGTCCTGGTCCTCGGCTCGATCACCCTGGGCTTCCTCTTCTACGAGGTGGTCGGCCTCTCCGCCACGCTGTCCTTCCTCATCGTCACGGTGATCTACCTCGTCGTCGCGGCGATCCTGATCGGCATCGGCGTGCTCCACCTGCGGAAGATCCGCGGGCTCGAAGGGTTCGGCGCCACGATGGCCGACACCGCGGCGCTGTTCGACCGGGACCGCCCGGCCTCCCAGCGCTGACCGGGCCCGGAGCCCGCCCGCGCCCATGGCCGACCCGACCGACGAATCGGCGGTCCTCATCGACGGGCCGTGGAAGCACCGCACGGTGAGCGCCGCCGGAACCCGGTTCCACGTCGCCGAGGCCGGCGACGGCCCGCTCGTGCTGCTGCTGCACGGCTTCCCGCAGTTCTGGTGGACCTGGCACGGCCAGCTCGCCTCGCTCGCCGAGGCCGGCTACCGGGCCGTCGCCGCCGACCTGCGCGGCATCGGCGCCAGCGACAAGCCGCCGCGCGGCTACGACCTGATCACCGCGGCCTCCGACGCCGCCGGGCTGGTCCGCGCGCTCGGCGCGGCCGACGCCGCCGTGGTCGGGCACGGAACCGGCGGGCTGATCGCCTGGACCATGGCCGGCTACTTCCCCTGGGTGATGCGGCGCCTCGCGGTGGTCTCCGCCCCGCACCCGGTCCGGCTCCGCCGGGCCGTGCTCACCTCCCCCGCCCAGGCCTGGGCGGCGCGCGGCCTCCTCGCCCACCAGGCGCCGATGGCGCCGGAGCGGCTGCTCGCCGCGGACGGCGCCGCCCGCGTCGGGGCGCTGCTCCGCTCCTGGTCCCGGCCGGGCTGGCCGGACCCCGAGACCGAGCGGCACTGCCGGGCGGCGTTCGGCGTCCCCGGCGCGGCGCACTGCTCGCTGGAGTACCACCGCTGGCTGTTCCGCTCCCAGGCGCGGCCGGACGGCCACCGCTACATGCGCCGGATGCGCGCCCCCATCGGCGTCCCGGTGCTCCAGGTGCACGGCGAGCGCGACCCGTTCCTGCTCCCGCGGGCGGCGCGCGGCTCCGGGCGGCACGTGGACGCCCCCTACCGGTGGCGGCTGATCCGGGGCGCCGGGCACTTCCCGCACCAGGAGCGGCCGGAGGCGTTCGACGCCGCGCTGCTCGGCTGGCTGGGCGACACCGAACCCGACGACTGGGGCCCGGAGCGGACCGGGCAGAATCGGTGATGCAGGGGGCGGAGAGCCGAGGAGGGGCCGTGAACGGGCAGCCGGGCGCACGCGATCGCAACGCCGACGGGAGGGCGCAGAACCAGCGCCCCCGGGACCGCTACGGCCGGCCGCTGCCCTACGGCTCGCCCGGGGTGCCGCGGGTTCCCGACGACGCGGTCTTCGCCCCGGAGGAAGGGCTGGACGAGGCGCAGCGCCTGCTGGACGAGGGGTACGCCTTCCACGCCCACGAGGTCCTGGAAGCGGTGTGGAAGGGCGTCGAGGGGCCCGAGCGCGAGCTCTGGCGCGGCCTGGCGCAGATCGCCGTGGGGCTGACCCACGCCCAGCGCGGCAACCGGGTCGGGGCGGCGCGGCTGCTGCGCCGCGGCGCCGGCGCGGTGGAGCCGTTCGCCCCCGGCGCCCCGTCCGGCGTCGACGCGGCGGGCGCCGCGGCCTTCGCGCGCACGGTCGCCGACGCGGTGGAGGCCGGGGCGGACGCCCCGGTGGACCCGGCCGGCCTGCGGCTCCGCCGCTGACCCCGCCTCCCCCCGTTGATCCCGGCGTCGCCGCGGTCTCGACCGGCTTCGAGACGGCGACGGCGCCGAGATCAGCGCGGAGGGGCGGACGGCGGGGTGTGCTGGGCCACACATCGGGCGAATCGGTGGCGCCGCGCGCCGCGGTCCGGTTTGCTGCGTTCGGGAGCCGTGCGCGGGAGCGCCGGCGGTGCCGCCGGGGGCCGTGCGGCGCGGGGGAACAACGGGACGGATGGGGCCTCTGCCCGTTGAATGGGGCTTTGGGAATTTCCTCCGCATTTCATGTCAGAGGTTTCCAGGCGCGTTGAATAGGGAATGACGTCGCCTATATAGGTAAATATCCTACCTGGAAGATCACCGGCGGGTCACATATTCCGCGTGGACGCGGTAACTCTGGACCCGGCCCTCACATTTCAACCCTCCGATGCGTAGAATCCCGGAACATCGTGCCCGTTGAAAACAGCGGAATCGGTGACCGGAAAAAGCTGTAAATGGTGGTGGCACCCGCATGACCCTGCTTCGTGCGCCGTCGGGCCGCTCCCACGGGCCCGTTCCGGGTGGCGGCGCGCCCTCGCGGGGCCGGAACGTGCCCGTCTCGTAGGAGGACGGATTGTCTGGGCTCAGCAGCCTCGCCGTTGACAACGGCCCGGCTCTCGCCTTGGACGGCATGAATTTCACGCTCGTCGTGGTGGTCCTGGCGGTGGCGCTGCTCGCGCTCGCCGTCGCCGGCGCCCTGGTGCGTGAAGTTCTCTCCGCCGGCCAGGGAACGGAGCGGATGCAGAACATCGCGCTCGCCGTTCAAGAGGGTGCGGGGGCGTATCTCAAACGCCAGTTCCGCACCCTGATCGTTTTCGTCGTCGTCATTCCGCTGCTCCTTCTGCTGCTCCCCGCGGACAGCGAAGCGGTCCGGTACGGGCGGTCGCTCTTCTTCGCGGTCGGCGCGGTCTTCTCCGCACTGACCGGATTCATCGGAATGTGGCTGGCGGTGCGGGGCAACGTCCGGGTCGCCGCCGCGGCCCGGGAGGGCGGCCAGGCCGGCGAGCACCGCGCCATGCGGATCGCCTTCCGCACCGGCGGCGTGGCCGGCATGTTCACCGTCGGCCTCGGCCTGCTGGGCGCGGCCATCGTCGTGCTGGTCTACCGCGGCGACGCCCCCATCGTGCTGGAGGGCTTCGGCTTCGGCGCCGCACTGCTCGCCATGTTCATGCGGGTCGGCGGCGGCATCTTCACCAAGGCCGCCGACGTCGGCGCCGACCTGGTCGGCAAGGTCGAGCAGGGCATCCCGGAGGACGACCCGCGCAACGCCGCCACCATCGCCGACAACGTGGGCGACAACGTCGGCGACTGCGCGGGCATGGCCGCCGACCTCTTCGAGTCCTACGCCGTGGTGCTGGTGGCCTCGCTCATCCTGGGCCGGGTCGCCTTCGGCGTGGAGGGCCTGGTCTTCCCGCTGCTGGTGCCGATGATCGGCGTCATCACCGCGATGATCGGCATCTTCGTGGTCGCCCCGCGGGCCCGGGACAAGAACGCGATGGCGGCGATCAACCGCGGCTTCTTCATCTCCGCGGTCATCTCGGCCCTGCTGGTGACCGGGACCGCCTTCGCCTACCTGCCCTCCTCCTTCTCCGAGCTCACCGGGGTCGGCGAGGAGATCGCCGCGCTGGAGGGCGACCCCCGGATCATCGCGATCGGCGCGGTCCTGGTCGGGCTGCTGCTGGCCGCCGCCATCCAGCTGCTCACCGGCTACTTCACCGAGACCACGATGCGCCCGGTGCGGGAGATCGGGGAGAGCTCGCAGACCGGCGCGGCCACCGTCATCCTCTCCGGCATCTCGGTCGGCCTGGAGTCGGCGGTCTACTCCGCGCTGCTCATCGCCGGCGCGGTGTACGCGGCCTTCGTCATCGGCGGCGTCTCCATCACGGTCAGCCTGTTCGCGGTGGCGCTGGCCGGCACCGGCCTGCTGACCACGGTCGGCGTCATCGTCGCGATGGACACCTTCGGGCCGGTCTCGGACAACGCCCAGGGCATCGCGGAGATGTCCGGCGACGTGGAGGGCAGCGGCGCCGACGCGCTCACCAGCCTGGACGCGGTCGGCAACACCACCAAGGCGATCACCAAGGGCATCGCCATCGCGACCGCGGTGCTCGCCGCGACCGCGCTGTTCGGCGCCTTCCGCACCTCGGTGGAGGGCGCGCTCGGCGATGCCGCGGGCACCTTCAGCCTCTCCATCGACCAGCCCAACGTGCTGGTCGGCGTGATCATCGGCGCCGCCGTCGTCTTCATGTTCTCCGGCGTGGCGATCATGGCCGTCGGCCGGGCCGCCGGCCGCGTGGTCCGCGAGGTGCGCGAGCAGTTCCGCACCCGCCCCGGGATCATGGACGGCACGGAGAAGCCGGAGTACGCCCGGGTGGTCGACATCTGCACCCGGGACTCGCTGCGCGAGCTGGTCACCCCGGGCCTGCTCGCGGTGCTCACCCCGATCGCGGTCGGCTTCGCCCTCGGCTACGCGCCGCTCGGCGCGTTCCTCGGCGGCGCGATCGCCGCGGGCACCCTGATGGCCGTCTTCCTGGCCAACTCCGGCGGCGCCTGGGACAACGCCAAGAAGCTGGTCGAGGACGGCCACCACGGCGGCAAGGGCTCCGAGGCGCACGAGGCCACCGTCATCGGCGACACCGTCGGCGACCCGTTCAAGGACACCGCCGGCCCGGCGATCAACCCGCTGCTGAAGGTGATGAACCTGGTGGCGCTGATCATCGCGCCGAGCGTGGTGCTCTACGCCGACAACACCGCCCTGCGGGTCGGCGTCACCGCGGTCGCGGTCGCCCTGATCGTCGGCGCGGTGCTCTGGTCCAAGCGGCGCGGCGGCGACGAGGCCGCGGCCCCGTCGGTCCCCGCCGCCCGGGAGGAGAGCCCCGCCGTCGGCTCCTCCGAGGCCTCCGCCCCGGTGGAGGAGCCGGCCGCGGACGGCGGCAAGGACGAGGAGCGCGACGCGGTCGGCGCGGCGCAGCACAACGGCTCCGCGTCCGCCCGCCCGTCGAGCGAGGACGAGGCGCCGGTCTCCGAGGGCGGGTCCAAGGACTGAGGACCGCCCTGCGGCGAAGCGGCGAAGCGGCGGAGGGGCCGCCCGGAACAGAGGATCCGGGCGGCCCCTCCCGCATGATGTCCATAGGCTGGTGGTGCGGCGCGGTTCTCAGGAGCGCCGCGGAGCCGCAGGGAAGGGAAGAGCCGACGTGTCCGGAATGAAAGGCCTGGTCGTGGTCCTCGGGATCATGCTGGGCATGATGGCGGTGCTCGCGATCATCGCCACGGTGCTGTCGCCGTGAGCGGGCGCCTGGTGATCCTCCGCCACGCGAAGGCGGAGCACGGCACCGGGGGCGACGACCACGCGCGCCGCCTCACCGGGAAGGGCCGCGCCCAGGCGCGCGCGGTGGGACTGCGGCTGGCCGAGGCCGGCCTCCTCCCGGACCTGGCGATCTGCTCGACCGCGGCGCGCACCCGGGAGACCCTGGAACTCGCCCTGGGGGAGATGCCCGACGGGCCGGCCCCCGGCTTCGAGGCCGAATACGAGGACGCCGCCTACGCCGCGGACGTGGACACCCTCTTCGACCTCGTCAACGCCGTCCCCCGGGAAGTGGGCACCCTGCTCCTGGTCGGACACAACCCCGCGGTGGCCCAGCTCGCCTCCGCGTTCGTCGACGGGGGAACCTTCGTCTCCTTCCCGCCGGCGTCGGTGGCGGTCGTCTCCCTGGAGGTCGACTGGCTCTACGCGGCCCCGGGAACCGGCAGCGGGTACCTGCTGGAGGGCTGACGCCGGGGGCCGAAGGCGCCGTCCGGCGCCGTCCGGCGCTGGTTTGTCAGGGGTTCACCTTGCGGCTATAGTCGTCCGAGTCGCCTGGAGCGGGGTCAACGATCCCGGGCCCGGGCGGCGGTCTTCTGAGGCCGGAACGAACACCCGATCAGCGGAGCTGAAGAGGGTGGGCGGGG
>NZ_ANBB01000059.1 GCF_000341105.1 Nocardiopsis potens DSM 45234
CCGCACTGGCCGAGGCCGGCCTGGAACCGGACTGGAACGGCAGCCCGTCCGAGCGGATCCTGGTGCCTATGGAGTGGCGGCGTCCGCTTCCGGCGTGAGGCCCCCGGCCGCGAGCCGCGCCCGGGCCGCCATCAGCGCGAACCCCAGCAGGTTCTCGCCGCGCCACCGGGCCGGGTCCGCGGCCCGCTCGTCGTCGGCGGCCAGCCCGATGCCCCAGATCCGGTCCAGCGGGCTGGCCTCCACCAGCACCCGGCCCCCGGTCCCGACCAGGTAGCCGCCGATCTCCGGGTTCTGCCCGAACTTGTGCACCGACCCCTCGACCACCAGCCCGAACCGGTGCTCCCGCCAGCGCTCCTCGTCGAAGCCGCGGACCTCGCGCCCGGCGTTCTTCGCCTCGGCCGGGGAGGACGCGGCCAGCACCCGGTCCAGCGCGCGCCCGTCATCGAAGAGCCGGGCCTTGCCGGCCATCATCCAGTGCTCCGCGGAGCGGTACCCCGTCCCGTCCACCGTGAAGTCCGCCGGCCACCACTGGCTCAGGCAGCCGGGGCCGGGGGCGCCGTCCCGGCGCGGCCGGTGCCCCCAGAAGAACAGGTACTTCCGCCGCTCGCCGCGTTCGACCGCGGCGATCAGCTCCCGCACCGACGCCGGTTCCGCCATGGATCCGCCCCTTCTCCGCCGCCGTACTCCCCTGCGGCCCCTCCGGGCCGTCCCCCGGAACCGCCCGCGGCCCCCGGCCGCGCCCTCCCCACCAGGTCGGCGGGGATGTACCGATTCGACCGGGAGTGGTCAAGGCGACTCGACGATTCGGCCCCGCCCGGCCGCGCTCCGCTGCTTTACTGGAAGCATGGGCGAGCGTTGGCAGGATCGCTTCCGAGCGGGCAGGATCAGTCTTCCCTCCTGGGCCGAGAAGGCCCCCGACCACTCCCTCTACCGCAGCAATTCCAGCGGCACCTGGGAGCTCTACACCTGGGACCGCGGCACCGGCGAGCAGCGCCAGGCCACCAAGCGGCACCACGGTACCGAGACCGGCGCCCTCGACCCCACCGGGGCCTGGCTGTGGTGGTTCGCCGACACCGACGGCGACGAGTTCGGCGTCTGGCGGCGGCAGCCGTTCGGCGGCGGCCCGGACGAGGAGGCCGCCCCCGGCCTCGCCCCCTCCTACATCGGCGGGCTCGCCCTGGGCACCTCCTGCTCCCTGGTCGGGCGCTCCACCGACGACGGCTTCAGCGTCCACCTGGTCCGCCCCGGCACCCCGCCGGCCGTGCTCTACACCCACCGCGAGGAGGGCTTCCTCGCCGCCATGTCCGACGACGAGTCCCTCTTCGCCATCGGGCACAGCGAGCACGGCGACTCCCGGCACATGGCCGCGCGGGTCTACCGGATCGCGGGTGAGGCCGCCGAGCCCGTCGCCGAGCTGTGGGACGGCCCCGGCAAGGACCTCACCCCGGTCGCCTTCGAGCCCGGCGGGCGCCGGCTGCTGGTGCTGCACGAGCGCCGCGGCCGGACCGAGCCCCTGGTGTGGGACCCGGTCACCGGCGAGGAGCGCGAGATCGACCTGGGCCTGCCCGGGGACCTGTCCGCCGGGTGGACCCCGGACGGCCGCTCGCTGCTGGTCTCCGCCGACCACCGCGCCCGCACCACCCTGCACCTGCACGACCTGGAGACCGGCCGGACCGAGCGGCTGGACACCCCGCCCGGCGTGGTGGCGGCGGCCGCGGCCCGCCCGGACGGCACCGTCGAGTACTCCTGGTCCAGCTCGGCGCTGCCCCCGGTGGTGCGGAGCACCGCCGGGGGCGTGGTGCTCTCCCCGCCGGGGACCGCCGCCCCGCCGTCGGTCCCGGTGCGCGACGCCGAGGTGGAGGGCCCGGGCGGCCCGGTGCACACCCTGATCTCGGTACCGGAGGAGGGCGAGGCCCCCTACCCCACCGTGTTCCTGGTGCACGGCGGGCCGCAGGCGCAGGACTTCGACTCCTTCTCCTCCGACGTCGCCGCCTGGGTCGACCACGGGTTCGCCGTGGTCCGGGCCAACTACCGCGGCTCCACCGGCTACGGGAGCGCCTGGCGGGACGCCCTGGAGCGGCGGGTCGGCCTCACCGAGCTGGAGGACATCACCGCGGTGCGCGACTGGGCGGTCCGCACCGGCCTGGCCGACCCGGACCGCCTGGTGCTGGAGGGCGGCTCCTGGGGCGGCTACCTGACCCTGCTCGGCCTGGGCACCCGGCCGCAGGACTGGACGCTGGGCATCGCCGCGGTGCCCATCGCCGACTACACCGCCGCCTACGCCGACGAGATGGAGGCGCTGCGCGCCTTCGACCGCTCCATGTTCGGCGGCTCCCCGGACGAGGTGCCCGAGCTCTACGCGCGCTCCTCGCCGATCAGCTACGTGCAGGACGTGGCGGCGCCGGTGCTCATCCTCGCCGGGGAGAACGACCCGCGCTGCCCGATCCGGCAGATCGACCGCTACATCGACCGGCTGCGCGAACTGGGCAAGCCGCACGAGGTGTACCGGTTCGACGCCGGGCACGGCTCCTTCGTGGTGGAGGAGCGGATCCGGCACATGGCGGCCGAGCTGGACTTCGCGCTGAGAAACCTCGGCATGGCCGCGGAGGGGCGCGTTCCGGGGACCGCTTAGCCGTGCCCGGGCAACCGCGCTACCTGTGGCTCGCCGAGCTGCTGCGCGGGCCGATCCTCACCGGTGAGCTCGGGCCCGGCAGCCGGCTGCCGTCCCGGTCCCGGCTGGCCCGCACGCACGGCGTCAGCGAGCAGGTGTCCCGGCACGCGCTGCGGCTGCTGGTCAGCGAGGGCCTGGTGGAGGCGCGCCCCGGCTCCGGCTACTTCGTCCGGCCGGTGCCCGCCGTGCACCGGTTCTCCCGCACCGACCGGGTGTCGGGCTCGGGGGTGGAGCCGCTGCGCACCGGCGAGGCGGAGATCGCCACCCTGCAGGCGGACAACGGGGTGGCCCGGCGGCTGGCGCTGCGCGACGGCGAGGCGGTGTTCCGCAGCCGCCGCCTGGGCACCTCCGACGGCCGGCCGATCGCGCTGCACACCGCCTGGGAGCCGGCCCGGCTGACCGCCGGGACGCTGCGCACCCCCGCCGACGCCGACCCGGGCACCGGGGTCCTGGACCGGCTGACCGCCGCCGGGATCGGCATCGACCGGGTGGTGGAGGAGGTCGGGGTCCGCCCGCTGCGCGAGCCCGAGGCGGCCGCGCTCGGCCTCGCCCCGGGGCTGCCCGTGCTGGTGGTGGAGCGCACCCACTTCAGCGGCCGCCGCCCGGTGGAGACCTCCGACCTGGTCGGCTCCACCGAGCACTGCCGCCTGGTGTACCGGCTCAGCCTGGCCCGCCCGCAGCGCCGCCGTCCCTGACCCGATGGCCCCGGCGCCGCGGAGGAGAAAGGGGAGGGCCCCGCCGGGACCGCGTCCCGGCGGGGCCCTCCCGCAGTCGGTGCCGCCCGGGTCAGCCCCGGGTGAACTCCTCGGCGACGACCTCGGCGATCTGCGCGGTGTTCAGCGCGGCGCCCTTGCGCAGGTTGTCCCCGCACAGGAAGAGGTCGAGGGAGTTCGGGTCGTCGATGGAGCGGCGGATCCGGCCGACCCAGGTCGGGTCGGTGCCCACCACGTCCGCCGGGGTGGGGAACTCCCCGTTGGCCGGGTCGTCCTGGACCACCACGCCGGGGGCCGAGGCCAGCAGCTCGCGGGCCTTGGCCGCGTCCACCTCCTGGGCGAAGGTGGCGTGCACGGTCAGCGCGTGCGTGGTGACCACCGGGACGCGCACGCAGGTGGCGGCGACCCGCAGGTCCGGGTGGCCGAGGATCTTCCGCGACTCGTTGCGGACCTTCAGCTCCTCCGAGGAGTAGCCGTCCTCCTTCAGCGAGCCGGCCCACGGCACCACGTTCATCGCCAGCGGCGCCGGGAACGGGCCCAGCTCGCCGACGGCGGCGCGCACGTCGCCCGCCCTGGTGCCCAGGGTGCGGTCGGCGGCGGCCTTCTCGATCTGGTCGTGCAGCGTGTCGATGCCCTCCTGGCCGGCGCCGGAGGCGGCCTGGTAGGAGGAGACGACCAGGTCGGTCACCCGGTAGGCGCGGTGCAGCGCCCCGATCGCCACGATCATCGAGAGCGTGGTGCAGTTCGGGTTGCTGATGATGCCGCGCGGCCGGTTGCGCACCTGGTCGGCGTTGACCTCCGGGACGACCAGCGGGACGTCGGGGTCCATCCGGAACGCGCCGGAGTTGTCCACCGCGACCGCGCCGCGGGCGGCGGCGATCGGCGCCCACTCCTTGGAGACCTCGTCCGGGACGTCGAACATGGCGACGTCCACCCCGTCGAAGACCTCCGGGGCCAGCGCCTGGACCTCGACCTCCTCGCCGCGCACGGTGAGCCGCTTGCCGGCCGACCGGGGCGAGGCGATCAGGCGGATCTCGCCCCAGACGTTCTCCCGGGTGGAGAGGATGTCGAGCATGACGGTGCCGACGGCGCCGGTGGCGCCCACGACGGCGAGGGTGGGGAGACGGTTGCTCATCGGCCGGTACCTCCGTAGACGACGGCCTCGACCTGGTCCGCGTCGAGCTGGAACTCGGTGTGCGCCGCCGCGACGGCGGAGTCGACCTGGTCCTCTTCAACGATGACGGAAATGCGGATCTCCGAGGTGGAGATCATCTCGATGTTGGTGCCGGACTTCGCGATCGCGTCGAAGAACCGCGAGGTCACACCCGGGTAGGAGCGCATGCCCGCGCCGATCAGCGAGACCTTGCCGACCTTGTCGTCGTAGCGCAGCGACTCGAAGCCGACCTTCTCCTGCACCTTCTTCAGCACCGACAGCGCGGTCTGGCCGGCGTCGGCGGGCGCGGTGAAGGAGATGTCCGTGCGCCCGGTGGCCGCGGCCGACACGTTCTGCACGATCATGTCGATGTTGATCTCGGCCTCGGCGAGGGCGTTGAAGATCGACGCGGCCTCGCCCACCCGGTCCGGGACGCCGACGACGGTGATCTTGGCTTCGCTGCGGTCGTGCGCGACGCCGGAGATGATCGGTTGTTCCATGCCTTCGCTTTCCTCGACTTCGGAGACGACCCAGGTTCCGGGCTTCTGACTGAAGGACGACCGCACGTGCAGCGGGATGTTGTACCGCCGGGCGTACTCGACGCAGCGCAGGTGCAGGATCTTGGTGCCGGAGGCGGCCATCTCCAGCATCTCCTCGTAGGAGATCTTGGGGATGCGCTGCGCGCTGGGCACGATGCGCGGGTCGGCGGTGAACACGCCGTCCACGTCGCTGTAGATCTCGCACGCGTCGGCCTCCAGCGCCGCGGCCAGCGCGACGGCGGTGGTGTCCGACCCGCCCCGGCCCAGCGTGGTGATGTCCTTGCTGTCCTGCGAGACGCCCTGGAAGCCGGCCACGATGCAGATCGCGCCCTCGCCGAGGGCCTCCTGGATCCGGCCCGGCGTGACGTCGATGATCTTGGCGTTGCCGTGCAGCGACGTGGTGATGACACCGGCCTGCGAGCCGGTGAAGGAGCGGGCCTCGTAGCCGAGGTTCCCGATCGCCATCGCGACCAGGGCCATCGACATGCGCTCGCCGGCGGTCAGCAGCATGTCCAGTTCGCGGCCGGGGGGCAGCGGGGAGACCTGCTCGGCGAGGTCGAGGAGTTCGTCGGTGGTGTCGCCCATGGCGGAGACCACCACGACGACGTCATAACCCGCTTTTTTCTGGGCGACGATCCGCTGGGCTACCCGCTTGATGGCCTCCGCGTCGGCGACGGAAGAGCCACCGTACTTCTGCACGATCAAAGCCACGGTCGGCGCTCCTGAGGATTGGGAATCACGTTGATCAGATATGGAGTGTAGCTTTCGGCTGTCATCGAATGCCCTCCCACCTGGGCTTAAGGCATCAGCGGCAGCCCTTACCCGCATCCGGGCGCGTTACTCGTGTTTCCGGCAAGTAACGCCGCCAACTCGGTCGATGCGGGCGCGGAACCGCCTGGTTCGGCGGCGGAACCGGATTTCGGTGTGAGTTAGAACTCCAGGCTCCGGCGGCCCTCGAAGGCCCGGCCGAGGGTGACCTCGTCGGCGTACTCCAGATCGCCGCCGACCGGCAGCCCGCTGGCCAGGCGGGTGACTTTCAGGCCCATGGGTTTGACCAGCCGGGCGAGGTAGGTCGCGGTGGCCTCGCCCTCCAGGTTGGGGTCGGTGGCCAGGATGAGCTCGGTGACCCGGCCGTCGGCCAGCCGCGCCATCAGCTCCTTGATCCGCAGGTCGTCCGGGCCGACCCCCTCGATCGGGCTGATCGCCCCGCCGAGCACGTGGTAGCGGCCGCGGAACTCCCGGGTGCGCTCGATCGCGACCACGTCCTTGGCCTCCTCCACGACGCACACCACCGCCTCGTCGCGGCGCGGGTCGCGGCAGATCCGGCACTCGCTCTCCTCGGCGACGTTGCCGCAGACCGAGCAGAAGCGCACCCGCTCCTTGACCTCGACCAGGGCGTTCACCAGGCGCTTGACGTCCGCGGCCTCCGCGGCGAGCAGGTGGAACGCGATGCGCTGCGCACTTTTGGGACCGACGCCGGGCAGCCGCCCGAGCTCGTCGATCAGGTTCTGGACCGCGCCTTCGTACATCGCCTACCCACCCTGCCGGTACTCGCTCCCCTCACGATATCCGGAGGCGGGCCGCCGCGGGGTCCCCCGGGGCGGCCCGCCCGCGGATCACATCCCGGGCAGGCCCGGCATCCCGCCGCCGGCCCCGGGCATCCCGCCGAGGGCGTCGTTGAGCGGGCCCATCTTCTCCTGCTGGAGCCGCTCGACCGCCGCCTCGGCGTCCCGGATCGCCGCGAGCACCAGGTCCGCGATGGTCTGCGCGGTCTCCGCCGGGTCGTCGGCGTCCACCGCCGCCGCGTCGATGCTGATGTCCTCCACGCTGCCGCGCCCGCTCACGGTGACCTTGACCAGCCCGCCGCCGGAGGTCCCCTCGACCTGGGCCTCGTCCAGCTGCTGCTGCGCCTCCATGAGCTGCTGCTGCATCTGCTGAGCCTGCTGCAGCAGGGCCTGCATGTCCATTCCGCCGCCAGGGTTCACTTGCCCACATCTCCCTCAGGTCTCGTGCCGACTCTGCCGAGCGTAACCGCTCGCGGCCGCCGGGATCCCCCAGGATTGGGCGCGCCCGCGCGCGGGGACCATTAAGGCGGTGCCGCCGCCGCGGCCCGCGGTGCGGCCGATCACGACCGGGACGGACCGCATGCTCTCAGCCGAGCAGCGCCACAGCGCGCTGATCGACGCCCTCGTCGCCGCCGGAGACCTCCGCGACCCCGCGCTGATCGACGCGTTCCGCGCGGTGCCCCGGCACCTGTTCGTGCCGCGCCGGGGCGCCGCCACCGCGCACGGCACCGCGCTGGACGCCGACACCCGCCCCGACCACTGGCTCGCCTCGGTCTACACCGACGACGCGATCGTCACCCAGATCGACGACGGCGACCCGGAGCGCCCCCGCGGCATCCCCACCTCCTCCTGCTCCGCCCCGACCGTGGTCGCCCGGATGCTGGAGGCCGCCGAGCTCCGCGACGGCCACCGGGTCCTGGAGATCGGCACCGGGACCGGGTGGAACGCCGCGCTGCTCGCCGCCCGGCTCGGCGACGACCGGGTCGTCTCGGTGGAGATCGACCCCGAGGTGTGGGCCCGCGCCCGCAAGGCGCTGCGCGCCGCCGGCCGGGCGCCGCCGGCGGTCCTCTCCGACGGCGCCGGGGGGCACCCGGCCGGCGCCCCCTACGACCGGACCATCGCCACCTGCGCCGCGGTCCGGGTGCCGCAGGCCTGGATCCGGCAGACCGCGCCCGGCGGCCTGGTGGTGCTGCCGTGGACCGCGGCGGAGGGCGCCGGGGCGCTGACCCGGCTGCGCACGGCCGGCGACGGCTCCGCGTCCGGCCCGTTCCTCTGCGGGCTCGGCTTCATGCCGCTGCGCTCCCAGCGGCCCCCGCCGGAGGCGCCCACCGCACCGGAGGAGGCGGTTCCGGACGAGACCCGGCTGCTCCCCGAGCCCGACCCGGTCTCCCCGCTGACCCGGTTCGCCTCGGCGTTCCCGGTCACCTTCATGGTGCCCGGGTGGCGGATGGGGCTGCGGCACTCGCCCGGGATCGGCGGCCGCTCGCTCTGGCTGGCCTCCGCCGACGGCCGGTCCTGGGCCCGGGTGGTGCCGACCGGCGCCGGGTGGCGGGCCGAGCAGGCCGGCCCGCGGTCGCTCTGGGACGAGGTGGAGGCGGCGCGGTCCCGCTGGACCGCCCTGGGCAGGCCGCCGCTGGAGCGGTTCGGCCTCACCGTGGAGGCGGACGGCCGGCACCGGGTGTGGCTGGACGCACCGGACGGCCCCGGGTGGCCGCAGGGGTGAGGACCCCCGGGCCGCCCGGGGCCGGTGTGCGTTCGGTGCGAGCCGCGCGTTCGGTGCGCGAGCGGCGCGCGGAACCGGGGATCAGCGCCCGCCGGGGGCGGCGCCCTCCCCGCCCGGTTCCCCGGTGCGCTTCCGGAACCGCTCCAGCAGCTCCCTGCGGGCCTCCTCGGACCCGCCGGACGCGCCCTTGCCGCGGCCGCCGCCGCGCAGCGCGCTCTTGGACACCTTGGTCCGCTGCCCGCCCACGCCGAGCAGGTTGTCTCCGCGCCCCTTGGCCATGGGGACCTCCTTCCGCCTCGGATGCGTCTCCCCGGGCGAAGGCGAGACGAGACGGTCCGCACCGCCACCCGGGCGCGTCCGACCATAAGCCGGGGCGCGCCCCGGTGTCACTCGGTTTTTCCGCCCCGGCACGGCCCCCGAGGCCCCCGTTGATCTTGGCGTTGCGGGGGTGTCAGAGCGCTCTGACACCCCCGCAACGCCAAGATCAACGCCCTGGGGATCGGCCCTAGGTGTGGTCGATCTCGTCGATGACCTTGCCGCCCAGTTCGGACTCGATCAGGGCGTAGGCGGACGGCGGCGGGCCGTCGTCGGCGTCCAGGTCGTTCTCCGGGTCCGGGACGTCCGGCTCCGGCGGCAGGTCCGGCTCGACGGCGTTCTCGTAGGGGTCGGGGGGCGGCTCCTCCAGCCCGGTCGCGATCCGCCGCGCCTGCTGGGCGGCGGGCGACGGGCCGGCCGCCGGAGCCGGCTCCGGGGCGGGCGGCGCCTGCCGCTGCGGCTGCGGGGCCTGCTGCGCCGGGGGCCGGGGCGCCGACGCCCCGCCCGCGGGAACCGCGCCGACCCGCACCTCCACCCCGAAGACCTGCTTGATCGCGGTCGCCACGATCTTGTCGCTGCCGCTGTTGGCGAACCCCTTGGCCTCGTTGGGGCGGGGGAAGCCGAGCTGCACCATGCCGCCCTCGACGCCCACCGGCATGATTCCGTTGCCGCTCAGCATCATCCAGGTGAACCGGCGCAGCCCCTTGACCGCCTCCATCACCTGCCCCCAGGAGGCCTGGAGCGCGCCGATGTCGATCGGGCCGCCGGACGGCGCGGAGGCCGCAGCGGCCGCGGGGGCCGGGGCCGGTTCGGGCTCCGGGGCCGGCGGCGCCCCCTGGCCGGGGCGGACCGCCTCGGGCCAGTCGTCGCCGCCCGGCGCGGGCGGCGCGCTCCGCTCCTCGGCCGGGGCGGGCTGCGGAGCGGGCGCCGGAGCCGGTGCCGGCTCCGGCCGCTGCTGCACCGGGGCGGCCGGGGGCGGCGCCTGCGCGGCCGGCGGTGCGGGCCGCTGGACCGCGGCGGGGGCCGGAGGCTGCTGGGCGGGGGGCTGCTGGACCGCGGGCGCCGGGCCGGCCGGCCCGCGCCGCTCCAGCTGCTCCACCCGGGCGAGCAGCGCCGCGCCGTCCTCGCCGTCCGCACCGGGCAGCAGGATCCGGGCGCAGAGCAGCTCCAGCAGCAGCCGCGGCGAGGTGGCGCCGCGCATCTCGGTGAGCCCCTGGTTGAGCACCTCGGCGGCCCGGGTGAGCTGCGCCGGGCCGAGCCGGGAGGCCTGGTCGCGCATGGCGTCCACGGCGTCCGGCGAGACGTTGATCAGCCCCTTGTCCAGGGCGTCGGGGACCGCGCCGAGCACGACCAGGTCGCGCACCCGCTCCAGCAGGTCGGCGGTGAACCGGCGCGGGTCGTGGCCGCCCTCCATCACCCGGTCGATCAGGCCGAAGGCCGCGGCGCCGTCCCGGGCGCCGACCGCGTCGACCATCTCGGAGAGCAGCGAGGAGTCGGTGTAGCCGAGCAGCGCGACGGCGCCGTCCCGGGTGATGCCCTGCTCGTCGGAGCCGGCCAGCAGCTGGTCCAGGATGGACAGCGAGTCCCGGGCCGAACCGGCCCCGGCCCGTACCACCAGCGGCAGCGCCGCCGGATCGTAGGCGACGCCCTCCTGGGTGAGGATCTCCTCCATCAGCTCGCGCAGCGTGCTCGGCGGGATCAGCCGGAACGGGTAGTGGTGGGTGCGCGACCGGATGGTGCCGATGACCTTGTCCGGCTCGGTGGTGGCGAAGACGAACTTCAGGTGCGGCGGCGGCTCCTCGACGAGCTTGAGCAGCGCGTTGAACCCCTCCCGGGTCACCATGTGCGCCTCGTCGATGATGTACACCTTGTACCGCGAGTTCACCGGCGCGAAGAAGGCCCGCTCGCGCAGGTCCCGGGCGTCGTCGACGCCGCCGTGCGAGGCCGCGTCGATCTCGATCACGTCGATGCTGCCGGGGCCGTCGGGGGCCAGCGCGACGCACGATTCGCACTGCCCGCACGGGTCCGGGGTGGGCCCCTGGTCGCAGTTGAGCGAGCGCGCCAGGATCCGCGCGCTGGAGGTCTTCCCGCAGCCGCGCGGACCGCTGAACAGGTAGGCGTGGTTGATCCGGCCGTTGCGCAGCGCTTGGCGCAGCGGATCGGTGACGTGCTCCTGCCCGCGCACCTCCCCGAACGTCGCGGGCCGGTACTTGCGGTACAGCGCGATGCTCACGGCGTGTTCACGGCTCCCTCCGCGGACCGGGGCACGGCCGCCGGCTCGGCCCCGGGGTCCCTGGTCGCATCCACGCCCCCATTGAACCCCTTCCCGACGACGGGCCGGGCCGCATCGAGGGATCAGGGGACAAGAAAGGACCCCCCGCGCACCCGCCAGAGCTTACTTATCCTTGCTGCCTTCCGGCCCTGGGGAGGTTCATAAGATGACGCCGCACGAGGGGTCTGCCCCCTATCGTATAGGACTCCGGGCCCGCTCCGCACCGCCCCGGCTCACGGACCGCGCCGCTCCGGCGCACGGCGGACCGCGCCTCCCTCTCCGCACGGGGCCGCACCGCCGCCGGCCGCCGGAGCGCACCGCTCCCCCTGCCCCCCTGCACCCCACCCCTCCGGAAACCGTTCGAAGCACCCCCGGCGGGCGTGTAGAGTTGTCTGCGGAGGATTCGCCTAGAGGCCTAGGGCGCACGCTTGGAAAGCGTGTTGGGGGCAACCCCTCACGAGTTCGAATCTCGTATCCTCCGCCAGCCTCTACGAGGCAGAACGAAGGGCCCCGACCGGGTGCGCGGTCGGGGCCTTCGTCGTTCCCGCACCGGGCAGCGCCTCCCGCTCCCCTCCCGGAGCCGAGGAGGACGCCGCGCCCGCCGGCCGGCCCGAGGCCGGACACCGCCCCTCACCGGAACCGGCCGGCCGCAGGCCGAGTGGCCCACTTCACACGATCCGCACTCCCCTGCTCCGGGACACCCGGGGCACCAGGGTTTTTCAATGAGAATTGAAATGGCCGACAATGGGGCGGCCCGGCTTTCGCGACCGCATACGAGCAGATCACCGACGCCTTTCACATTTCCCTCTCCACCTCCCGGACATGGGCCATCGGCCGCTTGCAGCGGCCACCGGCGGTGGATAGCATCTGGCCACCGAAATCGAGGGAATTCCCCAAAAGAAACACCTTTTCCGTTTTCAATGGCCGGGATCGGCGCCGTCCTGTATCGATCCCGGGAAAACGGGTGCGCCCCGGATTCGCCGGGTCCTTTGGACGCCGTGCGCGCACGGGCGCCGACACTCGAAGAAAGGATCTCCGCGTGAACCGTTTCAAGAAGGGCGCGGCCTCGCTCCTGGTCGCCGCGGCGGCGGCCTCCGGCGCCTTCCTCGCCGCAGCGCCGGCCGGGGCCGACACGGTGGGCGCCTACGGTCCTCCCAACGACACGAGGGTCGAGCAGAGGAACATGTCGCCGAGGGCCTGCGAGGTCAAGGCGAACATGCTCAACCAGCTGCCGCAGGGGTGGTTCCGCAAGTACTGGTGCGTCACCAGCAATCCCCCCAAGATGAACCTGATGAGCATGAGCAGGTGATTCTCCGCCGGGAGAGCGGCCCCGGGGTTTCCGCTCTCCCTTATTCGCGAATCGAAGAACGGCCCTGATCTCCTTCCGCCGACTTCTGTGCGGCGGAAAGGAAGGCCCCGGCCTAATACGCGGCCGGGGCCTTCGCCGTGTTCCCGGTCCTCCCGGGCCGGCGTCATTTCCTCCAGAAGAGCAGGTGGGTGACTCCGCTGGGGCTGGGCACCGTGTCGAGGTGGAACCGGTCGAGCAGTTCGGTGCGGCTCTCCCACAGCCGCTCGCCGCGGCCGAGGTCGACGGGGGCGACGGCGATGTGCATGGTGTCGACCAGGTCGGCCTCGAGGAAGGCCCGGATGGTGGCGACGCCGCCGCCGAGGCGCACGTCCCGGCCGTCCGCCGCCTCCTTGGCCCGGGCCAGCGCCTCGGCCGGCGCCGCGTCGAGGAAGTGGAACGTGGTGTCGGACAGGGTGAACGACGGCCGCTCGTGGTGGGTGAGCACGAAGACCGGGGTGTGGAACGGCGGGTTCTCCCCCCACCACCCCTTCCACTCGTGGTCCTTCCAGGGGCCGCGCTGGGGGCCGAACTTGTTCCGTCCCATGATCTCCGCCCCGATGTTGCGGGCGTAGTCGCGGGTCATGCAGTCGTCCAGGCCCCGGCTGCCGCCGGGCTCGGTGCGGTTCGGCCAGTGGGCGGTGGCCCCGGCCCAGGAGATGAGCGCGGCGGGGTCCGCGTGCCCGAAGGGCCGCTCCAGGCTCTGCCCCTCCCCGGCGCCGAACCCGTCCCGCGACACGGTGAAGCACTGCACCCTCAGCAGCTGCGACATGCATCCTCCTCGGTCGGTGAATCCGATTGCAACCGGCAACCGGTTGCGCATCATTACTACCGTGGGGGTGTGACAGGACCGACGCGGACCGACCGCCTGCCCGTCCCACCGGGGAAGTCCGGGTGCCCGATCAACCTCACCGTCGAGCTGCTGGGCGACCGGTGGAGCCTGGTGGTGCTGCGCGACCTCATGTTCGGCGGGCACCGGCGGTTCCGCGGGCTCCTCGGCAACTCGGTCGAGGGCATCGCGTCGAACGTCCTCGCCTCCCGCCTGGCCAAGCTGGTCGAGGCCGGCCTGCTCACCCGGCACGACGACCCGAGCCACCGGCAGAAGATCGAATACCGGCTCACCGAGGCGGCGATCCAGCTCGTTCCGGTCATGACGGAGCTGGGCGCCTGGGGCTCCCGGTGGCTCCCCGCATCGCGCGAGCTGTCCATCCGCGCCGAGCTCCTCGCCCGCGGCGGCCCCGAGCTGGGGGAGCGGTTCATGGACGAGCTCCGCGCGGTGCACCTCGAAGGCCGGCCGCAGCCCGCCGACGGCGTCCTCGCCGAGCTCACCCTGGCCTACGAGCGCGCCGCCGCAGGCGGGGAGTAGGGCACAGGGCGGCGGCCGGAGGAGCGGTGAGGGCCCCGGCCGGGTGCGCGGTCGGGGCCCTCGCCGGGTCCGGTCGGGGTCAGCCCAGGTGCCGGCCGTGCTCGGTGGCGAACTCGTCGCCGCCGTACCGGTCCCAGTTGATCGACCAGGCCATCAGGCCGCGCAGCCCGGGGTGGGCCCGGGCCGGGGTGTAGCCGGAGCAGCCCGTGCCGGTGGTCAGGCAGTCCCAGGCGGACCGGACCTCGGCGACCGGGGTGTGCCCGTTGCCCGCGTAGGGGGAGGCGGGCAGGCCGATGGCGACCTGCCCGGGGTCCAGCGGCGGGAAGACCTGCGCGGCGTCGCCGCCCACCGGGAAGCCGGTGAGCACCATGTCCGCCATCGCCTGGTGGAAGTCGGCGGTGCCCATGGTGTGGTACCGCCCGTCCAGCCCCATCACCGGGCCGGAGTTGTAGTGCTGGACGTGGAGCAGGGTGAGCCGGTCCCGCAGCGCGTGGATGACCGGCAGGTAGGCGCCGGCCCGCGGGTCGGCGCCGCCCCACTCGCCCCGGCCGTAGAACTGGTGGCCGACCTGCACGAAGAACGTCTCCGGCGCCATGGTGAGCACGAAGTCCGGGCCGTAGCGGCCGGTCAGGTCGCGCAGCGCGCCGATCAGGTTGGTGATCACCGGGGTGGTGGGCGAGCGGAAGTCGGTGTCGCCCTCGTCCAGGTAGAGCGAGTGGCCCTCGAAGTCGATGTCGATGCCGTCCAGGCCGTAGCGGTCGATGATCGCCGAGGCCGACCGGACGAACGCGTCCCGGGCGGCCGGGGTCTCCAGGGAGACCTGGCCGTTCTGCCCGCCGACCGAGAGCACGACCTTCTTCCCGCGCGCCTGCGCGGCGTCGATCTGGGCGGTGAACTCCTGCTCGGTGGGGACGCCCGGGCACTCCGCGGCCGGGCACAGCTCGAACTCCAGCTCTCCGGAGGTCGGCGAGGTGGGTTCGGCGAAGGCGAGGTGGATGATGTCCCACTGGTCGGGCACGTCGGCCAGGTCCACCCAGCCCGACCCGTTGGCGAAGCTCGCGTGCAGGTAGCCGGCGAGCACGCGGTCCGGGAGCGGAGCGGGGGCGGCGGGTTCCGCGGCGGCGGGGGCCGGCGCGAGCGAGGCCGCGAGCAGGGCCGCGGCGGCGGTGGCGAGGAAGCGGGGGATGCGTCGCACAGGGCACTCCAAGGGTCCGGGCCGCTACGGCCGCCCTTAATTGACAGGAAACCTTCCTGTCCGTTTCGGCGAAGGTAGGCCCGGACCCCGGCGCTGTCAACGGTCCCGCGGGCTATTCACCCGGGACCGCGCCCATCTCATCGGTCACCCCGCGCTCCAGCACCGCGGTGTGGCCCATCAGCGTCCCGGCCTCGCCCCAGGAGGCGTCCTCGGTGAGCACCCGGCGCTCTCCCAGGTAGGACAGGTCGCCTTCGGTGAAGATCCACTCCACCCGCTCCTTGGTCTCCTCGTCGACCCGGGCCACCGCGATCCCCTCCCGGCCGGCCGCGTCGGTCGCGGAATCCACCAGCCGCACACCGGGGATCAGCGCCGCCGCCCGGTACAGCGCCGCGCTCTGCTCCGGCGGCACCACCGTCTCGCCGGTCAGCTCCCCGATCACCTCGAAGGCCTGCTGGTCGGTGCGGGCACCGCCGCCGTCCTCGGCGCGGATCCAGGCCAGCAGCTCGGCGGGGTCGGTGGGCAGGTCCTTCATCAGCTCGTAGCTGCGCGCCGGGTCGCCGCCCTTCAGCGGGATGTCCTCGCCCCACTCCCGGATCAGCCCGTCCACCGGGGCCTCGTCCACGTCGACGACGGTCCCGCCGTCCGTCTCCCGCTCCGCACCGCCGTACCCCTGGGGGGCCGCGGCCAGCCAGACCTCCCGCTCGTGCAGCTCCTGCAGTCGCACCGGTCCGTCCATCTCCTTCCCGGCGGCCTGCTCGGCGAAGGCGATCTCGCTCCGGACGTAGACGTACTGCCCGGGCTCGGCCACCAGGTCCTCCTCCGCCGCGACCAGCGCGATCCGCTCCAGCTCCTCGGCCACCCCCGCGGTGCTCCCCTCGGCGACCTCCAGCACCGGCGCGGGCTCGGTGGGGATCTCCGGCCGGGGGAACAGCGCGTAGGCGCCGACCGCCAGCGCGGCGGCCAGCGCCGCGCCGGCCGGGACCAGCACCGCCGGCCGCCGCAGCCGGGGCCGGCGCCGCTCCCGCGGCTCCGCGCTCCGCCGGGCCTCCTGTGCTCGGATCTCCTGCACGAAATGCTCCCTCAGGGCGTCTCGGCGCTCGACCGGGAGGTCTTCGACCGCCGGCGCCGGAAGCAGCCGGGCCAGTTCCCCGCGCTCCTCGTCCCGGAAGGCGTTCATCGGCTCCCTCCCTGCATCGAACGGGACGCGAAGCCGCGTCCGCCCTGGTGCTGTCCGGCGGCCCGGGCGGGTTCCCGCAGTTCCCGCTCGGCCTCGGCGCGGAGCCGGGTGCGGGCCCGGGAGAGCCGGGAGCGGACCGTGCCGACCGGCACGCCCAGCGCCTCGGCGGCCGCCGCGTAGTCCAGCCCGGACCACACGCACAGCGCGATCACCTCCCGCTCGGCGCGGCGCAGCCGCCCCATGGCGCGGGAGACCGCCCCCAGCCGGTCGGCGTCGTCCATCCGCCCGACCAGTTCGTCGGAGAAGTCGGGGACCGCCCGCGGGGCCGGCATCCGGCCCAGCGCGGCCCGGTGCCGCCGCGCGCCGCGCGCGGCGTTGCGCTGCACGTTCACCGCGATGCCGAGCAGCCAGGGCAGCAGGTCGCCGCCGTCCGGCCCGTCCCCTTCCGGTCCGCCTCCCTCCGGCCCTTCGGGGCGGATCCGCTCCCGCAGCCGCCAGGCCTCCAGGAAGGTGATCTGCAGCACGTCCTCGGCGGTGCCGCGGTCCCCGGCGAGCCGCGCCGCGAACCGGTGCACCGCCGGGGCATGGGCGTCGTAGAGCCGCGCGAAGGCCGCCGGGTCCCCGGCGCGCAGCGCGCGGCGCGATGGTGGTTGCACGCCCTGTACTGTCCGCCGCCGCGCCGGGGTTCCGGTGGCGCCCGCCACCCCGGCGCGGGCGGCCGCTCAGGCGTCCAGCACCTGCCCGGCGCGCTTCACCACGGGGGGCTCCACCGACCACGGGAAGTTGATCCAGGCGTCCGTGCGCTTCCACACGTACTCGCACTTCACCAGGGACTGCGGCTTCTCGTAGACGACCGCGCTGCGCACCTCGGCGACGTGCTCCGCGCAGAAGTCGTGCACCAGTTTGAGCGTCTTGCCGGTGTCCGCGACGTCGTCGGCCACCAGCACCTTCTTCCGCCCCAGGTCCACCGCGTTGGGCACCGGCGGAAGCATCACCGGCATGTCCAGCGTCTCCCCCACCCCGGTGTAGAACTCCACGTTCATCACGTGCAGGTTCTTCACGTCCAGCGCGTAGCCCAGCCCGCCGGCCACGAACAGGCCGCCCCGGGCGATGGACAGGATGATGTCGGGTTCATAGCCGTCGTCGGCGATGGCCTGCGCCAACTCGCGCATGGCCGTCCCGAACAGCTCGTAGGTCAGGTTCTCGCGGCCCTCGTCGCTCACGGTCGCTCCCTCGGCGTCGCTCTCGGAGATGTTCGGCGGACCGGGGAGGTCTCCCCCAGCTCACAGCCCCTCCCCAGTATCGCGCCGAACGGGCGCCGCCCTGCGCCGCCCCGGGGCGCACCCGGGGGATTGACCTGAACCGCCGTTCAGGTCGTACCGTCCTCGCCATGACGAACACGAACTCCGCCCTGTCCGGCCGCGACCTCGACGAGGCGCGGATCCGCGAACTCGTCGCGCGCTCCCAGGAGGCGCAGACCGACCCCGGGGCCCTGCCCGCGCTGCACACCGACGGCGCCGTGGTCGTCAACATCGCGGGACGGCGCCTCTTCGGCCGCGAGGCCTTCGCCTCGGCCATGGCCGAGGCCCTCGCCTCCCCGCTCAAGGACGTCCGGACCACCCTGGAGGTGGAGGACATCAGGTTCGCGACCCCCGACACCGCCGTGGTGAGCCTGGTCAAGACGGTCCATGACGAGCGGCCCGAGGCCCGGGGCGCCTCCGGGTTCCCTGCCAAGGGCGCCATGAGCTACGTGCTCACCCGGGACGGCGGCGACTGGCGCATCGCCCTGGCCCAGACCACCCCGATCCGCTGACCCGGGGGCGGAGCGGGCACCGGCTCCGCCCTCAGTCGAGCTGCTCGCAGACCGCGATCCGGAACCGGAGCGCCCCTCCGCGGAAGGGGGCGAGGAGACCGCCCTCCTCGATGAAGACCAGGCACGCGTCGTCGCTCTCCCGGAGCACGGTCCGCCCCTTCGGGCGGGAGCAGATCAAGGGCGTGTGGGTGCGGGCGAGCTCCAGCATCCGGGCGCGGGCCTCCTCCAGGTCGGCGTAGGCGCCCAGCAGGGCGGCCCCCTGGTAGAGACCGCCCTGGCCGGACCGCTCCGGTTCTTCGAGCACCAGCCGCCACCGGCCGAGCGGGCGGGCCGGCGGCCCCTCCACGTCCTCGACGGTGACCTGCCACCACTTGGGACCGTCGCTCACGGCTCTCTCCCGTCGGATTCGGCTGACGAGCACACGGCCTCTGATGCCCCGTGCAGGCGCCGGGTTCGGGCGATCGGGGCCCGGGCACGGAAAAGGCCCGGGCTCACCAGTGTGAACCCGGGCCGGAAGCGGTGGAGGTGGGATTTGAACCCACGGAAGGTTGCCCTTCACTCGCTTTCGAGGCGAGCGCCATCGGCCACTAGGCGACTCCACCGAGAGGAACTCTACCCGAAACGGCGGCCGGAGAAGAAATCGGTGAGCAGATCCGCGCACCGCTCCCCCAGCCGCGGGGAGAGCAGGTCCGGGGGGACCACCTCGGGGCGGTGGTTCAGCCGGGGGTCGCGGACCAGGTCCCAGAGGGATCCGGCGGCGCCGGCCTTGGCGTCCCGGGCGCCGTAGGCGATCCGGTCGACCCGGGACAGCACCGCGGCGCCGGCGCACATCGTGCACGGCTCCAGGGTGACCACCAGGGTGCAGCCGGCCAGCCGCCAGCCGCCCAGCCGCCGGGCGGCGGCGCGCAGCGCGAGGACCTCGGCGTGGGCCGTCGGGTCCCCGGCGGCCTCCCGCTCGTTGCGGCCGGCCCCGACCTCCCGCCCCGAGGCGTCCAGTACGACCGCGCCGACCGGCACGTCCCCGGTCCGCAGGGCCAGTTCGCCCTCCTCCAGGGCGCGCTCCAGCGCCGCGTCCAGCAGGGCGCGGTCCTGCAGCGGGCCGGTGCCCGCGCCGGTGCCGTCCACGTCCCCCGTGCCCCTCCGTCAGATCCGCAGCGCGTCGAAGTGGTCGGCGAAGCCCGCCCGCTCCGCCAGCTCGGCGAGCACGTCCGCGGGCAGCGCCCCCTCGGCCGTGGTCAGCGCGAGCAGCTCCTCGGCCGGGGTGCCGAGGTCGGCGAGGAGCGCGCCGTCCCCGCCCGGCCGCGACCCGGGCTTCTGCCCGGTCCCCTCGACCTGCTCCGGAGCGGTGATCGTGCCGCTCTCCAGGAACAGCGCGGCGACCGGGTGGTCGTGCACCGAGCGGGTGTCGGAGAGGAACACCCGCGGCTCGGCGCGGTCGTCCACCCGGAGCACGCCGAACCACTCGTCGTCGGCCTCCAGGAAGAGGAGCATCGTGCCGTCCGCGGCGCCGGGGTCGACCGCGCCGGCCGCGTCGCGCACCGCGTCGGCCAGGTCGTCGATGGTCGCGGCGTCCGCCGCGTCCACCTCGGCCGCGCCCCAGCCCGCCGCGGCGGGGAAGAAGACCGCTGAGAAGGTCGACACCGCGTGCTCCCGTCCTCTCTCCTCCCGGGGACCCGCCCCGGCGGCGGGCCGTGGGATCCCCTACCCCATGCTGTCCAGGGCACGCTGGAACGCCTGCTGGAATCCGAGCCGCTCGGAGACGCTGGCCAGCACCTCGTCCGGGTACAGGTCGAGATCGCCGGCGAGGGCGCCCAGCTCCATCTCCTCCAGCCCCAGGTCGGCGAGGATGGACAGGTCCCCCGCGGGGAGCACCTGGTCCAGGTCCTCGTCGTCGGGGAGGTCGATGTCCAGGTAGTCCAGCACCTCGCGGGCCACCTGCCAGTCCACCGAGGCGGTCACGTCGGAGAGGAAGACGCTGACGTTGTCCAGGCCGTACATCCGGACGATGATGAAGAAGTCGTCGCCGACCGAGACCAGCCCGATGGCCCCGCTGATACTGGGCTGCTGCCGGAGCGCGTGCAGCAGGCCCTTGAAATCCCTGGTGAGGACCTCGGGGAGCAGATAGACGTCCCAGAGATCGTCCTCACGGTAGGCGACGGCCGCGAAGTCGCCTTCGCCGGGCAGGTCGTCGCTCTGGTCGAGTTCCGTCATCGCCACCCCATCAGGCCGGTCATGATCGGGACAGAATCGCAGATCCGTCCCGGCTGCGTCATCGTAGCCGTCAAGCCCCGCCACGCCCGTTCCTCCCCTCACGGTTCCGCCGCCGTCCGCGTGCACGCCTCCATTAGATCGGACATCCCGCCCTCCTGCGCACCAGACGGCGAACCCGGTACGGCCCGGATTTCCGGACGCACCGGGGGCGCGGCGCGCACCGTTAGAATCGGACGCCGAATCCCGCACGTTTCGCCAGCTCACCGGAGTGTTCAATGGAGACCCTGGTCGTCGACCACCCGCTGGTCGCGCATAAGCTCACCACCCTGCGCGACCGGCGCACCGACTCCCCCACCTTCCGGCGGCTCACCGATGAGCTGGTCACCCTGCTCACCTACGAGGCCACCCGGGACGTGCGGGTCTCCCAGGTGACCGTGGACACCCCGCTGCAGCCCGCCCCCGGCGTCCAGCTGACCCGGCCGACCCCGCTGGTGGTGCCGATCCTCCGGGCCGGCCTGGGCATGCTCGACGGGATGACCCGGCTGCTGCCCACCGCCGAGGTCGGCTTCCTCGGCATGGCCCGGGACGAGGAGACGCTGCAGCCCGCCACCTACGCCGACCGGCTCCCCCAGGACCTCTCCGGGCGCCAGTGCTACGTGCTCGACCCGATGCTGGCCACCGGCGGGACCCTGGCCGCCGCCCTGAAACTGCTGGTCGACCGGGGTGCCGACCACGTCACGGCGATCTGCCTGCTGGCCGCGCCCGAGGGGTTGCGCGCGGTGGAGCAGCGGCTGACCGAAACCCTCGGCGAGGGGCACGGCGCGACCCTGCGGGTGGTCACCGCCGCCGTGGACGAGCAGCTCAACGAGCACGGGTTCATCGTCCCCGGCCTGGGCGACGCCGGGGACCGGCTCTACGGGAACTTCTGACCTGCGCCTCCGCCCCCCATGCGTCCGTCCCGACACGGGATGGACGCATTTTTGTATATGTGTCGACTTCAGTGAATGAACGTCCGAAAACAGGGCAGAAGGCCACTGATCGACGGGTTCGCCCCTGGCGGCCGCCGACACGACCGGACGCGGTGGGATTTTGATCAGCCGAATTGATTCTGATACGAAGATGTGACACTTCGGAGCGATCATGGTCCCGGCCCCGAACCATCGATCATGCCCATCCGAATTTCCGCACCCGCCCGGGAGTCTCCCGCCCCGGACCGCGAAAGCGGAGATCACCGCGGAGCGCACCCGCCCACCCCTGCCCGCCGAGGAGTGAGATGCCCGAGCAGACCGAAACCGCGCCCCTCGACCTCGACCCCCTTGCCGACCGGCTCGGCACCGAGTTCGCCGGCGTGCACGACGGCGCCACCGTCCGCAGATGCCTGGGCGCGGCCCTCCAGGGAGCCCTGGAGGTGACCGGCCGAGCCGCCCCCGACCTGGTGGAGCGGATCGCCCGCCAGCACCTGCGGGTCCTGGAGATGGCCCTGGCCGAGCGCGGCTGACCCCGCACCCGCTCCCGCCCCGCCGGCACCGGGAGTGACAAGGGACACACCGGAAAACCGGGGACGCCACGCCGAAGACGGGCATCCGGCTTTACGGGCTCGAGCGACGGTGTAACAATCAGCTTGGGTCGGTGGGTCAGCTTGCTTTGTTGGGGAGTCGGCTATGGCGAAGTTGAAAAAATGGCTGGGGTACGCCCTCATCGCCTTCGTTGCCTTTTATCTGCTCACTCAGCCTGAAAGCGCGGCGGGAGTCATCCACACCGGCCTCGGCGGGCTCATGTCCGCGGCCGAGTCGCTGTCGCGCTTCGTGAACGCGCTCGGCGCATAGGGGTCCCTGCGGCCATGAAGCTCGTAGCATCGTCCAACCGGGCTCCCGCATCCGTCAACCGCTACCTTCTCCCGCACGAGCAGGACGTCGTCACCATCCGCCGGCACCCCGCGGTGCTGATGGGCCCGGTGGCGCTCGTGCTCGGCGCGCTGATCGTCGCGGGCATCCTGAGCAACACCGCCCTGGCCGCCACTCCGGCGGCGCTCGCCGTCATCTGGTGGGTGTGGCTGCTCGTGCTGGTGTGGTTCGTCTGGAAGGTCGCGGAGTGGTCGGTGGACTACTTCGTCATCACCTCGGCGCGGCTTCTGCTCACCACGGGGCTGATCACCCGGCAGGTGAACATGATGCCGCTGGGCAAGGTGACCGACATGCGCTTCGAGCGGACGATCCTCGGCCGCTTCCTCGGCTACGGAACCTTCGTCATGGAGTCCGCCGGCCAGGACCAGGCACTGAGCAGGATCAATTTCGTGCCCTACCCCGAGCAGCTCTACCTTGAGGTCGTCGGCCTGATCTTCCCCGACAAGGGGTGACCACCAGGCCGTCCCCGGCCCGAGCGCCCGCCCACCGGCGGGCGCTTCTTCTTTGCCCGCCCGGTCCGCCCGGATCCGCCCCGGACCACCGGGTTCACCCGCTCCACCCCCATTTGTTCACCTTCTGTTCACTTTCGGCGGCCGCTCCACCCCCGGGGCCGCCCGCTCACCCTGCCCACGGGCGTCTCCGCGGACGAAACCCGGGAATCCAAATTGACTCTTAGGTGAACGACGGGTTAACGTGGTCCATCTGAAAGCTGAAGCAGGGGGTGAAGCCATGGCTCGCAAGCCGCCGACCCTGGCGACTCAGACCGGTCGCCCCGCGGTCCGCCGCCGGACGCGGAGCACCGTCGTCCGCCGCGCACCCGGCCTCTCCCGCCGGACCGGCGAGGGTCTTCCCGCGCCCCGCCCGGCCGCCGAGGAGGACACCGCCCCGAAGCGCCCGACCCTGACCTGGGTCCTGGCCACCGGCCCCGACGGCCGCACCCGGCCCGAGGCCCACTGGGTCTGAGCCGGACGAGGCGACGAGAGCACCGAGGGGGCGCCGCACACGCGGCGCCCCCTCGTCCATGCCCGGGTCCGGCCGCCGGTCAGGCCGCCGGGAGCACCAGGTCCGCCACGACCGCGCGGTGCGCACCGCCCGCACCGCCGTCCGCCTCGAACCCGGCGATCCCGATCCGCTCGTCCGCCAGCACGTGGTCCAGCGCGATCCGCGGGACCGGCCGGTGCGCCGGCCAGGTCCCGGCCAGGCCCGAACCGGTCGCGTCGGCCGCGTCCACGTACCCCTTCTCCAGGACCGCGCGGAACTCCGCGTGGTCCGGCGTCGCGTTGAAATCACCCGCCAGCACCCGCAGGACGTCGTCCTCCGGGGCCGGAAGCGCCCGCAGCCCGGCCCGCCACCGGTCGATCGTGGAGCGGCGCGGTGAGAACGGGTGCACCGAGACCACCTCCACCGGCGGCGCCCCGCCGATCTCCACCGAGGCGCCGGGCATCGCCAGAGAGCCGATCTCCCGGCCCACGTCGCCCGCGTCCCGCACCGGGTGCGCGGCGTAGACCGCCCCGCCGGCGGCCGCCTCGGCCGCCCGGACCACCCCGTGCGGGAGCCGCTCCTCCAGCCCCGCCTCCCGCAGCCCGCCGGCGAGCTCCGGCGTCACCTCCTGGAGCGCAAGCACGTCGGGCCGGTGCCGGTCCACCAGGTCCACGATCCGCTCCGGATCCACGTGCCCGAAATGGGCGTTGAGCGCGACGACCCGGACCCGGGGCCCGTCCGGCCCGGCCGCACCGCCCTCCGGCAGCGCCCGGTCGGCCATCGGAGCCGCCAGCGCCAGACCGGTCAGCCCGGCGCAGAGCGCCGCCCCCCGGCGCCGCAGCAGCAGGGCCGCGGCCGCCGCCAGGACCAGGACCGGGACCAGGTACGGCAGTACCGCCATCGCCCACACCAGTACGAACCCGCGGTCGAGGCCGACCGACCGCACCACCGCGAGCAGCGCCGCGGGGCCGATCACCGCCGCGAGCAGCACGGCGCACACCGGACCGCCCCGGGGCGCCCTGCGCCCGGCCGCGTCCGTCTCCGCTCTCTTCGCGAACTCCATCAAGGCTCCTCTGCGCTCCATCGGCCGCACTCCCCGACATGACGGCGGGGCCCGGACTCCGGTTCCCGGTTCCGGACCGCCCTCGGCGGCGCACCGGCCGGATTCCCGGCGCCCGCCGGGCCGCCCGGCCCTACCCCTGCTCCGGGACGGGCGGGTCCAGGTCCACCCGGCGGGTGATCCCGATCCGGTCGAGGAAGGGCCGGTCGTGGCTGACCACGATCAGCGCCCCCTGGTAGCCGGCGAGGGCCTGGGCGAGCCGGTCGACGCTCTCCATGTCCAGGTTGTTGGTGGGCTCGTCCAGCAGCAGGAGCTGCGGGGCCGGGTGGGCCAGCAGCAGCGCGGCGAGGGTCGCGCGGAAGCGCTCGCCGCCGGAGAGCGTGCCGACGGGCCGGTCGGCGCGGCCGCCGCGGAACAGGAAGCGGGCCAGCCGGGCGCGGATCCGGTTCTCGGTCGCCTGCGGGTTGAGGCGCGCGACGTTCTCCGCGATGGACAGCGAGCCGTCGAGCAGGTCCAGGCGCTGCGGCAGGTGGCGCATCGGGACGTGCACCTCGGCCCTCCCCTCGGCGGGGGCGAGCTCCCCGGTGACGGTCCGCAGCAGGGTGGTCTTCCCGGTACCGTTGCGCCCGGTGAGCGCGATCCGCTCGGGCCCGCTGACCTGCAGGTCTTCGATCCGGCGCCCGGTGCGCAGCCGGAGCCCGTCCAGGGTGAGCACGGAGCGGCGGGCCGGGACCGCGGTGTCCGGAAGGTCGATCCGGACGGCGTCGTCCTCGCGCAGCAGCCCCTCGGCCGCCTCCAGCCGCTCCTCGGCGTCGGCCAGCCGCTGCTCGTGCACGGCCTGCTGCTTCCCCCGGGAGACCTGGGCCGCGCGCTTCTTGGCCTGGGCCGCGATCTTGTCCAGCCGGTTGTCCGCGAACATCTTCTTCCCGTAGCGGGAGCTGCGCGCCTGGCGGGTCCGGGCCGCGTCCAGATCGCGCCGCTGCCGGGCGACGTCGGCCCGGGCCGTGGCGTGCGCCTGCTCGGCGGCCTCCTGCTCGGCGGCGACGGCCTCCTCGTAGGCGGTCAGGTTGCCGCCGAACGTGCGCACCGCGCCGCCGCGCAGCTCCGCGATCCGGTCGACCTCCTCCAGCAGCTCGCGGTCGTGGGTCACCGTGATCGAGGCGCCCCGGTACTCGGCGAGCGCCCGCCGGAGGTGGCGGCGGGCCTCGCGGTCCAGGTTGTTGGTGGGCTCGTCCAGCAGCAGGACGGCGGGGCGGGCCAGCAGCAGCGCGGCCAGGCGCAGCAGCACCGCCTCGCCGCCGGAGACCTCGCCGACGGTGCGGTCCAGGCCGATGTGACCCAGGCCCAGGCGGGCCAGGACGGCCCCGGTGCGCTCCTCCACGTCCCACCGGTCGCCCAGGGCCGTGAAGTGCTCCTCGCGGACGCTGCCGGCCTCGATGGCGCGCAGGGCGGCGCAGGCGTCCGCCACCCCCAGCACCTCGTCCACCCGCAGCGACGGGTCCAGGGTGAGGTCCTGGGGCAGGTAGCCGACCTCTCCGGCGGTCTGCACGGTGCCCGAGGCCGGGGTGAGCCGGCCGGCGATCAGCCGCAGGAGTGTGGACTTGCCGCTGCCGTTGCGGCCGATCAGGCCGGTGCGGCCGTCGCCGGCGGCCCAGGAGATCCCGTCCAGCACCGGGGTGCCGTCCGACCAGGCGAACGACACTCCGGTGCACAGGACAGGGGCGGTGGCGTGGCTCATGGTTCGGTCTCCCGCGTTGCATACCGGTGGTGAAGGGCAGCGTGTGGAGACACCGCGCGGCCGTGCAGGGACCGCGGAGAGGACGGGAGTCGAAGCAGGGACCGGGCAGAAGGGCCCGGATCGTCAGGCGGTTCGCTTCGGAGGTCGCACACGTGAACGCCGCAGCGGCGCGCACGGTGTCTCGGACCTCAACGAAGCAACGGCCTCTCCCAGCAGGGGACGACGGATACGGGAGGGGACGGTACACACTCTCCGGACCGATGGCAAGGCCTCGCGGCCGCGGCTCCCCCGTGCCGCGGCCGGAAGCGCCCGCCGCTCGCGCCGGGCCGCCCGGCGAGGACCGCGCGCCCGGTGCCCGGATTCCCGCCCCCGCTCCGGATCAGCCGGGCGCCATGTCCACGAAGCGGCTGTAGTGCCCCTGGAACGCCACGGTCACCTCGGCCGTGGGGCCGTTCCGGTGCTTGGCGACGATGATGTCCGCCTCACCGGCCCGCGGCGACTCCTTGTCGTGCACGTCCTCCCGGTAGAGCAGCAGCACCATGTCCGCATCCTGCTCGATGGAGTTGTGGACGTGGATCCCGTTGGCGATGAAGTTGTGCGCTCCGAGGACCGTGGCGTCGAACACCTCCTGCCGTCCCAGGGGCTCGATGGCGGCGATCTCGTCCCAGAAGACGTCGTTCGTGGCCATGAGCTCTAGGTCCGCGTCGTCCAGGACCCGCGCGATCCGGCCCATGCGCTGCCTGCTCGGCGCCCTCTTCCACATCGCGCTTCCGCAGAACTGGGTGCCCATGGCCGCGGCGAACCGCCGGTGGGGCATCCCCCGTTCCGTCAGCGTCGTCCGAACCCGGTCCCAGACCTGCACCGGGACCGTGTCCAGGTTGGTGTTGGGAATGCGCGTGCCCAGCTCGCCCAGGCACCTCTCCGCGGCCTTCGAGCGGCCGCCGTGCACGCCGACCTTCTCCAGGAAGCGGACCTGGTTCTCGCCCCCGTAGACATGGAGCTGGTAGCCGGGGCGGTATCCCTTCTTGGTCACCGTCTTCACTCGCGTCATCACGTTGAAGCGGAGCAGCAGGACCGCGATGTCATCGGCGAGCCGCCGACTGGTCGTGGCGTAGTAGACCCGGGCCTGGCCGTTCTTGTCGTCCCAGAAGACGCAGCCGTCCGTCGCCCACAGGTGCCGGAGGAAGAGGGCGATCTGCTCATTGGCGAGCCCGAAGACCTCGGCAGGGACGAACTTCTCATGGCTGCGCAGCCCGAACAGGCCCATCCCGTCCAGCCACTCCGCGATCGGGTTCCTCTTTCCGTGCGTGAGGCGGTACGGCGCCGGCAGTCTGAGCGACACGCTCCGGGCGGCGGGATGCTCATCCCGGACCGCGGTGATCCCGAAGTGCCGGGCGGCCTCTGCGACCGCAGCGAGGTTGGCCTCGTCGGTGCTCGCGTAGCGGATCGGCTGGCGTCTGACGAACGAGCCGTCCCCGATCAGGTGCGCCAGTACGATCAGCTCCGCCTCGGGCAGGTACTCGGCCTTCTCCGGGGCGGAGGTGTGCCGGGGCACCGCGAGCCGGTCCCCCGCAGACAGCTCCGAAAGGGGCTTCCATCCGTCATAGGTGAGGAAGGGGTGGTTGGCCGAGGCCGTCACCTCGCGCCCGGACCTGAGCCGCAGCCGGAAGACCTCCTTGACCCCGCTGGAGAAGACGTGGGTCATGGTCCGGGGGGCGAGCCGCAGCCGCTCGTCCAGGGCCCAGACGGGGACGTCCTTCTCCCCTGAGGCGAAGAGCTCGCCCATGGTGGTCTCCGCTCCGGTATCGGCTCGCAGGATCCGCGTGTCCGCGGTCAAGCAGCCCGATTCACGAAGATCGCTAACCTGGGGCTTTTTGTCCGTTCTCTGTTCGGGGCCCCGGTTGAGCTGGGAGAGCGCGATGACCGGCACCTCCAGCTCCTTGGCGAGGAGCTTGAGGGACCGGGAGAACTCGGAGACCTCCTGCTGGCGGCTCTCCACCCGGCCGCTGGAGCTCATCAGCTGGAGGTAGTCGACGATGACCAGCTTGAGGTCGTGCTGCTGCTTGAGCCGCCGGCACTTGGCCCGGATCTCCATCATCGACATGTTGGGCGAGTCGTCGATGAACAGCGGCGCGCTGGCCACCTCGCCCATCCGGCGGGCCAGCCGCTGCCAGTCGTCGTCGGTCATCAGCCCGGATCTCATCGTGTGCAGCGGCACCCGCGCCTCAGCGGAGAGCAGCCGCATGACGATCTCGTTCCGCCCCATCTCCAGACTGAAGAAGACGCTGGTCAGCTGGTGTTTGATCGACGCGGCACGGGCGAAGTCCAAGGCCAGCGTCGACTTGCCCACGGCCGGGCGGGCCGCGATGATCACCATCTGGCCCGGGTGGAGGCCGTTGGTGAGCTGGTCGAAGTCGGTGAAGCCGGTGGGGACGCCGGTCATCGAGCCGTCGTGGGCGGAGATCGCCTCGATCTCGTCGAGGGCGCCGGGCATGATGTCGCTGAGCGGGAGGTAGTCCTCGCCGGTGCGCTTCTCGGCGACCTTGAAGACCTCGGCCTGGGCGTGGTCGACGATGTCGTCGACCTCGCCGTCGCCGGCGTAGCCCATCTGGGCGATGTGCGTGCCGACCTCGACCAGGCGGCGCAGGACCGCGCGGTCGGCGACGATGCGGGCGTAGTAGCCGGCGTTGGCCGCGGTGGGGATGGCCTCGGTGAGGGTGTGCAGGTAGGGGGCGCCGCCCACCCGGGTGATCTCGCCCCGCTTGGTGAGCTCGGCGTTGACCGAGATGGCGTCCACCGGCTCGCCGCGGGAGAACAGGTTCACCGCGGCGTCGAAGACGATCTGGTGCGCGGGGCGGTAGAAGTCGGAGGAGCGGACGATCTCCACGACCTCGCTGATGGCGTCCTTGGACAGCAGCATTCCGCCGAGCACGCTCTGCTCGGCCAGGATGTCGTGCGGAGGCGTCCGCTCGAAACCGGTCTGCTCCGGCGGGTGCTCTGCCACGCTCACGTACTCTCCCCCTGGTGACGGCCCGCACCCGGGCGGGTGGTCCGCATGCTCCGGGTGCCGGTCCTATGGATTGTCGCGACTGCACGGCCGCAAAGGCAAAGCGACCTGTGGACGGCGCTGGGGAGATCCTGTGGATGACTCCGGCGATCCTGCGGATAGCTTGTGCACAACACCTGTGGATAACTTCCTCGGGACGCTGACATATCTTACTTGACCTGCAAAAACGCACTGAAGCACCTGTGTGCGAAAGAAAGTTCACATCCCGGTGTCCACAGGTTATCCACAGGCCGTGCGACACGCGGTGGAAAACCGGCGGTTCCGATCGAACACCCGTCCGGACCGTCATCGGAGTCCGCTAGCGTGGCAAGGCCATGCCCAAGCCACTGCTCTCCGCCCTCCCGTTCCGCCACCGCCACGACCGGGAGATCCTGCACCTGGCGGTGCCGACCTTCTTCGCGCTGATCGCCGAGCCGCTGCTGCTGCTCACCGACACCGCGATCGTCGGCACCCTGGGCACCGAGGCCCTCGGCGGCCTCGGCATCGCCGGCCAGGTGCTGATGACCCTGGCCAACCTGTGCATCTTCCTCGCCTACGGCACCACCGCCGCGGTGGCCCGGCGGTTCGGCGCCGGCGACGTCCGCTCCGGGCTGCGCAGCGGCATCGACGGGCTGTGGCTGGCGCTGCTCATCGGGGCCGCGGTGGCCGCCGCCGGCATCCCGCTCTCCCCGTGGCTGGTCGAGGTGCTCGGCGCCTCCCCCGACGTCGCCCCGCACGCCGTGGACTACCTGCGGATCAGCCTGCTCAGCACGCCGTCGCTGCTGCTCGTCATGGCCGGGACCGGGGTGCTGCGCGGGCTGCAGAACGCGCGCACCCCGCTGGTCGTCTCGGTGGCGATGTTCGCCGCCAACGGCGCGCTCTGCGCGCTGCTGGTGCTCGTCCTGGACTGGGGGATCGCCGGGTCGGCCTGGGCCACGGTCGTGGCGCAGGGCGGCGGGGCCGCGGTCTACGTCGCGGTGGTGGTCCGCGCGGCGTGGCGGGAGGGCGTGCGGCTGGCGCCGGACGCGGCCGGGCTGCGCGCCTCGGCCGCCTCCGGGGTCGCGCTGTTCGTGCGGACCGTGTCGCTGCGGGTGGTGCTGGTGGTGACCACCGCGGTGGCGGCCCGGATGGGCGACGCCGACATCGCCGCCCAGCAGGTGGTCTTCCAGCTGTGGTCGCTGCTGGTGTTCGCGATGGACGCGATCGCGGTGGCCGGGCAGGCGATCATCGGCCGGTACCTGGGCGCCTCGGACGCCGCCGGGGCGCGTTCGGCCACCCGCCGGATGGTGGAGTGGGGCGTGCTGACCGGGCTGGTCTTCGCCGTCCTGGTGCTGCTGCTGCGGCCGTGGGCGCCGCTGCCGTTCACCTCCGATCCGCAGGTGCACGCCCTGATCATCGGGGTGCTTCCGGTGGTGGCCGTGCTGCAGCCGCTGAGCGGCGTGGTGATGGTGCTGGACGGCATTCTGATGGGCGCCGGCGACCAGCGCTACCTCGCCTGGGCCAGCCTGTGGACGATGCTCGCCTTCCTGCCGTGCGCCGCCCTGGTGCTGTGGACGACCCCGGACGGCTCCCCGGACGGGCTGTTCCGGCTCTGGCTCGCCTTCGGGGTGTGGATGGCGGCCCGCGGGGTGACCCTGGGGCTGCGGGCCCGCGGCGGCGCCTGGGCGGTGCTGGGCGCCTCCCGGGGCTGAGTCCGGCGCGCGGCTCCGGCGCCGCGGCGCGTCCCCGGCCTCCCGGGATGGCCGCGGCTCCGGTGCCATCGCGGGCGGGGCCGGTCAGCGGCCGAGGTCGCGCTCGCCGATGGCCGGGCCGTGGTAGTAGGCCGCGGTCCGCTCCGTCACCGGGGCGCCCGGGTAGGTGGGCAGGTGGCCGGCGGGCAGCTCGGCCAGGTCGAGCAGCTCCTCCTGCTGCCTGCGGGTGCGCATCCGGGTCTGCACGTCCCGGCGGAGCCGGGGCAGCATCGCGTAGAGCCGGTCCCCGGGGCAGCTGGTGACGTTGTAGTCGCGGTGGCCGACGATGGCCGAGTCCGGGTCGAGGTCGTAGACCGAGCAGAGCCAGGCGCAGGTCTCCACCAGGGAGGCGAACAGCTTCTCCGGAGGGGTGGCGGAGCCGTACAGCCCCTCGTTCTCGATCCCCACGGTGTGCGCGTTGTGGTTGGCGGTGTGCGCCCCGACGGTGTGCCGGCCCTGCCGCACCGCGGCCAGGGTGCGGTTCCGCCCCTCCATCACGTACCCGCCGCGGGAGATGGTGAACTGCTGGCCGATGTCCGCCCAGCCGTTGCTGTCCATGTGGTAGCGCTGGATCGCGCGGGACAGCGCGGCCGCGTGGCTCTTGGAGTAGTCGGTGCTGTTGGCGGTGGCGGTGTGGTGCACCACGATGTGGTCCGGTCGGGACACGACGGTCGCGGACGCCTTGGGCGGCCGCGCCCCCCAGTCGGAGCGGCTGTAGACGTGGGGTCCGCCGTCCGCGAGGGCGTTTCCGGGGGAGGCGAGGTCGAGCGCGCCGCCCAGCAGTGCACCGCCGGCCGCGGCCGCCGCGGCGCGGACCGCCGTTCTGCGCGTCATCCCCCGCCGCTCGGGGTCTCCCAGCTCGTGAACGGACATCTGGCCTCATCCTTCCTGTGGGGAAACGGGCCCACAGAAAAAGATAAGTTACGAATAGTGATGAAAGAATTACTATAAGTCACACGGCGTGTCGCGGAACGGCGAAGGCCCCGCCCCCGGGAGGGGCGGGGCCCGATGCGCGTCCCCGCGCGGGGTGCGCCGGCGTCAGCCGCCGACGACCTCCAGCGCGATGGTGGCGGACACCTCGGGGTGCAGGCGGATCTGCACCTTGTGCGCGCCGACGGACTTGATCGCGTTCTTGATCTCGATCCGGCGCTTGTCGACCTTCGGGCCGCCGGCGGCCTTGACCGCCTCGGCGACGTCGGCCGCGGTGACCGAGCCGAACAGCCGGCCGCCGTCGCCCGCACGCTGGGTGAGGGTGACCGTCAGAGCGCCGATCTGGCCGGCGATCTGCTGGGCCTCCTCCAGGGTGCGGATGTCACGGGCCTGGCGGGCCCGGCGGATCGAGTCGATCTGCTTCTGTCCGCCGCGGGTCCACCGGATGGCGAAACCGCGGGGCAGCAGGTAGTTGCGGCCGTAGCCGTCCTTCACCTCGACGACGTCGCCGGGGGCACCGAGACCGTTGACCTCGTGGGTCAGAATCAGCTTCACGACTAATACCTCCCTCGGAATTCCCCGTTAGCGAGCGGTGCTGGTGTAGGGCAGCAGCGCCATCTCGCGGGCGTTCTTGATCGCCGTCGCGACGTCGCGCTGGTGCTGCGTGCAGTTGCCGGTCACCCGACGGGCGCGGATCTTGCCGCGGTCGGAGATGAACTTGCGCAGCAGAGTAGTGTCCTTGTAGTCGATGTAGGACAGCTTCTCCTGGCAGAAAAGGCAAACCTTCTTCTTGGGCTTGCGCGCTGCCGGCTTCGCCATCGTGGTGCTCCTTCGCAAGAGCCCCGGATCATCCGGGGATGGTCATTCGGACAGGAATTGAACGCGGTCTAGAACGGCGGCTCGTCGGAGAATCCCCCGCCGCCGAAACCGCCGCCGCCACCGCCGTTGGTCGCCCACGGGTCGTCCGCGGGAGGGCGCCCGCCGCCCTGGGAGCCGCCGCCGAAGCCGCCGGACTGGCCCCCCTGGCCGCCGTAGCCGCCGCCCCCCTGCTGGGGGCCGCCGCCGAAGCCGCCACCGCCGCCCTGGCCGCCCTGGCGCTGCGTCTTGGTCACCTTCGCGGTGGCGCTGCGCAGGGCCGGGCCGACCTCTTCGACGTCGATCTCGAAGACGGTGCGCTTCTCGCCCTCCTTGGTCTCGTACGACCGCTGCTTGAGGCGGCCCTGGACGATGACGCGCATGCCGCGCTGCAGGCTCTCGGCCACGTTCTCCGCGTACTGCCGCCACACGGAGCAGCTGAGGAACATGGACTCGCCGTCCCGCCATTCGCCGCTCTGCCGGTCGAAGACGCGCGGGGTGGAGGCCACGCGGAAGTTCGCGACCGCCGCCCCACTGGGGGTGAATCGCAGCTCAGGGTCGTCGACCAGGTTGCCGACGAGCGTGATCTGAGTTTCGCCTGCCATGGATGGCTCCGGGTTCGAATAGTTCGGATCAGGCGGGGAGAGTGCGTGCGCGGCGCGCTGCGACGCCTCTAGTGCGCCTCGGGGCGGAGGACCTTGGTGCGCAGGACGGACTCGGTCAGGTTGAGCTGACGGTCGAGCTCCTTCACCGTGGCCGGCTCGGAGGTGAGGTCGATGACGGCGTAGATGCCGTCGGCGTTCTTGGCGATGTCGTAGGAGAGGCGGCGCTTCCCCCAGACGTCGACCTTCTCCACGGAGCCGCCGTCGTTGCGGACCACCGCGAGGAACTGCTCCAGCGACGGCGCCACCGTGCGCTCGTCGAGGGTGGGGTCGAGGATGACCATAACTTCGTAACGACGCATCGTCGTTCCTCCTCTGGACTGTCGCGGCCATGGTCTTTCCATGGCAGGAGGGCATTGAGCCAGACGGAAGCCAAGGCTACCGCAGGCCTGCGACCGTTTTGCCGCTTCGCAGGCAATCCGCGGCCACGCAGGCGCAGAGCCCGAGCAGGGAGGCCGAGCGCGCCAGGGAGAGCACCGAGTAGCCGGCGAAGGCCAGCCCCTGCTCCGGCCCGACGGCCCCCTCGGCCGCCCAGGTCATGTGCATCAGGTGCTGCCAGATGCCGAAGAAGTAGGCGGTCTCGGCGGCCTGCCAGAGCACGAACGCCAGGAGCGGCGGCCAGGTGCCCATGGTCCGCGGCCAGGCCAGTACCGCCAGCGGGACCAGCCAGAGCACGAACTGCGGCGACCAGACCTTGTTGGTCAGCAGGAACGCGGCCACCACCAGGAACACCAGCTGCTCCGGCCGCGGCGGGCGGCGGGCGAACACCCCGATGGCGGCGATCAGCGCGCACGCCGCGGCCAGCGAGACCGTCCCCGCGGTGTTGACCAGGTCGTGGTCGCCGGTGTCGAACAGGCCGTAGCCGTCGAGCACGTAGTAGAGCGACCCCCAGTCCGCGCCGCGCTCCCGGCTGAAGGTGAAGAAGGTCGCCCACCCCTCCGGGGCCGCGATCAGCACCGGGAGGTTCACCGCGGCCCAGGCGGCCGCCGCCCCGCCCAGGGCGCGGAGCAGGTCCTGCGGCGCCATCCCGCCGTCCCGCCCGGTCCACCGGCGCAGCACCAGCACCAGCAGCGGGCCGAACACCAGGAAGGGGTAGAACTTCGCGGCCACCGCCAGCCCGACCAGGGCGCCCCCGGACCGGTACCGGGCCCGGCCGAGCAGTACCAGCCCGCCGGAGAGCAGCGCCACCGCGAGCAGGTCCCAGTTGATGTAGGCGGTGAGCACCGCGGCGGGGGCGAGCGCGACCGCGCCGCCGGCCAGCAGCGCCCGGCGCCGGTCGAACCCCTCCCCCGCCGCGGGGGGGGGCGCAGCCCGCCCCGGCCGGCCAGGTGGCCGGTGCACATCGCGGTGGCGACCAGGCAGGCGCCCATCACCGCGGCGGTGAGGTCGAAGTAGGCCAGGGCCCGGCTGAGCGTGTCCGGCAGCCCGGAGACGGCCCGGCCGATCAGGTGCATCAGCCCGCCGGTGAGCACCGGGTACTCCACCGGCCGGTCCAGGTAGGGCAGGGCGCCCTGGTCCAGGCCGTCCCGGTAGTACAGCGGGAACACGTCGCTGTAGCAGGCGGCGGCGTACTGGCCGCCGTCGAGCCAGGCGCCGCCGAGGCGGCAGGGGGCCTTGGCCAGGTAGCCGAGGAGCGCCCCGGTCGCGCCGAGCGCGGCGAGCACCCCCCACGGGGTCCGGTCCTGCGGCGGACCGCCCTGAAGACGCCGAGTGCCGGCGGCGGCCTGCTGGCCGCCACCGGCACCGGGACGTCCGTCTCCTCCGGACGTTGAGGTCACGTCGCTCCTGTTCGCTGGTCAGTCGTCCCTGCGGGCGAACGGGTCCCAGCCACCGCCGCCACCGCCGCCGCCGTTGTCGTCCTCCCCGTCACCGGGGCCGCCGGGGCCGCCGGGACCGCCCGGCTCCTCCGGCTCACCGGTCTCGCAGTCGTTGCCCGGGAACGGGATGCACGGCTCCTCGGTCGCCGGCGGCGGGCTCATCGGAGGCGAGGTGGAGGGGTCGGGCGACTCCTCGGGCTCCTGCGACGGCGGCGGCGCGCTCGGCTCGCCGGAGGGGGGCGGGGTCGGGGTCGCGGGCAGGAAGCTCTGGTCGTCGCCGACCCCGGCCCGCGGCGGGAACTGCTTCACCTCGACGCCCTTCATGGCCTCCTCCATGAAGGCCTTCCAGATCTTGGCCGAGGTGGTACCGCCGTAGACGTCCTGCACGCCGGGGATCTCCAGCTGCTTGCCGCCGTCCCGGAAGAGGCCGACCGCGGTGGACATCTGCGGGGTGTAGCCGACGAACCAGGCGGACTTGGCGTCGTTGGAGGTACCGGTCTTGCCGGCCACCGGGCGGCCGTCGGAGAGCATGGCCTCCTTGCCGCCGCCGTCCGGGCTGACCACCTGCTGCATGGCGTAGGTGGCGTCCGCGGCGACGTCGGCCTCGAAGGCGCGGACGCCCTCGAGCTCCTCCGCGTCGTTGGGGGTGACCTCGTTGCCGTTCGGGTCCACCATCTTGGTGATCATGTGCGGCGGGATGTGCACGCCCTGGTTGGCGAAGGTGGCGAAGCCGGTCGCCTGGTCCAGCGCGCGGACCTGGTAGGTGCCCAGCGCGATGTTGGGGCCGAGCTGGGCGGTCTCCAGCTGCTCCTCGGCGATGCCCGCGGCCAGCGCGGTGTCCTTCACCGCCTGCGCGCCGACCTGCTGGGTGAGCTCGACGAACGAGGTGTTCACCGAGTGCTTGGTGGACTCGACCAGGTCCACCGTGCCCCAGGACTTGTTGCTGTCGTTCTGGATCTCGCCCTCGATGCCCTCGAAGGTCTGCGGGGAGTTGCCGTCGAACTTGCTGTTCAGGCTGATCCCGTTGGAGAGCCCGGTGGCCAGCACGTAGGGCTTGAAGGCCGAGCCGGCCTGGGCCCGCTCGGTGAGGGAGTTGTTGGCGTCGGTGGTGAAGTCGCTGCCGCCGTTGAACGCCTTGATCTCACCGGTCGCGGGGTCGACCGCGGTGAGGCCGTAGTTGGTGTCCTCGGGCATGCCCTCGGGCAGCGCCTGGGTGAAGGCCTCGGAGGCGGCCGTCATCAGCTTCGGCTCCAGCGAGGTGGAGATCTGGTAGCCGCCCTTGGTGATCTGCTCGGGGGAGACGCCATAGCGCGACTCGGCCTCGGCGAGGACCGCGTTGCGGACGTAGCCCTTGTAGCCGCTGTAGTCCTCGCCGCCGACTGTGTACTTCACGGTCTCGGGGAACTCCAGCTTGTCGGTCTCCTCCTTGGGGAGGCCGTACTCGCCGTCGTACTCCTCGTACATCACGTTCATGCCGTGCAGCGTGTCCTCGCGCCAGCGCTCCTCGAGGATCTCCTGCATCTTCGGGTCGGCTTCGTAGTTCTCGAAGTTGCCCGGCTGCTGGATGATGGCGCCGATGAACGCGCCCTCGGCGTCGTCCAGGTCCTTGACGTCCTTGCCGAAGTAGGCCTGGGCCGCGGCCTGCACACCGTAGGCGTTGCGCCCGAAGTAGATGGTGTTCAGGTACTGCGTGATGATCTGGTCCTTGCTGAGCTGGTTGCCCAGCTTGATGGAGATCAGGATCTCCTTGAGCTTGCGGGTGTAGGTCTGCTCCTGGGAGAGGCCGTCGTAGTAGTTCCGGGCCATCTGCTGGGTGATGGTGGAACCGCCGCCGGCCGAGCCGCCGCTGAGCACCGCCCGCATGGTGCCGGTGATCGAGATGCCGCCGTCGCTGGGGAAGGTGCGCTGCTCGGTGCCGAGCACGCCGTTCACCACGCTGTCCGGGATCTCGTCCCGGGTGACGTTCTGCCGGTTGACCTCACCGGTGGTGATGAGCTTCTCTCCGCCGGCGTCGGTGATCACCGACGCCTCCTTGACCGCGTCGGCCTGCGCCTGCATGTCCTCGGCGTCGCCCAGGGTGAAGTAGAAGATCGCCAGCGCGGCGACGCCGCCGGCGAAGAGCACGCCGCAGGTGATCAGCGCGGGCTTCCACACCTTGGCGAAGAACCGCTTGACCGGGCCGCGGTCGTCCGGTTCGTCCCGGCGCGAGGGGGGCCGCCTGCGGCCGCCTCCGCCCTGGGCGCGGCGGGATCCGCCGGAGCGGGCCCCGTGCTCGGCCTCCCGGCCCCGGTCGCGGCCCCGGCGCTCCTCCGGGGGGCGGCGCCGGCCGCCGCCCTCGGAGCGGGACCCGCCGGAGCGGGCCTCCGCGGAACGGCGCCGGGTGGGGCGTTCATCGTCCCAGAAGCCGCCGTCGTCACTGGGTGCAGCGCGACGGCCGCCGGCGCGTTCGTCCCTGGGCGGGCCGTCGGCCCGCCGCCTGCCGCCGCTGCCGCGGGGGCCGTCGTCCGGGCCAGAGGCCCGGCGGCGGCCGCCGCCGGCGTTACGTCGTCTCTCGGTACTCACGCGTCCTCGATTGCTTCTCTGCGGCCGATCGGCCTTACGACTCGGGGTGGGAGGGAGCGGAACTCCCCCTGGGGGATCCGTTCCAGCCGGGTGCCCGGGAAGCGCCGCGGGGGACGCGGTCTCGGGGGGAGACCGGCGATCCCTCCTTGGGACGCTCCACCCGGGTACGGGGTTTTCCGCCCGACCGGAAGACGTGGTCCTCGGCTTCCTCCTGTCGATGGACCTCTCTTCGGGGAGCCTCGCAGGCGCCGTGCTGCGGCGCAAAGCACGCGTCACGCTAAAGCCAAGGCGCCTCATAGCACAACCCGGGCGTGAGGCTACCCCGCGATACCCATTCGTTGATCACGTTCCGGACAACGCCGACGCGTGCATGACAGGGTACGGGCTACTCCGAGTGTTCGAGAGGGTCCCCGGACGAATCCGCCGCCTGGTCGGCATCGCCCCAGTTCAACGGGGTGAAAACGGGAGCAGAAGGGTCCGGCACCGGGGGGCTCCCGGTGCCGGACCGTGTTACCTGCGCTACATCCCGGGGGTGCGCGGCCCCCCGGTCACCACTGGTCCTGGCCACCGTCGACCGGCGGCCAGGCGCCGCCGTCGCCGCCGTCCCCGCCACCGGGGTCGGGCGGGGTGGGCCAGCCGTCTCCGCCGTCCTCTCCGCCGCCGTCGCCGTCCCCGCCGCCGTCCGGCGGGCTCGGCTCGCCGGTGTCCTCGCCCTCCTCGGTGGGCTCCTCGGTCCGGGTCGGCTCCTCCTCGGGCTCCTCCGGCCGGCTCGCCTCGGGCTGCGGCACGGTCTCCGGGTCGGGCGCGGGGGGCGCGTCCTGCTGCGGCTCGGGGGCGTCGCCGCCGCCCCAGACCGGCTCGGGGAACTCCTCCACCGGCTCCCCCTCCATCGCCTGCTGCATGAAGTCCTTCCAGATCAGCGCGGAGGTCGTGCCGCCGTAGACGTCGCCGACGCCGGACAGTTCGAGCGGCTGCCCGTCGCTGCGGCTCAGTCCGACCGCGACCGAGAGCTGCGGGGTGAAGCCGGAGAACCAGGCGGCGGTGGCGCTGTCGGTGGTGCCGGTCTTGCCGGCGGCCGGGCGGCCGTCGTCCAGTGCGGCGCTGCTCCCGGTGCCGCCCTCGACGACCTGCCGCATGGCGTAGGTCGCGTCGGCGGCGACGCCCTCGCTGAACGCGCGGGTGCCCTCCTCCAGCTCCTCCGCGTCGACCGGCGCGACCTCGCCCTCGTCCCCCTTGACCTCGGTGACCATGTGCCGCGGCATGTGCACGCCGCCGTTGGCGAAGGTGGCGAAGCCGCTCGCCTGGTCCAGCGCGGTGACCTGGTAGGTGCCGAGGGCGATGTTGGGGCCCAGGCCCGCGGTCTCGAACTGCTCGGCGGGGATGCCCGCGGCCTCGGCGGTGTCGCGGACCTTCTCCGGGCCGATGTCGCCGGTGAGGCCGACGTAGGCGGTGTTGACCGACCTCTCGGTGGCCTCCAGCAGGGTGACCGGGCCGTAGCTCCGCCCGGCGTTGTTCCGCACCGGGGCGGTCAGCCCGGGGAAGTACTGCGGGGAGCTCCCGTCGTAGACGGTGTTCAGGCTGCGCCCCTCGGACAGCCCGGCGGCCAGCGCGTACGGCTTGAAGGCCGAGCCGGCCTGGGCCCGCTGGATCAGCGAGTTGTCGGTGTCGGCGACCGGGTCGCTCCCGCCGTGGAAGGCCTTGATCTCCCCGGTCTCCGGTTCCACCGCGGCCAGTCCGAGCACGGTGCCCTCGGGCACCTCGCCGAGGGTGTCGGTGAAGGCGGTCTGCGCCGCCTCCATCAGGTCCTTGTCCAGAGAGGTGCGGATCTCGTAGCCGCCGGTGGCGATCTGCTGGTCGGTGAGGTCGTAGCGGTCGCCGAGCTCGCGGACCACGGCGTCGCGGATGTAGCCCTCCAGCGCGGGGACGCCGTCCACCCCGCCGTTCCACGGGATCGTCTCGGGGTACTCCAGGCCGTCGGCCTCGGCCTGGGTGATGCCGTGCCCGGGGTCGACGGCGTTCACCTTGACCGCGCCGCGGAGCGCGTACTCCCACCGGTCGCGGAGCGCCTCCGCCTCCGCGGAGCCGGGCTCGGGGTCGGTGAAGGTGCTGGGCTTCTGGATGAGCGCCCCGATGTAGGCGCCCTCGGCCTGGTCCAGCTCGCTGACGTCCTTGCCGAAGTAGGCCTGGGCCGCGGCCTGCACGCCGTAGGCGTTGCGGCCGAAGTAGATGGTGTTCAGGTACTGCGTGATGATCTCGTCCGGGGTGAGCCGGCGGGCCACCTTGAGCGAGATGAAGATCTCCTTGACCTTCCGGCTGTAGCTGCGCTCCTGGGAGAGGCCGTCGTAGTAGTTCCGGGCCATCTGCTGGGTGATGGTGGAGCCGCCGCCGGCCTCGCCGCCGGTGATCACCGCGCGCATGGTGCCGGAGACCGACACGCCGGGGGTCTTGTAGAAGTCGTGCTGCTCGGCGCCGAGGACCCCGTTGATCACGCTGTCCGGGATCTGCTCCCGGGTGACCTTGGTCCGGTTGACGGTGCCGGTGGTGGCGGCCTTGGAGCCGTCGGAGTAGCGGATCTGCGAGGCGGAGACGGCCGCGTCGCCCTGCGGCTGCAGGTCGTCCGGGGCCGGGGTGATCAGGTAGATACCGAGGAACGCGGCCACGCCGGCGAGCACGGCCGCGGAGAGCCCCATGAGCAGCCAGTGGACCGCGCGGCGCCAGCGCGGCAGGCGCGTGCTCCGCGCGGCCGCGCCGCCCCGGGCCCCGCGGCGGGCCCCGTTCGGCTCTTCCCGGTGTCTCCTGTCCACAAGCACCCTCATTCCCCGGCCGGGTCGTCCGCGCCGGTCGCGGCGGGCGGACGCGGACGTGAGGGGGCCGTGCGTCTCCCGCTTGGTCGGTCATCTACCGGCGGGGGAGGCCGTACGGATCCGACATCTCGTTCAGGTTGAGAAATCGTCCCGGAAATACTACGTGATCACGGCGCAGGTGCCCGTCACCGTGCACCGCGCCAGGGAGTCCTTATATCGACTGGATATAGTCATACGTGCATAAAGCACGCCTCCGTTCACATTCGGCACCGCAGTCCGCGGTGCGGGAACAGAACGGCTCCGGCGGAGGCTGTCATCGTTGCGCACCGGGGAAGGAGGTGGACGGGGACATGGAGACGCGCCGGTCGCGGGTGCTCGACCTGGCCGTGCTCGGCCACCTGGCCGAGGCCCCGATGCACGGGTACGAGCTGCGCAAGCGGCTCGACCGGGAGCTGGGCCTGCTGCGCGCCTTCTCCTACGGCTCGCTCTACCCCCGGCTGCGCGCCATGCGCTGCGGCGGCCTGGTGGAGGCGGACGGCGACCGCCCCGCCGCGGGGCGCCGCCCCCGGATCGTCTACCGGCTCACCGACGACGGCCGCGCCGCCCTGCTGCGGCTGCTGTCCGACAGCGCCCCGGCCGAGAGCGACGACGAGTGCTTCGGGGTGCACTTCACCCTGTTCGGCCGGACCCGCCTCGAGGTGCGGATGCGCATCCTGTCCGGCCGGCGGCACCGGCTGGCGCAGCGGCTGGACGCCCTGCACCAGGCCCTGGGGCGGCTGGACGGCCGGGGCGACCCCTATACCCATGAGCTGCATCGGCACCGGGCCGAGGCCCTCCGGCGCGAGATCGACTGGCTGGACGGCCTGATCGAGCGCGAGCGCCGGTGCGCCGAACCGGGCGGCCCGGCCGGGCCGCCGCGGTGAACGGCGGCCCCGTGCCGCCAGACCTCATCGGATCACAGTCATCGGATCAGAAGGAGCAAGGACCAATGGGTTCGGTACGCGTAGCCGTCGTGGGCGTCGGCAACTGTGCGGCGTCGCTCGTCCAGGGCGTCCACTACTACCGGGACGCCGACGCGCAGACCCGGGTCCCCGGCCTGATGCACGTCCAGTTCGGCCCCTACCACGTGCGCGACGTCGAGTTCGTCGCGGCGTTCGACGTGGACGCCAAGAAGGTCGGCCACGACCTCGCGGACGCCATCACCGCCAGCGAGAACAACACCATCAAGCTGTGCGACGTCCCGCCGACCGGGGTGACCGTGCAGCGCGGGCCGACCTTCGACGGCCTGGGCCGGTACTACCGGGAGACCATCGAGGAGTCGGCCGAGGACGCCGTGGACGTCGTCGCGGCGCTCAAGGCCGCCAAGGTCGACGTGCTGGTCAGCTACCTGCCGGTGGGCTCGGAGGAGGCCGACCGGTTCTACGCCCAGTGCGCGATCGACGCCGGCGCGGCCTTCGTCAACGCGCTGCCGGTGTTCATCGCCTCCGACCCCGAGTGGGCGCAGAAGTTCACCGACGCCGGCGTGCCGATCGTGGGCGACGACATCAAGTCGCAGGTCGGCGCGACCATCACGCACCGGGTGCTGTCCAAGCTGTTCGAGGACCGGGGCGTGGTGGTCGACCGGACCTACCAGCTCAACTTCGGCGGCAACATGGACTTCAAGAACATGCTGGAGCGGGAGCGGCTGGAGTCCAAGAAGGTCTCCAAGACCCAGTCGGTCACCTCGCAGATCCCGCACGAGCTCAACGCCGGCTCGGTGCACATCGGCCCGTCCGACCACGTGCCGTGGCTGGACGACCGGAAGTGGGCCTACGTCCGGCTGGAGGGCCGCGCCTTCGGCGACGCGCCGATCAGCCTGGAGTACAAGCTGGAGGTCTGGGACTCCCCCAACTCCGCGGGCATCATCATCGACGCGATCCGCGCCGCCAAGATCGCCAAGGACCGCGGCATCGGCGGGCCGATCACCTCGGCCTCGGCCTACTTCATGAAGTCCCCGCCGGAGCAGTTCAGCGACAGCGCCGCGCACGACATGGTCGAGCGGTTCATCGCCGGCGAGGTGGAGCGCTGATCCGCCGCTGAGCCGGACGGAGCGGTACGGAGCAGCGGAGGGGGCCGCCCGGCGGGCGGCCCCTTCCCCCTCCCCCGCCCGGGCGCCCCGCGGGTTACGCTTCGGTTCCGGAGTCCGACGAGTCCGAGGAGTCCCGGTGTCCTTCCCTCCCCCTCAGGGTCCTCCCCCGCCGGGGCACGGCGGTCCGCCCTACGGGCCGACCGGGCCGCACCCGCCCGTTCCGCCGTACGGCCCGCACCAGGGCCCGCCGCAGGGGCCTCCCCCCGGCGGCCCGCCGCAGGGGCCCCCGCCGGGCGGCCCCGCCCCGTACGGCCCGCCGCCGAAGAAGGGCGGCTCGGGCTGCCTGATCGCCGGGATCATCGGCGGCGGCCTGGCCCTCATCCTGCTCATCGTCGGCGGCGTGGGCGCCTACTTCTACCTCGCCGGCGGCTCCGGCGGATCCGGCGGCTCGGGGGGCTCGGGGGGCTCCGCCCCCGGGGGCGGCCCCGGTGCGGGCGGCGCCTTCGACGGCACCTGGGACGCGCAGATGACCCAGTACGACGCGGACGGCGAGCCCTGGGCCGACTGGACCATGCACCTGACCATCGAGCAGGGCGAGGTCACCGAGGCCTCGGAGTCCGGGCTGACCAGCGGCGACGGCGCGTGCACCTGGGAGCCCGGCCCCGCCTCCACCGTCGGGGACGAGCTGAGCTTCTCCTACACCGTGACCGGCGACCCGGACTGCGTGGACAACGGCGCGGTGACGCTGCGCGACACCGGCACCGCGATCGAGGCCGAGGTCACCAGCGTGATGACGGACGGCGGCACCGCCTACGCCGACGGGACGCTCGCCCCGCGCTGACCCGGCGCCCGCCCCGCGGCCGGGCCGTACGCTTTCCCCGTGTCCTTCTTCGGTGATCTGCGGACCGTGCTGCGCGGGCCCCGCTTCCGCCGGCTCTTCGGCACCCGCCTGGTCTCGCAGTTCGCCGACGGCGTCTACCAGGCGGGGCTGGCCGGCTACGTCTTCTTCAACCCCGAGCAGCACACCGCGGCCGGCGACGTCGCCGCCGCGTTCGCGGTGCTGCTGCTGCCGTTCTCGGTGGTCGGCCCGTTCGCCGGGGTGCTCATCGACCGCTGGTCCCGCCGCCAGGTGCTGCTGGTCTCGGCGCTGGTGAAGGCGGTGCTGGCCGGGCTGACCGGGGTGCTGGTGGCGGCCGGGGCCGACGGCGCGGCGTTCCTCGCCGCGGCGCTGGTGCTGCTCAGCGTCAACCGGTTCTTCCTGGCCGGGCTCTCCGCGGCGCTGCCGCACGTGGTCCCGGCCGACCGGCTGATGATGGCCAACGCCGTCACCCCCACCTGCGGCACCGCGGCGAGCTTCCTCGGCGCCGGGGTCGGCGCCGGGCTGCGGCTGGCCGGCGGGGACGGCGCGTCCGGCACCGCGGCGGTGCTGCTCGGCGCCGGGGTGTTCTTCGCCGCCGCGGGGGCGGTCGCGCTCACCCTGGGCCGCCGGGAGCTCGGCCCGGACCTGGCGGAGGCGCCGCCCCGGGTGCGCGAGGCGGTGCGCGGGGTGCTCTCCGGGCTGGCCGACGGGGCCCGGCACATCCTCTCCCGGCGCCCGGCCCGGTACGGGCTGGCCACCATCGGCGGGCACCGGTTCCTCTTCGGCGTCTCCACCCTGATGACGCTGCTGCTGTACAACAACACCTTCACCGCCGGCGGGGTGGCCGGGTTCGCCGGGTTCTCGGTGGCGCTGGCCGCCTCGGGGGCCGGGTTCCTCGCCGGGGCGGTGGCCACCCCTGGGCGACCGCGCGGATGTCGCCCGGGAACTGGATCGCGCTGCTGCTGGGCTGCGGGGCCGCGGTGCCGCTGGTGTTCGGCCTGCCGTTCTCGCCGGCGCTGTTCCCGTTCGCCGCGTTCGGCCTGGGGGTGGTCTCCCAGGGCGTCAAGGTCACCGTGGACACGCTGGTCCAGCGGTACATCGACGACGCCTACCGGGGACGGGTGTTCTCCGTCTACGACATGCTGTTCAACGCCTGCTTCGCGGCGGCCGCCGCGGTGGCCGCGGTGGCCGTGCCGCCCTCCGGGGCGAGCGCCGCGGTGCTCTGCTGCATGGCCGCGGGCTACGCCGCGATGGCGGCCGGCTGGGCGGTGTACGCCCGCGGCGGCGGCGCGCCCGGGGTCGCCGGACCCGCCGGGGCCGGCCGCCGGGCGCGCTGAGGCCGGCGGCCGGCCCCGGGAGGACCGGGCGCGCGGGCCGCCGGAGCAGGGCGGCTACCCCTCCGGGAGCTCGATCCCCTGCGCCGCGGCCCAGGTGCGCAGCTCCGCCTCGGCCGCCTCGGCGCCCATCGGCCCGTTCTCCAGCCGCAGTTCGAGCAGGAACCGGTAGGCCTTGCCGACCAGCGGCCCCGGCTCGATGCCCAGGATCCGCTGGATCTCGTTGCCGTCCAGGTCCGGCCGGATGCTGTTCAGCTCCTCCTCTTCGGAGAGCCGCTCGATCCGGTGCTCGATGTCGTCGTAGGAGCGGCTCAGCGCCGCCGCCTTGCGCCGGTTCCGGGTGGTGCAGTCCGCCCGGGTCAGCACGTGCAGCCGCTGCAGCTGGTCGCCCGCGTCCCGGGCGTAGCGGCGAACCGCGGAGTCGGTCCACTCGCCCTTGCCGTAGCCGTGGAAGCGCAGGTGCAGCGCGACGAGCTTGCCGACGTCGGCGACCACGTCCTTGGGGAAGCGCAGCGCGCTCAGCCGGTTCTTGCTCATCGAGGCGCCGACCACCTCGTGGTGGTGGAAGGTGACCCGGCCGCCCGACTCGAACGCCCGGGTCTTCGGCTTGCCGATGTCGTGCAGCAGCGCGGCCAGCCGGAGCACCAGGTCGGGCTGCATGCCGCGGGCCCGCTCCAGGTCGATCGCCTGGTCCAGCACGGTCAGCGAGTGCTCGTAGACGTCCTTGTGCCGGTGGTGCTCGTCGATCTCCAGGCGGAGCCGGGGGATCTCCGGGAGCACGTGCTGCGCCACCCCCAGCTCGACCATCTGCTCGATGCCGGTCCGCGGCGCCGGGCTGAGCATGAGCTTGGTGAGCTCGTCGCGGATCCGCTCGGCGGAGACGATGGAGAGCCGGCCGGCCATCTCCCGGGCGGCCTCGCGGACCTCCGGGACCGGTTCGAAGCCGAGCTGGGCGGCGAACCGGACCGCGCGCATGATGCGCAGCGGGTCGTCGCCGAAGGAGTCCTCCGGCCGGCCCGGCGTGCGCAGCCGCCGGGCCCCGAGGTCCTCCATCCCGCCGAACGGGTCGACGAAGGCCCGGTCCGGCAGCCGCACCGCCATCGCGTTCACCGTGAAGTCGCGGCGCCGCAGGTCCTCGGTGAGCGAGGTGCCGTAGTCCACCTCCGGCTTGCGCGACTTGGGCGAGTAGGACTCGCTGCGGTAGGTGGTGATCTCCAGCTGCAGGCCGTCCTTGCGCAGCCCGACGGTGCCGAAGTCGATGCCGACCGTCCACACCGCGTCGGCCCAGCCGTCCACCAGCTCCAGGATCCGCTGCGGGACCGCGTCGGTGGTCAGGTCGAAGTCGTGCACCTCCCGGCCGAGCAGTGCGTCCCGCACCGGGCCGCCGACCAGGGCCAGCTCGTGGCCGGCCGCGGCGAACCGCTCCCCCAGCTCTCGGGCGGCCCGGTCGATGGCGGCGAAGACGCCGGCGACGGCGTCCCGCTGGTCGGCGGTCAGCTCGGACGGCGCCCCCTCGGGGCGCGGGTTCTCACCTGGAAGCGCAGTGTTCGGCACAGCTCTCGAGGGTAAGTGGCCTTCCCCCGCGGTGCGAATCGGCGGCCCTCCCCCGGGGCCCCGCCGTTGCACTTCGGGACCGGCTCCGCGAGAAGGTATCGTCGATCCCATCGGCACGACCGGACCGCTCCCTCGCGGCGGCGCCGCGTGCCCGATCGAACCGGCCACGGCGTCAGCGTTGCGCGGCACCCCCGCCCGGCCACCGTCAACCCGACTGGAAACCTTCTGGCGTGCGTCGATTTGCTCACCTGGGCGCGGTCGTGGCCACGACCGCGGTCCTGATCCCGGCACTGGCCGGCTTCTCTCCTGTCCGGACCCCGTCGGCGGCCCCGGCCGAGACCGACCCCGATGAGGCGCCGCTCGTCATCGACGCCATCACCCCCGAGGCGGTGGAACCGGACAGCACACTGCGCATCACCGGGGAGATCACCAACACCACCGGCGCCGCCCTGGACGACCTGGCGATCCGGTTCCGCTACTCCGGCTACCCCTTCCACGAGCGCGCCCAGATCGCCGAGTTCGGCGAGGGGCAGGGGGACGGCCAGACCCCCGCGCGCGGCCCCTCGGTGGACGTCGACGGCCCCCTGGAGCCGGGCGAGACCGCCTCCTTCACCCTCAAGGTCAAGGCCGGGAAGCTCGGCCTGGACGGCTTCGGGGTGTACCCGATGGCGGTGGAGGCGCTGGAGGGCGGCTCGGAGATCGCCACGGTCCGCAGCTACCTGCCCTACGAGGGCGAGAAGGCCCCCTCCCCCGTCGACATGGCCTGGGTCTGGCCGCTGATGGACTACCCCCGGCGCACCGACGACGACACCTTCCTCAGCACCGACCTGTCCGCCAGCGTCGGGCCGAACGGCCGGCTGGGCCGGCTGCTCACCGTCGGCGCCCAGGACGACTCCCTCACCCTGGACCCGAACGAGGCCGCCGACCCCGAGGAGGTCCCCGAGCCGGAGGAGAGCGACTCCGCCCAGGACACCACCTCGGCCCCGGCCTCCGACGACGCCGACCGGGTCCCGGTCACCTGGGCGGTCGACCCCGGGCTGCTCTCCGACATCGAGCGGCTGGCCGCCGGCCCGCACCAGGTCCTGGAGGACCCCTCGGCCGCCGGCGACGCCCTGGAGCCCCCCGCGCAGACCCGCGAGGCCGACCCCGCGGCCCGGGTCTGGCTGGACGGCGCCGCCTCCGCCCTGGAGAACGGGCACGTCATCGCCACCCCCTACGCGAACCCGGACGTCTCCGCGCTGCTCGCCGCCGACCTCGGCGCCGACCTGGACGACGCGGCCTCCCTCGGCCGGGACGCCCTCGCCTCCGCGCTGGGCGTCGAGGCCGACGGCGCCTACGCGCTGCCCCCCGACGGCCTGGTCGACCAGGCCACCCTGGACTTCTACGCCGAGCAGGGCGCCACCCGGTTCCTCGTCTCCGACGCCCAGATGCCCCCCCAGCCCTGGGTCGAGCACACCCCGGACGCCGGCGCCGAGCTGCCCCTCGGCGGTTCCGGCGAGGGCACCGCCCTGGTGGTGGACAGCGGGATCACCGACGCCCTGGGCCGGCCCAGCCGGGACCCCGGCGAGGCGGCCCTGGCCCGGCAGCGGTTCATCGCCGAGACCGCGATGATCAGCGGGGAGCACACCGGCGGCGACCGCACCGTGGTCGCCATGCCGCCGACCGCCTGGAACCCCGACCCGGAGTTCGCCCGCTCCGTGCTGGCCGCCTCCGAAGAGCTGCCCTGGGTGGACGCGGTCGAGCTGGGCGACGTCGAGCCGCCCTCCGGCGACTCCGAGCGCCAGGAGCCGTCCGGCGGGGCGGTGAAGAAGGCCCGGCTGGACGGCGACCACATGGAGGCGGTGAAGGACATCCGCGGCTCGGTCCGGCTGTTCAACAGCATCCTGGTGGAGGACGTCGACCCGTTCCGCCCCGCCGTGCTGCGCGCCGAGTCCGCGGCCTGGCGGGAGGAGGAGAGCCGCCGCCCGCTCTCGGTGCGGCTCGTCGGCAGCGCCGTCCGGGCCGGCCTGGGCAAGGTGCGGATCATCCCCACCGAGCCGGTCACCCTGGCCAGCAAGACCGGCACCATCGGCGTCATCATCGCCAACGACCTGGACGGCGAGGACCTGGCGGTCGAGGTCAAGCTCTCCATGTTCTCGGAGAACTCCGAGCGGCTGAGCATCGGCGACTACACCGACGAGATGGAGATCGGCCCGGGCCGCAAGACGACCGTGTACGTGCCGCTGAACGCGCGGATCAACGGCCGCACCATGCTCTACCTGAGCCTGCAGAACTCCATGGGCGAACCGATCTCCAGCGAGGAGACCCTCACCTCGGTGAACGCCACCGGCCTGGGCAACCAGGCGATGATCATCAGCGGCATCGGCGCACTGGTCCTGGTGGTCGCGCTCACCCCGCGGGCGCTGCGCAAGTGGGCCCGCAAGCGCGCCGCCGCCCAGGGCGGCCCGACCGGCGGCGAGGACGGCTGAGGCGCGCGCCCGCCTCCCGTCCCGCCGGCGAGCACCACCAGCGAAAGGAGCCTGCCCGGTGGCAACCGACACCGTCGACGGCAGCGACGACAGCGCACAGAGCGACTCCGGCTCCGGCGGCGGATCCGGGGGCGGCGCGATGCGCTCCAGCGCCATCATGGCCGTCGGGACCATGGCCTCCCGGATCACCGGCTTCGTGCGGACCATCGTGCTCGCCGCGGCCCTGGGGACCCAGCTCCTCGGCGACGCCTACAACACCGCCAACACCATCCCGTTCATCATCAACGACCTGCTGATCCAGGGGCTGATGGCGAGCGTCATAATCCCGTTCCTGGTGAAGCGGCGGAAGGCCGACGCCGACGGCGGCAAGGCCACCGAGGACCGGCTGTTCACCGCCGCGGTGGTGCTGCTGCTGGTGGTGAGCGTCACCGCGATGGCCGCCGCCCAGTGGCTGCTGGCCATGTACGCCGGCGGGTTCACCGACGAGCAGATGCAGGTCTCGGTCTACCTGGCCCGGTTCCTGCTGGCGCAGATCTTCTTCGTCGGCCTCAGCGGCCTGATCAGCGCGATGCTCAACACCCGGGACCGGTTCGGCGCACCGGTGTGGGCGCCGGTGCTGAACAACCTGGTCATCATCGCGGTCGGGGTCGCGTTCATCCTGGTCGCGGCGCCCGGCCGCACCCCGGAGAACATCACCTCCGGTGAGCTGACCCTGCTCGGCCTGGGCACCACCTGCGGCATGGTCGCCCAGACCCTCGCGCTGGTGGTCTCGCTGTGGCGGACCGGGTTCCGCTGGCGGCCCCGGCTCGACCTGCGCGGCTCCGGCCTGGGCGAGGCGCTGCGCACCGCGGGCTGGATGTTCCTCTACACCTGCACCACTCAGGTGGGCTTCCTGATCACCACCAACATCGCCAACCGGGCCGGCAGCCAGAGCGTGGAGCAGGGCTACGGGGTCGGCGCCGGCCTGACCGCCTACAACTACGCCTACCAGCTCTTCCAGCTGCCGTACGCGATCATCGCGGTCTCGCTGATCACCGTGCTGCTGCCGCGGATGAGCGCGCACGCCCACGACGGCCTCTGGCACGAGGTGCGGGACGGCTTCTCCCGGACGCTGCGGGTCTCCGCGCTGTTCCTGGTGCCGCTGGCGCTGGCCATGGCGGTCTACGCGGTGCAGCTCTCCGTGGTGGTGTTCGCCCGCGGCTCCACCTCCGCCGCCGACGCGCACAACATCGGCGTGGTGCTCGCGGTGATGTCGCTGGGCCTGGTGCCGTTCACCGTCTTCCAGCTGATGCTCCGGGTCTTCTACGCGATGGGCGACACCCGCACCCCGGCGATGATCAGCATCGCCAACGTCGCGGTGCACGGCGTGCTGGCGGTCTCCTCGTCGCTGCTGCTGCCGCCGAACCAGGTGGTGGTCGGCGTCGCCGCCGGGTTCATGCTCTCCTTCGTGTCCGGCCTGGTCATCGCGGGGACGATCCTCAGCGCCCGGCTCGGAGGGCTTGACGGGCGGCGCATCCTGGGCACATTGTTGCGTCTGCACCTGGCGTCGCTGCCCAGCGTCGCCGCCGCGGTCGGCGTGCTCTGGCTGTTCACCCGCTGGTTCGGCTCCGGGCTGCTCACCAACCTGGGCGCCCCCGCCGCCGGCTGCCTGATCGGCGCGCTGCTGTTCCTGCTCTTCGCCCGGCTGCTGCGGGTCCAGGAGCTGCAGTCCGCCATCGGGCTGGTCCGCTCCCGGCTGCGGCGCTGACCGGGGGCGCGGCCGGGGCCGACCGGTTCCGGCCGCGCCCGCCTCCGGGCGCGCGCCCGCCCGGCCCGCACCCGTATCCTCTACTCTCCGCCCGCCGACGCCCGGCCTCCGGCGCCCCCGTCTCCCTGCCACCCGGGACGCGGGCCGCGGTCCGGGATCCGCTCCCGATCACGATTGCGCTCCCCCGTGGCCAAGGACCAGACCGACAGCGAGAACGGCCCGCGCTCGCGCCTCCTCATGCCCGAGGAGGTCCTCGACTCGATCGAGCGCTCCGAACCGGACGACCGCCCCGAACCGGGGCTGACCACGGTCCGGGACCCCGCCGAGATCGGCGACCTGGGCACCGCGGACCGGGCCGGCGAGGAGGGCGACGAGATCGGCGGTGCCGCGCACAGCGCACCGCCGAACCTGATGCGCTCCAGCGCCGTCATGGCCGTCGGCACGGTGTTCTCCCGGCTCACCGGCTTCGGGCGGACGCTGGTGCTCGCCGCGGCGCTGGGCACCCAGCTCCTCGGCGACGCCTACCAGACCGCGAACATGGTGCCGTTCGCCGTCTACGACCTGCTCATCGGCGGCCTGCTGGCCAGCGTCTTCGTGCCGTTCCTGGTGAAGCGGCGGAAGGCCGACGCCGACGGCGGCGACGCCACCGAGCAGCGGCTGTTCACCGCGATGCTGCTGGCGCTGTTCGCCATCACCCTGGTCGCGATCCTGGCCGCGGAGTGGCTGATCCGGATCTACGCCGGCGAGTTCACCGCCCCGCAGCACGAGGTCGCGGTCTACCTGGCCCGGTTCCTGCTGGCGCAGATCTTCTTCATCGGCGCCAGCGGCATCGCCAGCTCCATGCTGAACGCGCGGAACCGGTTCGCCGCGCCGATGTGGACCCCGGTGCTGCAGAACCTGGTGATCATCGGGGTCGGCCTGCTCTTCCTGAGCACGGCCGGCTCGGGCGGCACCCCGGAGAGCGTCACCGAGGCCCAGCTCACCCTGCTGGGGGCCGGCACCGCCGCGGGGCAGGTGCTGCAGACCGCGATCCTCGCCTGGTCGCTGTGGCGGGCCGGGTTCCGCTGGCGGCCCCGGCTCGACCTGCGCGGCGCCGGGCTGGGCGAGCCGGTGCGCACCGCGGGCTGGATGATGCTCTACATCGGCATCGTCCAGGCCGGGCTGCTGGTGACCACCAACGTCGCCACCCGGGCCGGGGTGCGCGCGGCCGAGGCCGGCGAGTCGCTGGCCGGCGCGGGCATCACCGCCTACCAGTACGCCTCGCTGATCTACCAGCTGCCGTACGCGATCATCGCGGTCTCGGTGATCACCGCGCTGCTGCCGCGGATGAGCGGGCACGTCGCAGAGGGCCGCAAGGACCTGGTCCGGCTCGACTTCTCCCGCGGGTTCCGGCTCTCCTCGGTGCTGCTGGTGCCGATCTCGGTGGCGATGGTCGTCTACGCCGTCCCGTTCTGCGTGCTGCTGTACGCGCGCGGCAGCACCTCGGTGCAGGACGCGCAGAGCATCGGGATGATCCTGATGGCGTTCTCGGTGATGCTCATCCCGTTCACCCTGTTCCAGCTCCAGCAGCGGGTGTTCTACGCGCTGGGCGACACCCGCACGCCGTCGCTGATCGCGATCCCCGCCGAGCTGGCGCACGCGGCGCTGGCCGTCGCGCTGCTGTTCCTCGCCCCGCCGCACCTGATCGTGGTGCTGCTCCCGGTCGCCTATGGCATGTACTACATCGTCGGCTCGCTGATCGCCTGGCGGATGCTGTCCCGCCGGCTCAACGGGCTGGACGGCCGGCGGACGCTCCGCACCCTGCTGCGGCTCTACGCCGCGTCGCTGCCGAGCGCGGTCTTCGCGGTCGCGATGATCTTCACCTTCGGCCTGCTGCCCGGGACCTACCTGCCCTCTGTGCTGGCCATGGCGGTGGGCGGCGCGGTGGGCGCGGCGGTGTTCGTTCTGGTGGCCCAGCGCCTCGGCGTGACAGAAGTCACAACTTTCTTCGGTATGGTACGAACCCGCCTACTCCGTCGCTGATCACCCGGACGACGTCACGGCGCGTAAGCAGAGGAAGGAGGGTGAAGTGCGGCGAGTGCGGTGTACTTGTCCTCCTGGGACGTCGTCCGAGCGTCCTAGCATGGAACAGCAGTTCTCCCCCTCCGCACCCGAGTATGACCGAGCTGCCCGAAGGGAGGTCAGGGACAGCCGACATGGCCGGCCCCAGCGCCGAGACCGAACCGGCGCCCCCGCGCCCGTCCCGCTGGTCCCCCGGTCGTCGTGTCCGTCACTCCCGGAATGAGCACATCCATGATCGAGCCGGGCGCACGGCTCGCAGGCCGCTACCGCCTTGACGAACTGGTGAGCGAGTCCGAAGGCGCAGCCTTCTGGAAGGCCACCGACGAGACCCTCGCCCGGCTGGTCGCCGTGTGGACCTTCGCCGAAGGCTTCCCCCGCACCGCCGAGGCGGTGCGCGCCGCACGCGCCACCAGCCGGATCGCCGACTCCCGGGTCACCCAGGTCTTCGACGCCGACGACTCCGGCGCGACCCCCTACGTGGTCGAGGAGTGGGTCGTCGGCCAGTCGCTGACCGACCTGCTCCGGCAGGGCCCGCTGGAGCCGGACCGGGCCGCGGGCCTGGTCGCCGAGGCCGCCGAGACGCTGGCCACCGCCAACGCCACCGGCCTGTTCCACCTCAACCTCACCCCGGACAAGCTCATCTGGAGCGTCGGCGGCGCGGTGAAGCTGACCGGCATCGGAGTGGACGCGGCGCTCCGCGGCATCAGCACCGAGCAGCCGGCCCGCGCCGACGCCCAGGGGCTGGGCAGGCTGCTCTACGCGGCCCTCACCGGGTACTGGCCCGGCCCGCCCGGCGTCGACCTGCCGCCCGCGCCGCTGGTCGACGGCTCCCCCCGCCGCCCCACCCTGGTGCGGCCGGGGATCCCGCCGCGCTACGACGAGCTCGTCGGCCGGTCCGCCTTCCAGGCCCCGGTCGGCCCCGGCCCGGTGGGCAGCGCGCGCGAGGTCGCCGAGGCCCTGGCCGACGTTCCGCGGCTGGTGCCGATCCCGGTCTCGCCGGCGCACGCCCCGGCGGCCCCGCCGCCCGAGCGCGGCACCTCCCGCGACTCCGGCCAGTTCCCGTCCTCCCCGTCCCGGCAGCACTCCGGCGGCTCCGGAGGGCGCGGGCACGGCCGGCGCGCCGCGGCCGCCGAGCCGCCCGCCGGGCGCCGCGATGAGCGCTCCCGCGTCCTCCCCCGGGCGCTGATGGGCGTCGCCGCGCTGGTCGTCTTCGTCGGCGTGGTGGTCGGCGCCTGGCACGTGGGCAGCTCGATGAGCGGCTCCGGCACCGAGGGCACCGAGACCGGCGGCAGCCAGCAGGCCTCCGGGGACGACCCCGCGGAAGAGGCGCGGCTGGAGGCCCTCGCCCCGGACGGCGCCGACGTCTACGACGAGAGCGGCGACGGCGACCACGCGGACAAGGCCGGCCTGACCATCGACGGCGACGCCTCCACCGCCTGGAAGACCTCCACCTACCAGGGGCCCGATTTCGGCCGGCTCAAGCCCGGCATCGGCATCGTCCTGGACATGGGCGGCAGCGTCGAGGTGCACCGGGCCGACCTGAACCTCGGCGGCGGCGGCCACGACGTGGAGATCCTCGTCGGCGACTCGGCCGAGCGGGACTCGATGACCGTGGCCGGAAAGGCGTCCGGCGCCACCGGGGAGACCAGCATCGAACTGGACGACCCGGCCGAAGGCCGCTATGTGCTCGTATGGTTCACTGACATCCCCCAGGTCGACGGCGGATGGCGGGGGAGCATCAACGAAGTAGAGCTGCACGGGAAAACGTGACGAGGCTGATGGACGCAGTCCAGGAGCTCCCGGACAAGGAGCTGTTGTCCCGACACGCTCGCGGCGACGACCAGGCCTTCAATGAGCTGGTCCGTCGGCACCGCGAGCGCATGTGGGCTGTCGCCGTCCGGGTCCTCGGCGATCCCGAGGAGGCCTCCGACGCGCTCCAGGACGCGTTCCTGTCCGCGTTCCGCGCGGCCGGCCGGTTCCGCGGCGAGGCCCAGGTGAGCACCTGGCTGCACCGGATCGTGGTGAACGCCTGCCACGACCGGATGCGCCGGCGCATGGTCCGCCCCGCGGTGCCCACCGACGACGCCACCCTGGACGTGCTCTCCAACGAGCGGGCCAAGGCCACCTCCAGCACGCCCGACCCCAGCGGCCGCAGCGACTCGGCGATGGACGTGCGCGCCGCCCTGGACAAGATCCCCGACGAGCAGCGGATGGCCCTCGTCCTGGTGGACATGATGGGCTACCGGGTCGACGAGGCCGCCGGGATCCTCGACGTGGCCCCGGGAACCGTGAAGAGCAGGTGCGCCCGGGGCCGGGCGAGACTCCTGCCATATCTCGCCCATCTCCGGAACCCTGAACGCCCCCGAGACGTCACATCTCCGAGAGGAGGTGACGGGAGATCGTGACGTCTCATGTGGACGCGGAGACTCTCGCCCTATCGGCCGAAGGGCTGCTCGACGGCGACGACGAGTCCTCCGTCCGGGCCCACGTGGCCGAATGCGCCGAATGCGCCGCGCACCAGGCGGCGCTCAGCGAGGTTTCCCTGGCCCTCTCCGAGGCCCCCCTGCCACCGCTCCCCGACTCCGTCGCCCAGCGGTTGGACGAGGTGATCGGCGCCGAGGCCGAGCGCCGCCGGGCCGAGGGCGACGCCTACCCGGCGCAGGACGAGGGCGACCCCGACGACACCGCGACCCAGCTGCGCCGCGCCAGGGCCCGGGCCCGCGCGGCCGCCCCCGGCACCGCCGAGTCGAACGTGGTCCCGTTCCGCCCCCGGCGCACCGGGCGCTGGCTGCCCTACCTCGCCGCCGCGGCCGCCGCGGTCTTCGTGGTCGGCGCCGGAGCCGCGGTGATGCGCGGCTTCCTCAACGACTCCGCCCCGGACGGTGCGGCCGCCCCGCAATCCGACGGCAACGGCCCCGCGGCGATCCAGCCCTACCAGCCGCTGACCGCGGAGAGCGGCACCTCCTACACCGAGGACGGGCTCGCGGCCCAGGCCGGCGAGGTCCTCTCCGCCGCCGGGCCGGGCCTCGGCTCGGGCACCGGCGCTGAGAGCCTGCAGGAGGGCGGGCGGATCGGGACCCTCCCCGCCGCCCAGCAGCCGCCCGCCGAGCTCTCCTCGTGCATCACAGGGCTCTCGGCGGCCTCCGAGGACGACGAGCGCAAGCCGGAGCTGGTCGACGTGGCCGAGTACGCCGCCACGGGGGCCCCGCCGGCCCCGGCCTGGGTGCTGTACTACCCGGCCGAGGGCGGCGCCGTCGAGGTCGTGGTGGTCCCCGCCGAGTGCTCCGAGGGGAGCGCCGCCGCCTCGGTGCTCGCCCGGACGACCGTCGAGGCCCCCTGAGCGTCGACGCACCCTGACCGCCGGCGCCCCCTGAGCGGGGCGCCGCGGCGGCGGCCCCCGTCCGCGCTCCCTCCGGGTGCCCGCGCAGGTCACACCGCGGCCCGGCCGCAGTGGGAATGGCCCGCCCCTACCATCTGTTGGTAGTGAACGACCTGCCAGAGGGCCGCCCCGACCGGGCGGCCCCCAGTGCCGAGTGAAGGGCCGACGAGCGTGAGCGACGTCCGCAACGTAATCATCATCGGATCCGGGCCCGCGGGCTATACGGCCGCGGTCTACGCGGCCCGCGCCGACCTGGCACCCCTGGTGTTCGAGGGCTCGATCACCGCGGGCGGTGCGCTCATGAACACCACCGAGGTGGACAACTTCCCCGGGTTCCCCGACGGCGTCATGGGGCCCGACCTCATGGACAACATGCGCAAGCAGGCCGAGCGGTTCGGGGCCGAACTGGTCGCCGACGACGTGACCGAGGTCGACCTCGCCGCCGAGCCCAAGGTGGTCAAGGTCGGCGACGAGGTGCACTACGCCAAGAGCGTCATCATCGCCACCGGCTCCGGCTACCGGGAGCTCGGCGTCCCCGGCGAGAAGGAGTTCTCCGGCCGCGGCACCTCCTGGTGCGCCACCTGCGACGGCTTCTTCTTCCGCGACCAGGACATCGTCGTGGTCGGCGGCGGCGACACCGCCATGGAGGAGGCCACCTTCCTCACCCGGTTCGCCAAGTCGGTGACGGTCGTGCACCGCCGCGACGAGCTGCGCGCCAGCAAGATCATGCAGCAGCGCGCGTTCGACAACGAGAAGATCCGCTTCGTGTGGAACTCCGAGGTGCTCGAGGTCCTCGGCGACACCAAGGTGACCGGGGTGCGGCTGCGCGACCGGGTCAGCGGCGAGGAGAGCACGCTGGACGTCACCGGCGTGTTCATCGCGATCGGCCACGACCCGCGGGTGGAGCTCTTCACCGGCCAGCTCGACCTCGACGAGGAGGGCTACCTCTCGGTGGAGCACCCCACCACCAAGACGAAGATCCCCGGCGTCTTCGCCTGCGGCGACGTCGTGGACCACATCTACCGCCAGGCCATCACCGCCGCCGGCACCGGCAGCTCCGCCGCGCTGGACGCCGAGCGGTACCTGGAGGCCCTGAACGACCGCGCCTGACCGGCGCCGCCCCGGGCAGGGCCCGCCGAACAGGCCCGAGCAGACCCTTCCCCGATCCGAGGAGTGAACCCCGTGTCCGACGTCAAGTCCCCGATCAAGAAGGTCACCGACAAGACCTTCGTCGCCGAGGTGCTGCAGAGCGACAAGCCGGTGCTGGTCGACTTCTGGGCCGAGTGGTGCGGCCCGTGCCGCCAGGTCGCCCCGATCCTGGAGGAGATCGCCGCCGAGCACGGCGACAAGATCACCATCGTCAAGCTCAACATCGACCAGGAGCCGGAGACCACCCGTGAGTACGGGATCATGCAGATCCCGACCATGAACGTCTTCCAGGGCGGCAAGGTCGCCAAGCAGATCATGGGCGCCAAGCCCAAGCGCCTGCTGCTCAAGGACCTCGAAGAGTTCATCTGATCCGCACGCGCGGACGCGCGGAGGCCCCCGGGGACGGTTCCCCGGGGGCCTCCGCTCTTTTCGGCGCCTCTCCCCGGGGCCGCGCCGGAGGCATCGCCGGCGCGGAGGAGGAGCCTGCGGACGCCGCTCCCGCCCCGCCCCCTTCCGGCCGCCCCTCGGCGGGCGCCGGATTCTCCATGGGCGCACGCACCGGTGAAACCGGCCGCGGACGGTCAACGTCCTATCGAGCAGAGGAACGCCGCGCCCCGCCCCCGCCACGTCCCCTCTCAGGAACGGCCGGGCACGAAAGCGCCCTTTCCCCCGGAAGGCTCCTCCCTCACGATGCTGCGCATCCACTTCACCGACGCCGACCTCGCCCGCACGCGTGTCGCCGACTCCCCCGACCCCCTCTGGGAACTCGTGATGAGCCTGCACCGGCTGCAGAACCGCCAGGGCCGGTCCGGACTGGCCGACTGGTACACCGCGGCCCGGCGCGACCTGGCCGGCTCCGGAATCTCCGCCGATGTGAAGAACCGGCTCGTCCCGATCGCCCCCCGCTCCCAGTACTTCCCCGACTTCCTCACCCCGCCCGAGGCCGCCGAGGGCCTCGAGGCCGGGCTGGAGGCGATCGCCGCCCTGCCCCGCCGCGAACTCGACCACCAGCTCGGCCGGGTCGCCGCGGACCGCGGCCGCCTTCCGGGCTGGGTCCGCGCACTGGGCGACGGCGACGCCCGCGCCCGGAACGAGCTCCTCGACCTGCTCCGCGGCTACCACCGCACCGTGCTGGAGCCGCACTGGGACCGGATCACCACCGCCGCCGACGCAGACCGGGCGGCGCGCGCCCGCACCGTGCTCAGCGGCGGGACGGACGGCCTGCTCTCCGGCTTCGCCCCGATGATGCGCTGGGAGCCCCCGGTGCTGCACGTCACCTACATCGACGGCGACGACATCGACCTGCACCTGCAGGGGCGCGGCCTCCGCCTGATCCCCTCCTACTTCTGCCGGCAGAAGCCGGTCGCACTGGCCGACCACGACCTCCCGCCGGTCCTGGTCTACCCGGTGTACAACGGAACGGCCCTCCCGTCCGCTCCCGCTCCGGACCGGGCCGCCGAGGCGCTCGGCGCGCTGCTCGGGACCACCCGGGCGGCGGCACTGGCCGCGGTGGCCGACGGGGCCACCACCGGGGAACTGGCCGCGCGGCTGTCGATCTCACCGGCCGCCGCCAGCCACCACACCCGGGTACTGCGCGACGCCGGACTGATCATCAGCATCCGCGAACGCAACCGGGTGCTGCACACCCTCACCAGCACCGGTTCCGACCTGCTCTCGGCGCCCGCCGGCTGAGCATGCGGAGCCGGCCGGGAGCGCCCCTCTCTCGCTCCCGGCCGGCTCCGGCGCGCCGAGCCCGCGTTCCCGTCCCCTGCGGACCCGGCGCCGCGAGAGAACCGCGCCCCCATGGTGCAATCCGGCGCCGCCGTACCGCCAGGCTTTTCGATCCTGGTCGAAAAACGCCGCTCAGGGCGGGTCCGGCCGATCCGGAACGGCGGGGGAAGGCGCGGGCGGACGTCCCCGCCGGAACCGCGCGCGGTTCCGGCGGGGACGTCCTGAGCGTTCGGCCCGGCGGGCCGACCCGACCGGTCAGCCGCGGGGCCGCGCCGTCAGCCGGTGCCGCGGGAGGCGTCGGCGCTCCCTCCGGCGGTGCTCCCTCCGGCGATGTTTCACGTGAAACCGAGCGGGTCCGCCACCCGCTCGCGGATCTCCCCGAACCGCCGGGCGAAGGCGTCGCCCGGACAGGCCGTGTCCCCCCAGTCCCGGTGCATGGCCACCGCGTCCGCGGTCCGCTCCGCTCCAGTCACCGGGTTGACGTACTTCACCTTGGCGCCCGGGTCGACCCCGGTCAGCAGCGCCAGGGTGCGCAGCACCCGCACCAGGCGGTCCCGGGCCGCACGGCTCGGCTGCGCCGAGGTGTAGTCGCCGAGCAGGCAGATCCCGATGTTCCCGGAGTTGTAGCCGACGGCGTGCGCCGCGGTCACCGACTTCGCGGCGCCCGGGAGCGGCGGCGCCTGGAAGACCGGCACCGCCCCGCCGGCCACCCGCCCCTCGTACACCGTTCCCTCCGGATCGATGAGCAGGTGGTAGCCGATGTCGCCCCAGCCGTTCTCCACCGTGTGCAGCCGGTAGATCGCCCGCATCGTCTCCCGGGGGTCCTCGGCCACCGGCATCGCCGCGTGGTGCACGGTGAAGACCTGCACCGGGTGGTACTCCCGCGGCCAGCTCTCCGATCCGTCCTCGCCGTACCGGAGCGACTCGTCCGCGCCCCAGCCGGCCCGCGTCACGTAGCGCAGCGGCGGCAGCTCCTCCGCCACCCCCTCGGTGGAGAGAACGCCTTCGGCCTCGCCGCGCATCTGCACCCGCTCGCCCTCCCTGGTGTCGATGGCGGCCGTCTGCACCGTGCGCCCTCCGGGGGCCTCCACCTCGTAGCCGACCGCGCCCTCCGGTGCCGGCAGCACCCCGCCGTCGCTCCCGCCGGAGTCCGGGCCGTGGCCGCCGAACCGGACCGGCCGCCACGGCCCCGGCCCCTCATCGGTGAGGAAGCGGACCTGGAGCCCCTCCCCTCCCGCCTCCTCCGGTACGAACGCGACGTGGTCGAAGGGGCCGTCCGGGCGGACCGCCTTCCCCGCCTCGGCCGCGAGGCGGGCCACCCGGGTGCGCGGCGCCCCGACGCCGGCCCCGCTCGCCGCACCGGTGGCGGTGACCGGGGCGGGCTCCCGGAGCGCCCCTCCCAGCAGCCCGGCGCCGACGAGCGCCCCCAGGGCGCCCACGCCGGTGAGCACGAAGTTCCTTCTGCGCACCTTCTCCCCTTCCTCTCCGTACAGTGCTCCTCCGTACAGCGACGCCCGGCCCGCCGACGAACGGCAGGCCGGGCGTTCAGGAGAGTCTAGGGACGGGAGTGCCGCCCGCGCAGTCCTTTTCTTCGGTATTCCGGGCTTTAGTGCCCCGCTTCCAAGCGACTCGCTCCGGTGCTCGGCTTCCAGATGACTCGCCCCGGGCGGTGCGGGGCGTCAGTTCTCCGGGGCCATCGCGGTGATGATCCGCTCCAGGTCCTCCTGGGTGGCGAACTCGACCACGATCTTGCCCTTGTTCCGGCCCATGTTGACCTTGACCCGGGTGTCGAAGCGGTCGGAGAGCCGGCTGGCGATCTCCTCGATCTCCGGGCTGGGCTCCGCCTTCTTCGGGGCGGCCCGCCGGGGGCGGGACGGCTCCTCCCCGGTCTCCCCCAGCGCGATGAGCTCTTCCAGGGCGCGGACCGAGAGGCCCTCCTCCACGATCCGGCGGGCCAGGCGGTCCTGGGTCTCGGAGTCCTCCACCGAGAGCAGCGCCCGGGCGTGCCCCGCGCTGATCACCGAGGCGGCAACCCGGCGCTGGACCGCCGGGGAGAGGTTGAGCAGCCGGAGGGTGTTGGTGATGTGCGGGCGGGAGCGGCCGATCCGCCGGGCCAGCTCCTCGTGGGTGGCGCCGAAGTCGTCCAGCAGCTGCCGGTAGGCGGCCGCCTCCTCCAGCGGGTCGAGCTGCTGCCGGTGCAGGTTCTCCAGCAGGGCGTCGCGGAGCAGGTCGTCGTCGTTGGTCTCCCGGACGATCGCCGGGATCCGGTCCAGGCCGGCCTCCTTGCTGGCCCGCCAGCGCCGCTCCCCCATGATGAGCTCGTAGCGCTCCGGCCCCAGTCTGCGCACCACCACCGGCTGCAGCAGCCCCACCTCGACGATCGAGGCGCGCAGTTCGTCCAGGGCCTCTTCGTCGAAGTGCTTGCGGGGCTGGCGCGGGTTGGGCGCGACCGATTCGACCGCGACCTCTTCCAGGTAGGCCCCGCCCACCATCTGCTGCGGGGCGCCGTCCGGGGCGGGGGCGGAGGGGCCGCTCCCGTTCCCCTGGGCGCCGCCGATGGCGCCGTCCGTCGTCTGAGTGGCCACCGGCCCCTGCGGTATGAGGGCACCCAGCCCCTTGCCGAGGCCGCGCCGCTGCTGGCTCACCGACGTCTCCTTTCAGGTCCCGTCATCCGAGTCCGTACTCTCACAGCCCGGTGCCCGTCTCGGCCCGGTGGGCGATCTCGCGGGCCGCCTCCATGTAGGCGACGGCACCGGTGGATCCCGGGTCGTAGGTCATCACGGACTGCCCGTAGCTCGGCGCCTCCGAAACCCGGACGCTGCGCGGCACCAGTGTCTTCAGCACCAGGTCTCCGAAGTGCCGGCGGACCTCGTCGGCCACCTGGGAGGCGAGCCGGGTCCGGCCGTCGTACATCGTCAGCACGATGGTGGAGATGGCGAGCGAGGGGTTGAGGTGCGACTTGACCAGATCGACGTTGCGCAGCAGCTGGCCGAGCCCTTCCAGAGCGTAGTACTCGCACTGGATCGGGATCATCACCTCTTCGCAGGCGACCATCGCGTTGACGGTGAGCAGCCCCAGCGAGGGCGGGCAGTCGATGAGGATGTAGTCGAGCTCATCGGTGTCGTAGGCGGCGAACGCCCGCTTCAACCTGGACTCCCGTGCGACCAGGGAGACCAGCTCGATCTCGGCACCGGCCAGGTCGATGGTGGCCGGCACGCACCACAGGCCGTCGATGCCGGGAACCGGCTGCGCCAGGTCCCGCAGTTCTTCGTCTTCCACAAGGCAGTGGTAGATGGACCTGGAATTCCCGCCCCGCTCCATACCGAGGGCGGTGGAGGCGTTGCCCTGGGGGTCCAGGTCCACGACGAGCACCCGGTTGCCGTGCATCGCCAGCGCGACCGCGATGTTGACGGTCGTCGTGGTCTTACCGACGCCGCCCTTCTGGTTCGCGACGCTGATGACCCGGCAGGAGCGGGGGCGCGGCCAGTCCTCTTCCCCGTGCCCCCGGACCGACATGGCGGCCCGCGCCGCACGCGCTATCGGGGTGTCCAGGGGGATGTCGTCGTAGTCGGCCCCGGTTTCACGTGAAACATCGATGCCGCCGTCGGAGTGGTTCTCGGGCACGAATGAGTTCACCTCTTCCGTCCGCGCTTCTTTCTTCCACCCGCGGCCCGTCGCGACCGAGACGGGGCGGGGCGATCGATCTCAGACGTCACCGTGACGCGAACGACCGTGGTAGCTGGATCGACCTTACCCTCACCCACCCGGATCACATCTGCAACGCTGGCGCGTAGTTTCGACAAATCCGCGCGGGCCGCCTCCAGCTCGCTCTCCGCCTGCTCCCCCTTGAGCGCCAGCAGCGCCCCGTCCTTGCGGAGCAGCGGCAGCGCCCAGCCGGCCAGCCTGGCCAGCGGCGCGACCGCGCGCGCGGTCACCACGTCGGCCCGGAGCTCCTTCTGCTCTTCGGCCCGGCCGCGGACCACCCGCACGTTGGGCAGCTCGAGCAGTTCCACCGCCTCCCGCAGGAAAACGGTGCGGCGCAGCAGCGGCTCCAGCAGCGTCACCTCCAGGTCCGGGCGGAGGATCCCGACCGCGATCCCCGGCAGCCCCGCCCCGGAGCCGATGTCCACGACCTCCGCCCCGGTCGGGATGATCTCCTCGACCACCGCGCAGTTGAGAATGTGCCGCTCCCACAGCCGGGGGACCTCGCGCGGCCCGATCAGGCCGCGCTCCACCCCCGCCCCGGCGAGGAGGTCTGCGAAGCGGCTGGCCACGGGAAGACTGTCACCGAACAGCGCGACCGCCGACTCGGGCGGCGCCACACGCCGGTCAGCACCCGAGGTCATCTGTCACCACCTTGGTCTCTTGGTTGATTCACCGACGGATCGAAGGCACGGCGGCTCGATCCACCGGAAACGGGATCGGCCGGGACCGCCGACAGGGCGATGCGGAGAGGGACCTGCGAAGCACCCCCCACGATCTTATGCGTGCGCGGCCTCCGCCTGTTTCACGTGAAACATCGCGCGTCCCCGCGCCAGGGCCGCCCCGGCCCCGCCGCCACCCCTCCCCTTCTTTCCCTCCGCCACCGAACGGGGGAACGGAGTGGAGCGGAACGGCAGCGGGACCGGCCGAACCCCCGGAACGGCAAAGCGCCCCCGACCGGTGTCGAGGGCGCTGAGCGTCGTTGACCGCTCGGGCGGCGCTACTCCGCGGGGAGGACCACCACGTAGCGGTAGGGCTCCTCGCCCTCGGACTCGCTGCGCAGGCCGGCCGCCGCGACGGCGTCGTGCACGACCTTCCGCTCGAACGGGGTCATCGGCTCCAGCGGCTTGGCCTCTCCGGACTTGGCCACCTCGGCCGCGGCGTCCGCACCGACCCGGGCCAGCGCCTTGCGCCGGCCCTCCCGGTAGCCGCCGATGTCCAGCATCAGCCGGCTGCGGTTGCCGGTGCCCCGGTGCACCGCGAGCCGGGTCAGCTCCTGGAGCGCTTCGAGCACTTCACCGTTCTCACCGATCAGCTCGTCCAGGGTGGCGCCGACCACGGAGACCATGGCCCGGTCGCCCTCGACGTCCATGTCGATGTCGCCGTCGAAGTCGGCGATGTCCAGCAGGCCCTCGATGTAGTCCGCGGCGATGTCGCCCTCGTTCTCCAGGGCCTCGATGTCGACGGACTCCTCCGGGGCCTCCGCGACCGCGACGCCGCCGCTCTCCTCCGAGCGTTCCGTGTTGCCGTTGCTCACAGCGTCCTGACTCCTCTACCTACCGATCCGACCCTGACCCTTCGGCCCTACTTCCCCGAGCGACCGCCGGAGCGCTTCGACCGAGACTGCTTCTTCGGCTGCTTACGCTCGATCTTAGGCTGTTCGACCGGCTCGGGAGCGGTCTCCTTGCGCTTGCCCAGCAGCCCCTTGGCCGACCCGTTGGCGGCACCGCCCTTGGCCGAGCTCTGCGCCTTGGCCTCTTCGCTGCCGGGAGCGGGGAACTTCCGGTAGAGCAGGTGCTGCTGCCCCATGGTCCACAGGTTGGAGGTGACCCAGTAGAGCAACACGCCGATCGGCATGCCGAGGCCGAACAGACCGAAGGCCGGCGCGATGTACATCATGATCTTCTGCGACTGCATCATCGGGTTGTCCGGCATCTGGTTGGCCGTCCGCTTGATGCTCTGCCGCATGGTCAGGAAGGTCGTGGTGCCCATGATGACGCAGGCGACCACGATGACGATCTTGGCCAGGAGCGGGTCGGACCCGAAGGCCTCCAGCTCCTCGCTGGAGCTGGTGAACTGCGCCGCGATCGGCACGTGGAAGATCAGCGCGCCGCGGGCGCTCTCCACCAGCTGCTCGGTGAAGCCGTACTGGGCCTGCCCCTGGGCGACCGAGCGGAGCACGCTGAAGAGGGCGAAGAAGACCGGCATCTGCAGCAGCAGAGGCAGGCACCCCATGATGGGGTTGGTCCCGCTCTCCTGATAGAGCTTCATCATCTCTTGCTGCTGGCGCTGCTTGTCGTTCTTGTAGCGCTCGCGGACCTTCTGCAGCTTCGGCTGCATGTCCTGCATCTTCCGCTGCGTGTTCATCTGCTTCACGAACAGCGGGACCATGATGAGCCGCATCAGGACCGTCAGCGTGACGATCGACAGGCCCCAGGCCCATCCCCCGTCGGGGTCCAGCCCCAGCATGGTGAGACCCGAGTGGATCTGGATCAGCACCCACCCGACGATGTTGTAAAGCCAGTCCAGCACCGGCCAACTCCCTTTTACTTCGGTTCAGCTACGGGTGCGCAGGGCCGGGCTCGGCCGAGCCCTCGGACCCCCCGCCCGAGTCCTTCGCCTTCTTGTCGCGGACGTCCTTGCGCGGAGGGACCGGGTCGAGTCCTCCCGGGTGAAACGGATGGCATCGGGCGATCCTGCGCACCGCCAGCCACAGCCCTCGGAGCGCTCCATGGGTCTGGAGCGCCTGCACCGCATAGGTGCTGCAGGAGGGGTAGAAGCGACAGACCGGCGGGAACAGCGGCGAGATGAAACGCTGATAGCCCCTGATGGGCAGGATGAGCGCCCGCGCCAGGGGGTTCGGTCTGTCATCGGTCATCGGTCCGCCTGGTGGTCTCCGCCGCGCCCCTTCCGGCGGCGCGGTGCACCGCTGCGGGGGCGCCGTGCCGCTGCGAGGGCACCGTCGAGGTGCTCGGCCAACGTCTCGTATCCGAGGCGCGCCGCTGCAGGTTTGGCGCGCACTACCAGCAGGCTACCCGGCTGCAGGGAGGCGATCCGATCGCGCATCAGGTGCCGCAGGCGGCGCTGCACCCGCTTGCGCACCACGGCGCCGCCGACCGCCTTGCTCACCACGAAACCGACCCTCGGCGGGTCGGTCCCGGGGGTGCCGGGGGCCATCAGGATCACACCGAGCGATTCCCGTCCGGCCCGGCGCCCCTTGCGCATGACGAGGCCGAATTCGGCACTGCGCCGCATGCGGTTATGAGGCGACAACAACGGATCGGTCCTTGAACACAAGAAGGGGACCGGCTGCCTTGCGGGCAGACCGGCCCCGGAGTCGACGGCTGCGCCGTGGTCAGTGGCTCACGGTCAGGCTGGCGCGCCCCTTCTTGCGGCGGGCGGCGACGATCGCGCGGCCGGCACGGGTCCGCATGCGCAGCCGGAAACCGTGGACCTTCGCACGGCGCCGGTTGTTCGGCTGGTACGTACGCTTGCTCACTGCTGGGCTCCAGGGCGTCTAAGAGGTCTTCGGCGCGGCTCCGCAATCGGTGCCGCATCATGTCCTGCTCAACAACGTCGCGGGGACGTTCGAGGCTAGGAACATCGCCCGCTCGCGTCGCGACCGGACGCACGCCGACGCAGGGCGCGGGCGTACAGGGAGGTAGCGACTTAAGCATAAAGAAGATACGGCCCGCCCGGACACCGGTCAAATCGACCGCGCCGCCGGCCGCGCTCCTCACCAGGGGCGATCCCGCGTTGTCCACAGTATCGCCGATCTGTGGACAACCGGTTGTCCACATTGGGGACGAGGGCGCGGCCCCGCGCGAGCTGTGGATAACGTGTGACCTGGGGATAACCCGGGAATCCCCGGCTCCGAGGCCGCTGTGCACAGCGTCACCCCCAAGGTTGTACACACAGTGAACTGCAAATTGTGGATAACCTGCTGCTCTCCCCAGTGTTCTGAGAGGCTGTGTACGGACCGGTGCACAACTTGTGGATCGCCGCCGATACCTGTGGACACAGAGCGTCGCGGCCGGTGCACCGCCACCTCGGCCCGTCCAGCCGGTATGCACAGGTGATCCACAGAAATTCCCCGTTCTGCCCACAGGCCGGGGACGCCGGGGCGCCGGACCCTGGAGAATGGGGCCTCCGGCCCGCGCGCGGCGCGGCCGCCGGACCGAAGACCGCTGAGAAGGGGATGGACCATGGCAGGGCACCGTGTCTGAGGCGCAGGTCAATCTCGCGATGGTGTGGTCGAGCGTGGTGGACAGCCTCGACAACAGCGTGCTGCCCCCGCACCAGCGGGCCTGGCTGCCGCAGACCAGGCCGCTCGGCCTGATCGAGGACACCGCGCTGCTCGCCGCCCCCAACGACTTCGCCAAGGAGATCCTGGAGACCCGGCTGCGGGACAGCATCAGCCGCGCCCTCTCCGCCGAGCTGGGCCGGGAGATCCGGGTCGCGGTCACCGTCGACCCGACCGCGATGCAGCCGGCCCCCTCCCCCGCGCCCCAGCCGGCCGCCCCGCCGCAGGGCCCGGCGGCCGGGCCGCAGCCCTACCCGCGCCCGGACCGCGACCCGCTCGCCTACGGCCCCGCGCCCGGGCAGCCGGACCCGGCCTCCTACCCGCAGGAGCCCGCTTCCCCCCCTTATGCCCCCGGGCCTGCCCCGGCGGAGCCGGGGCCGCAGCAGTACGGCGCCCCCGGCGAGGACCTGCTCTCCTCCCCGCAGTGGCAGCCGCCGCGGCCCCCGCAGCCCCAGCAGCAGTGGGAGCAGCCCCAGGCCCCGCAGCCGCAACCGCAGCAGTGGGAGCAGCCGCCGGCCTGGGAGCAGCCCCGGCAGCAGTGGGAGCAGCCGAACCGGTGGGAGCGGCCGCAGGCCGAGCCGCAGCCCGCCGGGGCCGAGCCGGACCGCGGCGAGCAGGAGGCCGCCGACGGGACCGAGGCCCCGCCGGCGACGGCCGAGCCGGCCCGGCTGAACCCGAAGTACACCTTCGACACCTTCGTCATCGGGTCCAGCAACCGGTTCGCGCACGCCGCGGCGGTCGCGGTGGCCGAGGCCCCGGCCAAGGCCTACAACCCGCTCTTCATCTACGGCGGCTCCGGGCTGGGCAAGACCCACCTGCTGCACGCGATCGGCCACTACACCCAGCGGCTCTACGACGGGGCCCGGGTGCGCTACGTCAGCTCCGAGGAGTTCACCAACGAGTTCATCAACTCGATCCGGGACGGCAAGGCCGACGGCTTCCGCCGCCGCTACCGGGACATCGACGTGCTCCTGGTGGACGACATCCAGTTCCTGGAGAACAAGGAGCAGACGCAGGAGGAGTTCTTCCACACCTTCAATACCCTGCACAACTCCAACAAGCAGATCGTGATCTCCAGCGACCGGCCGCCCAAGCAGCTGGTCACCCTGGAGGACCGGCTGCGCAACCGGTTCGAGTGGGGCCTGATCACCGACGTCCAGCCGCCCGAGCTGGAGACCCGGATCGCGATCCTGCGGAAGAAGGCCGCCCAGGAGGGGCTGGCCGCCCCGCCCGAGGTGCTGGAGTTCATCGCCGGGAAGATCTCCACCAACATCCGCGAGCTCGAGGGCGCCCTGATCCGGGTCACCGCCTTCGCCAGCCTCAACCGCCAGTCGGTCGACCTGCACCTGACCGGCATCGTGCTCAAGGACCTCATCCCCGACGACGAGGGCCCGGAGATCACCGCCTCGGCGATCATGGCGCAGACCGCCTCCTACTTCGGTCTCACCACCGACGACCTGTGCGGTACGTCGCGCTCCCGGGTGCTGGTCACCGCACGGCAGATCGCGATGTACCTGTGCCGCGAGCTGACCGACCTGTCGCTGCCCAAGATCGGGCAGCAGTTCGGCCGGGACCACACCACCGTGATGCACGCCGACCGGAAGATCCGCTCGCTGATGGCGGAGCGCCGGTCCATCTACAACCAGGTCACCGAACTCACGAACCGGATCAAACAGGAGTCCCGGAACGGCTGACGGGGCCCTTCCCGCACCGGTTCTCCACAGCTTCCGCCCCCATTCTGTGGATAACCGGTGGACAACCCTGCGGATAACCCGGCTCATCCTGTGGGAAAGCTGGGGACAAGCGGCGGTCGGCTGTTGACGGCCGGATCCCCGGCCGCTCCGGCCCGGTCAGCGGCCTGTGGGCAAACTGGGGACAGCCGGTGGACAAGCGGTGGAAAACTCGGGGACGGCCTGTGCACAGCCGACCGCCGTCCACAGCGCGACGAGTTCTCCACAGCCTTCACCCACAGGGTCGGTGGATAAAAAAACACGGGTTGAGCTGCGCAAAGACCTGTTATCCACACTATCCACAGCCCCTACTATTACTGCTCCCTTAAGTAAGACCCCAAGTGCTTCAAAATCGGGGCGGGCCCGATTCTGTGGACGAGCGCTCCGGAGCCCTCGGACCGGGTCCCGGCGCTCCCCGGAGCGGCGACCGGGATCGGGCGTTGCGGGCACCGGCAGGGGGCGAATGCGGGTACCGTGTGAAGCCGTCCCCGCGTGTGCCCTGAGGAGAGTGAGTCGATCGTGAAGTTCCGGGTCGAGCGCGACGTACTCGCCGACGCCGTCGCCTGGACGGCTCGCAGCCTGCCGGTCCGCCCCTCGGTGCCGGTCCTGGCCGGGATGCTGCTGGACGCGGGCGAGGGCGATGGCGGCCGCCTCCGGCTGTCCTCGTTCGACTACGAGGTCTCCGCCCAGGTCTCGGTGGACATCGACGTCGAGGAGGCGGGGACGACGCTGGTCTCCGGCCGGCTCCTCGCCGAGATCACCCGGAACCTTCCTCCACAGACGGTGGAGATCTCCACCGACGGCGCCAAGGTCGTCGTCTCCTGCGGCAGCGCGAAGTTCACACTGCTCACGCTCCCTGTGGAGGACTACCCGTCGCTCCCGGCGATGCCCGGCGCCACCGGCACGATCGGCAGCGACGTGTTCGCCGCCGCGGTCGCCCAGGTCGCCGTCGCCGCGGGCCGGGACGACACCCTGCCGATGCTGACCGGCGTCCGGGTCGAGATCGAGGGCGACCGGCTGACCCTGGCCTCCACCGACCGCTACCGGCTCGCGGTCCGCGAGATCGGCTGGAAGCCGGAGGACCCGGGGCTCTCCGCGGTCGCGCTGGTCCCGGCCAAGACGCTGGCCGACACCGCCAAGTCGCTCACCTCCGGCGCGGAGGTCTCCGTCGCGCTGTCCACAGGCGAGGGCGCGGACGGGATGATCGGCTTCGAGGGCGGCGGCCGGCGCACCACGACCCGGCTGCTGGACGGCGAGTTCCCCAAGTACCGCGCGCTGCTCCCGGACTCGTTCAACTCCGTCGCCGAGGTCAACAAGGCGGAGTTCATCGAGGCGGTCAAGCGCGTCTCCCTGGTGGCCGAGCGGAACACCCCGCTCCGGCTGGCCTTCGGCGAGGGCCGGGCCGTGCTGGAGGCGGGCACCGGCGACGAGGCGCAGGCCGTGGAGGTGCTGGAGGCCGCCCTGGAGGGCGACGAGATCCAGATCGCCTTCAACTCGGGGTTCCTGCTGGACGGCCTGAACGCGGTCGACTCCGACATCGCCCGGCTCCAGTTCACCACCTCCACCAAGCCTGCGATCATCAGTGGTAAGCCCGCCGACGACGAGTCCGCCTCGGACTACCGCTACCTGATCATGCCGGTGCGGCTCTCCGGGTGACCGGGCGCGCGGGTCCACATATCCACAGGTGCCATTGGGGGAGAACACGATGAAGCTGGGCATGGTCGGCCTGGGCAAGATGGGCGGCAACATGGCGGCCCGGCTGCGCGAGAAGGGCCACGAGGTCGTCGGCTTCGACTTCGACCCCGAGGTCCGCGACGTGGCCAGCCTGGCCGAGCTGGTCCAGGCCCTGGAGGCGCCGCGGACCGTCTGGCTGATGGTCCCCGCGGGCGACCCCACCCTCGGCGCCATCGCCGAGCTCTCCGAGCTGCTCGACGCCGGCGACCTGATCATCGAGGGCGGCAACTCGCACTACGTGCAGGACCGCAAGAACGCCGACGGCCTCAAGGAGCGCGGCATCCGCTACCTGGACGCCGGGGTCAGCGGCGGCGTCTGGGGCCGGCAGAACGGCTACGGCATCATGGTCGGCGGCGCGGCGCAGGACGTCGAGCGGGCCAAGCCGGTCTTCGACGCGCTCACCCCGGACGAGGGCGGCGGCTACGTGCACGCCGGCGGGGTCGGCGCCGGCCACTTCGTCAAGATGGTGCACAACGGCATCGAGTACGGCATGATGCAGGCCTTCGCCGAGGGCTTCGAGCTGATGGCCGCCGCCGACATCGTGGACGACGTCCCCGGCACCTTCGAGAGCTGGCGCGAGGGCACCGTGGTCCGCTCCTGGCTGCTGGACCTGCTCAGCCGCGCGCTGGAGGAGGACCCGGAGCTGGACGGCCTGCGCGGCTACGCCCAGGACTCCGGCGAGGGCCGGTGGACCGTGCAGGCCGCGGTGGACCACGCGGTCCCCGCCCCGGCGATCACCGCCGCGCTCTACGCGCGCTTCGCCTCCCGGCAGGAGGACAGCCCGGCGATGAAGGTGATCGCCGCGCTGCGCAACCAGTTCGGCGGGCACGCCGTCACCAAGACCACCGACGACCCGGCGCGCACCCCGCGCAGCTGAGCCGCCGGCCGCGGCCGACGCGAGGGAGCCGGAGTTGTACGTTTCCCATCTCCAGCTGGCCGACTTCCGCTGCTACGAGTCGGTGCACCTGGAGTTCGAGCCCGGGATCAGCACCTTCGTGGGTCCCAACGGCCAGGGCAAGACCAACCTGGTCGAGGCGGTCGGCTACGTCGCCACCCTGGGCAGCCACCGGGTCTCCGGCGACGCCCCGCTGGTCCGCCGGGGCGCGGAGCGGGCGGTGGTCCGCTCCGCGGTGGTCCGGGACGGCCGGCGCGCCGTCGTCGAGCTGGAGATCAACCCCGGCCGGGCCAACCGCGCGCGGCTGAACCGGGCCCCGGCCACCCGCCCCCGCGAGGTGCTGGGGGTGCTGCGCACGGTGCTCTTCGCCCCGGAGGACCTGGCCCTGGTCAAGGGCGACCCCGGCGACCGCCGCCGGTTCCTGGACGAGCTGCTGGTGGCGCGGGCGCCCCGGTTCGCCGGGGTCCGCGCCGACTACGAGCGGGTGCTCAAGCAGCGCAACGCCCTGCTCAAGTCGGCCTCCGCGCGCTATCTCAAGCGCCAGGAGGTGGACCTGTCCACCCTGGACGTGTGGAGCGAGCACCTGGCGGTCAACGGGGCCGAGCTGCTCGCCGCCCGGATCGCGCTCACCGCCGAGCTGCAGCCGCTGGTCGCCAAGGCCTACTCCGAGCTGGCCGGCTCGGGCGGCGCCCCGGTGCTGCGCTACCGCAGCTCGGCGGCGGCGGAGGGGGCCGAGCCGCCGGCCGACCGGGAGCGGCTGGTCGCGCTGCTCCGCTCCGCCATGGAGGACTCCCGCCACCAGGAGCTGCAGCGCGGGATCAGCCTGGTCGGCCCGCACCGGGACGAGCTGGTGCTCTCCCTGGACGACATGCCCGCCAAGGGCTACGCCAGCCAGGGCGAGTCCTGGTCCTACGCGCTCTCGCTGCGGCTGGCCGCCTTCGAGCTGCTCCGCGCGGACGGCGACGACCCGGTGCTCATCCTCGACGACGTCTTCTCCGAGCTGGACGCCGAGCGCCGCCGCCGGCTGGCCGAGCACGTCCGCCACTGCGAGCAGGTGCTGGTCAGCGCCGCCGTCCCGGAGGACATCCCGGCCGAGCTGCACGGCGCCCGGTTCCGGGTGCGGGACGGGGAGGTCGAGCGTGCCTGACCGGCCGGAGGAGCCCGCCGCGCCCACCGGGATCGAACTGGCCCGGCAGGCGCTGGCCCAGGCGCGCGCCGCGGCCAAGGAGCGCGGCGCCTCCCCCGGCGGGCCGCCCCGGCGGGCCCGCGGCGGCCGGATCCGGTCGCGGCGCGAGCCGCAGATGTTCGGCGACGCGGTCCGGGCCTGGCTGGCCGAGCGCGGCTGGCAGGAGGAGATCGCCATCGGCGGGGTCTTCGGCCGCTGGCACGAGATCGTCGGCGACTACAACGCCCGGCACCTGCACCCGGTCTCCTACGAGTCGGGCGAGCTGGTCGTCGCGGCGGACTCGGCGACCATGGCGGCCCAGGCCCGGACCATGGTCCGCGACCTGGTGCGCAGGCTCAACGAGGAGCTGGGCCACGGCACCGTGCACAGCATCAAGGTCCAGGGGCCCGGCCGCCGCCGGCCCCGCACCAGGTGAGCGGGGGGTGACCCCCGGGTGACCGAGGGGTGATCGGCCGAGGAGGGCGCGGGCACGCCTGATTTCCTCCCGGACTTGACAGCGGCCCCGGGTGCGTGTGGGGACTCAACTCCCGTCCCGTTCGCGCGTTGTGAGGCGGCACAGCGCCGCCGATGCCATTTTGTCGTCACGTGCGCGGTATCATGGGAGCGGTTCTTCGGACGCTTTCACCGGTACGGCTCACCCCGACGAGGGTGACGGGTTTCGGGGTCGTGAGCGGGGTCCGGCCGGTGCGGCGCCGAGCGGCCGCCCGCCTCCCGCCGGTCGCAAGGCGTCCCCCAGCAGGAGGGTGTTCCCACTTGGCCTACGATGCTCGATCTATCACGGTTCTGGAAGGGCTCGAGGCGGTACGCAAGCGCCCCGGCATGTACATCGGCTCCACCGGTGAGCGGGGCCTGCACCACCTGGTCTACGAGGTCGTGGACAACTCGGTCGACGAGGCCTTGGCGGGTCACGCCGACGCCATCGAGGTGACGCTGATGGCCGACGGCGGCGTCCGCGTCGCCGACAACGGCCGGGGCATCCCGGTGGGCATGCACCCGGTGAAGAAGCGCTCGGCGCTCGAACTGGTGCTGTCCACCCTGCACGCGGGCGGCAAGTTCGACGGGGAGTCCTACGCGGTCTCCGGCGGCCTGCACGGCGTGGGCGTCTCGGTGGTCAACGCGCTCTCCACCCGGCTCGAGGCCGAGGTGCGCCAGGACGGCCACGTGTGGCGGCAGAACTACGAGATGACCCGCCCCACCGCCGACGTCGCCAAGGGCGAGGAGACCTCGGAGACCGGCACCCAGATCACCTTCTGGGCCGACCCGTCGATCTTCGAGACCACCGTCTACAACTACGAGACGCTGGCCCGGCGGATGCAGGAGATGGCCTTCCTGAACAAGGGCCTCTCCATCACGCTCCGGGACGAGCGGCCGGAGTTCGTCACCGATGGCCCGGCGGTGCAGACCTTCCACTACGAGGAGGGCCTGGTCGACTTCGTCCGGCACATCAACGCCAAGAAGGACCCGTCGCACGCCTCGATCATCGAGTTCGAGGAGGACGGCGAGGGCATCTCGGCCGAGATCGCCATGCAGTGGAACCAGTCCTTCACCTCCTCGGTGCACACCTTCGCCAACACCATCAACACGGCCGAGGGCGGCACCCACGAGGAGGGCTTCCGCGCGGCGCTCACCTCGGTGGTCAACCGGTACGCCCGGGAGCAGAAGCTGCTCCGGGAGAAGGACGACAACCTCACCGGCGACGACATCCGGGAGGGGCTCACCGCGATCATCTCGGTGAAGCTGGCCGACCCCCAGTTCGAGGGGCAGACCAAGACCAAGCTGGGCAACACCGAGGCCAAGTCGTTCGTGCACCGGGTCGCCAACGAGCACCTGCGCGACTGGTTCGAGCGCAACCCCGGCGAGGCCAAGGACATCGTCACCAAGGCCGGCCAGGCGGCGCGGGCCCGGATCGCCGCCCGCCAGGCGCGCGACCTGACCCGGCGCAAGACGCTGCTGGAGTCGACCTCGCTGCCGGGCAAGCTCTCCGACTGCCAGTCGACCGAGCCGGAGAAGTCCGAGGTCTACATCGTCGAGGGCGACTCGGCCGGCGGCTCCGCCAAGGGCGGCCGGAACCCGATCTACCAGGCGATCCTGCCCATCCGCGGCAAGATCCTCAACGTGGAGAAGGCCCGGGTCGACCGGATCCTGAAGAACAACGAGGTCCAGGCGATCATCACCGCGCTGGGCACCGGGATCCACGACGACTTCGACATCGAGAAGCTCCGGTACCACAAGATCATCCTGATGGCCGACGCCGACGTCGACGGCCAGCACATCCGGACCCTGCTGCTGACGCTGCTGTTCCGGTTCATGAAGCCGCTGATCGAGGCCGGCCACGTCTACCTGGCCCGGCCCCCGCTCTACAAGATCAAGTGGGACCAGCGCGGCGGCGACGCCGACTACGTCTTCTCCGACCGGGAGCGGGACGAGGTCATCGCGCGCGGGATCGCCGCGGGCAAGAAGGACCCCCGCCCCCGCGACCTCGTGCAGCGGTTCAAGGGCCTGGGCGAGATGAACGCCGCGGAGCTGTGGGACACCACCATGGACCCGGACCGCCGCGTGCTGCTCCAGGTGACCCTCGACGACGCGGCCCAGGCCGACGAGATGTTCAGCGTCCTGATGGGCGAGGACGTCGAGTCGCGGCGCTCGTTCATCCAGCGCAACGCCCGGGACGTCCGGTTCCTGGACATCTGACCCCGCGCGACACGACGTCAGCGAAGGACTCACCAGAAAGGTTCGACATCCAGTGACGGATGCGAATACCCCGGAGGCCCCGGAGGGCGGCGGCCAGCGCGTCGAACCGGTCGACATCCAGGTCGAGATGCAGCGCAGCTACCTCGACTACGCGATGTCGGTCATCGTCGGCCGGGCGCTGCCCGACGTCCGCGACGGCCTCAAGCCGGTGCACCAGCGGGTGCTCTACGCGATGTACGACGGCGGCTACCGCCCCGACCGCGGCTACTTCAAGTGCGCCCGCGTCGTCGGCGACGTGATGGGCAACTACCACCCGCACGGCGACAGCGCGATCTACGACACCCTGGTCCGGCTCGCCCAGTCCTGGTCGATGCGGATGCCGCTGGTCGACGGGAACGGCAACTTCGGCTCGCCGGGCAACGACCCGGCGGCGGCGATGCGCTACACCGAGTGCAAGCTCGCCCCGCTGGCCATGGAGATGCTGCGGGACATCGAGAAGGACACCGTCGACTTCCGCCCCAACTACGACGGCCGCTCCTCCGAGCCCGAGGTCCTCCCGGCGCGCTTCCCCAACCTGCTGGTCAACGGCTCCTCCGGGATCGCGGTCGGGATGGCCACCAACATCCCGCCGCACAACCTGCGCGAGGTGGCCGACGGCGTCAACTGGTTCCTGGAGAACCCGGAGGCCGAGGACGAGGAGCTGCTCGAGGCCCTGATCGAGCGGATCAAGGGCCCGGACTTCCCGACCAGCGGCCGGATCGTCGGCCGGCGCGGCATCGAGGAGGCCTACCGGACCGGGCGCGGCTCGATCACCATGCGCGCCGTGGTCGAGGTGGACGAGGACTCCCGGGGCCGGCAGGTGCTGGTCGTCACCGAGCTGCCGTACCAGGTCAACCCGGACAACCTCGCGGTCAAGATCGCCGAGCTGGTCAAGGACGGCAAGGTCAGCGGCATCGCGGACGTGAAGGACGAGACCAGCGGCCGCACCGGCCAGCGCCTGGTCATCGTGCTCAAGCGGGACGCGGTCGCCAAGGTCGTGCTGAACAACCTGTACAAGCACACCCAGCTGCAGGAGACCTTCGGCGCGAACATGCTGGCCCTGGTGGACGGGGTGCCCCGCACCCTCCGCCTGGACCAGCTCATCCGGCACTGGGTGGCGCACCAGATCGAGGTCGTCGTCCGGCGCACCCGGTACCTGCTGCGCAAGGCCGAGGAGCGGGCGCACATCCTGCGCGCGCTGCTCCGCGCGATCGACCGGATCGACGACGTGATCGCGCTGATCCGGGCCAGCGCCTCGGCCGACGAGGCCAAGACCGGCCTGATGAACCTGCTGGAGATCGACGAGGTCCAGGCCCGCGCCATCCTCGACATGCAGCTGCGCAAGCTGGCCGCCCTGGAGCGGCAGCAGCTCACCGCCGAGTACGACGAGCTGATGGCGCAGATCGCGGACTACAACGACATCCTCGCCTCGCCGGCCCGGCAGCGCGCGATCATCCGCGAGGAGCTCGCCGAGATCGTGGAGAAGTACGGCGACGACCGCCGGACGCACATCGTCCCGTTCGAGGGCGACATGCGGATGGAGGACTTCATCGCCGAGGAGGACGTCGCGGTCACCATCACCCGCGGCGGCTACGCCAAGCGCACCCGGCTGGACAACTACCGGGCGCAGAAGCGCGGCGGCAAGGGCGTCCGCGGCGCCCAGCTCAAGCAGGACGACATCGTCCAGCACTTCTTCGTCACCACCACGCACAACTGGATCCTGTTCTTCACGAACAAGGGCCGGGTGTACCGGACGAAGGCCTACGAGCTGCCCGAGGCGGCCCGGGACGCCCGCGGCCAGCACGTCGCCAACATGCTGGAGTTCCAGCCCGACGAGGAGATCGCGCAGGTCATGGCGTTGCGCGGGTACGACGTCGCGCCGTACCTGGTGCTGGCGACCCGCGACGGCCTGGTGAAGAAGTCGCGGCTGGAGGACTTCGACTCGGCGCGCTCGGCCGGCATCATCGCGATCAACCTCCGCGACGACGACGAGCTGATCGCCGCCCGGCTGGTCTTCCCCACCGACGACCTCCTGCTGATCAGCAGCGACGCCCAGGCCATCCGATTCAGCGCCTCGGACGAGTCGCTGCGCCCGATGGGCCGCGCCACCAGCGGCGTGATCGGGATGCGCTTCACCGAGGACGCGCACCTGCTCAGCATGGACGTCATCCGGGACTCCGACGGCCCGGCCGACGTCCTGGTCGCCACCGAGGGCGGGTACGCCAAGCGCACCCCGTCCGACCAGTACCCGGTGCAGAACCGGGGCGGCAAGGGCGTGCTGACCGCGAAGATCGTGGAGGCCCGCGGCAAGCTGGTCGGCGCCGCCATGGTCCACCCCGAGGAGGACGAGGTGTTCGCGATCACCTCGGCCGGCGGGGTGATCCGCACCCGCAGTGCGGAGATCAAGCAGTCCGGCCGGGCCACGATGGGCGTCCGCCTGGTCAACCTGGGCGAGGGCAACCACGTGGTGGCGGTGGCCCGGAACGCCGAGGCCGACGACGGCGAGTCCGAGGCGGCCGAGTCCGAGGCCGCGGAGTCCGCCGGGGCCCCCGAGGGCCCGGAGGCCGGCGCCTCCGGCGGTGAGGGAACCGAAGCGGAGTCCTGACGAGGTGCCCCGCGGGGCTAACGTGGTGTGCGGAGGGTGCGGCCGAGGCCGCCCCTCCGCGCGCTGTAGCGCGACCCCCGCACCGTCCCCCTTTTTCCACCCGCCAACGGAAAGTCCAACGGTAACGTGGCTATGTCGGACAAGACGAAAGAAGACTCCGAGGCCGTGCCGGCCCCGGAAGCGGAGGCTGCTGAGCCGGAGTCGGCTGAGCCGGCCGAGTCGAAGCAGGAGGGGCAGGGGGAGCCCATGGCGGCACCGTCATCGGACGAGAGCAGGCCCGCACCCGGCCCGGCGGCCAAGGCGCCCAAGGCGGCCGGCAAAGGGTCCGGCAAGGCGGCCAAGGCCGTCAAGGCGACCCGGAAGGCGCACCTGAGCGTCAGCCGGATCGAGCCCTGGTCGGTGATGAAGTTCAGCTTCGTCATCTCGCTGGTCTGCTTCATCGTGCTCTTCGTCGCGGTGGCCGTCGTCTACGCGATCCTGTCCGGCCTCGGCGTCTTCGACGCCCTGGCGGGCATGCTCACCGCCCTGACCGAGGGCGGCGAGGGCGAGGAGGTCCCGATCGACCCGGCGAGCTGGTTCTCCCCGGCCCGGGTGCTGGGCTACACCGGCCTGATCGGGGCGCTGAACATCGTGCTGATCACGGCGCTGTCCACGGTCGCCGCGATGCTCTACAACCTCGCCGCGGACCTGGTCGGCGGCATCGACGTCACCCTCACCGAGTCGGAGTGAGGCACCCCTCCCCCGCCCCGGTCCCCCTCCCCCGCGGAGCGGGACCGGGCACCCCCGGGACCGCGCTAGACTGGGTCCCGGACAGAGGCCCGCACCGGGCCGCTTCCCCCGCTCCACCGGCGTCATCCGGTTCGCCGGTACCGCCCGGATGCGGTAGAGTTCCACTCGGAACGCGGGCGTATAGCTCAGTCGGTTAGAGCGCATCCCTGATAAGGATGAGGCCCCAGGTTCAAGTCCTGGTACGCCCACCCGCGAAAAGGCTCCCGTACGGGGGCCTTTTCTCATGCCCGCGACCAGGGCCGCCCCCCCGGCGCCGCCGGGCGACCGGGGCGGGGCCGCGGCTCCGCGGAGGAGGGGTCACTCCACCGCGTAGGCCAGGACGTGCACGGCGGCGGTGTCCTCGTCCGGGTAGAGCACCAGTACCTCCCGCTGCACCTTGCCCGCCTCCGGTTCGGCGCCCCGGCAGTGCACGCTGCCGTCGACGGTTTCGGCCTCGTCCATGCCGAAGGTTTCGAGCAGGTCCGCGCCGGGCCCCTCGGGGTCGGGGTAGATGCCCATGCCCGGCGCGGTGCAGAACGCCTCGACGCGGTCGGGGGCGGTGGTGAAGGTCGCCTCCAGGACGTAGCCGAGCTCGCCCTCGTCGGGGCGCGGCGCGTCCTCGTCGGGCGTCTCGCCGTTCTCGGTGAGGGTGAAACCGGCGGCGTCTTCGGGGAGTTCGAGCCCGGTGACCTGGGTGATGCGCTCCTCGTCGCCGACCGGCGAAGGGGCGGAGGGGGAAGGGGACGGCTCCTCGTCGCCGGAGGGGGTGCCGCCGCAGGCGGTGAGCGCCAGCGACGCCGCCAGGATCGGCGGAGCGAGGACGAACGGGCGGCGCAAGGCTCACTCTCCTTCGTGACGGCGGTGCTTCCCCGGGGGCGGGTCAGCCCACGGTACCTTCGGTGAACTGGGTGGTCCCCCGGCCCTGGACCCAGAACTCCTGGGCCATGCCGCGCAGGTGCAGGCTGGACAGCTCCTTCTCGGAGTAGGTCGCCCCGGTGATGGCCTCGCCCTCGGAGTCCCGGTCCCAGTTGTAGTACTTCTTGATCTCCGGCTGGGTCTTGGCGACGTACTTCCACTCCCCGCCCGGCTCGTCCGGGGGGTAGACGTCGACCTGCCCCACCTGGCTGTAGCCGAAGCTGCCCAGCCCCCGCCACCAGTCGCCGCCGTACATGGGCTCGGCGGTCCCGGGCTTCCGGCCCCAGGTGTTGTACTCCGTCCGCACCGGGATCGTCACCGGGCCGTCGCCGGGCCCGATCCCCTCCTCCTTGGCCTTGGCGACGGCCGCCCGGCCCACTTCGCCCTGGTCCTTTCCGAACTGCTCCTTGAACGCGGGGACCTCCTCCATGAAGTCGTCCACGTCCATCTCGTAGTCCTCGCCCGAGTTGTCGAGGTAGTGCTCGAGCAGCTTCCCGGCCTGCGGAGAGGGGCCGGCCTGAGCGGCCTTCGCGTGGATCAGGGCCTCTGTGGCCACGTCCATGTCCCGCCGCTCCTCCGGGCATATCCCCCCGCTCATTCCGCGGACGAACCAGTTGCAGTCGGCCTTCTTCGAACCCCACTCCATCGCGGAGTCCAGGGCCGCCACGTCGTCGTAGTGGATGGGGTAGGAGGGGATCTGCCCGAAATCGAGCGATTCCGCGGGGCCGACCTCGCCCAGGCCGTCGGAGCCGTAGGGGTCGGACGGCTCGGGCGGCACGTGCATCGGGCGCACGTCGCCGAGCTCGTCCGAGCCGTCCTGCCCCTCGCCGCCCCCGCCGCCGGCGGCCGTGCCGGTGCCGTCGCACTCCGCGCGGCCTTCGGTCCCGTCTTCGATGCAGCTCAGGCCGGCGTCGAAGAGTCCGGTGACCCGCTCGGGCACGTCGAAGGTGAAGACCGTCGCGGTGATCGCGGCCACCACCAGCAGTCCGGCCGCGTATTCGGTCGCGGACGCGCCCCGGTCGGCAGAAGAAGGGGTCCGGAGCATGGATTTCCTCGATTCCGCCGCGATCGTCCCCGGTGAGTACGGGGGAACGCTATGCGGGGTCCTCCCCGGGCGTCTTGAGCCTCCGGACCCAACGGGCGCACGGGAGAGGACCCAGGGGCCTCCGGTGTTCCCGGGGCCGCGTTCCCGGCCGGCCGCGCGGAGCGGCGCGGTCCGGCCGGGGTGGGCCGGCGGCCACTCCGGGGGTGGCCTCCGCCCCACCCCGGGGTCGGGCCCCAGGGCCAGGGACTCCGGCGCCCCTTCTCCGTAGCGTCGGAGGCCGGCGAACCCACGGAGGAATGAGATGTGGCGATCGATCGGCCGGTCCGCGTCCGCGCTCGGAGCCGTACTGGTGCTCGCCGCCGGTGCCGGGCCGGCCGCGGCGGAGGAGGACCCCGGGCCGCCCCGGGTCGACGAGGAGGGCGTCCGGGCGTTCCTGGACCGGCGGGTGCCGGAGCTGCTGGAGGAGTTCGACGTGCCCGGCGCGGCGGTGTCCGTGGTCGCCGGGGGCGAGCAGGTCTTCGCGCAGGGGTACGGCGTCGCGGACCTGGAGACGGGGGAGCCGGTGGTCGCCGAGGAGGCGGCGTTCCCCACCGCGTCGGTGGCGAAGAGCTTCACCGCGCTGGCGGTGCTGCGGCTGGCCGAGGAGGGCCGGCTCGACCTGCACGCCGACGTGAACGGGTACCTGCCGGAGGACCTGCGCATCGACGACGCCTACCCCGGCGACCCGGTCACCCTGCACCACCTGCTCACCCACACCGCCGGGCTGGAGGAGGCCGTGGTCGGGACGGCGGTGTCCGACTACGCCGAGGAGTCCGCCGCCGAGCGGCTCCGCACGGTGCCGAAGCCGGACCGGGTCGAACCGCCGGGCCGGTTCAGCGCCTACTCGAACTACGGGTACGACCTGCTCGGCGTCGTCGTGGAGGAGGCCGAGGGGAAGCCCTTCGCCGACGCCGCCCGGGAGCTGGTGTTCGAACCGCTCGGGATGGACCGCAGCGCCTTCACCGACGGGGCGGACGCCGCCGAGCGGTTCCCGGTGCCCACCCTGTACCGGATGACCCCGGACGGGAACGCCCCGGACCGCGGCCCGGTGCTCGCCGCCGAGCCCGCGGGCGGCGCCTTCGCCCCGGTCACCGACATGTCCCGGTTCATGCTCGCGCTGCTCGGCGGCGGCGAGCTGGACGGGGAGCGGGTGCTGCCCGCCGGGGCGGTCGAGGCGATGCTGGACCGGCAGGCCGCCAACGAGCCCCGGCTCACCGGGAGCGGGTACGGGACCTGGGAGCGGTCCGCCGGCTCCCCGCGCACGGTGGGGCACGGGGGCGACCTGGGCGGCCTGCACACCGAGTACGCCCTGGTCCCCGAGGAGGGCGTGGGCGTCTACGTCGCGGTCAACGGGGACGGCGACGGCGACGACCCGATCAACGACATGCGCGCCCTGGTCGTGCACGACTTCCTGGCCGAGTTCACCGGGGCGGGCACCGACCGGGCGGACGGGACCGGGGCGGCCGGCGCCGACCCGGACCGCTACACCGGGACCTACGTGACCACCCGGACCAGCAGGGGCGACGCCGCCTCGCTCAAGGTGGCGCTGGACCAGGTGTCGGTGGTCGAGGACGGCGGCGGGGCGCTGCGCACCGAGAGCCCCGCGCTCCCGGATCGGCGCTGGATCCCGGTGGAGCCGGGGCTCTACCGGGAGGACGGCGGGAACGGCGGCACCCTGGTGTTCATCGAGGAGGACGGCGCGGTCGCCGGGCTCGGCTTCGACGAGAACCCGACCCAGGCCTACCGGCGGGTGCCCTGGTACGGGCAGCCGAACCTGCACCTAGCGGCGGCCGGCGCCGCACTGCCGGTGATGGCCTCCGCCCTGGTGTGGCCGGCGGCCGGCGCGGTCCGGCGGCTGCGCGGCCGCCGGACCGCGGCACCGCGCGGCTCCCGGGCCGCGCTCCTGGCGGCCGGCCTCGCCGCGGCCGCCTGCACGGGGTTCACCGCCTTCGTCGGCTACCTCCTGGTCCGGATCGAGCTGCTGGAGGCGCTGCTGTTCACCGGATCGCCGCTGCTCGTCCTGCCGCTCGCCGCCGCCGTCCCGCTCGCGGCGGTCGCCGTGGCCGCCGCCGTCCCCGCCTGGCGCCGCGGCTGGTGGAGCAGGCTCGGCCGGGTGCACTACTCGGCCGTGGTGCTCGCCTCGGCGGTGTTCCTGTCCATCGCCGCCTTCTACGGCCTGGTCTGGTCCCCGGTCCCGGGCTGACCCGCGCGCCCCGGCCGGGGCCGGCGGGGGCGGGACCCCGCCCCCGCCGGCCCCGGCGGCTACCCGTTCGGGGCGGAGGCCCCGCAGGGCGGTGCGGGCCGCTTCGCGGGGGTCCGGGGCCGGGGGCCGGTGCCGATCAGGGCGACCGCCGCCGCGCAGACCGCGAGGCCGGCCAGGGACATCGGGCCCGGGACCTGGCCGAACATGGGCCAGGCCCAGAGCATGGTGGTCGGCGGGGTCAGGTAGAGCAGGGCGGAGACCCGGGTGACGCCGGTGCGGGCCAGCACCGCCCAGTAGAGGCCGTAGCCGCCGAAGGTGGAGAGCACCACGACCCAGGCGACCGCGGCCCAGAAGGCCGGGTCGGCGGGCGGGGCCAGGGAGCCGGTGGCGCCGGCCAGCCCGGTGAAGAGCACCGCGGAGACGGCGCACTGCACGGTGAGGGCGTCGGTGACCGACGCCCGGGGGCGGGTGCGCCGCTCCAGCACCGAGGCGGCGACCAGGGAGAGCATCGCGGCGAGCGGCAGCAGGAAGGCCCAGGCCGGGGCGGTGCCGCCGGCGGACAGGTCGGAGCCGACCACCAGGGCGACGCCGAGCAGCCCCAGCGCCAGCCCGCCGGCGCGGCGCGGCGTCACCCGCTCCCCCAGCAGCGGGGCGGCCAGCGCCGCGGCCGCGATCGGCTGCAGGGCGGCGATCAGCGCGCTGGTGCCCGCGGCGACGCCGTGCTCGGCGGCGGCGACCACCCCGTAGAGGTAGCCGGCCTGGGCCAGCGCGCCGATGCCGGTGTGCAGCGCCAGCTCGCGCGGGGGGATCCGCGGGCGGCGGAGCAGCGCCCAGCCGCCGAGCACCGCGGTGACGGCGATGAACCGCCAGGCCAGCAGGGTGGTCGCGGAGGCCTCGCCGGTGCCCAGCTCGGCGCCGATGAAGCCGGAGCTCCAGGCGGCCACGAGCCCGGCGCCGAGCAGGGCGGTGGGGACGGTGCGCGGAAGGGGAGGGGAACGGAACATGCGCCCAAGTAACCACACCGGTCGGTATACTCGCAGTGCACCCGAAGCACCCCGAGAGCGGAAGCGAGGCAGCGAGGATGACCGCCACCGGAACGGAGCGGCCGCTCACCCCGGCCGGGCGCCGGGTGCTGGACACCGCGTCCCGGCTCTTCTACGAGCGGGGCATCAACACCGTCGGCATGGACCTCATCGCCGACCAGGCCGGGGTCACCAAGAAGACCGTCTACGACCGGTTCGGCTCCAAGGACGCGCTGGTCGCCGCCTACCTGGCCGCCCGGGACCGGCGCTGGCGGGCCTGGGTCGGCGAGTACACCGCCGCCGCGGAGGGCCCGCGCGAGCGGGCGCTGGCCGTCTTCGACGCGCTGGAGGCGTGGATGGAGGGGCTGGACCCGCGGGGCTGCGCCATGGTCAACGCCTGCGTGGAGCTGACCGACCCGGACCACCCCGGGCTGCGCGTCGCCCACGAGCAGAAGCGGTGGACCCGAGAGCTCTTCCTCGGCCTGGCCGCGGAGGCCGGCGCCGCCGACCCGGAGGAGACCGCGGACGCCCTGCTGGTGCTGCACGAGGGGGCGGTGGTCGCATACAACACGGCGGGCGTGCGCACCGCAGTGCGCACCGCCCGCCGCGTCGCCGGGGACCTGCTCAGCCGGTGAGGCCGAGCTCCCGGTAGCCCGGCTTGATGACCTCGTCGATCAGCGCGAGCCGCTCGTCGAAGGGGAGGAACGCCGACTTCATCGCGTTCAGCGTCAGCCACCGCATGTCGGCCAGGGTGAAGCCGAAGGCGTCGGCCAGCACGCCGAACTCCTTCGACATCGAGGTGCCGCCCATCAGCCGGTTGTCGGTGTTGACGGTGACCCGGAACCGCAGCCGGCGCAGCAGGTCGATCGGGTGCTCGGCGATGGAGGCGGCCGCCCCGGTCTGCACGTTGGAGGTCGGGCACATCTCCAGCGGGATCCGCCGGTCGCGCACGTAGGACGCGAGCCGGCCCAGCTTCGCGGTGCCGTCCTCGGCGACCGCGATGTCGTCGGCGATGCGCACCCCGTGCCCGAGCCGCTCGGCCCCGCAGTGCTGGATCGCCTCCCAGATGGACGGCAGCCCGAACGCCTCACCCGCGTGGATGGTGAAGTGCGCGTTCTGCTGCCGCAGGTACTCGAAGGCGTCCAGGTTGCGGGTGGGCGGGAAGCCGGCCTCCGGGCCCGCGATGTCGAACCCGGCCACGCCGGCGTCGCGGTACCGGACCGCGAGCTCGGCGATCTCGCCGGCCCGGGCGTTCTGCCGCATCGCGCAGAGCAGGGTCCCGGTCCGGATCGGGGCGCCGGCCGCCGCGGCGCGCCGCTCCCCCTCCGCGAAACCCTCCTGCACCGCCTCCACGATGGCGTCCAGCGAGAGCCCGCCCTCCTGGAACAGCTCCGGGGCGTAGCGGACCTCGGCGTAGACGACCCCGTCGGCGGCCAGGTCCTCGGCGGCCTCGGCGGCCACCCGCACCAGCGCCTCGCGGCTCTGCATCACCCCGACGGTGTGCGAGAACGTCTCCAGGTACCGCTCCAGCGAACCGGAGTCGGCGGCCTCGGTGAACCAGCGGCCGAGCTCCTCCGGGTCGGTGGCGGGCAGGCCGGTGTAGCCGGCCTCCGCGGCCAGCTCCACCACGGTCGACGGGCGCAGCCCGCCGTCCAGGTGGTCGTGGAGCAGCACCTTGGGGGCGCGTCGGATCTCTTCGGGGGTCGGGACGTGCATGGGAGCTTCCTTCTCCGGGCGGGGGCGGGGGCTAACCGATCAGGATTCCGGCGATGGCGGCGCTGAGCAGGTTGGCCAGGGTTCCGGCGAGGATCGCGCGCAGCCCCAGCTTGGCGATGGCCTTGCGCTGGTTGGGCGCCAGGCCGCCGAGGCCGCCGAGGAGCACCGCCATCGAGCCGATGTTGGCGAAGCCGCAGATGGTGAAGGTGACGATGGCGACCGTCTTGTCCGAGAGCTCGGCGATCTGCGGGGTGAAGTCCATGAAGGCCACGAACTCGTTGAGCACCAGCTTCTGGCCGAGGAAGCCGCCGGCGGTGACCGCCTCGTCCCACGGCACGCCGATGGCGAACATCAGCGGGGAGAAGATCCAGCCGAGGACCTTCTGGAAGCTCAGGTCCTCCATGCCGAACAGGCCGCCGATCGCGCCGAGGCCCATGTTGAGCAGGGCGACCAGGGAGACGAAGGCGAGCAGCATGGCGCCGATGTTCAGCGCCAGCTTGAGGCCCTCGGAGGCGCCTCGGGCGGCGGCGTCGATGACGTTGTGCGGGCGCTCGTCCTCCTCCGCGGCGGGAGCCTCGGAGGCCGCGGCGGCCTTGCCGTCCTCGGCCTTCTCCCCGCCGGCGGAGCCGGCGCCCTCGCCGTCGGTGACCTCGGCGGGACCGCCGCCGACGGCGGTCTTCACCTCGAGCACTTCGCCCGCGGTGCTCTTCTCGGTCTCGGGCAGCATGATCTTGGCCATCAGCAGGCCGGCCGGGGCCGCCATGAAGGAGGCCGCGATCAGGTACTCCATGCTCGCGCCGAGCAGGTAGTAGCCGACCAGCACGCTGCCGGCCACGGTGGCCAGGCCGCCCACCATCACCGCGAACAGCTCGGAGCGGGTGAGCCGGCTCAGGTACGGCCGGATCACCAGGGGGGCCTCGGTCAGGCCGAGGAAGATGTTGGCGGTGGCGTTCATCGACTCGGCCTTGCCGGTGCCGAGCAGCCACTGCAGGCCGCCGCCGATGATCTTCACGACCCACTGCAGGATGTGCAGGTGGTACAGGACCGCGGTGAGCGAGGAGACGAAGATGACCACCGGCAGCACCTGGAAGGCGAAGATGGTGCCCTCCTCCGGCAGGAGGCTGCCGAACAGGAAGGCGATCCCCTCGCCGGAGGCGTCGATCAGCGACTGGAACCCGAGGGAGAGGGCCTGCAGTGCTGCCTTGCCGGGCTCCCAGTAGAGCACGACGATGGCGAAGACGACCTGGGCGAGCAGGGCGCCGATGACCGTGCGCGGTTTGATCGCGCGGCGGTCGGTCGAGAAGGCGAACGCGATGGCGAGGATGACCGCCATCCCGCCGATGCCCCAGAGCACGTTGGTCACGTCCATGCCCCCTCCCTTCTTGTAAACGATTACCGAGATCTAGCACACTCCAGGTGTGTTACAACTTTTGTCAAGCCCGGGTGTGCTTCACAGATCATCGTAAGACAGCTGGTGAACCCCTTACTGCAGGGGTAGAGCAGGGTTCGGAGAGGTCGCTCGCCGTCAAGGAAAACGGTTTCTGAAAGCCCGCCCCGCGGCGGGTTCCGAGGAGGGGTGTGGTGTCGGTCACCATCAAGCAGGTCGCCGAGCGGGCCGGTGTGTCCGTCGCGACCGCCTCCCGGGCGCTCTCCGGAGGACGGGGCGTCCGCAAGGCCAACCGCGAGGCGGTGCTGCGCGCCGCCGAGGAGCTGGACTACAAGCCGAACGCGGTCGCCGCGGCGCTGCGCAGCCGGACCACGCGCACCATCGGCATGGTGGTGCCGCTCATCTCCAACCCGTTCTTCTCCACCCTGGTGGAGGAGGTCGAGCGGGAGGCCGAGCTGGGCGACCGCTGCCTGCTCCTGGCCACCTCGCACTACGACCCCGAGGCCGAGGCCCGGCGGCTGCGCACCCTGCTGGACCGGCAGGTCGACGCGCTGGTCGTGATCCCCTGCCACCAGGAGCGGAGCCGGGAGGCGTTCGAGGCCGCGGCGCGCCGGGTGCCCGCGGTCCAGCTCGACCTGAGCGTGGACGGCACCACCGCGAGCTGGGTCGGCGTGGACAACGGGGCCGGCATCCTGCGCCTGGTCGACCACCTGGTGGAGCAGGGGGCGCGCAGCCTCGCCTACATCGGCTCCGAGCCGACCGACTCCTCGGCGCGGGCGCGGCTGGACGGGTACCGGCGGGCCTCCGCGCGCTGCCCCGGACCGGCCGACCGGGTGCTGCTCGGCGACTTCAGCCTGGAATGGGGCCGCGCCGCCGCGCGCCGGCTGCTGGACGGAGGGGCGCCGCTGCCGGACGGCGTGGTCTGCGGCAACGACACCATCGCGCTGGGCGTGCTCCGGGAGCTGTCCGCGGGCGGCGTCCGGGTGCCGGCGGAGGTGATGGTCGGCGGGTTCGACGACATACCCTTCGCCGCGCTGGCCGAGCCGGCCCTCACCACGGTCCGCCAGCCGCAGGACCGGCTCGCCGCCGAGGCGCTGCGCACCGTCATCGGCATGCTGGAGGGCGGCGCGGAGCCGAACCGGCGGGTGGCGGTCGTCCCCGAGCTCGTGGCCCGCGCCTCCACCGCCCGCTGATCTCCCCGGCCCTCCCCTCCCCCGCGTTGCAGAAAAAGGGGGAGGTGAGGAGCCTTCTTCACTCCTCTCCTCCCCCTTCGCGGGGACCCGGCCGGGTCAGAGGCTCCCGCCGGACTTGAGCGCACCGGCGATCCGGACCACGCGCTTGGCCTGGACCTGGGCGGCGGTGCGGGTGGTGTCGTCCACCGGCAGGTTGCCCTGGCCGTCCACGTGCGAGGTGCCGTACGGGTTGCCGTCGGCGAACTTGCTGGCGTCGGTGTAGCCGGGGGGAACGATGATCCCGCCGAAGTGGTAGAAGGTGTTCGACAGCGCCAGCAGGGTGCTCTCCTGGCCGCCGTGCAGGGTGGCGGAGGACGCGAACCCGCTGTACACCTTGTCGGCCAGCAGCCCCTGGGCCCACTGCGGGCCGAGCGTGTCGATGAACTGCTTGAGCTGCGAGGCGATGTTGCCGTAGCGGGTCGGCGAGCCGAAGATCACGGCGTCGGCCCAGACCACGTCGTCCGCGGCGGCCTCGGCGATGTCCTTGGTGGCCTCGGCGTTGGCGGCCCAGGCCGGGTTGCTCTGGATCGCGGCCTCCGGGGCGAGCTCGGCGGCCTTGCGCAGCCGCACCTCGGCGCCCTCCTTCTCAGCGGCCTCGGCGATCTCCCGGGCGATCGTGCTGATCGTGCCGGTCGAGGAGTAGTAGATGACGCTGAGCTTGACGGTCTCGCTCATGTTCGGTGCACCCTTCGAAAGGTCGCGTTCGGTGACTGCTTCCTAGAAAGATAATGCCTCGTGGTTTATTCCCGCGCCAGAGGAACGGGGTGGATGTGACCGGAGGCATATCGGGCGGGCCGGGGTAACCTGTGCGCCGTGAAGACGCTGCTGCGGAGCCGGCGGAGGGCGCGCCCGATCTGGGCGGTCGCCCTGATCGTCGCGCTCGCGCTGCACTGCGTCTGCATCGTCTGCCTGGCCGCCGCGGCCGAGGCGCAGGAGGCCCGGGCCGTCGCGGAGGCGGGCGCCGCCGCACCGGCGGACCCCGGCGCCCAGACCGATCAGGACGGCGACCACTCGGCGAGCTGCGACGCCGGGCAGGCGGTGGCGAGCCCGTTCGGCCCGGCCGGGGCCGACAGCGGGGGCAAGGCGCCGAGCGACCACCGCACCGGCTCCACCGCGGTCATGCTCTTCCTGCTGTTCAGCGTGGCGCTGGGCGGCGCGCTCTGGACGGCGCCGCGGTTCCGGCGGCCGCCGCCGGCCCGCGCCCCCGCCCACATCTGGCGCCCCAGCGGCTTCCGGCTGCTCACCACCCTCTGCATCCAGAGGGTCTAGAGGTCTGCGCGCCGCGTCCCCGCGGGCCGGCGCGCCATCACCAGTCGAACTCCGTCGAAACGACCGACCCTGGTGAGGACATGACCAGAAATCTCAGCATCACCCTCGGACTCCTGCTCGTACTGGCCCTCGGCTTCGGCGTGTTCGCCGTGGTCCGGGCCGCCACCGGCGACACCGGCTCGGCCGCGGCCGAGCGGGTCCCCGAGGAGCTCCTGGTCCGGGAGAACAGCCACTACCTGGAGAAGAACGAGGACGCGAAGGTCACCGTCGTCGAGTTCCTCGACTTCGAGTGCCCGGCCTGCGGGCAGCAGTACCCGGTGATGGAGGACATCAAGGAGAAGTACGAGGGGCGGATCGACTTCGTGATCCGCTACTTCCCGCTGCCCGGCCACGTCAACGCCGAGGCCTCCGCGGCCGCGGCGGAGGCCGCCGCCCGGCAGGACGCCTTCGACGAGATGTACTCCAAGCTCTTCGAGACCCAGCAGGAGTGGGCCGGGGCGAGCGAGCCCACCCCGCAGGTGTTCGTCGGCTACGCCGAGGAGCTCGGGCTCGACGTGGAGCAGTTCACCCAGGACATGCAGGACCCGGAGGTCCTGGAGCGGATCAAGGCCGACATCCCGGACGGCACCGAGGCCGGGGTGTCGGGCACCCCGACCATCTTCGTCAACGGCCTGCCGATGTCCTCGATGCCCAGCGAGAAGGAGCTGAGCCGGGTCATCGACAAGGAGCTGGAGTCGTGACCGCCGGCCGCTCCCCCGCCGAGGGCGTCCCGCCCTCCGGCGGGCCGGCCGCCTCCCCCGCCGAGGCCGTTCCGGCCTCCGCCGGACCGGCGGCCGAGGAGACGCCGATCATCGGCCGCGCGCTGCCCTGGCTGCTCGCGATCGGCGGCGCGATCGGCGTGCTCGCCGCGTTCGCCCTGGCGGTGGAGAAGATCAACACCCTGCGGGACAGCGCCTACGTGCCGACCTGCAGCATCAACCCGGTACTCAGCTGCGGGACGGTGATGGACACCCCCACCGCGGAGGTGTTCGGCTTCCCCAACCCGTTCCTGGGCATCGGGGCGTTCGCGGTCGTCACCACGATCGGCATGGCGATGCTGTCCGGCGCGAGGTTCGGCCGCTGGTTCTGGATCGGCCTCCAGGCGGGTGTGCTGTTCGGCATCGGGTTCGTGCACTACCTGATCTTCCAGAGTCTGTACGAGATCAAGGCGCTCTGCCCGTACTGCATGGTGGTCTGGACGGTGATGATCCCGATCTTCACCTACACCACCCTGGACAACGTCCGCACCGGCCGAATCCCCCTCCCCAAGGGGGCCCGCTCGGCTGCGGGGGTGCTGATCCGCAACCACACGGTGGTGCTCACCGTCTGGTACGTACTCGTCATCGCCGCCATCGGCCAGGCGTTCTGGAGCTACTGGAGCACGCTCATCTGATGCGTTCGAGGCCCTCGGATTCCTTCCGAGGGCCTCGAACGGAAGGTAGGCTCCTTCCGGGATTGCATCAGGTAATGCAACGCGGACGGCCCCGGCTCAGCAGCCGGGGCCGTCCGCGTTTGCGAGGGTCATAGGGCCCTGTTCTTCACAGAGCGGAGGAAGGCCTGCCACTCGGTCCCTCCGAACCCGATGTGGCCGAGATTCCGGTTCTGGGTGTCTCGAACGGCGGCGCCGTCCGGGAGGTCGGCGACTTCGACGCACCCTTCGGTGCGCGCACCGCTGTAGGAGGACTTGCGGAACTTCAGGTGGGTACGGGATCGGGATCGCATTCGGCGGGTCCTTAGTCGATGAGGCCGCTCAGGAGCTGTCCGGGGCAAATACATGCTCATCATCCCAGTTCGCCGTCCGCTCAGCAGGCAGTGGAATACAGTGGACGACCCCTTGGGGTTGTTTCAGATGCACCGCGGCCCCCGGAGATCCTTCCGGGGGCCGTCGGTGTGTCTACCGGGCGGTCAGAGCCGCTCGGCCTTGACCTCGCGGAGGAACGCCGACCACTCGTCGGCGGCGAACCGGAGATGCCCGGCACCGGGGTTCTGCGAATCGCGCACCGCAGCGCCGCTGGGCAGGTCGGCGACCTCGACGCAGTTGTTTCCGCTGCCGCTGTAGCTCGACTTGCGGAAGGTCAGGGGGTCACTCATCGGCACTACTTCCTAGCGATTGCGCGACGTCTCTGATGAACGCGACGGACTCGGCCCCGGGGAGCGCGCTCGCCGATGCGTGTGCGAACACCCGGGTGAACCGCGCGACCTCCTCCGGCCGCTCCAGGATCAGGCTAGCCGCATACGTTTCGGTGTAGGCGATGCTCGGGTCGAGGGGCTCGGCGAAGTCCATGATCACGAGCGCGCCCATGTTAGCGGCGTGGGACCCGGCTGCGAACGGGAGGACCTGGACCGTCACGCCCTCTCGCGTCGCCATTCGCACGAGGTGGCGCAGCTGTGCGCTCATCACTTCGGGCGTACCGATCGGGCGCCGGAGCGCGGCCTCGTCGATGATCGCCCAGTACTCCGGCGGGTCGTGCCGGTTGAGGATCTGCTGCCGCTCCATCCGGGCGGCGACCCGCGCCGTGATCGCCTCATCGTCATGCGCCTGCCCGCCGCGGATCACCGCCTCGGCGTACTCCGGGGTCTGCAGCAGTCCCGGGATCACCTGCGGCTCGAAGGTGCGGATCGCCGACGCTTCGGCCTCGAAGTCGGGCAGCTGGTCGGTGAAGACCCCCTTGTACTGCGACCACCACCCCCGATCTTTGGCATCGCGCGCGAGCTGGTGCAGCGCCTCGCGCTCGGCGGGGTCGTCCACCTTGTACAGGTCGAGAAGCGCATCGAGGTCTGCCGACTTGATCCGACGGGTCTCTGCGGCCTCGAACCGGCCGAGCTTCGTCCCGGACCAGCCGAGGGTCTTCGCAGCGTCGGTGATCTGATGACCGGCGTGCTCCCGCCGCCGGCGAAGCTCTCCGGCGAGCCGCCGCAGGCGGACGGTGGGGCTGTGGACTCTGCGCATGCCCGCAAGTCTAGAGCGAAATCAAATTCTGCAGTCTGCAAAATAAGGGTTGAAAATCTGCAGTCTGCATGTCAATCTATTGGCACTTGGGAACTGTAAGTGAAGGACTGATCACATGCAGGCTTCACGTGTCAAAAGTAGGGGCTGGGGGCGGCCCGGTCTCCGGAAACGCGTACCGACCTCGCACCCGATGCGCATCCGGTGGCCGGAGTGGGAGTTCGGCGTCCTCCCCGACGGCCGCCGCTACGCCCGTCGCGGTCTCCGCATCGTGACCGGCCCGTCGCTCGGCCACCTCGACCGGGTGCTCCGGGCCGAGCCGCTCGCCGGGTCCCGGCGCGTCCTGGAATGGGGGATGGCCGCATGACCGCCCCGCGCCGGCGCAGGTCCGTCACCGCCTCGCCCGACCGGCACCCCTGCCCCGAGCTGCGCGAAGCCTTCGGCCCCCGCGGGTGGACCTTCTTCCGCACCGGGCGCGGCCACGAGGAGCTCCTCGTGCACGCAGTGTTCGCCCGCACCCTCCCGCACAGCGAGGCGCTCGGCCTCCGCGAACACATCGCCGCCCCGCTCCCCCAGCTGCCGGCCGAGCTCGACCTCCAGGCCGTCGTCATCGAAGGCCACGCCAAGGTCTGCCGGAAGTGCGCGCAGGTGTTCGAGGTGGCATGCCGCAGCGCCATGGGCACCCTCCTCCCCTGACCCCCGGACCGGGCCCGTGCGGCGAGAGGGGGCCGCACGGGCCCTCGAACCCCGCCGTCCACCTGGAACTCCAGCACTGCGCGGACAACGTCGCCCCACGGGGTCGAGGTCCAAACCAGCGGTGACGGCAAGGGAAGGGCCGGGGCGCGCAGGCGGCCGCCCGGGCGCGGCGCCTCACGGGGCGGGGTTCAAGCGGGCGGCGAGGGCGGGTGAGGGACCGGCCAGTCGGTCGGCGCGGCGCCCCACGGGGTCGGGGTTCAGGCCGGCGGCGGGGGCGGCGGTGGGGACCGGCTGGTCGGTCGTGTGCGGCAGAGCAGGGAGGGGCGGTCGGGGCGCCGGGGCCGGCCGCCTCTGAAACCGCCGCACCTCTCCGACCTGGGTGAATACGCAGGGTGATGGCGGGGTGGGGTGCCCGGCGCACCGCGAGAGCACCCCGGTGATTCCCGAGCGCGCATCCCGGCCCGGATCGGCCCCCGGCAGGCCTGAACTGCCCCGATCGGGCCGGTGGTGAGGGGTTCGAGCCGCCCGCAAGGCCGCAAAGCAGGGGCCCGAAACCAGGGAGGAGCAGAGGCGGGGGCGAGATGCCGCTTTTGTCCTGCCGAGAGGGCCCGCCTTGGCCACTCCGGGTAACCGGAGAGGGGGGAACGGGGGCTTCGGGGCTCACTACTCGCTGGTAGATGTAATCGGGGCGCTGCGGAGGTGCGCAGGGCGCCCCTGCTCCCGCCCGATCCCCGCCACGAACCGGGCATATGAGATAAGGCCACCCTGGTGGGCGCGGGCCTGACCGGCGAACGTGGCGCCCGCCCACTCCGCCCTTGCCGCCTGCTTGAACCCCCGTTCCGTGAGGCGCCGCGCCCGGGCGAGGCGCCCGCCCCTACCGCTGCCGTCGCCGCCCGCTTGGACCTCCGCTCCGCGAGGCGCCGCACCCGACCGACCGGCCGGTCCCCCTGCCTGCCGTCGCCGCCGGCCTGAACCGTCACTCCGTGGGGCGCCGCACCCGACCGACCGGCCGGTCCCCCTGCCTGCCGTCGCCGCCGGCCTGAACCGTCACTCCGTGGGGCGCCGCGCCCGCCCGACCGACCGGTCCTCCTCCCCTCCCTCGCCCCTCCCCGAGGTCCTCGTTGCGACGACCACTTGAGGACAAGGGCTCTGAGACGGCAACAACGCCAAGATCAACCGCCCTGCGGGGTCGGGTCGGCCGCTCTCTCCTCGCTCAGCCGCGGCGGGCCGCGTCCTGGAGGGCTCCCTCGTAGACCGCCGCGCGGACCGCGCGGGCGGCGCGGGCGCCCCAGCGGGAGCGGGGGCCGCCGAACGGGTCGGGCGCGTGCGCGCCGTCGTCCATCGGGCAGGCAAGGCAGATCGCATCGGAAGCGGTCCCGGTGCAGGCGAAGCCGGCCTCCATCACCGCCTGGACCTTCGCCTCGGTCACCGTGGCGGCCAGGTTCACCAGCGCGGCGTCGGAGAGCGGAACCGGGACCGCGACCACGATGTTGATCGTGCCGGGCGGCGGTCCGGCCAGCGGCGAGTCCAGCCGCGCCTCGTCCAGCTCGGCGGCGTCCGCCGCCCAGGTGGGGCGGCCGATCCCGACCGTGGCCAGCGCCTCGACTCCCCCGTCGGCGCCGAGCCGGGCCCCGGTCACGTCCGCCGCGGTCATCATCCCGACCCCCGGCCCGCGCATCCGCGCAGAAGTCGCGATCTCCGCCAGGTGCGCGGCCGGATCGATGCGCCGGTAATCCCCCTCGACCTGGGCGTTGAGCACGAAGGCCCGCTCCCCCAGCCCGCCGCCGAGCACCCCGGAGGAGAGCATCCTCCACCCCGGCCCGGCCTTCCAGACCGCGGAGGCGAGCGTCCGCCCGCCCTCCCGCCGCCGGTGCAGCACCGGGCGGAGCAGCTCCCCGCGCGGGAGTCCGTTCCTGCCGGCCTCGGTCGACTTGCGCACGCGGAGACTTTAACCCGTGCGGCCGCGCAGCGCCGCCGCGGCGACACCCGCGGTCCAGCCGAGCGCCGCCCCCCAGGCCAGCCCGCTGAGCAGCCCCCCGACGGCGAAGCCGAGCCAGCCCAGCGGCCCGAGCCCCATCGCGGCCGCGTCCGCGAGTCCGCGCAGGGCGTTGCCGGCCGCCGCGCCGACCAGCACCGCGGCCCACCCCGACAGCGCGCTGCGCACCGGCCCCGCCTCCGGGCGGAGCCGCGCCGCCCGCGCCGTCCACAGCGCGGCGAGGACGACCAGCAGCGCGACCGCGGCCAGGGCCACCGCGTCGAGCCGCACCCCGGGCAGCCCGAACGGGGCGCCCAGCGCCGAGGGCAGCAGCAGCCACGAGGCCCGGGGCGCGAGCCAGGTGGTGAACGCCGTGCTCCCGAAGGCCAGGCAGAGCAGGAACGCAACAGCGGCGACGGCGGGAGCGGCGGGGCCATTGCGAAGAAGATTCATGTTTTGCATGATAGTGACGCACGTCTCATCCGGGTAGTCCGATCCCCCAGGAGATAACGAGAGATGAAGCGTCTCCCCCGGCGCCTGCGCCTCCCGGTCCTGCTCGCCGCCCTGGTGCTCGTCGCGGGAACCGCCGCCTCGGCCACCCGGATCGAGCCCGGTCCCCCGCGCTATCTCACCGACGACCAGGGGCGCGCCCTCTTCCTGCACGGCTTCAACACCTCCGGCTCGGCCAAGGACGACCCGGAGCACCTGCCCTGGATCACCGAGGACGCCGTGCAGCGCGAGTACGAGGAGACCGGCACCAACTTCGTCCGCTTCCTGATCCAGTGGCAGGCGGTCGAACCGGAGCAGGGCGCCTACGACGAGGAGTACCTGGACGCCGTCGCCGAGCGCGTCGACTGGTACGCCGAGCGCGGTTACCACGTGCTGCTCGACATGCACCAGGACCTCTACGGGCGCTACACCAGCCCGGAGGAGCACTCCGGCAACGGCGCCCCGGAATGGGCCACCCACACCGACGGCCTCCCCGTCGCCCGGCAGGACATGTGGGAGCTGGTGTACCTGGAGCCGGGAACGGTCCGCGCCTTCGACAACTTCTGGAACACCACCGGGAAGCACCCCGAGCTGATGGACGCCTACGCCGCCGCCCTCCGGCACGTCGCCGACCGGTTCGCCGACGAGCCGGCCGTCATCGGCTACGACCTGATGAACGAGCCGTTCGGCGGCAGCCTCCAGGGTCCCGCCTTCGAGGCCGGCCCGCTCGCCGACCTCTACCGCACCTCCATCGCGCGGATCCGCGAGGTGGACCAGGACGCCTGGCTCTTCGTCGAAGGCCAGGCGGTCGGCGTCAACTGGGGCCTGCCCTCCGCCCTCCCCCACCTGGACGACCCGCGGAACGGGGAGCCGCGCATCGTCTACGCGCCGCACGCCTACCCGCTCCCGATGGACCTCGGCGAACCGTACGCCGGCGCCTCCCAGGGGCGGATCGACGCCGGCATCGAGCAGTGGTCGAACAGCGTCCGCACCACGGCGGAGCGCCTGGAGGCCCCGATCGTCCTCGGCGAGTTCGGCCTCGACATGTCGGGCGAGGGGGCCACCGACTATGTCGCCCGGATGCTCACCGAGACCGAGCGGATGGCCGCCGGCCGCGCCTACTGGTCCAACGACCACGACGGGTGGGGCCCGTGGATGGACGAGTCCCTCGCCCCCGGCCCGCTCGCCGAGACGATGAACCGCCCCTACCCCCGGGCGATCGCCGGACGGCCGGTGGAGATCGACTACGACCCCGAAGCCCCCGCGCTGACCGTCCGCTTCACGGAGGAGGAAGGGGTGTCCGGGCCGACCGAGCTGTATCTGCCGGACACGGTCTTCCCCGACGGGTTCGACCTCGCGGTGGAATCCGCCGGCTCTCGCGCAGAGCCCGAATCCGCGGATTGGGACGGCGGACTGCGCATCCTCTCCGTGGAGACCGACTCCGCCGAACCGGGGACGGAGCACACCCTCACCGTCACCCCGGAGTGACCGGCTCGATGGCCGGCCGGGCGGCGCGGCCCGGCGGCGATCGCTCCGTTTGGAGCATCCCGGAAGGGCCGCTATAGTCGTCCGAGTCGCCAGGAGCGGCCCTGGAAAGGGCGGATCCGGCGGCGGTCTTCTGAGGCCGGAACGAACACCCGATCAGCGGAGCTGAAGAGGGTGGGCGGGG
>NZ_ANBB01000060.1 GCF_000341105.1 Nocardiopsis potens DSM 45234
CCGGGACCACGCGCCGGGCCCGGCCGGTGAACACGGCGCCCGACCGCTCCCGCCCTCGCCGCCTGTTTGAACCCCCGCCCCGCAGGGCGCCGCGTCCGGGCGACCACCCTCGCCCCGCCCCTACCGCTGCCGTCGCCGCCCGTCTTGACCCTCGCTCCGCGAGACGCCGCACCCGACCGACTGGCCGGTCTCCACTCCTCGCCTTCGCTGCCCGCTTGGACCTTCGCTCCGTGGGGCGCCGCGCTCGGGTGAGGCGCCCGGCCCTGCCCCTACCGCTGCCGTCGCCGCTGCTTGAACCTTCGCTCCGCGAGGTGCCGCGCCGGACCGACTGGCCGGTCTCCACTCCTCGCCTTCGCTGCCCGCTTGGACCTTCGCTCCGTGGGGCGCCGCGCTCGGGTGAGGCGCCCGGCCCTGCCCCTACCGCTGCCGTCGCCGCTGCTTGAACCTTCGCTCCGCGAGGTGCCGCGCCGGACCGACCGGCCGGTCCCCACCGCCGCCGTCGCTGCCCGCTTGGACCTTCGCTCCGTGGGGCGCCGCGCCCGGGCGATCGCCTGCGCCCCGCCCCTGCCTTCGCCGTCGCCGCCGGTTTGAGCCGTCACCCCGTGAGACGCCGCGCCCGACCGACCCGCCGGTCCCCTGCCCGCCGTCGCCGCTGCTTGAACCCCCGCTCCGCGAGGCGCCGCACCTGACCGACCGGCCGGTCCCCTTCCTGCCTTCGCTGCCCGCCTTAACCTTCACCCCGTGGGGCGCCAGGCTCGGCCGAAGTGCTCTGCGGCCAGTGGGCCGCCGCTCCCTCTGGACGGGGGCGGCGTGAGCGATTACTGTCACCTGCACCTGATCAAAAAATTGACTATGGAGGCCGCCGTGCACCCCTTCCGCAAGGCCGTGGAGGCCGACGACCACGACGCCGTCCGCGCCCTGCTCGCCGAAGACGTGGTGTTCACCAGCCCGGTCGCGTTCACGCCCTCCCCCGGCAGAGAGCTCACCGCCGCGATCCTGCGCGCGGTCTCCCGCGTCTTCACCGACTTCCGCTACGTCAAGGAGATCTCCTCGGCCGACGGCCGGGACCACGCCCTGGTCTTCAAGGCCCGGGTCGGCGACCGCGAGATCCAGGGCTGCGACTTCCTGCACACCGACGACCAGGGGCTGATCGACGACTTCACGGTGATGGTCCGCCCGCTGTCGGCCGCCACCGCCCTGGCCGAGGCCATGGGAGCCCGGTTCGACCAGATCAAGCGGGAGGCCGGCCTGGAGTGACCCTGTCCCCGCGCGGGGACGGTGCGCCTACGGGCGGCCGGCGACCCCGCCCGCCGGCGTCCGCTCCGGGCCGGGCGGCCCGGCGAAGGCCTGCGCGATGGGCAGCCACGCCGAGGCGACCGGGCCGGACACCGACAGCGACAGGTCGTCCGGGTGGCGGCGCCGGGTGACCAGCAGGCAGAAGTCCAGGGCCGGACCGCTCACCCGGTCCTCCGCGCCCTCCGGCCCCCAGGACCAGGTGCCGCCGCCCGGCGCGGCCAGCTCCACCCGGACCGGCGCGTCCGGGACCTCCCGCCCGCGCACCGCGAACGCGAACCCCATGGTGCGCACCCCCAGGTGGGCCACGTGCCGCAGCCGCGGCGAGGGGGCGCGGACCACGCCGAGCGCGTCGGCCACGTCCTGGCCGTGCGCCCACGTCTCCATCAGCCGAGCGGTCGCCATCGACGCCGGCTTCATCGGCGGCCCGAACCACGGCACCCGCTCGTCCGGCGGCGCGGCGCACAGCGCGCCCTGAAGCTCCTCCCGGCCCGCGCGCCACCGCCCCAGCAGCGACGCGGGCGGCTCGCCGACCCCCTCGGCGGCACCGCGCTCGACGGCCTCCGCCGGGCCGTCCACCGCCCCCGCCGCCCGGTCGCCGAACCCGGCCGGGTCGCGCAGGGCCAGCAGCGACCACCGGTCCGTCCAGGCCAGATGGGACAGCTGGTGGGCGATGGTCCACCCCTGGGCCGGGGTGGGCGCCGCCAGGCCGCCGGCGTCCAGCCCGGCCACCAGCGCGTCGAGCTCACCGCCCTCGGCCCGCAGGTCTGCGAGGATCCCGCTGAGATCGGCCATCCGGGTACCCCTTCCCGTCCCTCCCCGCTGTGTACCGGCCCCACCGCGTCCCTGGCAAGGGCCCGCCGGGCGGCCGGAGGTCGGCAGGGCCCCGGCCCGGCACGGTCCCCCGCCGCCGCACCGACCGGACCGCCGCCGAACGCCATCGAGCAGGCCGCCGGGCCGGCCGCCGGGGGTCACTGCGCGGGGTCGGCCTCCTCGGCGTGCATCCGGGCCACCGCGTCGCGGAGTGCGTCCAGGACCGGGCGGATCAGCGGGTGCTCCTCGGCGCCGCGCCGGGTCGCGGCGAAGACCTTCCGGGTCGCCCGGGCGTCGTCGACCCGGCGGACCGCGACGCCGGCCAGGCCGGTGCCGCGCAGCGCCGACCTCGGCACCAGGGCCACCCCCGCGCCCGCCGCGGCCAGCGCCACCACCGCGTGGAAATCGTCGGAGGAATGCTCATGGCGCGGCGTGAAACCGACGTACTCGCAGGCCAGCACCGTCACGTCGTGGCAGGGGTTGCCCGGGTGCGGGCCGATCCACGGCTCGTCCGCCAGGTCGGCCAGGCGCACCCGGGGCGAACCGGCGAGGGGGTGGCCCAGGGGCAGCACCGCGTCGAACGGCTCCGCGTACAGCGGCACCCGGAACAGCCGCCGGTCGTCGGCGGCGGGCGCGCCGCGGTACTCCACCGCCACCGCCAGGTCCGCCTTGCCGTCCAGGACCATCGGCAGGCTCTCGTCGCCCTCGGCGTCGCGGACCCGGACCCGGATGTCCGGGGCCGTGCGGGCCAGCTCCGCGATGGCCGGGGCCAGCACCTGGGTGATGCCGGTGGCGAAGGAGGCGACGGTCAGCCACCCCGCCGCCCCGGACGCGTAGGCCGCCAGCTCCGCGTCGGCCCGCTCCAGCTGGGCCAGGACCGCGTTGGCGTGCACCAGCAGGATCTCCCCGGCGGGGGTGAGCCGGACGCCCCGCCCGTTGCGCTCCAGCAGCCGGTGGCCGGTCTCCGTCTCCAGCGCCGCCAGCTGCTGGGAGACCGCGGAGGGGCTGAGGTACAGCGCGGCGGCCGCGGCGGTCACCGTGCGGTGGTCCGCCACGGCCCGCAGCACCCGCAGCCGCCGCGCGTCGATCACCTGATCATCCTGCCAGAGCGGCGCCGTCCAGGGCCTCGCGTGCGGCGATGAAGGCCTCCACCGCCTTGTCCACGTCGGCGGCGGAGTGCGCGGCGGAGAGCTGCACCCGGATCCGGGCCTGGCCGTGCGGGACCACCGGGTAGGAGAACCCGATCGCGTAGACCCCCTGGTCCAGCAGGAGCTCGGCCATCCGCCCGGCCCGCGCCGCGTCGCCGATCATGACCGGGGTGATCGGGTGGTCGCCGGGCAGGATGTCGAACCCGGCCCCGGCCATCCTGGAGCGGAACAGCGCGGTGTTGTCGGCGAGGCGGCGGCGCAGCTCGGCGCCGGTCCCCCCGCCGTCGGGGCCGATCAGGTCGAGGACCTTGAGCGAGGCGGCGGCGATCACCGGCGCCAGGGAGTTGGAGAACAGGTAGGGGCGGGAACGCTGGCGCAGCAGCGCCGCGATCTCGGCGCGGCCGGCGACGTAGCCGCCGGACGCCCCGCCCAGCGCCTTGCCCAAGGTGCCGGTCACCACGTCGACCCGGTCCATGACGCCGTGCAGCTCGGGGGTGCCGCGGCCGCCGGGGCCGACGAAGCCCACCGCGTGCGAGTCGTCCACCATCACCATGGCGCCGTAGGCCTCGGCCAGGTCGCAGATCTCGTCCAGCGGGGCGACGTGGCCGTCCATGGAGAACACGCCGTCGGTGACGATCAGCCGGCGGCGGGCGTCCGCGGCCTCCTTGAGCCGGGCCTCCAGCTCGGCCATGTCCCGGTTGGCGTAGCGGTACCGGCGCGCCTTGCACAGCCGGATCCCGTCGATGATGCTGGCGTGGTTGAGCGCGTCGGAGATCACCGCGTCCTGCTCACCCAGGAGCGTCTCGAACACGCCGCCGTTGGCGTCGAAGCAGGACGAGTAGAGGACGGTGTCCTCGGCGCCGAGGAACGCCGAGAGCCGGTCCTCCAGCTCCTTGTGCACCTCCTGGGTGCCGCAGATGAACCGGACCGAGGCCATCCCGTAGCCCCACCGGTCCAGCGCGTCCTTGGCGGCCGCGACGACCTCGGGGTGGTCGGCCAGGCCGAGGTAGTTGTTGGCGCAGAAGTTCAGCACCTCGCCGGGGCGGCCGCCCGCGGTGACGGTGACGGCGGCGCTCTGCGGGGTGCCGATCACCCGCTCGGGCTTGTGCAGCCCGGCGGCGGAGATCTCGTCCAGCGTGGCGCGCAGGTCGTCGCGGACGGAGTCGAACATGGCGGTGGCCTCCCAGGTAGGCGTGCGAACAGCGGTCAGGCGGTCCAGTCGAGGATGACCTTGCCGCAGCGTCCCCCCGCGGCGTCGTCGAAGGCCGCCTCGAAGTCCCGGTAGGGGTAGCGGCCGGTGATCACCGGGGCGAGGTCCAGGCCGCGCTCCAGCAGCACCGACATCGCGTACCAGGTCTCGAACATCTCCCGGCCGTAGATCCCCTTGAGGGTGATCATCGAGGTGACGATGCGGGCGAAGTCCACCTCGAAGTCGCCCGCGGGCAGGCCGAGCATCGCGATCCGGCCGCCGTGGGTCATGTTGGCGATCATCTCCCGCAGCGCCTCGGGGCGGCCGGACATCTCCAGGCCGACGTCGAAGCCCTCGCGCAGCCCGAGCCGGCGCTGCCCCTGCTCGACGGTCTCCTCGGCGACGTTGAGCGCGAGGTCGGCGCCGACGCCGCGGGCCAGCTCCAGCCGGTACTCGCTGACGTCGGTGACGACGACGTTGCGCGCGCCGGCGTGCCGCGCCACCGCCGCCGCCATGATCCCGATCGGCCCGGCCCCGGTGACCAGCACGTCCTCCCCGACCAGCGGGAAGGACAGCGCGGTGTGCACCGCGTTGCCGAACGGATCGAAGATCGCCGCGATGTCGGGGTCGACCGGGGCGCGGTGCACCCAGACGTTGGACGCGGGCAGCGCCACGTACTCGGCGAACGCGCCGTCCCGGCCCACGCCGAGGCCGACCGTGCTGCGGCACAGGTGCCGCCGCCCGGCCTGGCAGTTGCGGCACTTCCCGCACACCAGGTGCCCCTCGCCGCTGACCAGGTCGCCCACCGCGATGTCGGCGACGCCCGGAGCGGTCTCCACGACCTCGCCGGCGAACTCGTGGCCGAGGACCAGCGGGGCGCGCACGGCCTGCCGCGCCCACGCGTCGTAGTCCCGGATGTGCAGGTCGGTGCCGCAGATGCCGGTGCGCAGCACCCTGATGAGCACCTCGCCCGGGCCGATGGACGGCTCGGGCACGTCCATCAGCCGCAGACCGGGCTCTGCCTTGTCCTTGACGATCGCCTTCACAGCTGTGTCCTGACGGTGCGACGGGCGGTGGACACCGGCCGCGGGCCGGGCGCGCGGACGGCGCCCCCGGGCGGACCGGGCCCGACGTGCGGCGGCCGCACCGGGCACCGACCAATCTGCACCGCGGCGGGCGCGCGGGTCCATCGCGGTTTTCTTCAGCGCGCCCACAGCTTGGCTTCACGATCGCCGCGGCGGGCATGGTTCCGGCCCCCGCGGGGCATTCCTCTACCGACACAGGCCGCTTTCCCTACCGACACAGACCGCAGTGCCCCCGGCAGTGAGGAGAGACGTGTCGATTCTGCAGCCCGCCATGAAACGGATCCGGCTCGACGTGCCGGACGCCCCCGAGTTCAGCGAGGTCCGCGACCTGGACGGCTCCTTCGCGCAGGTCGCCGACCCCAGGGACCGCTACCGCTACAAGCGCGGCGGCCGCACGGTGGTGTTCGAGGCCACCGGCCGGTCGCTCACCGAGGAGGGCGCGCAGGTCGCGGTGTTCACCGCGGTGCGCGTCACCGGCTGACGCACACCCCCGGCCCGCACCGACGCACCCCGGTGCGGGCCGGGAAGCGCCACCCGGGCCGGCCCGCAGGGCCCATGTCCGGATCCGCGGGGTCCGGGTCCCGAAGGACGCTTCCCCCCGCCGCCCGCCCCCGGGAGGCTCGGAGCCGGAGCGGGCCGCGGCCGCGCGGCCCCGCCACCGACACCGACCGGGAAAGAGAGCCACCGCGATGAGCACCGAGACGACGGAGATCTCCGGGGTCGCCGTCCCCGACACGAAGCTGGCCGCCGAGGCCACCGAGCTGGTCCGGGACACCACCGAGGAGCTGATCTACCACCACTCCCGGCGGGTCTACTGGTTCGGCGCCCTGCGCGGGCGCCGCCGCGGCCTCGACCCCGACCCCGAGCTGCTCTATGTCGGCGCGATGTTCCACGACCTCGGCCTCGGCGAGCGGTTCCACGGCAGCGGCCGCCGGTTCGAGGTCGACGGCGCCGACGAGGCGCGCGACTTCCTCCGCTCGCACGGCGTCCCCGAGGACGGCGTGCGCCGGGTGTGGACCGCGATCGCGCTGCACACCACCCCCGGCGTCCCGGAGTACATGGAGCCCGAGGTCGCCCTGGTCACCGCGGGGGTCGAGTACGACGTGCTGGGCCTGGACCACGACGAGCTGAGCGCCGCGGAGCGGGACGCGGTCACCGCCCTGCACCCGCGCCCCGACTTCAAGCGGCGCATCCTGCACGCCTTCGCCGAGGGCGTCGCCCCCAAGCCGGAGACGACCTTCGGCAACGTCAAGGCCGACGTGCTGGCGCACTACCGGCCCGGCTTCCGGCGCGGCGACTTCGTCGAGACGATCCTCTCCTCGCCCTGGCCGGAGTGACCGGAACCGCGCTCCGGGCCGGCGCGCCCGCCCTCCGCCCCGCCGGTCCCGGCGCCGAGGCGCCGTCGGTGCTCCGGCGCCGGGACCGGCGTCCTGCGGTCCTTGCGAGCGGGCCCGGGATCGGTCTCTCTCCTTATCTCCCTCCGGAGGTAAATCCGATTTGCGCCTTTACGGGGTAGATTCGGGGTTTCGCGAAGCCTGTCGCCCGGACCGCTCCCGTATCCGGGGCGACCGCGCAGGTCGGAGCGGCCGCGCCGGGGAAAACCCGTGGCCGGTCCGCGGCCGGCGCCCGTAGAATCACCGGCGTGGCGACCCGCCACCGCCGTGAAAGGACCCCATTGCCCGATTCGCATCCGTCAGAGCCCGCCGCCCCCTTCGAGGAGGACTACGACGGCCTTCAGGAGGACCTGGCCGACCGCCTGGCGCTGCGCCGCGTCCCCGGGCTGTCCACCGAGCGCGAGGACGTCGCCGAGGTGGAGAACCGCAAGGTCCGGCTGGAGCGCGTGGTCCTGGTCGGCGTGTGGCTCTCCGGCAGCCAGAGCGACGCCGACCTGTCCATGCAGGAGCTGGCCGCGCTCGCCGAGACCGCCGGGGCCGAGGTCGTGGAGGGCGTGGTCCAGCGCCGCTCCAAGCCCGACCCCGCCACCTACATCGGCTCCGGCAAGGCCGCCGAGCTGCGCGACATCGTGGAGGCCACCGGCGCCGACACCGTGGTGTGCGACGGCGAGCTCTCCTCCTCCCAGATCGTCCACCTGGAGGACGCGGTCCAGGCCAAGGTGGTCGACCGGACCGCGCTCATCCTGGACATCTTCGCCCAGCACGCCAAGTCCAAGGAGGGCCGCGCCCAGGTCTCCCTGGCGCAGATGGAGTACATGCTCCCCCGGCTGCGCGGCTGGGGCCGGTCGCTCTCCCGCCAGGCCGGCGGGAGCGGCGGCGGGGGCGGCATGGCCACCCGCGGCCCCGGTGAGACCAAGCTGGAGACCGACCGCCGCCGGATCCAGGAGAAGATGGCCAAGGCGCGCGCCGAGATCGCCGAGCTGCAGGCCCGCCGGGACGTCAAGCGGCAGGAGCGGCGGCGCCGCGAGGTGCCCGCCGTCGCCCTGGCCGGCTACACCAACGCGGGCAAGTCCAGCCTGCTCAACCGGCTCACCGGCGCCGGGGTGCTGGTGCAGGACGCACTGTTCGCCACCCTCGACCCCACCGTGCGCCGGGCCCGCACCCCGGGCGGCCGGGACATCACCCTGGCCGACACCGTCGGCTTCGTCCGGCACCTGCCGCACCAGCTGGTCGCCGCGTTCCGCTCCACCCTGGACGAGGTGGCCGACGCCGACCTGGTGCTGCACGTGGTGGACGCCTCCCAGGACGACCCGGAGGGCCGGATCGCCGCGGTCCGCGAGGTCTTCACCGAGCTGGGCGCGGAGAAGCTCCCCGAGGTGCTGGTGGTCAACAAGGCCGACGCCGCCGACCCGGCCGAGGTCGAGCGGCTGCTGGCGAGCGCGCCGCGCTCCATCGCGGTGTCCGCGCGCACCGGCGCCGGCATCGACGAGCTGCTCGCCCTGGTCGACGAGGCGCTCCCCCGGCCGGAGGTCCGGGTCCGCGCCGAGGTGCCCTACTCCCGGGGCGACCTGGTCTCCCGGGTGCACTCCGAGGGCCTCATCGGCGAGCTGGAGCAGAACGAGCGCGGCACCCTGCTCAGCGCCGAGGTCCACCCCGAGCTCGCCGCCGCACTGGCCCCGTTCGCCGTCCCGGAGCCGGCGGAGGGCGGCCGCCCGGCGGCCGGCTGAGGACACCGGGGCGCGAGGACGCCCCACGGGCCCCGCCGGCACTCCGCCGGCGGGGCCCTGCCTTGAACGGGCCCGCCCCTGGCCCCATCAGGAGCCTGCGCCGCCCCCTCCCCGCACGGCCCCGCCCGCACCCCGGGCCGGCCGCGGAGGCCGGGAGGACCACCGACTTGTGGGAGCGTTCCCACTTTTTGTGTGTGATCTGAGCCACATCGCGCGACCGCTGCCTGCGGCGATGCCGCGCGCCCGATTTCACCGGCGTTGACGCATCGCGCCGCGGCCGCCACCTTGGGTGACTCCGAAACTGGAAGGAGTCCTTCATGATCGATCGGAGAAGGTTCCTCGCGGGACTGGGCGGCGCCGCGGTCGCCGCCGGCGCCGGCGGGGCGCTCCTCGCGAACCCGCCCCGGGGCGGAGCGGCCGCCGCCGCGGCGAGCGGCGCGGGAGCGCGGTCGGCGGCGCTGCCCGTGACGATCGCCAACGAGACCGGCCGGTTCGCCGACGCCGAGGTCCTCGTCTACATCGTCGGGACCGACCTCGGCACCGGGCGGCAGTGCCGCGCCACCCCGGACGGCGAGATGGTCCCGGTGAGCGAGTCGGACAACACCGACGGCGGCTACACCGACTACTCCATCCCGCTGCCCGCCGACGGCGCCCCGCTCGGCCTGCCCCGGCCGATGTCGGGGCGGATCTACTTCGCGCTCGGCGACAAGCTCCGGTTCAAGGCGGTGGCCGACGGCGAGGGGCGCCCCGCCCTGCAGTACCCGGCGGGACACGTGGAGAGCGACCCCAACTACGGCGTCCTCTACGACACCTTCGAATTCACCTGCAAGGACGACGGGATGTACTGCAACTCGTCGATGGTGGACCAGTTCAGCGTGCCGATCTCGATCGACCTCCGGGGCGCCCGGGAGCAGAGCACCGGCCTGCTCGTGGAGGGCGGCCGGGACGCGATCTTCGACGCCGCGGCCGCGGACCCCGACCTTTCCCCGCTCATCGTCGGCGACCGCATGCGGCTCATCGCCCCCGGCCACGGCCTGGACCGGGGCCTGTTCCCGGAGGACTACTTCGCCCCCTACATCGACGAGGTGTGGGCGCACTACGGGCGGAACACCCTGTCCGTCACCACCAACGAGGGGACGTTCAGCGGCCGGGTCGAGGGCGACCTGCTCGTCTTCGACGGAGGCGTCGCCCCGATCGACAGGCCGAGCACCCGGGACGTACTCTTCTGCGACGGGGCGCTGGCCGCCCCCAACGACGGCCTCAACGGCCCGGTCGCGGCGGTCCTCGGCGCCGGCTTCAACCGGTCGACGCTGCTCTCGCACGACCGGCAGCCCACCACCGACGCGGCCGACTTCTACCGGACCGGGGTCTCCAACCACTACTCGCGGATCATGCACGCCAACAGCGCGGACGGGAAGGCCTACGGGTTCGCCTTCGACGACGTGGCCGGGTTCGCCTCCTACATCGAGGACCCGGCCCCGGTCTCGGTGACCGTCACCCTGACCCCGTTCTGAGCCCGCGCATCCGGGGCGGCCGTCCCGGATGCGGAGGAGGGGCCGCCCGGCCGGGCGGCCCCTCCTTGCTCTGCTGCGCGCCGGGTGCCGGTCGGGGTGCCGCGGCCGGTGCGGGCCGCGGGCGCCGAGGGGGGAGGCCGGTTCGGGCGGGCGCCGCCGTCAGCCCTGGCCGTGGGAGGTCCGGCCGCCGTGGCCGGCGGTCTCCTCCCGGGCCCCGCCCGGCGGGAGCGCCTGCGGGGCGGCGGCCTGGGACCGCTGCTGCGCGGCCGCGGCGCCGTCCTCCTCTGGCGCGTCGTTCTCGTCGGCGAGCCCCTTGGCCTCGGCCTTGAGGATCCGGGCGCTGCGCCCCAGGGAGCGCGCCAGGGCCGGGAGCCTGCTCGCCCCGAAGACCAGCAGAGCGATCAGGAGGAGCAGGAGAAGCTCCCGTCCACCGATTCCCATGTCCTACCCCTCTCGACGGTGCCTGTTGCACCGTCGAGGATACGCCCGCCCCGGCGGCCGCCCTCCGCACCCCTGACCTGGTGCGGGGCGGCGCCCGCAGAGCCCGTCCGGACGGGCGGGCCCCGGCGGGCGGCGGCGCTCACCGCGCGAGCGCCGCGGCCTCCTCTTCCTCCACCGTCCGGTTCCACTCGGCCTTGGAGGACTGCCAGGCGTCCTCGTTGCGGCCCAGGCGCCAGTACCCGGAGATGGAGAGCCGCTCCCTGGGGACCCCGCGCTCGACCCGGAGCAGCCGCCGCAGCTCCTTGACGAAGCCGGCCTCGCCGTGCACGAACGCCTGGACCTCTCCGGCGGGGAAGTCGAGGCCGCGGACGGCCTCCACCAGCGCCTCGCCGACGCGCCGCCCGCCCCGGTGCACCCAGTGCACCCGGACGCCGCCGTGCGCGGCGAGCTTCTGCTCCTCCTCCGGCCCGGCGACCTCGATGAAGACGTGCGCCTCGCGGCCCTCGGGCAGCCGCTCCACCGAGGCGGCGATGGCCGGCAGCGCGCTCTCGTCCCCGGCCAGCAGGTGCCAGTCGGCCTCCGCGCCGGGGGCGTAGGCGCCGCCGGGGCCGAGCATCCTGATCCGGTCGCCGGGGCGGGCCGCGCCCGCCCACGGCCCGGCCAGCCCGGTGTCGCCGTGGTGCACGAAGTCGATGGTGAGCTCGCGCGAGTCCGGGTCCCAGGCGCGCACGGTGTAGGTGCGGGTGACCGGCCACTGCTCGCGGGGGAGGTCGCGCCGGACCGCCTCCAGGTCGAAGGGCTCGGGGTAGACCGCGCCGGGCGGGGTGAAGAGCAGCTTCACGTAGTGGTCGGTGTACTCCCCCGCCTCGAAGGCGGCCAGCCCGTCGCCGCCGAGGACCACCCGGACCATGTGCGGGGTGATCCGCTCGGCGGCCACGACCTGCCCGGTGTGGACCTTCTTCTTGCGCTGCTCCGGCACGGTGTCCCCCTTGGCGTGTACGGGTTCCGTCCGGCCTCCGCGGACCGGATGGTTAGGCGAGGCTAACCGAAACGCTAGAGCACCGCGGGGTGCGGGGCAAACCCGTCCCGCCGGGCGCGGCCGCCGGGGTCCTTTCCTTCCCGCCCTTCCCTTCCCCGCCCCGGGACCGGCCGGGCGGGGGCGCTGAAGTAGGGTTGCGCGGCACCGCGCGGCGTGCGCGGGGCGGCCGCGCGTGCTCCCTCTGCGGCCGCGCCCCCTTGCCCGGTTAGGACGGACCGCTGATGAGGACGACCCCCCATTCCCCTTCCCCGCCCCCGACCGCCCCGGCCGCAGGCCGCCCCGGCCGCCGGAGCCGGCGGTGAGCCGCACCGCGCTCGTCACGGGCGCTTCGTCGGGGATCGGCGCCGCGGTGGCCCGGGCGCTGGCGGCCCGCGGCGACAAGGTGTACGGGACCACCCGGGACCCCTCCCGGGTGGCCGATCCGCTGCCCGGGGTGGAGTACCTCCGGCTCGACCTGTCCGACATGTCCTCGGTGGAGGAGTGCGCGGCGGCGGCCGGCGGGGTCGACGTCCTGGTGAACAACGCCGGGGAGAGCCAGAGCGGGCCGATCGAGGAGCTGCCGGTGGAGGCGGTGGAGCGGCTGTTCCGGGTGAACGTCTTCGGCGCGGTCCGGCTCACCCAGCTGATGCTGCCGGGGATGCGGGTGCGCCGGTACGGCCGGGTGGTCATGGTCGGGTCGATGCTGGCCAGCTTCCCGCTGGCGTACCGCTCCTCCTATGTGGCCTCCAAGGCCGCGATCAAGGGGTTCGCCAGTGCGGCGCGGCGCGAGGTCGGCCCGTACGGGGTCGGGGTGGCCACGGTCGAGCCGGGGTCGATCAGCACCGGCATCGGCGCCCGGCGGACCTCCTACATCGCCGAGGACTCCCCGTTCGCCGAGGAGTACCGGACCATGCTGGCCGCGCTCAACGCCAACGAGGCCGCCGGGATCTCCGCGGACCGGGTGGCCGCGACGGTGCTGCGGGCGATCGACTCGCCCCGGCCGCGCCCGCTGTACGCGGTGGGCAGCTCCGCTCCCCTGGTGTTCGCGCTGCGCCGGGCGCTGCCGCGGACCGCCGTGGAGCGGCTGGTCTCCCGCCGGCACGGGCTCTGACCTCTCCCTCCGCCGCCGGCCCCGGCCCCGCCGGGGAGGGGCCGGCTCAGCCGCACACCTCGTGCACGTGCCCGGGGTCGCCCGGCGGGGAGACGGCCAGGTCGCGCAGGACGACGGAGACGCCGGGCACCGGGCGGCCGCAGGCCCGCTCGAAGTCGGGGCGGCGGTACTCGACGTCGTAGACGCGGCCGGGGTAGGCCTCGGCGTAGTCGGCGCACTCGCCGTAGCGGGCGCACTCCTCGGCGACCGCGAAGTCGAACCCGGCGGCGGCGCCCCGGGCCGCGGACTCCACCGCGTTCTTCTGCCCGGCGGCCAGGCCGGCGGCGTGCGCGCGGTCGATCAGCAGGCCGGCGTAGGCCAGCGCGTCGTCCTCGGTGAGCAGGCCGCGGGAGCGCAGCGGCGAGTCCAGGTTGTCGATCTCGACGGCGTCGAAGCCGTCGGCGGCGCAGCCGTCGATCCAGGCGCCGACGGCCTCGGCGAGGGCGGTGCGGTTCGCCTCGGTGGAGACGTCGAAGAGCTGCTCGTTCCAGTCGGTGTCCATGACCGGGTCGCCGTCCTCGGTGAGCAGCAGCTCCGGGCGGTCGGCGCGCCACCGGGCGGTCGCCGCCTCCTGGGTCTGGAAGCCGTTGACGTAGCAGACCGAGTAGGCGCCGTCCGCGGGTTCGGCCGCGCGGTCGCGGACCACCAGGCCGGTTCCGGGGGGCGGCGGGTAGGCGCCGCCGATCTGGTAGTCGAACCCGGCCTCCTCCGGCACCGGGGCGGGGGCGGGGGCGGCCGCGCCGGTGCCGGCCGGGGCCGCGCACCCGGCCAGGAGGGCGGCGGCCGGCAGGAGGGCCAGGGCGCTCCGGGGCCCGGGGCCCGCCGCGCTCCGCTTCCGGTATGCCACCGGCCGCCCCCTCCCGTGACCGATCACACGGACCCGGCGGCCCCTCCGCCCGTCCGGCGGACCAGCCTAGCGCTCCGGGCGCGCCTTCCCCTGCGGCCAGGGGGTTCCGGCGTTCGGGCGCGGTGCGGGGCGGGCCGGCCGCGAGGGCCCCATACCGGTTCGAGAATCGGGAGGTAATTGATTCATCACGACATTCCGCGGATATCCTCGAAGAAGACGGAGGGTTCCCGGCGGTGCCGCACCATGACCGCGGACCGCCGCCGGACCGGCCCGGCGAACCCCCCTTCAACAGGCTCTATACCGCTTTTCCGAATGGGGCGCCGCGGCCGCCGCGAATGGCCCGAATTCACTTCCGAACCATTCACCGCACCGCCTGACGCGCTCTACCGGAGTCCCCGGGCGCCGCCCCGCCGTCGGGTATGTTCGCCTGCGGGCGCAGCGGGCGCCCGGCTCATCGGGGCCGGTCCCGCGCCCGCCATCGGCGGCCTCCTCCCCCGGGCCGGCCGCGGCGGGGCCCGTTGGACGACACCCGAGAGGAGGCGGCGCTCCGCGCGCCGACGCAAGGTGGCAATAGACGACCAGAGCCCTCGCTCCCTGGAGCCCGAGGACGAGAACGGGGGAGACGGTCCGGTGACCGAACCGTCCTCGTCCGAGCCGTACACCACCGAAGAACTGCTGTGGGAGCCGCCCGCCCGCTCCGAGGCCGACGCCGCCCGCCCCAAGACCGACAGGCCGGTCTTCCTCATCGCCGGCGTCCTGGCCGTGGCGTTCGTGGTGTGGGGGGCGTTCAACCCCCGGCAGCTGGCCGACGTCTCGCAGCGGTTGCTGGACAACCTGATCCACAACGCCGGCTGGGGCTTCGTGCTCGCCGCCTCCGCCTTCGTGGTGATCTCGCTCTGGCTGGCGTTCAGCAAGTACGGCGACATCACGCTGGGCCGCGACGACGAGCAGCCGGAGTTCAACACCATCTCCTGGATCTCGATGCTCTTCGCCACCGGCATGGGCATCGGCCTGATGTTCTTCGGCGTGGCGGAGCCGCTGGGGCACTACTCCTCCCCGCCGCCCGGGACCGACGGGCCGGACGCGGCCACCGCGATGGCCACCACGCTGTTCCACTGGACGCTGCACCCGTGGGCGATCTACGCCGTGGTCGGCCTGGCCATCGCCTACGGCACCTACCGGCGCGGCCGGCGCCAGCTGATCAGCGCGGTGTTCACCCCGCTCATCGGGGAGAAGGCCGCCGGCGGCCCGATCGGCAAGCTCATCGACGTGCTGGCGATCTTCGCCACCCTGTTCGGCTCGGCGACCTCGCTGGGCCTGGGCGCGCTGCAGATCGCCGGCGGCTTCCAGCAGCTCGGCTGGGTGGAGGTGATCAGCAGCGGCCTGCTGGTCGGCATCATCGTCGCCCTGATGATCGCGTTCGTGGCCTCGGCGGTCTCCGGCGTCGAGCGCGGCATCCAGTGGCTGTCCAACATCAACATGGGCATGGCCGCGCTGATCCTGCTGTTCCTGCTGGTCGTCGGGCCGACCGTGTTCATCCTGGACATGATCCCCACCTCGCTCGGCGCCTACCTGGCGGACTTCTTCGACATGTCCGGCCGGACCGAGGCCAGCGGCGGCGAGAACGTGGGCGGCTGGCTGACCGACTGGACGATCTTCTACTGGGCGTGGTGGATCTCCTGGACGCCGTTCGTCGGCATGTTCATCGGCAAGATCAGCCGCGGCCGCACCATCCGCCAGTTCGTTACCGGCGTCATCCTGGTGCCCTCCTCGGTCAGCCTGATCTGGTTCGCCATCCTCGGCGGCACCGCGATCGACCTGCAGTCCGGCGGCGTGGACATCTACGGCGACGGCACCAACCAGGAGGGCATGCTCTACGGGCTGCTCGCCCAGTTCCCGTGGGCCACCGCGATCAGCGTGATCGTCGCGGTGCTGGTCGCGATCTTCTTCATCACCGGCGCCGACTCCGCCTCCATCGTCATGGGCACGCTCTCCCAGCGCGGCGCGAACGTGCCGCACCGTGGCATCACCGTGTTCTGGGGCGTGCTGATGGCCGCGGTCGCCGCGATCATGCTGGTCTCCAGCGGCGGCGAGAGCACCGGCCTGGACGGCCTGCAGCGGCTCACCATCCTGGTGGCGGCGCCCTGGACCGTGGTCATGCTGCTGATGTGCGTGTCCCTGGTCAAGGACCTGCAGCGCGACCCGAAGGTGATCCGCTCGCACAAGGCCAGGGAGGTGGTCACCGCCGCCGTGGTCACCGGCGCCCGCGAGCACGACGGCGATTTCCAGCTGGTCACCACCCCCGCCGACGACACCCCCGAAGACACCGGCGAGGCCGGCGGAGCCGACGCGGACCCCCGCA
>NZ_ANBB01000061.1 GCF_000341105.1 Nocardiopsis potens DSM 45234
GCGTCGAACAGCCCGGCGAGGCGGTCGAGGACATCGGTGCGGTCGTCCGCGGTGAGCCCGCGGAGCAGGTCCGCCACGAGGCGCCCCGCCGCCTCCTCCTCCGACGGCTCCCCGTCCGCCCCTCTCCCCTCCGCCGTCACCAGCCGCAACCGGTCGGCGGCCACGTCCAGTTCCCCGGTGCGTTCCGGGTTGTGGTCGTACCACCAGCGGAGGGCCGTCGCGGGGTCGCTGTAGACCTCCTCGGTGAGCCGCTCGAGATGCCGCAGCCGGGCCAGCAGCTCCTCCTCTTTGAGGGCGTAGCGCGGAATGCACCGCTCCCTGCTCTTGACCAGTTCGACATCGGCCTCGTCCGCTCCGACCCGGACCTCGACACTGCCGATCCTGATGTCTGGGTCGTCGACGACGCCGTCGGCGAGGAGCCGGCGCGCCAGTTCGGCCTCGGCGAGGCCGTGGTCGGCCACCGAGTGGCCGCGCGCCTCCTCCCGCGCGGCCTCCAGTACCGCCGCCCGCGCCTTCTGCGCGGCCCGCTCCCGGCGCCTCCCCCGGGCTGCGATGTCCAGCACCAGCGCGAAGTCGGCGTTGAACAGCAGCCCTTCGTCCCTGCTCGGCAGGCGGGCGGAGAATTCCATCGCCTCGCCTCCCGAGCGGAACGCGATGCTCCACGGGGGCACCTCCGCTCCGGGGACGACGCTCCGCATCAGCCAGCTCATACCTCTCCTCCGACGGACTCGGGGTTCCGGGTGAACGGGTCGTGCGCCGCGATCCGCCCGATCAGCTCCGCCGCCCGGAGGTCGCCCCGGTCGCGCGCTCGCCGGCCGAGGAGTCGGGCGATCCTCACGTTGGCCGCGGGGCTCGCGGACGCGGCGTGCAGCAGTACGGCCTCCAGAGCTGCTCTCTCCCGCCCCCGCGGCGCCAGCGCCGGGGCATCGGCCCAGCCGCCGAGGGCCCGCTCCGCCCCTTCCGGGTCCGCTCCGCTCAGCGCTGCCGCCAGCGCGGCGCCGACCGCGTCCGCCGGAATCCCGGCCGGTTCGTCCGCGGTCCTCACCAGCAGGAGCGGCAGGCCCCGGCCGTCGGCCGCGGAGAGCATCCGGTAGAGGTGGCCGCGGGCGAGGTCGGCCCGGCCCCGCTGCTCGGGGTCGTCCGCCCAGGCCGCGAGCTCCCTCAGCACCTCGGCGCAGGGGGCCGGTTCCTCCGCGATGGAGTCCAGGGCCTCCGAGACGGCCGCCCCGCCGCTCTCCGAAGCCGGTGCCCGGTCGGCGATCAGTCTGAGCCGGACCAGTGCGGAGCCGGGTTCGACCCTGCCGTACTGGCCGCACACCTGGGCCACGGCGATGTCGGTCGCCGCGCCGCCGCGGCCGCCCTCGGCCAGCCGGTAGAGGTAGGCGCGGACCGCCGGGCCGAGCCGGCCGTGCACCGCGGCCCGGGCGACCACGGGGACGGCGGCCGGGCGCAGCACCCGGTCCCGCCCCCAGGCGACCAGGAGCCCGTTCACCGGCCCGGGGTCCCCCTGCCGGTCCGCGAGCCGCAGCCAGCGCTCCGCCACCTCGCCGCGCTCCCGGACGGGGATCTCGCGGACCGCCCGGTTCGACCAGGTGAGCAGGGATCTGCGCGCCTTGGGGTACTCGTGCCACAAGTGGTCGAGCACCACATCTCCGAACCCGGGCCGCCGGAACCGGATGCGGTCCTCCGCGTCGACGACGGAGCCCACCTCCGCCAGCATCGCGGTGAGCCCGCCGCCGGAGATCGGCGAGGAGAACTGCACCGGGACCGACCACGCCTTGGCGAGCTCGTCGACCTGCGGCAGCACGGCGTCGGAGGGGCAGCCTTCCAGGACCGCGACGGCCTCGATCAGAACCCGCTGGTAGTCGCCGGCCCGCAGCTCCTCCCGGCGCTCCGGGCGGTCCCGGCCGTCCCCGGCGCCGCGCGGCCCGTACCGGTTCCCCTCGGCCTGCGCGGCCGCCTTCTCGTGCTCCTGGAACCACGTGCGGACCTCGGCCGCGTAGTTCCGGAACACTCCCAGGACTTCTTCGACCTGGACCGCGAAGGCGGATTCGGAGGAGGCGGAGCGCTGGACCTGCTTGGCCATGCGCACCGCCCGGTCCGGGGTCTCCCCGGTGAGCAGCCCGCGGACCTCCGGGGCGGCGGACCAGCGGGCGGCCCGCTCCTCCCCGATGAGGTGGCGCAGGTGTCCGTGGAAGACCCGCTCCGCCGGGACCGGCTCCACCTCCAGGCAGGCGTAGTCGTCGGCGGGGTCCTCCCGCCAGGCCCCGGCGACCACGACCAGCCGCCCTCCGCACGCACGCACTCGGCGCGCGTACTCCCGGACCGCGGCCCGCTGCCCGGTGATGTCGCCGAAGGGGGTGAGGTCCAGCAGGTAGGCGTGGTCCGGTTCCGCCGGGAGCCTCCCCAGCCCCAGGTCCCGCTCCCCGGCCTCCGGGACCGCCTCGCGGAGGGGCAGCCGGGTGCGGTCGAGCGCGTAGACGGCGGTCACCGCCCGGCCCGCGCCGGAGGGGCCGGCGACCACGCCGACCCGGGCGTCCCGGAACTCCCGCTCGAAGCGGAGGTAGTGCTCGGGGCGGACGAACGAGGCGCGCACCGCCTCCACCCGCCGGGGGTCGAGCCGGCGCGCCTCCCGGACCAGCCGGGTCGCCTCGGCGCGGCTGTACAGGCCGTCGGCGGGGCCGGTGTGGATGTGCATGCCGCCGTAGATGACGGCGTCCTGGACCAGCTGCCCGTAGTTGTCCGCGGCGGTGTTGGCCGCCTTCTCCCGCCCGGGCGCGGCCTCGCCCCCGTCCGGCCGGACGGACGGTTCCCGCTCCGCGCGGCCCTGCTCCTCCTGCTCCGGCTCCGGCGCGGGGGGCTCTTCCGCACCGGGGGCGTCCTGGGGCCGCTCAGCCACGTCCCCTCCCGCGGAAGTCACCGTGCATGCCGCCCTGGAGCGTGCCGCCGAGCACGGCCTGGCCGTGGTTGTCGCCCATCCGCACGCCGCCCGGCGCCGCCCCCTGGCCGGAGGGCGGCTCCGGGGCGCCGGGCCCGGGCGCGGGCTCGGGCGCGGCTTCCGCCTTCCGCTCCGCCGTCTGGGCGCCTGGGGCACCGGAGGAGCGCGACTGCACCGGAACGTACAGGTAGCCCTCCTGGGTGAACCCCTTGTCCGGGTGCCGCACCTCCACGCGGCGGAACCGGCGCGGGTTCAGGCCGACGAAGCGGCCGACCACCGCCTCCTCGTAGACGCCCCGGGAGACGATCGCCGCGAGGTAGGTGATGTCCCGGTCGGAGGCGCGGAGTTCGTCGCGGAGCGGGGCGGCGTCCAGCAGCCGGTGGACATCGTTCATCGCGCGGCCGATGCCGGCGGGCCCGGGGCCGGCCCCTCCGCCGTCGGGAAGCGGCCCCACGTCGAGGGCGACGCGCAGCCGGAGCCGCAGCTCCCGCTCGTGGGCGGCCAGGCGCGACTGGTCGTCCTCGAGCGCGTCCTGCAGGTGCCCGAGCATGGGGTGGACGAGGAACGGAAGGTGCTCCGGCTCCACTCCGACCACGTACCCGTCCCCGGCGCTCTGCGGGAAGCGGCGCCCGCTCCACACCTCTTCGAGACCGGAGCGGCGGAACGCCTCTTCCAGCGCCTCCGGGATGGCGGTACTGAGCACCTGCTGGTGGAAGGCGGAATTGCGGGTGTAGCCCTCCGCGTCGACGGCCAGCACCGCGCGGTAGGGCGGCAGGGGTGAGCTGGTCCGCAGCGGTCGGGGGGTGGCGGCCATGGGGTCGCACCTTCCTTACTCTCTCGGGCCGAACCGGCGTTCCGCGAGGTCGGCGATCACGGGCCCGGGGCGGCCTGCACCGCGCGGCGGCCCAGGCGGTCGCCGCTTCGGCGGCCCGGGTCCCCCGGCGGTGCTCCGGTGCTCCCGGTGCACTGCCGACCCTCCAGGCCGCCGATGCCGGAGAGTGTCCAGAACCAGACAGAGCGCGCGCATTGCGACCCCGGACACACCCGGTTCCCCGCCCCCGGAGCGGCGGACCGCCCCGGCCGGGACTCGGGCCGGACCGGCGGCCCGGAAGAGGGGAACGGGGCACCCGATGCGCCCTCCGGGCGGAGCGGGGACCGCCACCCGGGCCGGGGGCTCAGGAGGCCGCCGGCCCGCAGGGCGTGTCCGGACGGCCGTTCCCGAGAGGCCGGGACGGCGTCACTGCACCGGCCAGAGGGAGATGTGCCCGGCTCCTTCCGCGGGGGGCTCGCCGCCGTCCCCGTCCAGGGACTCCTGCTCGTAGCAGGAGCCGATGGGCTGTCCGGGCTCCCGCCCGCCCACGGGGACCCAGCCGCAGGTCCAGCCGTCGTATTCACCGAACCCGCCGCTGCCCTGAAGCCGGTCGGGCGGCAGTGCGAAGTAGCCCTCCAGGACCTCGACGGCCTGCTCGCAGGTGATGCCGGGGGTGGTGGGCTCGACGATGACCTCGCCCGAAGCCCGGTCCGCCACCGGGGAGTCCTCGCAGCGCCCTGCGACGATCTCCGAGGGTTCCGGGAGGTCCACCTCGACGGGGGCGTTGAAGTCGGAGAACACCGTCTCAGTGGTGTTCTCGCCGCCGGACTCCCCCGCGTCGTAGGAGGACTCCAGGCGCAGCGGCAGCCCCTCCTCGTCGAGCCAGACGTCGAAGGAGGCCGGATACTCGGTCTCCTCCCCGGACGGGTAAGAGGTGACGGTGACCGTGTAGTCGCCGCTGTAGTGCGCCGCGGGTTCACCGTCCGGTCCGGTCTCCTCCTCGTGCTCGCGCAGCTCGCCGGAGTCGGCCATCCGCCGCAGCTCCTCGGCCACCCACTGGGCGGAGAACTCCTCCTCCGAGTAGAGCGGGACGTCGGTGCCCGGAGGCCGGCGGCTCCAGGTGCCGTCGAACAGGTAGACGGGGCCGTCGGCGTCGCGCGCGACCGAGGTGACGCCGACGTCCGCCGTCTCGTCGGTGCGCAGGTAGCCGATGGCCGGCTCGGCGCTGAACTCGTGCCGGACGACGCTGGTGTAGGGCTCCTGCCCCGGCATCTCGGTCCGGAAGGTGGTCTCGGCGCGGAAGCTCTGCGCCTCCGCGGCCAGATCGGCCGCCTGCACCACCGCCTCCTGCGGGGTGAGCGCGGTCAGGGCGCCGTAGGCCGCGACGCCGCCGACGCCCGCCGCACCGGCGGCGAGCAGGGCGGCGGCCGCGATGCCCGCGGTCTTCAGCCCGCCGGCCACGCCCCCGGCAGCGGCGGCGCCGCCCACCGCGGAGGACACGGCGCCACCCGCCGCCGCACCGCCCGCCATGCCGCCCGCCGCCGAACCGCCCGCCATGCCGCCCGCCGTGCCTGCGGCGCCGCCGGCCAGCACCGTCCCACCGACCGCGCCCAGCACCGGGGCGGCCGCCAGCCACAGCTCGGGCCGGTGCCAGGGGGCGTCGAACCCGCTCCACCCGGTACGCAGCAGGGCGCCGAGGCGGCCGCGGGGATCCTGCTCCGCAGGGAGTTCCCGGGTCTCCGGCGCCTCGGGGGCGGCCGACAGGGGGCCGCCCGGAGCGGTCCCGGCGGCCGGGGCGGTGCGGGCGAGCACCGCGCGGAACGCCTCCTCGGCCGACGGCCGCGCGCTGGGATCGCGGTCGAGGGCCGCGGCCACCAAGGGCAGCAGGCCCTCCGGAACACCTGCGACGTCGGGGGCCTCCTCGCGGGTGCGGCGGAGGAGTTCCTCCGGCTCGCCCCGCCCGTACGGGGGCCGCCCCGTGGCGGCGAACGCCACCAGGCCTCCCCAGGCGAAGACGTCGTCGGCCGGGACGGGATCGCGGCCCGCGATGCGCCCCGGACTCATCCAGCCGGGGGAGCCGAAGACCCCGTCGTCCCGGGACGCGGCGACGGGGCGGGCGATCCCGAAGTCGAGCAGGCGGGGGCCGTCCGGGGCGAGCATCACGTTGGCGGGCTTGACGTCGCAGTGCACCACTCCTGCGGCGTGCACCGCGGCGAGCGCCTCGGCGGTGCCCGCGGCGAAGGCGTGCAGCACCTCGCCGCCGAGCGGCCCGTGCTCGCGCACGTACCGGGCGAGAGTGCGGCCGGGAACGAAGCCGGTCGCCACCCACGGCCGCCCGGCCCCGGGGTCCGCATCCAGTACAGGGGCGGTGCACATCCCGCCGACCCGCCGCATCAGCTCCACCTCGCGGGCGAACGCGGAGCGGAAGCGCCGGTCGGCGGCGAAGCGCTCGTGCACCACCTTGACCGCGATGCACCGCCCCGCGCCGTCGAGCGCGCCGTAGACGGCGCCCATGCCTCCCGCCCCCAGCCGACCGACCAGCCGGAAGGGGCCGATGGTCTCGGGGTCGCCCGGCCCGAGGGGGGCGAGCTCCGGGGGAAGCCGCCTCGGGGCGGCAGAGCCCATGTTCGTCATGGGCGCCATGCTCCCCTGGATCGGTCGTCGGCGCGACTCCGGAGGGCCCGTCCCCGGGGCCGCCGGGCGTTCCCGGGTCAGGACGGGGAGTCGTGTTCGGCCGGGGCGGGGGCCGGGGCGGGGGCACGCAGGGCCGCCGCGATCGCCACCGCGGCGAGGCAGAGCACGGCGCAGCCCGCCCAGATCGCGATGTAGCCGCCCTCGCGGGGGACGTCGGGGGCGCCCGGGAGGGCCATCCGGTTGAGCACCGTGCCGAAGACCGCGCCCGCGATGCCGCCGGCCAGCGCCTTCAGTGTGTTGTACACGCCGGTGGCGGCGGCGGTGCGGTCCGCCGGGGTGCGGCGGATGATGAACAGCGGGATGGCGCTCATCGCCAGGCCCACCCCCAGGCCGTTGGCGAGCAGCCCGGCCCCGAACTGCCAGGGGTGGCCGTGCAGCAGCGCGATCGCGGCGTAGCCGGCCGCGGAGAGCGCGAACCCGCCGGCCAGCACCGCGCGTTCGCCGAGCAGCCGCGCGGCCCGGTCCGCCGCCAGCCCGCCGACCAGGATGCCCAGCGCCGAGCACATGCTCACCGCGGAGACGCCCAGGGTGTCCAGGCCCCAGCCGTAGCCGTGCGCCGGGTCGGTGGCGGCGAAGGTCGGGGCGGAGGTCAGCGACCCGTAGAGGGAGAGCCCCAGCATCATGCTGAGCCAGTACACCGGCGCCAGCGTCCTGCCGCTCATCACCCGGACGTCGATCAGCGGGTCGGCGATGCGCGCCTCGTAGCGGACGAACAGGACCAGCAGCACCGCCCCGGCCAGCAGCTCGGCGCCGGCCCGGCCGGGCGAGGAGGCGAGCGCGGCGATCCCGTCGAACGCCAGCCCGAGGCCCAGGGCGACCAGCATGCCGCCGACCCAGTCCACCCGGCCGCGGGAGCGCACCTCCGACTCCGGGATCAGGAACAGGCTGACCAGCAGGCAGGCGGCGAGCAGGGCGACCAGCACCCACAGCGACACCCGGACCGAGGAGGCCGCGTCGTCGATCAGGCCGACCGCGAGCGCCCCGAAGGACACGCCGACGGACAGCGCCCCGACGAGCAGGCCGATGGCGGGGCCGGCGCGCTCGGTGCCGAGCCGGTCCCGGACGATGGCGAACTCCAGCGGCAGCCAGCAGGCCAGCGCGCCGGAGAGGATCCGGCCGAGGATCAGCAGGGCGAAGCCGTCCGCCATCGCCACCAGCGCGTAGCCGGCCAGCGTGACGACGACGGTAATCTGGATCAGCCTCCGGTGCCCGAAGACGTCGCCGAGCCGGGCGAGCAGCGGCAGGGCGAGGCCCGAGGCGAGGAGCTCCACGGAGAACGCGGTGCTCAGGTCCCCCGGCCCCAGCCCGAGCTCGGCGCCGATGGCCGGGAGCAGCACCGGGAACCCTCCCTGGAGGACTCCGCTGCACAGCTCGATGAAGACGAGGAAGCCGACGAAGGCGGCCGACCGGCGGCCGGCCGCCGGTGTGGAACCGGGCATGGGCGATCCTTGCTGATGGGACGGGGGATGGTGGCGATGCGGTCTGCGTCGACCGAACTCGGTTCAGGATCACCGCGTTGGTGCGGTGCCGCGCCGAACCGCACGGATCGGCCCGTTCTCCGCTCCCGCTGCACGGATCGGCCGTAGGGGCCGCCGTGGACGAGCTGGACCTCTCCCTGGTCGGGGCGCTGCAGCGGGATCCGCGCGCGCCCTGGTCCGCGCTGGCCGGGCCGCTCGGCGTGGACGCCGCGACGCTGTCCCGCCGCTGGGCCCGGCTGTCCTCCTCCGGGGAGGCGTGGGTGACCTGCTATCCGGGCGGCGCCGCCGACGGCGGGCCGGCCAGCGCGATGGTGGAGGTGGAGTGCGCGGCGTCGCGGGCCGCCGAGGTCGCCGGCGTGCTCGCGCGCGACCCGCAGGCCGCCACGGTGGAGGTGCCGGCCGGCCGGGCCGACCTGCTGCTCACCGTGTTCGCGGCGGACCTGCGGGAGCTGACCCGCTACGTCGAGCAGCGCGTCGCCCGGGTCCCCGGCGTGCTGCGCACCCGCACCGACCCGCTGCTGCACGTGGTCCGGGAGGGCAGCCGGTGGCGGCTGGGCACACTCGACGCCGAGCAGCGCCAGGCGATCGGGGAGCGGCCGGCCTCCGGGCGCCGCGCCGCCCGGGACCGGCCCCGGGACCGGGAGCTGATGCTGGCGCTGGGCGAGGACGGGCGGATGCCGCACGCGGAGCTGAGCGAGCGGACCGGGATCCCGGTGACCACCGTCCGCCGCCGGGTCGCCGAGCTGCTCGACTCGGGCCGGGCGGTGCTGCGCTGCGACGCGTCGGCCCGGCTGACCGGGTGGCCGGAGACGGCGCTGCTGCGGCTGGACGTCCCCGCCGAGGAGCTGGAGGAGGCCGCGCACGGCCTCGGGCTGCTCCCCCAGGCGCGGCTGTGCGCGCTGACCGCGGGCCCGGCCAACCTGCTGCTGGTGGTGGTGGCGCGGCGCCTGGTCGACCTGCCCCGGATCGAGGCCCTGGCGACCCGGGGCCGGCCCCGGATACGGGTGGTGGACCGGCAGCTGACGCTGCGCACGGTGAAGCTGATGGGCCGCCTCCTGGACGAGGACGGCCTGGCCCGCGCCCGGATCCCGATGGACCCCTGGGCCGCACCGCCCGGCTGACCCGCCCGGCTGACCCGCCCCCGGGCGATGATCTTGACGTTGTCTCCGTCTCAGACCCCTTGTCGTCAAGTGGCCGTTGCAACGGGGAACTCGGGGAGGGGCGAGGGACGGAAGGTGCCCCGACCGGGCGCGGCATCTCGCGGAGCGAAGGTCCGAGCGGGCGGCCACGGCGGGAGGGCAGCGAAGGCAGGAGGGCGTGCCGGCCGGTCGGTCGGGCGCGGCGTCTCGCGGAGTGAAGGTTCAAGCGGCGGCGACGGCGAAGGCAGGGCGGGGCGCAGGCGATCGCCCGGGCGCGGCGCCCCACGGGGTGAAGGTTAAGGCGGGCAGCGAGGGCGGGAGAGGGGACCGGCCGGTCGGTCCGGCGCGGCGTCTCGCGGAGTGAAGGTTAAGGCGGGCAGCGAGGGCGGGAGAGGGGACCGGCCGGTCGGTCCGGCGCGGCGCCCCACAGAGCGAAGGTCAAGACCAGCGGCGACGGCACAGGCAGGGGCGGGGTCCGGCGCCTCACCCGGGCGCTGCGTCTCACGGGGCCGGGGTTCAAACGGGCGGCGAGGGCGAGAGGGGGACCGGCTGGTCGGTCGGGCGCGGCGCCCCGCAGAGCGAAGGTCAAAGCGGGCAGCGAGGGTGGGAGTCGGGCGGGGCGGCACCGGTGAAGGGGGCGGGCCGCTCGCCCGGGCCCACCAGGGGGCCTTATCCCTGTATGCCTGGTTCGCGGCGGGGACCGGGCAGGGGCGGGAGTGCCCTGCGCACCGCGAGAGCACCCCGATTACATCTACCAGCGAGTAGTAAGCCCCCAGGCCCCCACCACCCCCTCACCGATCACCCAGAGTGGCCAAGGCGGACCCTCCCTGCAGGGCAAAAGCGACATCTCGCCTTCGTGCCGCCCCTGCCCGGGTTCCGGCCCCCTGCTTTGCGGCCTTGCGGGCGGCTCGAACCCCCGAACACCGGCCCGATCAGGGCCAATCGGGCCTCCCGGGGCCCGATCCCGCCCAGGGTGCGCGCCCGGGAATCACCGGGGTGCTCTCGCGGTGCGCAGGGCACCCCTCTCCGCCATCACCTTGCGTATTCGTCCAGGTCGGGGAGGTGCAGTGGTTTCATGGGTAGCCGGCCCCGGCGTCTGGGATGACGCGGGAACGGCGAACCCGCCCTCTCTGCCCGCCGCGACCACTCCCGACCTGCTCTGCCGCGCCCGACCGACCGGCCGGTCCCCTCCACCGCCCTCGTCGCCCGCTTGAACCCTCACCCTGCGAGACGCCGCGCCCGGGCGACGCCTGCACCCGGCCCCTGCCTCTGCCGTCGCCGCCCGTCTTGACCTTCGCTCCGCGAGGCGCCGCGCCCGGCCGGGGCACCCGCCCCTGCCCCTTCCTCCGCCGTCGGCTTGAGCCGTCACCCCGTGGGGCGTCGCACCCGACCGACCGGCCGGTTCCCCTCCCGCCATCGCCGCCAGCTTGAACCCCCGCCCCGCGAGGCGCCGCGCCCGGGTGAGGCGCCCGCCCCGCCCCTGCCTTCGCCGTCGCCGCCCGTCTTGACCTTCGTTCTGCGGGGCGCCGCGCTCGGCCGAGTGGCCGGTCCCCGCCCGTCCTCTGGCGGGCGGTATTGCAGCGGACGCTGGAGACCGTCGGCTTTGAGACGGCGACAACGTCAAGACCATCGGGGAGAGGCGGGGAGGAGCGGGGCCGGGTCAGCGCGGATCGGCGGTCAGGCGGCGCAGGGCCAGTTCGGCAAGGAGGGCGGCGCCGTCGCCGAGGACCGCATCGTCGAAGACCGCGTGCGCGGAGTGGTTGAACGGCGCGGCGTCCGGGTCGGCCTGCGGCGGGGCGGCGCCCAGCATCAGGAACGCGGCGGGCACCTGCTCGGCGACGAAGGAGAAGTCCTCCGAGGCGGTCATCGGCTCGGGCTGCTCCTCGTAGCGGTCGGCGCCGAACACCTCGCGGACCGTGCGCGCGGCGAAGTCCGCCTCGGCCGCGTCGTTGACGGTGACCGGGTAGCTCAGCTCGTACTCGGCGTCGGCGCGGAGCCCGTGCGCCTCGGCCACCCCGCGCACCACCCGGGCGGCCTCCCGCCGCACCCTCTCCCGGCTCTGCGGGGAGAACGAGCGGATCGTCGCCTCGAATTCGGCGCGGTCCGGGATCACGTTGTCGGCGTCGCCCGCGTGGAACCGGCCGACGCCCACCACGACCGGGTCGAACACGTCGAACCTGCGGGTCACCATCGTCTGCAGCGCGGTGACCATCTCGCAGGCGGCCGGCACCGGGTCCAGCGCGGTGTGCGGGGCGGAGCCGTGCCCGCCGCGGCCGTGCACCTCGACCGTGAGCCGGTCGGCGGAGGCCATCGCGGTGCCGCCGCGGCAGGCGAACACGCCGCTGCGGCGCCCGGCCGAGCTCACGTGCAGCGCGTAGGCGGCGACCGGGCGGGACCCGGCGGCCTCCAGCACCCCCTCCTCGATCATCAGGCGGGCGCCGCCGCCGTCCTCCTCCCCCGGCTGGAACATGAACACCACGTCGCCGGGGAGCTCCGCGCGCCGCTCGGCCAGCAGCCGGACCGCGCCGACCAGCACGGCGGTGTGCAGGTCGTGCCCGCAGGCGTGCATCCGCCCGGGGAAGCGCGAGGCGTGGTCCAGGCCGGTCTCCTCGTGCACCGGGAGCGCGTCCATGTCCCCCCGGAGCAGCACCGCCGGGCCGGGGCGGCCGCCGCGCAGCACCGCGGTGACCGAGCTGAGCGAGGTCCCGGTGGTCACCTCCACCGGCAGCCCGCGCAGTGCCTCGAGCACTTTCGCCTGGGTCAGCGGGAGCTGCAGTCCCAGTTCCGGTTCGCGATGCAGGGCCCGGCGCAGCCGCACCAGGTCGTCCTGGATCGCGGCGGCGGAGGCGCGGAGGGAGGATGCTGCGAAGGAAGCGGCGGAGGAGGTCACTCGGGCTCCCGGAGGTCGGGGACGGTCGGCCGCCCCAGCTTCCCTCCGGCCCCGCCCGGCCGCCGCGATCTGCACGGATCGTCCGTTTCCGGCCCCTTCCGCTCCGGAAAGGACCGCCCGGGTGCCAGGCGGGAGCCGGGGGCGTAGCCGGGACCGGTCGGTGAAGCGGGCGCCTGCGGCCGATCCGCGCCGGGTCCGGCGCCGCACGCCGACCGCAGTTCGGTTCGGTGCGCGCCTGCGCTCGGCCTGTCCCCGCCCCGGCCCTACCGCGCGGGGCCGCTGCACCGACCGCGCTTCCGCCGCTCCGCGGTGCGGTCCGGTGCCGGCGCGGTCGACCGCCGATCCCGCCGCCGGAGGCGGCGTTCGGGCCGGTCCGGGGCGGCCTCCGCGCCCCCGGCACCGGGCCCGGCCGGGGTTCCGGCTCCCGGGGAGAGAACGGGTGCGCTCAGCGGCCGGACGGGCCGCCCGGGGCCTCCGGGTAGCGGGGAGCGTCGCCCGGAGGGACGCCGGGCCCCGGCTGCGCGCCGCCGGTCGGGGCGCCGCCGGCCGGCGGCCAGGAAGAGGGCGGGACGGGCACGCCGCGCCGCCCCTGCACCTGCGGCGACCGCCAGCGCGACGGCCACACCGCCGTCATCAGCAGTACCGGACCGAGCAGCAGGTAGATCGCCATTCCGCTGCTCATCCACATCGGGTCGAGGTGCAGCAGCGGCCCCAGGCCGCCGCCGAGGCCGAAGAAGGCCAGCTGGCCGATCCCGTACAGGGTGAACAGGGCACCGGAGACCAGGCCGGCCACCGGCGACATCCACGGCGCCGTCGCCAGGCCGACCAGGACCGCCCCGGCCACCACCAGCACCGCTCCGACCAGCGGCTCCCAGTGGGTGAACTGGAACATCACGATCCCCCGCTGGAGCCACCCGAGGCCGGTGCCCAGTACCAGCGGGACCAGGAGCAGCAGCGCCACCCCGTACACCGCCCCCAGCCCGTGCCGAAGTCCGCCGCTCATCCGCCGCCTCCACCCGTCGCTCCGCCGCCGACGGTCCCATGATCGCGGACCGCCGCCACCGGAACGGCAACGGCGGAGTCCCAGGTCCGTCACGGCCCCCGCGCGCCGGCCCGGGCCCGCCCGCCCGCGCCGGCGGCCTCCGTCCGACCGCCGCCCACCGCCCACCTGCTGCCGCCGGCCGCCCGCGCGGCCATACTGGGGTCTTCCGTTACCGAGCAGAGGAGGCCCGAATGCCGCGCACGCCGGACCGCCCGCCGGCCTGGGAGCCGGGCCCCTGGGTGCGGAGCAGCCACAGCTCCGCGGAGACCGGGGCCTGCGTGGAGTTCGCCGCGCCGCGCCCGCGCCGGGGCGCGCTCCTCGGCGGGACCGGCTCCGCCGAGCCGCGGGTGCTGCTCCGGGACTCCCGCCACCCCGGCCTCGCCCGGCTGGCGCTCCCCCTCGGCGAGTGGGCCGCGCTCGTCCGCTCGGTGCGCGGCGGCGCGCTGTAGGCCCCGGCTCACCCCTGCCGGCCGGCGCCCTCCCGGGCCGCGCGCTCCTCGGCCTGCGCCAGCCGCTCGCGGGCCAGCCGGGTGCGGGGGTGGTCCGCGCCGAGGGTCCGCTCCCACCCCTGGGCGACCCCGGCGAAGCCCTGTACCGCGGCGGCCGCGTCCCCGTTCTCCAGCTCGTTCAGCGCGACGTAGTAGCGGGCGTCCACCGCCTCGGAGTGCTCCGGCCCGTGCAGCCGGTCCTTGACCGCGACGACCTCGGCGAGTTCGCGCTCGGCGGTCTCCCGCTCGCCCAGCCGGATCGCGGTGAAGGCCAGGTTCTGCCGGGCCTGGAGCAGCACGGGGTGGTCCGCGCCGAACGGCTCCGCCCCCTGCTCCAGCACGGCGCGGAACCGCTCCGCGGCCGCCGGGAGGTCGCCGCGCCGTACCGCGACCAGCGCGATCTGGTGCAGGGCGCTCAGCGCCTCGGCGCCCCCTCCGCCGGGGAGGCGGCCGCGCGCCTCGTACTCGGCCCGGTACACCTGCTCGGCCTCGTCCAGCCGGCCGAGCTGGAGCAGGGCGTCGCCGTGCAGGTGGCACGCGCGCAATGCCACCGGGTGCTCCGGGCCGAGGGCCTGCTCCGCGCGGGCGGCGAGCGCGGCGAGGGCGCGCCGGGCGGCGGCCGGGTCGCCCCGGACGAGCAGCAGCCGTTCCCGGTCCAGTGCGGCGGCGAGCGCGTCCGGGTGGTCCTCGCCCAGCGCGGCGGCACGGACCTCCGCCACCGCCCGGTGGGCGGCGTGCTCCATGGCCGGGTCGCGGTCGGGCGCGGCGCGCAGCAGCCGCTCGGCCTGCTCCGCCGCCTCCGCCGCGCCCTCGCCCAGGCCGGCCCGGACGGTCTCGCCGATCAGCGGGTGCAGGCGGAGCGCGCGCTCCCCGTGCACCTCCACCACGGCGGCCAGGCCGTGCACCGCCAGTGCGTTGAGCGCGCGGGCCACCGCGGCCTCGTCCAGCGGCCCGGGGCCGGTGTCGGCGCGGCCGCCGCGGAGCAGCCGCACCGGGAGGCGGCGCAGCGGCACCTCCACCCCTTCGGCACCGAGGAGCGCGAGCAGGTCGAGCAGGGGCTCCGCCTGGGGCGTGCCGGACAGCGCCCGCACCGACGCCCGGAGCGTGCCGGCCAGTGTCGGGCCCCGCCCGCCCAGCGGGCGGACCAGGTCGTCGATGCGCACCGCCGACGCGGCGAGGTGGCCGCCGAGCTCCCGGAAGCCGGGGAAGAGGGTCGGGTGGGCGGCCATCGCCCTGCCCGCCAGGGCCAGGGCGAGCGGGAACCCGCCGAGGCGCTCGGCCAGCTCGGCGGCGCCGTCCGCGGCCGCCGCGCCGGCGTGGTCGGCGAGCACCGCGGCCGCGTCGGCCCCGGCCAGTGGCTCGACCGGGTGCAGCGCCGCGGGCGCCCAGGTGCCCGGGTCGGCCGTTCTGGTGGTCACCAGCACGGTCCCGCACGGGCTGCCGCGCAGCCAGCCGACGCCCGCGCCGGGCCGGTCGTCCGGGTCGAGCTCCTCGGGGCGGTCGGCGTTGTCGAAGACCAGCAGCCACGGGCGGTCCGCCGCGTCCAGCAGGTTCCAGGCCCAGCGGGCCGCCCGCCGGGGCGCGCCGGCCAGCCGGGCGGCCTCGTCCGGGTCGCCGCCCAGCTCGACGGCGGCCTCCAGGACGGACGCGGCCACGCCGCCCGGGCGCACCCACCACACGGTGCGCCCCTGCTCGGCGGCGCGTCGGGCCAGTTCGGCGGCGACGGTGGACTTCCCGATCCCGCCGGGGCCGGTCAACACCTGCGGCCGGGGGTCGCCGCCGGCCATCGCGCCGGTGAGCGCGGCGAGCAGCCGGTCCCGCCCGCGGACCCGGGTGGCGGGCCGGGGCGCGTCCAGGCAGACGTCGGCGCGCGGCCCCGACCGCGCGGCGGAGTGGATGTGCACGTCGCCGTGGACGTCGCCGGCCTGCAGCAGCGAGCCGTAGAGGTCGCCGCGGACGGTGTTCCTGGAGGAGGGGGCGTCGGGCATGGGATCACGGTAGTGCCCGCCCGGCCGGATTGGAGGGCCCGCCCTCCCCCTCCGGCGCCCCTGCCCGGACGGATCCGCCGCGACTCTGCGAATACCCGTCCGTAACCGGAAAGCGGCCTGGACAGTGGTCTCCATGCGATCGAGGGGGCAGTATGTCCATCATGAGCATCGGGGAGACGGAGCCGCGGCCGCTGACCGTCGACGACCTGGAGCGGTTGCCCGAGGACGGCAACCGCTACGAGCTGGTCTGCGGGAGGCTTGACGTGTCTCCGGCCCCCAAGCCCGCGCACGGCCGCGCCGAGCACCGGCTGGCCTGGTGCCTGGAAACCGCCTGCCCGCCGGGATTCGAGATCTTCCAGGGAACCGGGATCGACCTCAATGCGGACCGGACCCACCACCGCATCCCGGACCTTTCAGCTTTCAGCCTTCAGAGAGCAGAGCAAAGATAAGAGCCTTCCGGCCTCCGGTCATTTCGCGGATCCACCGGCCCTGGCCGTCGAAGTGGTCTCCCCGGAGAGCCGGTTCCGCGACCACCACACCAAGAGGAACGAATACGCCGCTTTCGGCGTCGAGTCGTACTGGATCGTCACGCCGGACCCGCTCGCCCCGAGCATCATCGAGTTCCGCCTGGACGGCGGGGCCTACCGCGGCGCCTCCGAGTCCGTGGACTTCGACCTCTTCGAGACCGACGCCCCCTTCCCGGTGAAGCTGGTGCCGCACTGGCTCACCGCCGACGATTCCACCTGGAAGAGGCGGATCGGCGGCGGGTGAGCGCGGCCCGCCCCTCATCGCACTCCGGATCGCCCTCCGGGCGGGTCAGGCCTCGGAGACGAGGACGGCGGCCGTGCCGGGTTCGAGGGCGCGGAAGACGTGGGGTTCGTCGCCGGGGTAGCAGAGGTAGTCGCCGGGGGAGAGTTCGGACGGGGAGTCGGCGGGGCCGACCGAGGCGCGGCCGGAGACCAGGACCACGTGCTCGACGGTGCCCTCGGGGTGCGGGGCGGATTCGCGCTGGTCCCCCGGTTCCGCCTCGACCAGGTAGATGTCGCGGCGGGCGCCGGACGCGCCGGAGGAGAGCAGGGCGGCGGTGTAGTCGGCCCGCCCGGAGGGGACGGCCGGGGCCTCCCCGCGACGGACCAGCCGGGTGCGCGGCATCGGCGGGTCGACCAGGCGGGAGAACGGGATGCCGAGGGCGGTGCTGAGCGCCCACAGGGTCTCCACGCTCGGGTTGCCGGCGCCGGCCTCCAGCTGGGAGACGGTCGACTTGGACACCTCGGCGCGGCGGGCCAGCTCGGAGATGCTGTACCCGGTTCGGGCGCGCTCGCGCTTGAGGGCCGCCGCGATGAGGCCGCTCAGCGGCCCGGACTCCACCATGCCGTCCAGCATAGCGATCGTTCGTTCTCCTTGACGAACAACCGCGATGCGGCCAACATAATGGACATGCGTTCGCCACAGAGAACACTTTCCGGGGCCGGACTCGGGGACGCGGCGGCCGTCGCCGGGGCGGTGGCGCTCGTCGGCGCCTCCTACGGGGCGATCGCCCAGGCCGCGGGGTTCCCCCTGTGGCAGGTGGCGGCGCTGGCCGCGGCGGTGCTCGCCGGCTCCGCCGAGCTGGTCCTCGTCGGCCTGCTGGCCGCCGGCGCCGCCCCGCTGCTCGCCGCGGGGGCGGCGCTGCTGGTCAACACGCGCAACTTCGCCTACGGGATGGCCGTCGCGCCGTTCCTGCGGCGGGGCCCGTCCCGGGCACTGGCGGCGCACTTCGTCAACGACGAGACGGTGGCGCTCTCCCTGGCCCGACCGGACGGGGCGGGGCGGCGGGCCGCGTTCTGGGCCGGGGGCCTCGCCATCGCCGCCGCCTGGCCCGGGGGCGCCCTCGCCGGCTACGCACTGGGGTCGCTGACCGGCGACCCCGCCGCGCTCGGCCTGGACGCCGTCTTCCCGACCATCCTGCTCGCCATGGTCGTCCCGGCGCTGCGCGACCGGCGGACCGCGGCCGCCGTCATCGCCGGCGCGCTGATCGCCGCGGCCTGCACCCCCTTGCTCCCGGCCGGCGCCGCCCCACCCGCGGCCCTGCTCGGCCTGGCCGCGATCCCGCTGCTGCGCCCCCTGGAGCGGAGGTTCCGCCGATGAGCACCACGGCCTTCCTGACCGCCCTCGCCGTGCTGGCGGTGGGCACCTACGCCCTGCGCGCCGGAGGGCTGCTCCTCCGCGACCGGCTGCCGCTCTCCCCCGGAACCGACGAGACGCTGAACCGCGCGGTCGCCGTGCTGCTCGCCGGGGTACTGGTCTCCACCACCCTCTTCGACGGCACCGAGCCGGCCGGAACCGCCCGCCTGGCCGGGGTCGCCGCCGGCGGCCTGTGCACGCTGGCCCGCCTCCCTCTGGCCGCCGCCCTGCTCACCGCGGCGGGCTGCACCGCGGCCCTGCGCCTGCTCGGCATCGACTGACCGGGGGCGGGAGCGCACCGCTTCGGGAAGGTGTACGCCGTGCCCGCGCGAGGGGACGGGGTTCTCTTCCTTCTCGGCCCTCCCCCGGGTCGTCCGCGGCGGGGCCCGAAGTACCGGACCGCCTGTCAGGCACTCCTTTCGGAGGCTTCTGCCCGGCGCCGAGGACGCCGGGCAGAAGCCTCCACGTCCGGCAGGAGACGGCGTCCCGCCCTGCACGGCGGCATTCCGGTTCAGCCGGCCCTCCGGACCAGTTCGGCGGCGACGGCTTCCGGCTCCGTCCAGCAGCGCCAGACCGGGACACGGACCGTGCGCGTCCCCGACACCGCTTCGAAGAGCGCGGCCTCGTCCAACGCCCGCAGGAGCGTCCGCCCTGCCTCAGGCGCCGCCGGGTCGCCGACGCCGGCACGGTCGATGATCACGGCGACTTCCCCGTCGGCCCCGGAGACCACGAGGTCACAGGCGTATCCGTGCACGGCCCTGCCGACCTCGACCGCGGCTCCGCACGTCTCCAGCGCCCCGAACAGCCGGCCTCGGGCCCCATCGGGCGCCTCCTCCGTTCCCGCCGGCCGCGCCCCGAGTGCGAAGTCGGCCAGCAGGCCCTCCTGCTCCGACCAGTACCTCTGATCCCCGACCAGGTAGAGACGGGAGCGGGCCCTGGTCACGGCGACATTCCACAGGTTCTCCCCCCGTGCTGCCCACTGCCCCGGTCCTCGGGCGACCCCGGTCGCGGCCGCCGGGGACACGACCATGACGTCTCGCTCCCCGCCTTGGAACGTGTGCACGGTACCGACCCGGATGCGCTCTCCCGCCCCGCTGAGGCGGCCCTCCAGCTCGCGCTTCTGCGCCGTGAAAGGGGTGGCGACCCCGATGTCCGCGTCCGGCGGCAGCTCGGTCCAGAGCCGACGCAGCAGCCGGACGACCTCGTCCGCCTCGCCGGTGTTGCGGCACGAGCGCCCGCCGGGCCGGTCGGTGGCCCCCTGGACGTCGATCCACTGGACGGCCTGCCGGGCCGGCGCCGCCAGGCCCGGCGTGCGGGTGCGCACCGCGAGCCTGTTCCCGTAGAAGCGCCTGTTCACCGGCGCGACGATGTCGGGGTGGCAGCGGTAGTGCTCATCGAGCCAGAGGACCTCGCGGTCGGCGCGGGCGAGGGCCGCGGCGGAGGCGTGGTAGGCGGACGATCGCGTATAGGCCAGTGAGCGGTCGTCAAGCCATTCCTCATCCAGTCCACTGGCCGTTTGGAGTCGGCGGTCCTCCTTCGCGCCCAGCGGGTTGACGGGCTGAAGCTGGTGAGGGTCGCCGATCACGAGGGCGCGCTCGGCCCGGAAGAGCAGCGGAAGGACGTCGGCGATCGTGCACTGGCTCGCCTCGTCCACGACGACCAGGTCGAACAGGGCCGGTTTCGGCGGGAACACCCGGGCGGAGCGAGACGTGACGGCCCATGCCCGGGCCACCCGGATGAGGCGGCCCATGCCCACCCACGTGGACCCCCGTGACGCCAGGTGGTCCAGCCTCTCGTCGAGCACGCCTCCTCCCTCGGCGAGTGCGCGGGCCACCTGCGCCGCGAGGTACCGCCGGCCGTCCTCTCGGCGCTTCTCTCGGACGTCGGCGATGCGGGCGTGCACCTCCTCCGGGATCCCGCCCCGCTCCAGGCGCATCCGGGTTTCGCACCATTCGAGCTCGGTCCCCAGGAACTCCGCGAGCGCCGCCAGCTCCCCATCGTCGCGCCCGTACCGGAGGCTCCGGCGCACCCACCACCGGTACAGCGGAGCCGTCCACCCCCGCCCGATCGCCGCGTCCACGCGGCGGCGCCACTTGCGGACGGCCTCGGCATCGGGGAAGAGCCGGTCCACCGCGACCTCTGCGGCGACGCGCGCCCGGTCCTGATCGCGCACGGGCGCCGACACGGCCAGGCGGCGCTCCGCCGCCCCCGCCTCTTCCAGGATCGCCTGCGCGTCGGCGAGGCCGCGCTGGTGGAGGTCGAGCCGCTCGGCCCCGGTGCGCCCGTTCGCGGCCTCCAGGCGCACCGTCCGCAGGCGGGTGAGGATCTCCGCTTCGTTCTTCTGCTTCTCCGCGTTACCGGTACGGACGACGAGGTCCACGCCGGGCAGCAGTCCGTTCGCCCGGCGGACGACCTCATCGACCGCCGTGTTGTTGGTGGAGGCGACCAGGACGGACTCCCCGGCGGCGACCGCGGTGGTGACCACTGACGTGATCAGCTCGCTCTTGCCCGTACCCGGCGCGCCGGTCGCGACCGTGAGCCTCTCCCGCATCGCCGATTCCAGGATGCGCTCCTGCGCCGCATTGCCGTGCCCGGTGACCACCGGGCGCACCTCGCCCCGGTGCACGGGCCGGACGGCTCCCGGATCGGCGAAGGACGCCAGCGCCGTGGAGGCGATCCCTTCCGGCTTCATGCCGTTCTTGGAGCGGTGGTCCAGGTCCGCGACCAAAGCGCCGATCGACCGGGCCCCGGGGTCGGCGGCATGGAGCATCGCGGCGTTCCGGGCGCCGCTGCGGAATGGAGGCCCCGCCTCCAAGCGCCCGTCGAGGCGCCCGGCGACCAGGTCCTGGACCTGCTCCAGCCCCAGGCGCCCGCAGAGGGCGCGCGCCCTGTCCGCCAGGCCCGCCGCCCCCGTTCCTCCCCAATCGGCTTCGAACCAGGCGAAGAGGTCCTCGACCGCCTCTTCATCGAATTCGGCGGCGGTGAGGAGGAGTTCCCGGTTGAGCTCGGGCTCTCCCGCCGCGAGCAGCTCGTATCCGCCGTCGTCGCGCTTCCGCGCCTCCACGTCCATAACCAGCAGCGGGGCGGCCTTGTAGCCCTTCCGGTCCCGCCCCTTCTCTTGGACGGGAGCGAAGAGGACCGCCGGGTATCCGTAGCGCAGGGGCCGCTTCTCCTTCAGTGAGGATTCGGCGATCCGCGCGGCGGCGCCCGTCAGCGGGATCCTCTCCGCTTCACCGCTGAGGATCCGCTCGCGTTCCGCCTCGAGGACCGCGAACTCCCCGCCGGCGACGTCGGGGAGCTGCTGCAGCACGCTCTGCCGGCTGAGGCAGGCGCTGTAGTAGTCGAACAGGGCCTTCCAGCGCCGCGTGTCCCACCGGTCTCCCTCCCCTCCATCGGAAGGCCGGAAGGCTCCCTCGGCGGAGAGGGCATCGGGCCCGGGCGCCCCGCCCCGGTCAGCGCTCCGCTCAACCCCCGGGGCCTCCGCCGCCCCCTGGCCGGCCGGCTCGTCCAGCACCACTGCGGTCGAGGCGCCGACGTGGCGGGCCAGCTTCATCGCGCCCTGCGCCGCCAGCGAGAAGCCGGTGACGTGCTGTCCGCCGTGCCTGTCGACCGACTTGTACACGTACTGGTACAGATCGACCGTGTCGATCCATCCGTCGCCGTCGGAATCGGCCGCGGCGCCGGAGAGCCCGCGCACCACGGCGGCGGTGAAGGGCGAAGGCTCGATCTTCGTCGTGTTGTCGCCTTCGTAGGCCGGTTCGATCGCCCCCGACGCGGCGAGGACATAGGTTCCCGCCGAGTCGTCTCCACCCATCTGGCGCTGGAAGTCCGGATGATCACCGGCCCCCTGGGCACTGCGGGTGGCGAACCCGTCGGCGAAGGCACCGCTGTAGCAGCAGTCGAGCAGCAGGACCTTCTTCGCCACCCGCGAGTCCTTGAACAGGCGCTGGAGCGTTTCCGCGGAGACCGCCGTCGATTCGAGCCTGTCCGGCCGGGTGTCGCCGAAGGCGAGGTGGAGCCTGCCGCGCCGGTTGGTCAGGCCGTGCCCGGAGAAGGAGACCAGCACCAGGTCTCCGGGCCTGCCTTCCACCAGCGGCTCTTCGATCGCCTCCAGCGCCTCCCTCTTTCCCGGGTCGTACAGGGAGCGCACGCGGTCGAAATGGCCGTTGGCCTTGAGCACCGCTTCCAGCCGGTCGACGTCCGCACGCGGAGAACGCAGGTCGGCGAGCGCCCCGTCCCGGTAGGAGGTGACTCCGAGCAGAATCGCCGTCCGCGTCACCGCTCCTCCCCTGCACCGTCCCCTTCGGCGCGGTCCTCGGCGCCTCGTCCGCCACCGGAGGACCGAGACCCGCCCTCCTCCCCGCTCCGCTCCGCCAGCAGCGCCGAGAGGAACGCCTCGACCTGCTCCGGGCGTACATGGTGCCCCTCCAGGGTCACCTTGGCCCCGTCGGCCTCCACCGTCACCGACTTCTGCGCACGGGTCCTCAGCCACTCCTGAACGATCGCGGCGATGTGCGGAACGGCCTGGCGCACCGCGACCCCGGCCAGCAGAATCGCACCGGCGACCGCCGCCGGATCACCGGCGCGCACCCCCGGGGGCACCGCGCCCGGCGCCCTCACGAGATCAACCCGGTCGGCGTCGACGCGCTCCACGAGCTCGAGCAGATCCCGGGTATGCTCCTCGGCCTCTTCCGGAGTCGTGTCCTCCTGGAAACCGATCCTGAGCCGCAAGTCGGTCACGCGCATTCCCACCTTCGACGAGCCCTGACAGAGCGATCCGCTCGGTGATCGAACGACCACATTCCGAACCCGCCACATATAGCACCGGAGAGATCGCGATATCCCCGAGTCCACCCGGATGACCGTTCTCGGCCAACGCACACCGTTCCGGCGGCGCCCGCCGCGGCACCACCTCCCGGAACTAGGGGCAGAGCAGGCCGCCCCGGGCGGGAGGGAGTGCGATCGGACCCGCCCCGGACGTCGCACCGCAGGCCCGCGCCACCGGCGGCCCGGAGGCGGGCCCCTCGCGGGGATCTTTCCGACTGGTCGGTCTAAACTCGCCGGTATGGCCCGTGTCACACCCCGCGTGAAGCGGTGGATCATCATCCCCCTGTCCGTTCTCCTCTCCCTCGGGCTGGTCGCCGCGGGGCTCGGGTATTGGACCGTTCGGCGTGCGTTTCCCCAGGTCGATGGGGAGATGGTGGTGCCGGTGCTGGACGGTGAGGCCACCGTGCACCGGGACGCCGACGGGGTTCCGCAGATCTATGCCGACACCCCCGCGGACCTGTTCCGGGCGCAGGGGTTCGTGGACGCCCAGGACCGGTTCTGGCAGATGCACTTCAACCGGATGACCACCGCCGGGCGGCTGGCCGAGCTGTTCGGCGAGGAGCAGGTGGAGACCGACGTCTACCTGCGGACGCTGGGCTGGCGGCACGTCGCCGAGCAGGAGTACGAGCTGCTGGAGCCGGAGACCCGGGCCTACTTCGACGCCTACGCCGAGGGGGTCAACGCCTACCTCGCGCAGCGCGAGACCGGGGAGCTCGGGCTGGAGTTCTCCGTGCTGGGCGCGATGAACGGCGGCGCGGAGGTCGAGGAGTGGACCGCGGTGGACAGCCTCGCCTGGCTCAAGGCGATGGCCTGGGACCTGCGCGGGAACATGGAGGACGAGATCGAGCGGGCCGGCCTGCTGGCCGCCGGGATCGACCGGGAGCGGGTGGAGGAGCTCTACCCCGCCTACCCCGAGGAGGAGCACCCGGTCATCGTCGAGGACGGCGAGGTGCGCGGCGGCGCCTTCGAGCCCGGGGAACCGGAGGAGGACGGCGGGGACGGCGCGGACGAGGCGCAGGCCCCCGCGCCCCCGGAGGGGGCGGCGGCCGCCCTGGAGCGGGTCTCCGACGGGCTCGGGTCCGTCCCCGAGCTGCTCGGGCCGTCCTCCCCTGAGCTGGGCTCGAACTCCTGGGTGGTCTCCGGGGAGTTCACCGAGTCGGGGATGCCGCTGCTGGCCAACGACCCGCACCTGGGGGCGCAGATGCCCAGCGTGTGGCACCAGACCGGGCTGCACTGCACCGAGGTGTCCGCGGAGTGCCCGTTCGACCTGACCGGGTTCGGCTTCCCCGGCCTGCCCGGGATCATGATCGGCCACAACGCCGACATCGCCTGGGGCTTCACCAACCTCGGCCCCGACGTCGCCGACCTCTACCTGGAGCGGATCGAGGGGGACGCCGCGATCGTCGACGGCGAGGAGGAGCCGCTGGAGACCCGGACCGAGACCGTCGCCGTGGCCGGCGGGGAGGACGTGGAGTTCACCGTGCGCTCCACCCGGCACGGGCCGCTGCTCTCCGACGCCGAGGCCGCCGCCGACCTGCGCGCGTTCGGTGAGAACGCGCCGGTGGACGCGGACGGCGAACCGGTCGGCGAGGCCGAGGATGCCTCCTACGGGGTGGCGCTGAGCTGGACCGCGCTGGAGCCGGGCGGCACCGCCGACGCCATCTTCGCCATCGCCGCCGCCGGCGACTTCGCCTCCTTCCGGGAGGCCGCCCGCTCCTTCGAGGTGCCCGCGCAGAACCTGGTCTACGCCGACACCGAGGGGAACATCGGCTACCAGGCGCCGGGGGTGATCCCGGTGCGCGGCGAGGGCGACGGCCGCTGGCCCGCCCCCGGCTGGGACTCCGACTACGACTGGGACGGCACGGTCCCGTTCGAGGAGCTGCCCTACGCGGAGAACCCCGCGTCGGGGATGATCGTCACCGCGAACCAGGCCGCGGTCGGCTCGGAGTACCCGCGGATGCTCACCGCCGACTGGGACTACGGCTACCGGGCGGCGCGCATCCGCGACCTGCTGCAGGAGGCGGCCGCCGAGGGCGGGCTGACCGCGGAGGACATGGTCGCGATCCAGATGGACGCGGAGAACGGCGCCGCCCGCGCGGTCGTCCCGCACCTGCTGGAGGCCGGCGCCGAGGGGACCGCCGCCGAGGCCCGCGACCTGCTCGCCGACTGGGACTTCCAGCAGGACGCCGGCTCCGCGCCGGCCGCGTTCTACAACGCCACCTGGAACCACCTGCTCGACCTGCTCTTCGACGAGCTCGGCCCGGACCACCGGATCGACGGGGGCTCCCGCGCCTGGCTGGTGGTCTCCCGGCTGCTGGAGGAGCCCGGTTCCGCGTGGTGGGAGGGGTCGGAGGCGAGCGGGCGCGACGCGGTGCTCTCCACCGCGATGCAGCGGGCCGCCGACGAGCTGTCCGACCGGCTCGGCCCCGACCCCGCCGACTGGCGCTGGGGCGACCTGCACACCTTCACCCCGGTGCACCCCTCGTTCGGCACCTCCGGCATCGCCCCGGTGGAGTGGCTGTTCAACGGCTCCCCGGTGCCGGCCTCCGGCGGCTCCAGCACGGTCAACGCCACCGGCTGGGAGCGCACCGAGGGCTACGCGGTGTCCACCGTCCCGTCCATGCGGATGGCGATCGACCTGGCCGACTTCGACGCCGCCCGGTGGATCGACCTGACCGGCCCCTCCGGGCACGCCTTCCACCCGCAGCGGCAGAACATGACGGAGAAGTGGGCCGCCGGGGAGACGGTCCCGATGCCGTTCACCCCCGGCGCGGTTGCGGAGGCCGCGGAGGACACCCTGGTGCTGCGCCCCGAGTGACGCCCCGAGTGGCGCCCCCGGGCGGCGGGCCGCGCCGGCCCGCCGCCCGGGGCGCGCGCCGGGGCGGTGCGGCGGTGTCCCGCCGGCGGGACGCCGCCGCACCCCGTCAGACCGGGGTCCCGTGCACGATCGAGTACTGCGGGAACTCGGAGAGCGGGACGACCCGGTCCAGCCGGAAGCCCGCGGAGGCCAGCAGCGCCTCGTACTCCCGGGCGCTGCGCTCCTTGCCGCCCGTGGTCACCAGCATCTCGAAGTCGCCGATGACCGCGATCGCGTCGTCGGGGGTGACCCGCTCGGGGACGATCGGGGCGACGATGAGCAGGCGCCCCTTCCGGTCCCCCAGCGCCTCGCGGCACTTGCCCAGGATCCTCAGCACGTCCTCGTCGTTCCAGTCGTTGAGCAGGTTCTTGAGCAGCACCGCCCCCTCGAACTCGGGGACGGAGTCGAAGAAGCTGCCCGCCCGGACCTCGCAGCGGTCCGCGACGCCGGCCGCCTCCAGCACCGGCCCGGCCTCGGCCACCACGTCGGGGAGGTCGTAGAGCACGCCCCGGATGCCGGGGTCGGCGGCCAGGATCGAGGAGAGCAGGACCCCGCTCCCGCCGCCGACGTCCATGACCGCCCCGTCCCCGGAGAAGTCGCAGTCCTTGACGATGGCCGGCGAGATCAGCCCGCTGTTGCCCGCCATGACGCCGTCGAACGCGCGGCCGAACTCCGGCTCCTCCTCCAGGTAGTCGAAGAGGCCCTTGCCGTTGGCGGCCCGGAACGCGTCGCCCCCGGTCCGCACCGCCTCCTCCGTCCCCGACCAGGCCCGCCAGATCCCCGGGGAGGCGGCCATCAGCGCGTACGGGCGGACCGACCCCTCCACGTCGGACCGGAACCAGCGGCCCGCCTCGGTGAGCCGGTACTCCCCCGGGGCCGCCTCCTCGGTCAGGCCGATCACCACCAGGGCGCGGAGCATCCGCTGCAGCGGCCCCTCCGCGCAGCCGAGCTCCTCGGCGACCTCCCCGGCGGGCCGGGTGCCCTCGCCGAGCGCGTCCGGGACGCCGAGGACGACCGACGCGCTGACGATGCGCGAGGTGATATAGCCGAAAACCAGCGACGGAAGAAGGGATTTGATATCGAATTCAGTGTCGGCCATGACACGACTCCCCTGACAATGAAACGGTCACCACATGTTCCGGAAACCGGATGCTAGCATCGCGACCATCAATTCATCAGACCCGGAGCGGGAAATCAAGACGCGCTCCGCAATTGCAGAGCAGGGGTTCTTTTGAGCGACATCGACCGCGCCCCCACACTGATCATCGGCGCAGGTCCGGTCGGGCTCGTCCTGGCACTGGCCCTGTCCCACCAAGGAATCCGCAGCACCATCGTGGAGCGCGATCCCGACGCGGTCCGCGAATCCCGCGCATTGAATTTCTGGCCCCGCACCCTGGAGACCTTCCGCAATCTCGGTTTTCTCGGCGACTTGATGGAGAGGGGAACGTTCGTCACCCGGCTGGAGCCCCTCGACCCGCGCAGCGGGCGCCCGCTGCTGCGCCTGGACTTCACCGGGCTGGAAGAGCTCTCACCGGTTTCGGGGACGCTGATGTGCCCGCAGAACACCGCCGAGGAGGTGCTCCGGGAGCGGGTGGCCGGCGACCCGCTCATCACCGAGGTCGCCGGCGAGTGCGTCCGCATCGAGCAGGACGCCTCGGGGGTGTCGGCCGAGGTGGAGCGGGACGGCCGCCGGCTGCTGCTCACCGCGGACTACCTGGTCGGGACGGACGGCGCGCGGAGCACCGTGCGGCGCTGCGCGGGCGTCCCGATGGAGGGGGAGACCAGCGACGACCGGATGCTCCTCTCCGACGAGCTGATCTCCCCCTCCCCCGAGGGCTGGCTCCGGTTCGCCCTGGACGAGCCCGGTTTCCTGGTCGGCATCCGGTTCGGCCCGGAGCAGTGGCGGATCATGGGGAGCACGCCCCCGGAGGGGGCCGACGAGGAGGCCGCCGCCCGGCACCGGGTCCGGGCGCTCTTCGGGGACGTCTCCTCGACCACCACCTGGGCCAGCACCTTCAACGTGCACCGGAGGGTGGCCGGCCGCTACCGGGTCGGCCGGGTCCTCCTCGCGGGCGACGCCGCCCACCTGATCAGCCCGATCGGCGGCCAGGGGCTCAACGCCGGCATCAACGAGGCGGAGAACCTGGCCTGGAAGCTCGCGGAGGCCTTCGCCGGGGGCGACGCCGACCTGCTCCTGGACAGCTACGAGGAGGAGTGCCGGGGGCTGATGACCAGCAGCATCTCCCAGCAGATCGACGCCGGCACCCGGGCCGAGATGTCGACCCCCCGGTGGGCCAAGAAGCTGATGGTCAAGGGGCTGTCCGTGGCCATGTCCTTCCCCCGGATGAACCTGAGCATGGCCCGCAGCCTGTCCATGCTCAACTCCGCCTACCCCTCGTCCGGGTCGCTGATGGTCGGCGACCACGGCCTGGTCGGCTCCCGGCTGAGCGACCCGCGGATCTCCGGGGAGCGCCGGCTCAGCGACTCCCTGGCCGGCCGCGCGGCGTTCGTGCTCTGCGGGCGGGGGCCGGACCTCCCCTCCGCCGCCGGCCTGCCGGTGGTCCGGGTGCCCGACCCGCCCGGGCAGTGGGGGCTGCGCGGCGAGAGCGTGCTGGTGGTGCGCCCGGACCGGCACGTCGGGGCGATCGCCCCCGCCGACATGGGGGCGGAGGACCTGAACACGCTCTCCCGGATCGTCCTCGGCCACCAGCGGGCCGCCGCCTAGCGGCATGGCCATAATGGGGCATGCTCACCATTGGAGAGGCCGCCCGGCTCCTCGGAACGACACCGCGCACCCTCCGCTTCTACCATGAGCGCGGCGTCGTCCCCGAGCCCGGCCGCGACGAGCTGGGCCACCGCAGGTACGACATCGGGACCGTGCACACGCTGAAGCGCGTCCTCGCCCTCCGCGAGCTGGACCTGCCCCTCGACCGGTGCGCCGAGCTCCTCGACGCCGACGACGAGGACCTCGGCACGGCCCTCCGGGAGTGGGAGGAGGAGATCGCCCGGCAGCAGCGCGAGCTCGAGCAGCGGCGGCTGATGATCGCGCGGCTGCGGGCCGAGCACGACCGGTCCGGCGAGGAGAGCGGCGGCCCGGTCTGGACCGGGTGGGCGCACGTGCTGGCCGAGCACGGGGTCGCCCCGGACCTCATCGACCAGGAGCGGACCGCGGCCCAGCTCCTCTCGCTGATGGTGGAGGAGGAGTCCTCCCTCCGCCCGCCGTCCCCCTCCCCCGGCGGCGGCGCCGGCCCGGGCGGGGAGGGGATCGGCGGGGTCATGGCGCGCTTCGTCGACCTGGCGCACGCCGACCCGGGCCGCGCCGAGACCGACCGGCTCGTCGACGACCTGGTAGAGCTGGCCCGGCCGCTCATGTCCGCGGTGCCGGCCCCGGAGTCCGCCGAGGCCGCGGGGAAGCTCGCCTCCGGGCTCCTCGACTCCTTCCCTCCCGCGCAGCGCCGCGTCATCCGCGCGGTGATGCTCCGCCTCGGCGGCGAGGGCGAGGGGGCGGAAGGGGGCGGGGCGCGCCCCGCGCCCTGACCGGGCCGCCCCGCGCCTTCCCCCGTGTTGATCTTGGACTTGTCGACCGGTCCCGCTCCGCGGACCTGCGCAGGTGAGCACTCCTTGACCGGTCGACAAGTCCAAGATCAACACAGAGGCGGGGCCAGCCCGGGTTCGAGGTAGGGGCGGTGCGGGTCCACCCCTGCGGCCCGCAGCGAGGCGAGGACGCCCTGGAGCCGGTCGGCCGGGGTGCGGGCGCCGGCCCGCCAGGCGGCCACCAGGCCCCGGGCGACCAGCGCGGAGCGGCCCCGGCCGAAGCTCGGGGAGCCGGGGCGGGCCCGGTCGACGGCGACCGCCCACCCCGGCCGCACCCGCAGCGCCAGGCAGGGCGCCTCCCCGGACAGCGCGTCCGCGAACCGCTCGCACACCGCGGCGACCGCGCCCCGGGCCCGGTCCCATTCGGCGACCGGGAGGTAGGCGACCGCGGCGTCGGCGCGCTCGTACCCGTCCGGGTGCGAGGCGAGCTTCAGCTGGAAGCGGGCGCCCAGCGCGTTCAGCTCCCCGGTCAGCCCGGCGGTGAGCCCCGCGGCGGCGTCCGCGGCCGGGCGGAGGTAGCAGCGGACCACGTCCTCGGGGCGGGGGCCGCCGGTGCAGGCGTCGCCCACCACGAGGAGGCGGCCGCGCTGGAGGTAGCGGCGGTAGGGCGGGAAGCGCACGGCCGCCTCGCCGCCCGCGCGCAGCCGTCCCGCCCAGCGCAGCCCGGAGCGGTGCGCGCGCAGGCGCAGCCCGTACCCGGCGAGGTCGGCGCGGTCGCCGTCCACCGCGGCCACGCCGAACCCCTCCACCAGGTACCCCTCGCCGGCGATGCCCGCGATGAGCTTCTCCGCGAAGCCGGGGTCCTCCCCCCGCCAGAGCGCCCCGCGGGCGGGTCCGCCGGAGAGCGCCTCGACCAGCCCGCGCCGGTCCCGGGCGTGGTAGTGGAGGTAGAGGACCGTGGTCAGGAACCGCTCCGCCCGCTCGGCGGAGCCGGCCTCCCCGGCGCCGTCCGGCACGGGGAGCCGGCCGAGCTCGGTGTGCGCGACCGCGTCCGCGCCGAGGACCCGGGTCTCCTCCGCGATCCGCTCCAGGGCCCGGAGGGGCGCGCTCACCGGAGCAGTCCGGGCCCGAAGAGCGTGTCCGCCATGGCCTCGGGGTCGCGCAGGATCCGCTGCCCGACGCGGAGCGAGAGCCTGCCGATCTCGCCCAGCGAACCGATCCGCTCCACCCGGAACAGGGCGCTGAGCAGCTGGATCAGCCCGCAGAACCGGACCGCCCGGGCCACCTCGGCGGCCGGCAGGTCCCGGGTGAGCCGGTACCCCTGGACGACCCGGGCGGCGCCGGCGGGCCGGGCGGCCCCGCCCGCCCCGGACGCGTCCCGCAGGTGGCCCGAGACCATGTGGCCCAGGACGTGCCCGAGGTCGTAGGCGGGGTCCCCCAGCCCGGCCATCTCCCAGTCGATCAGCGTGACCGGGTGCTCGGCCGCGCCGGTGGCGTCCAGTAGGACGTTGTCCGGGCTGAGGTCGAAGTGGACCAGGGTGCGGGCCCTCCAGGTGGACCGCAGCTCCAGCAGCTCCGGCTCGACCTCCTGCAGGGAGGCCGCGTAGTGGTCGAAGTCGAGCCCGCACCCGTGGGCGTACTCGTCCGGGGTGAGGTGGAGGCCGTCCGGGATGGGGACGTGCGGGCGCCACCCGGGGTCGTCCCGGACCTCGGCGGGGACCGGGAGCCCGTGCAGCAGGCCGAGGACCGCGCCGAAGTGGAGCAGGTGGGCGCCGTCGGCCCCGCCCGCGCTGCGGGACGCCTCCGCCATCGTCTCGGCCCCGGGCACGGCCTCGATGACGGTCAGGCCGTCCGCGTCGCCGCCGAGCAGCCGGGGCAGCGCCCCGCGCAGGACCGGGTCCTCCGCCGCCGAGTCGAGCATCTCCAGGGTGCGGCGCTCGTTGTCGCTGTTCAGGTCGGCGTCGTAGTGGGGCCACTTCACGATCAGCGGAGGGCCGTCGGCGAACTCGGCGCGCACCACCGGGCGCCGGGCCGTGTAGCGGTGGGTGCGCAGGACCGGCCCCCGGGCCGCCCCTGCGGCGCGCAGCCGCTCGCCCAGCTCGGCGGGGTCGATCTCGTCCTCGGCGGAGCTCACCACGGCGTCGGTGCCCGGGACGACGTCGGCCGGCGGGTAGCGCACCCCCATGATCCAGCGCCGCAGGGAGCTCTCGTCCTCGGCCTTCAGCGACGGGGTCACTCTCTTTCGCCTCCACTCGCGGCGTGCACCGACGCCTTCTCGGGTTCCTCCGGGAGCGCCCCCGGCACGCCGGGGACGATCCAGCTGTCCTTGACCAGCCCCTCCCGCACCAGGGCGTAGGGGATCCGGCCGTAGCCGAGGTCGCCCCAGCCCGGGCCCCAGCTGTTCTGGAAGCGCAGCGCGCCCTCCCCCGCCGCCCCGGCCGGGCGGGCGGTGTCGTCGTAGCCGGACAGCAGGACGGCGTGCCTGGCGACCAGGGGCTCGCCGGGGCCGGGCGGTACGACGTCGCCGGTGCCGAACGACAGCAGGATGCTCGGGTGGAGCGGGATCTCCAGCGAGACCGGCAGGCCCAGCGCGAGCGCGGTCCGGATCGCGTCCAGGTAGGCGGGGCAGGGGCCGGGGCAGCGGTCCAGCCTGCCGTAGTGGGGCTGGCGCCACTCCCGCGCCCGCTCGAAGCACCCGGCCGGGGGGTCGGTGTCCAGCCGGTCCGGGTCGAAGGGCCAGTGCTCCTCCTCGACCAGGCCGTACTCGCTCCACGCGCGCAGGGCGTGCAGCGTGGTCGACCCCCAGCGGTCGGGGCTGCCGCTGTAGCGGCGCGAGGTCCGGTAGTTGAACAGCAGCGACGGGGTGCGCGCGCGGCCGCGGCGGCGCTCGGCGTACCCGGCGAACCCGGCGACGACGGCGGCCGTGCACAGCGGGCGCTCCGCCTGGTCCGCGACGCCGGGCAGCCAGGCGCTCAGGTCGGCGCGGGGCGGCGGGGCGCCGCTCCACCGCGCCCCGGGCGGGCGGGCCCAGGCCAGGGCGGCGGCCCGGTCCGCGAGGGCGCGCGCCGCCCGCGCGGTGGCGCACGGCGGGGCGGCCCCGCCGTGCGCCACCGCCGGGCCGGGCCCGTCGGCGGCCGTCACCCCGGCCCCGGTGCGCCGGCCGTTCCCTCCCTGGTGCGCTCCACCCGCAGCCGGGTCGCGGCCATGGCGCGGCGCACCTCCTCCTGGCCGAAGCCGGCCTCGGGGGCCTGCTCGGGCCGGAACCGGCCGTGGTCCGCGCCGCTGACCAGCAGCGCGCTGTCCGGGGTCGCGGGCACCACCTTCGGGGAGACGTAGTCCACCGCGAAGTTGAGCCGGTCCTCGCCGCTGGTGTTCTCCCCGGAGCAGTGCGCCACCAGCATGCTGTGCATCGACGCCTGGCCGGCGCGCAGCTCGACGGCGACCTCGCTGCCCGGGTCGATGTCGATGCGCACCTCCTCGCCGCGCATCTTGTCGGCGAGGGTGTCGCCGCCGAAGGCGTGCTCCTGCGGGCCGAGCAGGTGGGAGCCGCGGGAGAAGCGCAGCGTCCCGTTGGCCTCGTTGGCGGGGGTGAGGGCGACCCAGACCCGGACGGCGTGCTCCTCGACGCCGTCGAGCCCGTAGTAGACGGAGTCCTGGTGCCAGGCGAGCGAGGAGCCGCCGCCGGCCTTCCGCTGGAACAGCTCGCTCCCCCACACCAGCACGTCCGGGCCGATCAGGCTGCGCACCGCCGCCAGGATGCGCTCGTTCCGGGCGATCTCGTAGGCCCACATGTTGAACAGGTGGATCTTGGGGAAGTAGCGGTACACGGAGAGGAACCCGCCGACGCGGTCGACGATGCCCAGGTACTCCTCGCAGTCGGCGCGGGCGGCCGCGGCCTCCTTCTCGGTCAGCGGTTCGATCGGGAAGTGGAAGCCGTCCCGCCGCATGGCCGCGACCTCTTCGGGGGCGAGCCCCTCCCCGGCGGCGGTCACGACGGCACCTCCTCGGCGGCCCGTGCGGCGCGGTCGGCCTCGACCGCCGCGTTGAGGGCGAGGATCAGCTCCTCGGCGTCGCGGTGCTTCTGGTCCGGCACGTCCGGGCCGGTGAGGAAGGCGAACAGGCGCGCGTGCTCCTCTTCGGGGAGCTCGCCGCGGGTGGCCAGCCTCAGGTTCGGGTAGCTGCGGTCCGGGAAGTACATCGCCTTGGCCGCGGCCAGGACCTTCTCCGCGGTGGCCGGCGAGGCGTGCCCGGCGGCGACGGCCTCGGCGACGGCGACGCGGATGTTGGCCATCGGCTCCGAGATCGGCCTCAGGGTGTCCGACTCGTAGCTGATCGCGACCTCGTCGTCGGCGTAGAGCACGCCGTCCCGGTACATCCGGAAGATCTCGCCGATGCCGGTCATGCCGAACGGCGCGCACTCGGTCCCGCGCAGCGCGCCCATGCTGGAGGCGCCGTAGACCGAGATCCCCCGGTAGATGCAGTTGAGCACCTCCTTGGGCGCCACCGAGAGCGCGTGCAGGAACTGGCCGTCGACGATGCCGATGTGCCGCGGCGGCTCCGGGCGGTTCATCAGCTCGGGCAGGTCGCCCCGTTTGATCGGGGGCCGGATCTCGCCGCCGAACAGCGATCGGACCTTCTCCATCGGCATGCTCGGGCCGATGAACAGTACGGCTGTCATTCACACACCCTCTCGGACTGGTTCTTCCGCCTGGTCGCACGCGCGCCGGATCTCGCCGAGCGTCCCCTCCCACAGCCGCGCGGCGCGCGGCCCGAGCTTGGTCCGGTCGATGATCCACGACTCGATGCCGGGGACGATCACCCTGACCACGCTCACCGGGACCCCCGGGGGCGAGAGGTCCACCACGACCACCCGGTCCAGCCCCCGCTCGCGCAGGCGCCCCATCATCAGGTCGATGTCGGCGACGATGTCGTCGGAGGGGTGGTGCGGCAGCTCGTCGAAGCGGATCAGGCTCTCGGAGGGCTTGAACGCCCAGGCCTCCTTGTTCACCTGGCCGCTCCGGCGGACGTGGAAGAAGAACTTCTCCACCTCCTCGCCGGGGAGGGTGATGTCCTCGCGGAGCGCGTTGATGTCCACGGCGCGGCTCTGCGCGACCTCGCACAGGGCCCGGCAGACCGCGGTCTCGGCGTCGGGGTGGGTGCCCATGCCCATGTGGCTCTGCGAGAAGGTGTTCGCGATGTTCTCCGCCACCAGCGCCAGCACGGTGCACACGCCCGTCTCCGAGCTCACGTCCTTCAGCGACACCTCCAGCCCGGCGTCCCGGTACATCTGCACGTACCGCTGCGCGCTGGGCGGGAGGGTGTCCAGGTCGACGTTGCGGTGGCGCTCGTGCAGCCAGCGCAGGACGGGCCCGGTGGCGGAGCCGAAGGTGCCCCTGCCGACCAGCCGGCTCATCCGGTTGCCGATGAGGTCGGCCATGGTCCAGTCGTCCCGCTCGATCAGCTCGCACAGCGCGTGGCAGACCGCCTCCTCCACGGAGTTGCCGGAGGCGATGCCGTTGGTGGTGCCGAGGCGGTGGCTGGGCACCTCGTGGTAGCGGGAGTAGTAGCCGGCCAGGTAGAGCGGGACCAGCACCTCCTCGTCCCGGGCCAGGTCGTGCCCCTTCACCCAGGAGATCGGGGTGTCGGGGCCGCAGACGTGGAACGGCTCCAGGTTGACCTCGTCGGGGGCGACGATGGCGCGCCCGGCGGCGCGCAGCTCGCCGACGCTCGCGACCTCTTCGGGCCGCATCGGCAGCGCCGCGGCGAACCGCTCGACCGCCTCCATGATGGCGGAGGTCTTGGCGGCCAGGTCGGTGCCGCCCTTGCCGTTGTACACCGAGATCATGTCGTGCGAGGAGGGGCAGATGGTGTTCCAGACCGGGATGCCGATCCGGTCCAGCCCGGTGATGTCGGACAGCCGGGTGATGCCGACCCTGCGCATGTGCGGGACCACCCGCTCGTAGGTGGTCTCGACGGCCACCTCTCGGTGCGCGCCGACCCCGTCGATCTTGGGGATCCGGTTCCGGAGCTTCATCAGGAGGCCTTTCCGCTGTCGGCGGTGCCGGCGCGGGCCAGGTCGACCCGCCCCTCACCGGCGTAGTCGAATCGGATGTCGATCTGGTCCCCGGGGCGGACCGGGACGGCCTCGGGCAGCAGCCACACGCAGCTGTACCAGTGGCTCTCCGGGCCGCCGGTCCACGGGGAGGAGGTGAAGTCGACCGAGGGGGAGAGGGAGGCGCGGAAGTGGACCACCACGCCGTTGGCCCGCCCGGCCCGGGTCGCGGTCAGGGTGCGCCGCTCGGAGAGCCGCCGGGGCGGCTCGGACAGGTCGACCTCGTAGAGGGGGTCGGCGCCGCTCAGCGCGGTCCAGGTGCCGACCGTCTCCGGGCGCTCGTAGAAGGAGGAGGACCGCCCCTGCTGGGCGTCGCGGAACGGCGCGAAGTCGATGCCGTACCACCGCCGCCACCGGTCCAGCTGCGCTTCGTCGATGCGCTGCGCGGCGACCGCCTCGTCCGGGACGTCGACGAGCGTGGCCAGGCCGTCCAGCCGGCCGGGGAGGAGGCGGGCGTCCGGGGTGAGCAGGCGCCTGCGGGCGTCGTCGACGGTCTCCCAGATGAGCATGTCCATCGCCTCGTTGCCGACGATGTCCGTGGTGAGCAGGGTGGCCTTCTCCGGGAGCCGCAGGGAGTGCGACCACTCCTGGAGGAACTCGATCCGGTCGGCGACCCCGTTGTGCACGGCCAGCTTCTCGGCCAGGTGCACCATGCCGGCGGGTTCGACCGCGTAGACCTTGCGGGCCCCGCTCTGCGCCGCGGCGATGGCGAGGATGCCGCTGCCGGTGCCCAGGTCCAGCACGACGTCGTCGGGGCGGACCAGCTCCCGGACGGCCTGGACGAAGGCGGGCTTGCGGATCGTGTCGTTGAGGATGAACTGGTGCACGTAGGAGGTGTCGTAGCCGTACACCGGCCCCTTGGAGAACCGGGCGTCGGGCTCGGTGCGCACCACCCCGCCCTCCACCAGCTGGGAGGCGGTGGCCAGGATCAGCTCGGTGCTCCTGGCGCCGGTGATCCGGGGGGCGCAGAACCGCAGCAGCTCGGTGACGGTGCGGGGCGAGCGCAGCGCGTCCAGGACCGACAGGGTCTCGGGGCCGAGTTTGAGGACGCGCCCCTGGTGGTGGAGGCGGACCGACCCGCCGGAATCCACCCGGAGGTCGAGCTCCCGCTCCCGGTACAGCCGCGTCTCAGGGGTGAGCATGGGCGGTGGTCTCCTTCGCTGGGCTTCCGTCGTCCGGGGGTCCGCCGTCCGGGGGTCCGCCGGCGGAGGGGGCCGGGGTGCGGGCGGCGACCGCCTTGGCCAGGGCGCGGACCACGATGGGGCGGAAGTCGCCCATGGAGCCGGTCCCGCGCCCCTGGTCGGCGACGACGAGCCCGGCCTTGGGCTCGACCACGTCCACCCCGTCCTCCCTGAGCCGGGCGATGTTGCGCTGCACGGCGGGCTTGGCCAGCATCGCCCCGTTGGTCGAGGGGACGGCGATGACCGGGACCTCCGCCGCCAGGACGACCGAGGTGAGCAGGTCGTCGGCGATGCCGTTCGCCGCCTTGCCCAGGAAGTTCGCGGTCGCGGAGAGCACCAGGACGACCTCCGCCCAGCGGGCGAGCTCGACGTGCGGGACCGCGAGGCCGGTGTCGTCCCAGCCGGTGAGGACCGGGTGCGGGGTGAACGGCCGGATCGCGCCCGGGCCGATGATCTCGGCGGCCCTCCGCGTCATCACGACGCGGGGGACCACACCGGTGAATCCGCTGAGCGGGAGCCAGGCCAGGATGTGCGGGACGGCGACGGCCGACACCGACCCGCAGACCCCGATCAGCAGCCTGACCTCCTCGCCTTCGGCGGGGGCGGCCTCGGTCATCAGGTTGTTCCTCCCTCGGTTGCGGTGAGCAGGGCGGCGAACGGGCCGTCGCAGCGGAGCAGCAGCCCCAGCGGCCCCCTGGTTCCGCCGCCGAAGACGGCGTTCAGGGCCATGTGCTCGGTGATGCGGTGGGCGGCGGCGTACCGCAGTTCGGCGCGCTCGGCGGCGGACGGCGGCCGCCCGGCGCCCCGCCCGTACCCCGCGAGCAGGGCTCGGCCGAGGCCCAGCAGCCGCCGCCGGCGCCCTTCCTCGGCGGCCCCGGCGAGTTCGACCAGTTCGGCGGCCATGAACGCCAGGTCGGCCATGGGCCGGCCCCACCCGGCCTCCCGCCAGCCGAGCAGCGCCGGCGCGTCCCCCGGGACCACCAGGGCGGTGGAGAACCGGCCGTGGACCAGGGCGGACGGGCCCCGGGCGGGCGGGGCCGCCAGGGCTTGGGCCAGCGCGGGCCCGGCCCGCTCGGCCAGGAGGCCGCGGATGCGGTGCACGTCCGCGGCGGGCCCGGGGAGGGCCCCGGTCCACGCCGCCCCGCGGGTGCGGTCCGGCAGCCCGGGCGGCACCCGGTCGGGTGCCACCCGGTGCACCGCGGCCAGGAGCCGGCCGAGCCCCTCGAAGGCCCGCTCGGCGCCGGCCGGGGGCCCCTCCGGGGCGGTGAGGTCGTCGAACAGCAGCGCGCGGGTGGGCACGGCGGGCCACACGGCCCGCTCCGGCGCCCCGGGGTCGGGGATCCGCGGCACCAGGCACCCGGCCCGGCCGGGCAGGACGCGCTCCAGCGCGCGCAGCCGGTCCTCCGGCAGGTAGGCGGTGTGGTCGCCGCGGACGGTCTCCTCCCACACCTGCTCCGCGCCGGTCCCGGCGCACCTGCGGGCGGCGATCGGGCCGTCCAGGACGCGCGGGGCCCGCACCCCGGGCGCGGCTCCGGTGCTCATGCCACCTCCCGGCCGCTCGGTCGGGCGGGGCGGTAGGGCTCGCGGACGTCCAGGCCCTCGGCGGCGTAGCGGCGCTCGATCGCGGCGAACCGCTCCTCCGGGCCGTCGGCGCCCGCGGTGTAGGCCTCGATCAGGGCGTCGGCGATCAGGGTGGCGTGGAACTGGCCGTAGCTGACCGCCCCGGGCCCCGCCGCGGCGGCCGGCTCCGGGGCGTCGTGCCACCCCCTTCCCCGCCGCCTGGCCAGGGAGGGGCCCTCGTCGCGCAGGTCGGCGGCGAAGTCCGCGTGCACGGCCTGCAGCAGCGGGGCGGCCCGGCGCTCGTGCCGCTCGCCGACGTAGAACACGAACGGGTCGAGCCGGTGGTAGCCGCTCGGGGAGTTGAGGAGCTTGAGCTGCCAGGGGAAGGCGAACCCCGGGTCGCCGACGAAGCGGCGGAGCAGCCGCACCGCCGCCTCCGCCCCGGAGGGGGTGAAGTAGTGCCGCCGGAGCGGGCCGTCGTCCTTACCGGGCGGGCCGGCCTCCGACAGGGCCGTGAACCAGCGGGCCTCGGTGTAGTGCCGGTGGGCGGGCAGCCTCAGCCGCACGCCCTCCCCGCCCGGATCCGGGAGGACGTCGGCGGGGTCGGCCCTGAGCCGGACGCCGTTCCGCCGGACCTCGACCCGGCCGCCCTCCTCGGAGGCGATGCTCCAGCCCCGGCTCAGGAAGGTCCGGCCGGCGCTGATCTCCCGCAGCCGCCTGCCCAGTTCGGGGGCCTCCCAGTCGGTGACCGCGGTGACCCGCCGGACGCCCTGCATGAGGATCGCCGCGGCCTCCAGGTCCCCGCAGTAGTAGTGGAGGTAGAGGAACCTCCAGAGGTGCTGGCGCACCGGGAGGTCGCCGCGCAGGTCCAGCACGCGGACGGGGGCGTTGGAACCATAGGAGGCCTGCTCGAACAGGTCGGGGGAGACCACCTTCACCTGTTCGGCGATGCTTCTGAAGACTCTCTCGTACCGGTCCACGGAACCCCATCGGTCTGTACTTGGTGTGCTGGCCGCGCCGGGTGCGCGGGCGGTGTGCGCGGGCCGGGGCCCGGGTGTGCTGCGGGGCGGTGCCGCCCCGCAGCACGGCCCGGGCCCGGTGCGCGGTGCTCACCGAGGGTTCGGGGGCGCGGTGCCGGCCCGGCCGGCGCCGCAGGTCATGGTGCCCCGCCGCCCTCGGTGGTCACGCCGGTCCGATCAGCAGTGCGCGGCCACGGAGGCGGCGGCCGCCATGACGGACCCCTGGGCGTCCTCGTCGGCGGAGATGCCGCTCTTGGACTCCAGCAGGGTCTGCAGCTCGGCCTCGTCCAGCCCGGTGAGGCTGGACAGGTCGAGCGCCTCGCCCTGGTCGGCGACGACCTCGGCCTCGGCGGCCTTGATCTGCGCGGCGAGCTCTTCGATGTTCTGCGTGACGGCAGGCATTCCTACCCCTTTCCTTTGGTGGTGCTTTCATCGCCGGCGGTCGCTGTCTCCGACGACTCCAGAACATTAGCCAGGCGGTGCGAACGCCAGTCAAGACGATTTCCGCCTTTCCCGGCAGCACCCCCGAAAAAACGCGCACCCGGGCGGGCGCACACCCCGAAGCTCCCCTCTGATCAGCCCTGACGGCCCACCGCCAGTGTCCCGCCAGCGGTACAGCCGCCGCGGCGAAGGGCCGTCGCAGAACAGCGGAAAGCAGGTTTGAAAAAGAAGGGATAACAGCGTTCCGCACCCCGAACGCCTTTTTCGTGCCGACCCCGGAGACATTCGGTGCACCCCCTGGTAGCATCCACCGGCCTTCTAGACGTCTGGAGATGCCGCCATGCGCGTGTTGTTCACCAGTTACGCCGAGCCTTCGCATTTTCGGAATATGGTCCCGCTGGCCTGGGCGTTCCTCGCGGCCGGGCACGAGGTGCGGGCGGCGGGCCCGCCGGAGCTGATGGAGACGGTCACCGGCGCCGGGCTGACCGGGGTGCCGGTGGGCCGGGACAGCGTCATCCGGTCCTTCCTGGGGCGCCGCCCCCACCTGTCCCGGATGACCCGCGCGGACGACCAGCCGCCGTTCGGCCGGGGGGACGCCCCGGAGGAGGAGATCGGCTGGGAGTACCTGCACTCGGGGTACGCGAACTCGGTCAACTGGCTCTTCCGCATGGTGAACGACCCGATCATCAACGACCTGGTGGAGTTCACCCGGGAGTGGCGGGCCGACCTGGTCGTGTGGGAGCCCGGCACCGTCGCTGGGGCGATCGCGGCGAAGGCCGCCGGGGCGGCGCACGCCCGCATCGTCCTCGGCCTCGACTTCTACGGCCGGATGCGCGAGCTGTTCGTCAAGCGCCGCGACGAGGAGGCCGGCCGGCCCGACCCCCTGGCGGAGTGGATCTCCGCCCGGGTGGGCAGGTTCGGCGGGGAGTTCTCCGAGGACATGACCACCGGTATGGCGACCGTCGAGCAGTCGCCCGAGGCCATGCGGATGCCCACCGGGCGCCCGGTCGTCCCGGTGCGCTACGTCCCCTACAACGGGAGGTCGGAGGTGCCCCGGTGGCTGTGGCGGGCCCCCGAGCGCCCCCGGATCTGCTTCAGCCTGGGCGGTTCGGTCAAGGACCCGGTCGCGCCCTCGGCGGTGCGCATCCCGGAGATCCTGGAGGCCCTGGCCGACCTGGACGCCGACGTCGTCGCGACCTTCCCCGCCGAGGACGTGGGGCCGCTGCCCGCCAACGTGCACCCGGTGGGCTTCGTCCCGCTGAACGCGCTGCTGCCGCACTGCTCGGTCTCGGTCAACCACGGCGGCTTCGGCTCGCTCAGCACGGCGCTGATCAACGGCCTCCCCCAGCTCGTGATCCCCGAGTTCTTCGACGCTCCGGCGAAGGGGCGGCGGATCTCCGCGCTGGGGGCGGGGCTCACCCTCACCGCGGAGGAGGCGACCGGGGACGCGGTCCGCAAGAGCCTGGAGGAGCTGCTGGCCGGCCCCGGCTACCGGGCCCGGGCGGCGGAGCTGCGGGAGGCGTCGGAGCGGATGCCCTCCCCCGCCGAGGCCGTCCCGCGCCTGCTCGGCCTGGCCGGCGAGCGGATCTGAGAGGAAGGGAGAACCATGGGCACGACCGACAGCGGCGTCCGGGCCAGGGTCCGGACCCTGGCACTGGACGTGAAGGACATGACCGTCGGCCTGGAGCCGGGCGAGCGGGAGGCGCCCGGAGGGGCGGGGCTGGCCGCCCTGGACGAGTTCGGGCTGGTCCACCTCGTCCTCTACATCGAGGAGGAGTTCGACCTGGCGGTCCTGGAGCGGGTCGGCTCCGCCGACTGGGCGACCTCCGACGACATCGCCGACTTCCTCGTCCGCGAGTTCCCGGAGCTCGCCGCCGCGGCCGCGGAGGGCCCGGACTTGCCCTGACGCGGCGTGAAGCCCTCAGTGTGGGGTCCGACGGACTCCGCTTCGAGACGAGGGACTCATGCTCCGCCACCCCCGGGTCGCCGCCTTCCTGCGCTGGCTGCCGTTCATCATCATCGCCGCCAACCTGTTCCTGGTGTTCGCGGGCGTGGTGAACGTGGCGCAGGCCGCGGTGCTGATCGCGGTCCTGGAGGCGTGCCTCCTGGGGGTGGTCATCGCCGAGTTCGCCGCCATCCGCATCGCCTTCCGCAAGGCCCGGGCCCGCGGGGCGAGCCGCGTCCAGGCCGCCATGGCGAGCCTGGACGCCTGCCTCCCGCCGAGCGTGGCGTTCCTGGTCAAGCAGGAACTGCTGGTGACGCTGGCCTTCCCCCGCCTGTTCCGGCGGCGTTCCCCTGACCCCGGGACGACCGCTCTCCCCTCCTCCGGGCCGACGGGCGCGATCTCGATCGGCATGCTGGCCGTCACCGTGCCCGGCTGCGCGCTGTCCCTGCTGTTCGTCGGCGGACCCGACTGGCTCCGCTGGGTGCTGTTCGGGGTCTCGCTCTACTTCGCCTTCTACGCGGTGGGCCTGTGGGCGCTCTACGACTCCAACGGGCACCTGGTCGGCCCGCGGACGCTGCGGGTGCGGCACGGGGCCACCACCGACGTGGCCTTCCCGCTGGACGAGGCGGCCTCCGTCCGCGTCTCCCCCGAGGCGCACCGGAGCGGGCCGGTCTCGGTCGACGGCGGCACCCTCACCGTCACCATGTTCGGCAGGACCAACGTCGCCGTCGAGTTCGCCTCCCCCGTTCCGGCGGTCTTCTTCGACCGGGACGAGGCCGCGGTGACCCGGGTCCGGTTCTTCGCCGACTCCCCGGAGAGGGCCGTCGCCGCCATCGAGGAGCGCCTCTCCCGCACTTCCCGGTGACGCGCCGGCGCACCGGTTCCCACCGCTCCGATCCGAGGGAGGAAATGCGCCTGCGGCGGAGGCGCGAAGTCGGGCCGGCTCCCCCGTCCCGACTCGATTGAAAAAGCGTTCGGATTCATCCGCCCGCTCATATTACCGGGTTTCCGAGGGTCGTCCGTGCACATCGCTCCGCCTTGCCGGTGCGCATTGGACAGCGAATGCGACCCTCGCGCATTCCCATGCGCATTTACGTTTTCAAACCGCCCTGGAAGTGCTCGGCAAGGGAGTGCAACCGCAACCCCTAGAGTCGGGGCGCCCCCTGGAATAAGGGCCCCTATTTTCCACTCGGTGAATCTAGGGGGAACGGCGGTCCAGGCATGCCTCACACTCGGTAGCGGCCTTTGATTAAGAACGTTTTTGCAGTTCGCACGGGAGATTTCGGCACTTGGAGAAGGCGATGTACCACAACGTGGAACCGACTGGAAGCCCGGTGGACAAATCGCCGCCGGCTCGGCCAGACTTGCCCGTGGCCCGACCCCGGACGAGCATCCTCTAGACACGGTCGCAGTTGATTTGTATAGTTCAACAAAAATCCGGGATGTCCAGTTTGGGAAGATTGCCATTGACTGTTGTCGCGAACAGGCGACCCCCGACCCGCAATAAAGGGAATGGTGATGTTATTGTCTCGGTCGAGCTCGAGCGGAGTCCGTGTCCCAAGCGATGTCGACTCGGGCTTCTCCGATGTTAACTCCAATGATGTTTTCTGGGAACCGCCCGCGGGGGATTCCCTGTCCTCATTCCTCGGCAAACTGGGGGTCGATTCGACCGGCCTCCTCGCCGGCACTTCGCTGATAATTCCGCAGCAGCTCTCCATCGAGGAGTGGGAGGAGCTGGGCGACCGGCTCTTCGCCTGCTGGGAGTCGATGAGCTGGTGGATCGGCGACTGGCTGGTCTACGGGCAGGACAACTACCCCGACCGCTACAAGGTGGCCGTCCAGAGGACCGGGCTGAGCTACCAGACCCTGCGGAACTACGCCTGCGTCGCCCGGAAGTTCGGCACCGACCGGCGCCGGCAGGGCCTGAGCTTCCAGCACCACGCCGAGGTGGCCGGCCTGCCCCCGGAGGAGCAGGACCGCTGGCTGGACCGCGCGGCGAAGTTCGCCTGGTCCCGGAACGAGCTGCGCCGCCGGATCAAGGCCTACCAGCTCAACGGCGCCAAGGGCGAGTCCCGCGACGTCCGGTTCCAGGTCCAGGCCAGCCCCGACATGAAGCAGCGCTGGGTGATGGCGGCGAAGGCGCACAACGAGAGCCTCGACTCGTGGATCGTCAAGGTCCTCAACCAGGCCGCGTCCGCCGTCGGCGAGTACGGCCCGGCCCCCGTGCCGGCCGACGGGCCCGCCGGCGGCTGACGGCCGGCGACGAGCATCCGCGCCGGGCGCCGGACCCGCCGGGCGAGGGGGCGGAGCGGCCCGGTCCCCCGGGCCGAGCGGTTCGAACAGGGCGGGGACTCTGACCACGTCCCCTGCCCGCGCCTCACGGCCGACGTCCTTCCGCAGCGCCGAGGAGCGCGGCGGCCCGACCGTCGGTACGGCCACCGCGCAGGGAGAGGGCACATGTTCACCGATCTGAGCGAGTTCCACGCCTGGTTCGCCCACCGGCACCGGGAGCAGAGGCACCGGGTCACCAGGATCGACCTGGACCGGATCGAGGGGTGGTCCGCCGACCCCGTGACCGGGAACCTCTCCCACCGCACCGGCCGGTTCTTCACCGTGGAGGGACTGGACCTGACCGGCTCCGGGCGCGGGGCGGAGGCCTGGCAGCAGCCGATCATGGTCCAGCCGGAGCGGGGCGTCCTCGGCATCCTGGTCAAGGACTTCGGCGGCACCCCGCACTGCCTGCTCCAGGCGAAGATGGAGCCGGGCAACGTCAACGGCCTCCAGCTCTCACCGACCGTGCAGGCCACGGAGAGCAACATCTCCGGGGTGCACGGCGGCAGGGCGGTGCCCTACCTGGACCACTTCGCCGCCCCCAGGAGCGGCCGGGTGCTCTCCGACGTCCTCCAGTCCGAGCAGGGCTCGTGGTTCCTCACCAAGCGCAACCGGAACATGATCGTCCGGGTCGACGAGGACGTCCCCGTCCTGGACGACTTCTGCTGGCTGAGCTTCGCCCAGATCGGCGCCCTCCTCCGGGTGCCCGACCTGGTCAACATGGACGTCCGCACCGTCCTCGCCGGCGCCGCGGCCCTGCGGCTGCGGGAGGGCGGCGCGGCGGCGGGCACCTTCCGCGGCGCGCTGGCCCGCTCCTGGCGGGCGGAGTACTCCCTGCACTCGATGGTGGAGGTGCTCAGCTGGTTCACCGAGGCGAAGGGGCGGTGCACCCTGACCCGGCGCTCCGTCCCCCTCGCGAAGGTCGAGGGCTGGCGGCACCGGGACGGCGCCATCGTGCACGAGCGGGGCCTGCACTTCTCCGTCATCGGCGTGTCCGTGGAGGGCGGCGGCCGCGAGGTGCCCGGCTGGCAGCAGCCGATGTTCGAGCCCCGGGGCCAGGGCGTCATCGCCATGCTGGTGCGGCCCATCGGCGGCGTGCTGCACCTCCTGGTCCAGGCCCGGATCGAGACCGGCTCCCTGGACGGCGTGGAGATGGCGCCCACGGTCCAGTGCCGGCCGGAGAACTACGACGGGCTCCCGGAGGAGCGCCGCCCCCTGTTCCTGGACGAGGTCCTGGGCGCGCCGGCCGAGCGGATCCGGTTCGACGCCGTCCTCTCCGAGGAGGGCGGGCGCTTCTACCACGCGCGCAACCGCTACCTCATGGTCGAGGCCGGGGACGGCTTCCCGCTCGACGTCCCCGACGACTACGCCTGGATCACCCTGCGGCAGATGACCGAGTTCGTGAAGTACGGCCACCACCTGAACGTCGAGGCCCGGAGCCTGCTGACGTTCTGCGGGTTCTACGAGGAGGAATGACGAGTGACCACCCAGGTCTGGGACTACCTCCCGGAGTACGGGACGGAGCGGGAGGACATCCTCGACGCGGTGCGGAAGGTCTTCGCCAGCGGCCGCCTCGTGCTCGGGGAGAGCGTGCGGGGCTTCGAGGAGGAGTTCGCCGCCTACCACTCCGCCGCGCACTGCGTCGGCGTGGACAACGGCACCAACGCCGTGCGGCTGGCGCTGGAGGCGCTCGGGATCGGCCGCGGGGACGAGGTGATCACCGTCTCCAACACCGCGGCGCCCACCGTGGTCGCCATCGACGGGACCGGGGCCGTGCCCGTCTTCGCCGACGTGCGCGCCGAGGACCACCTGATCGACCCCGCCCTGGTCGAGGCCGCGGTCACCCCGCGCACCAAGGCCCTCGTCCCGGTCCACCTGTACGGGCAGTGCGCCGACATGGAGCCGCTGCTGGACATCGCCCGCCGGCACGGGCTGGCGGTGGTGGAGGACTGCGCGCAGGCGCACGGCGCGCGCCGGAACGGGGCGCTCGCCGGGACGCTGGGCGACGCCGCGGCCTACTCGTTCTACCCGACCAAGGTCCTGGGGGCCTACGGGGACGGCGGCGCCGTGCTGACCGGCGGCGCGGAGACCGCGGCCGCCCTCCGCCGGCTGCGCTACTACGGGATGGAGGACGTCTACCACGTCGAGCGCCTCCCCGGCCACAACAGCAGGCTCGACGAGGTGCAGGCCGAGATCCTCCGGCGCAAGCTCACCCGGCTGGACTCCTACATCGGGCGCCGCCGGGAGGTCGCCCGCCGCTACGAGGAGGGGCTCGGCGACGTCTGCGGGCCCGGCGGCCTCGAACTGCCGGCGACCTCCCCCGGCAACGAGCACGTCTACTACGTGTACGTCGTCCGCCACCCGCGGCGCGACGAGATCCTCCGGCGGCTGCGGGAGGAGTACGACATCGCGCTGAACATCAGCTACCCGTGGCCGGTGCACACCATGCGCGGCTTCGCCCACCTGGGGATCGCGGAGGGCTCCCTGCCGGTGACCGAGTCGCTGGCGCGGCGGATCTTCTCGCTCCCGATGTACCCCTCGCTGCCCGAGGCGGTCCAGGACCGGGTGATCGCCTCCCTGCGCGAGGTCCTGCGGACCCTGTAGGGCCCCGAGGCCGAGACCGCGGGGGCGGGACCCCCTCAGGAACGAGTGAAGGTGAGAGCGTGTACGGAGCGGAATTCACCGAGATCTCCGATCTCGTGTACCGGGGCCGGGGCAAGGACTACCGGGCCGAGGCCGAGTACATCGGGGGGCTGGTCCGCGGCAGGATGCCGGGCGCGGCCTCGCTGCTCGACGTCGGCTGCGGGACCGGCGCCCACCTGGAGGCGTTCGAGGAGTCGTTCGGCGACGTCGCGGGGCTCGACGCGTCCAAGGACATGATCGAGGCCGCGCGGGCGAAGGGCCTGCGGGCCGCCCTGCACCAGGGGGACATGTGCGACTTCGACCTCGGCCGGTCGTTCGACGCGGTGACCTGCCTGTTCGGGTCGATCGGCCACCCCGAGTCGTTCGACCGGCTGGCCGATGCGCTGCGCTGCTTCGCCCGGCACCTGGCCCCCGGGGGCGTGGCGGCGGTCGACCCCTGGTGGTTCCCGGAGACCTTCCTGGACGGGTACGTCTCCGCCGACGTCGTCACCGAGGGGGAGCGGACCGTCGCCCGGGTCTCGCACTCCGTGCGCGACGGCGGCGGCTCGCGGATGGAGGTGCACTACACCGTCGCGGACCGGGGGTCGGGCGTCCGGCACTTCTCCGAGACCTACACGGCCCGGCTGTTCACCAGGGCGCAGTACGAGGCCGCGTTCGCGGGCGCGGGCCTCGACGCCGAGTACATCGAGGGGGTCCAGCAGGGCCGCGGCCTGTTCCTGGCGGTGCGCCGCCCGGCCCCCGCCCCCGAGTCCACCGAAGACTGAGCGAAAGGCGGAACGACGTGTCCGACCACGTGTCCGATGACGTGTCCGGGGCCCGGCGGCCGCAGCGGCCGCACTCCCCCGCCCTGGTGGAGACCGAGACGATGAGCGCGCGGGCGCTGGAGGTCGAAGGGGCCTTCGAGTTCACCCCGAAGGCCTTCCCGGACGAGCGCGGCGTCTTCGTCGCCCCGTTCCAGGAGCCGGCCTTCACCGAGGCCGTGGGCGGCCCCCTGTTCCCCGTGGCCCAGTCGAACCACAGCAGGTCGAAGCGGGGCGTCGTGCGCGGGGTCCACTTCACCGCGACTCCCCCGGGGACCGCCAAGTACGTCTACTGCCCGCGCGGGAGGGCTATCGACATCGTGGTCGACATCAGGACCGGCTCCCCGACGTTCGGCCGGTGGGACTCGGTCCTGCTCGACCAGGACGGCTTCCGGGCGATGTACCTCCCCGTGGGCGTGGGCCACGCGTTCATCGCGCTGGAGGACGACACCGTGATGTCCTACCTGCTCTCCGGCTCCTACGTGGCCGAGAACGAGCTGGCGGTCTCCCCGCTGGACCCCGGGCTCGGCCTGCCGATCCCGGAGGACGTCGCCCCGGTCCTGTCCGCCCGCGACCGGGCCGCGCCCACCCTCGCCGAGGCCGAGGCCCGCGGCCTGCTCCCCTCCTACGCCCGCTGCCGGGAGATCGGGGAGGAGCTGTGGCGGTGACCGACCCCCAGTCCCGGTCCCGGCCCCTGATCGCCGTCCTCGGCGCCTCGGGCTTCATCGGCTCCTGGGTCGCCGAGGAGCTCTCCCGGCGGCCGGTCCGGCTCAGGCTCGTGGCGCGGGGGCCGGTGCCCGAGCCCTCCGGCGGCGCGGCCCGCGTCGAGGTGCGCAGCGCCGACCTCACCGCCGGCGGCGAGCTCGCCCGCGCCGTCGAAGGCGCCGACGCGGTCGTCCACCTGGCGGCCAGGCTCGGCGGCGCGACCGGCTGGCGGGCGGCCGGCGGCGACGGCGGCGCCGAGCGGGTGAACGTCGGCCTGATGCACGACCTGATCGCCGCGGTGCGCGACCGCCGCACGGCGGGCCCGCCGCCGGCGGTCGTGTTCGCGGGGACGACGACCCAGGTCGGCCTCGCCGACCGGACCCGGCTCGACGGCACCGAGCCGGACCGGCCCCGGAGCGCCTACGACCGGCACAAGCTCTCCGCCGAGCAGGCCCTGAAGGCGGCCACCGCCGAGGGCGCGGTCCGCGGCGCCTCCCTGCGGCTGCCGACCGTGTTCGGGCAGGCCCGCCACCCGGCGGCGCGGGACCGGGGGGTGGTCTCCTCGATGGCCCGCCGCGCGCTGGGCGGCGAGGCCCTGACCATGTGGAACGACGGCACCGTGCTCCGCGACCTGGTGCACGTCCGCGACGTGGCGCGCGCCTTCGCGGCCGCACTGGACCACGCCGACGCCCTCGCGGGCGGGCACTGGCTGGTCGGTACCGGCCGCGGGGCCCGGCTCGGGGACGTCTTCTCCGACATCGCCCGGCTCGTCTCCGAGCACGCCGGCCGTCCCCCCGTCCCGGTCCTCTCGGTCGAACCGCCCGCCCAGGCCGAGGAGACCGATTTCCGCAGCGTGGAGATCGACCCGTCGAGATTCCACACCGCCACCGGCTGGCACCCCGAGATCCCCCTGCAAGAGGGACTCCGCCAGACCGTCTCCGCCCTCGCAGCCCAGGACACCCGGACACCCCACCCGTAACCGGGCACGACGCCCCCAGGGCGAGGTTCACCCAAGCAGCAGCGACGGAAGGGGGCGGCCGGCCGGCCGGTTGGGCGCGGCGCCCCGCGGGGCCGGGGTTCAGGCCGGCGGCGAAGGCGTCGGTGGGCACCGGCCGGTCGGTCCAGCGCGGCACCTCACGGAGCGAAGGTCAAGACCGGCAGCGGCGGCGGGAGAGGGACCGGCCGGTCGGTTGGGCACGGCGCCCCGCGGAGTACAGGTCAAGACAGGCGGCGACGGCAAGGGTAGGGCCGGGGCGCAGACCTCGCCCGGGCGCGGCGCCTCACGGGGTGACGGTTCAAACCGGCAGCGACGGCGAAGGCAGGGGCGGGGCGCAGGCGGTCGCCCGGGCGCGGCGCCCCACGGAGCGAAGGTCCAAGCGGGCAGCGAAGGCGAGGAGTGGAGACCGGCCAGTCGGTCGGGTGCGGCGTCTCGCGGAGTGCAGGTCCAGACGGGCGGCGACGGCAGCGGTAGGGGCGGGGCGAGGGTGGTCGCCCGGGCGCGGCGCCCCGCAGGGCGGGGGTTCAAGCAGGCGGCGAAGGCGGGAGCGGAGTGGTGCCCCGGCGCAGGGAGCCGGCCCGCTTGCCCGGGCCCGCCAGGGGGTCTTATCCCTATATGCCTGGTTTGCGGCGGGGATCGGGCGGGAGCGGGGGCGCCCTGCGCGCCGCGAGAGCACCCCGATTACATCTACCAGCGAGTAGTAAGCCCCCAAGCCCCCACCATCCCCTCACCGATCACCCAGAGTGGCCAAAGCGGGTCCTTCCAGGAGAGCAAAAGCGACATCTCGCCCTCGCGCCATCCCTCCCCGGGTTCCGGCCCCCTGCTTCCCGGCCTTGCGGGCGGCTCGAACCCCCGAACACCGGCCCGACCGGGGCGATTCGGGCCTCTCGGGGGCCGATCCGGGCCGGGATGCGCGCCCGGGAATCACCGAGGTGCTCTCGCGGTGCGCAGGGCGCCCCACCCCACCATCACCCTGCGTATTCATCCAGGTCAAAGAGGTGTAGCGATTTCAGAGGCGGTCGGCCCCGGCGCCCGGGCGACACGGAAACGGCGAACCCGCCACCCCGGCCCGCCCCGACCGCCCCACCCCGCTCTGCCGCACCCGACCGACCAGCCGGTTCCCCTGCCCGCCGTCGCCGCCCGCTTGAACCCTCACCCCGTGGGGCCCGTGCCCGGGCGACCGCCTCCACCACGCCCCTGCCGCTGCCGTCGCCGCTGCTTGAACCTTCGCTTCACGGAGCGCCGCGCCCGACCGACCGGCCGGTGTCCACCGCTGCCCTCGCTGCCCGTTTGAGCCCCCGCCCCGTGAGGCACCGCGCCCGGCCAGGGCGCCCGACCGCGCCCCTGCCTACGCCGTCGCCGCCGGTCTGAACCTTCGCTCCGCGAGACGCCGCACCCGACCGACCAGCCGGTGCCCACCGCCGCCGTCGCCGCCCGCTTGAACCCTCACCCCGTGGGGCCCGCACCCGACCGACCAGCCGGTCCCCACCGCCGCCGTCGCCGCCGGTCTGAACCTTCGCTCCGTGAGGCGCCGCGCCCGGGCGACCGCCTTCGCCCCGCCCCTGCCTGCGCCGTCGCCGCCCGCTTGAACCCTGGCCCCGTGGGGCGCCGCGCTCGAGTGGGGGCTCCCGCTCTTCTCCCCTTCCCCTCTTTCCTCTTGCGGTGATGTTGATGTCGGGGATCAGGGAGGGGCGGGCGGGGTCAGGGGGCCAGGGTGCCCTCTTGGTGGATCAGGTCGGTGGGGAGGTCGCGCCGGCGGGCCACCTTCAGTTTTCGGTAGACACGGGTCAGGTGCTGCTCGACCGTGCTGACCGTGATCCACAGCCGGTTGGAGATCTGCCGGTTGGTCAGCCCGCGGGCCGCGAGGGCGGCCACCCGCAGTTCGGCCTCGGAGAGCGTCTCGCTGTAGGGGGCGCCCCGGCCCGGGCCGTTCGCCGGGGCGGACTCCGGGAGGGCGCCCTTCCCGGGGTCCTGGAGCGCCGCGCCCGGGCGGGCCTCGGCGCCCGCTTCGCCCGGCTCGGCGCCGCCGGGCCGCGCCGCGGCGCCCGGCAGGATCTCCTCGCGCAGGACCCGGGCCCCGCAGGCGTCCGCCGTCTCCCAGGCCGCGCGCGCCGTCGTGTGCGCCCTGCGGGTGTCCCCGCTCCCCTGCTGGAGGCGGCTCAGGTCGTGCAGTGCGCGGGCCAGCTCCAACCGGTCACCGCCCACCCGCAGCGCCTCGACGGCCTCGGTGAGCAGCCGCTCGCGGTCGCCGGGGTCCGCGCACTCCGCGAGCAGTCGGAGGGTCGCGCCGCGGGTGCGGTGCTGCCCGGCCCCGATCCGGCCGGACTGCGCCCCGATCAGGCGCCGCGCCTGCTCCCGGTCGCCCAGCCGCAGCTGCACCTCGGCGGCCGCGGCCCGCCACGGCACCACCGAGGGCCGGTCCATGCCCCAGTCGAGCATGTACTCCCCGCACTGCATGAACTCGCCCAGCGCCGCGCGGTTCCGGCCGGTCGCCGCCCAGTACCGGCCGCGCGCGTACATGTAGTGCAGGCCGGGGCGGGAGACCAGCATCTCCTCGGCCACCGGCCGCTGCAGCAGCCGCTCGGCCTCGTCGTACTCGCCGACCGCGGTGTGGGCCATGACCATGACCGCCATCGGGCCGCCCACCGCCAGGCCGCTGCTCTCCGGCGTGATGTAGGTCAGCGAGAACCGGGCGTTGGCCATCGCGCTGCGCAGGTCGCCCTGGCGCAGCGCCACCTCCGCGCGGACCGCCGCGAAGATCGCCTCCCAGCCGGGCGACCGGCGCTCCGCCGCCTCGTCGCGCAGCGAGTCCGACCAGTAGGCGGCCCGCTCCAGGCGGTCCGAGTAGACCATCGCGAGCAGGGCCGACTCCACCGCGGCGTAGGTCTTCTCCGACAGCCGCGACCGCTCCAGCACCTGTTCGGCGCGGACCAGCACCGACCCGTCGGGGTCGCCGTACAGCACGTCGTGCAGCGCGGAGAAGGCGGTGAACCGGAGCCCGGAGGAGCGCACCGCGCCCGTCTCGGCGCCCATCCGGGCGCTGACGAACGTCCCGCCGCCGCCCCCGGCGCGCGGCGGCGCGGCCGGGGGCTCCGCGCGGGACGCGCCGGCGGACCGGGCGGGCAGCCTCCGCAGCAGCAGCGGCACCCAGCAGGACAGCCACATCTCGGCGATGCGGAACTCCGGGTCGTCCTGCGCGTCGGCGTCCGCGCCGATGTCGATCAGCGCCTTGCGCGCCTCCGCGATGCGGCCGTACCAGACCAGGCAGACCACCAGCAGCAGCGCCTGCGGGGTGCCCAGCAGGCCGCGCTCCCAGAGCCGGTCCAGCAGGGCGAAGCGGCGCGCGGCCACCGCCGGGGCGCAGCGCCAGGACGCGGCGATGAGCAGGGCGCCCAGGCGGATCAGGGTGTCGTCCTCGGTCGCCGAGTGCACCGCCTGGTCCAGGCAGCTCACCGCCAGGTCGATCCGGTCCTCGGCCATGGCCTGCTCGGCGGCCCGCTCCAGCGCCGCCAGCGCCCACGGCGCGTCGCCCCACTTGGCGGCGACCAGGTGCGTGGCGACCAGCAGCGCGGACTCGCCCTCCTCGTGCAGCAGCTCGGCGGCGCGCAGGTGCATGTCCTGCCGGGCGTCCTCGGGGATGTCGCCGAGGACGGCGTCGCGCGCGGCGGGGTGGCAGAGCTCGTCCCCGTCGAGCAGCCCCATCGCGGTCAGTTCGTGCAGGTGGCGGCTGACGGAGCCGCCCTCGATGCCTTCCAGCCGCTCGATGAGCGGGGCCCCGACCGGGCCGGCGACCGCCAGCCAGCGGGCGGTGCGCAGCGCGCCGGGCTCGCTGCGGTAGAGGCAGGTGAGGACCGCCTGCGCGTAGGCCTCGCCGGTGACCAGGGCGCCGTCGCAGCCGTCGTGGCAGCCGTCCTCCCCCGGCCCGCGCAGGCCGCGCTCGGCCTCGTGGTCCTGTACCAGCGCGCGCACGAACAGCGGGCTGCCGCCGCTGGCGTCGTGGTAGGCGGGCGCCTGGCGGGCCGCCGCCTCCTCGGGGAAGGAGTCGGCCAGCACCCGGCGGACCCCGTCCGGCGACAGGCGGGGCAGCCACAGCGCGTGGCAGTTGGGCATCCGCATGAGCGCGCTGCGGAACATCTGGTACTCCGGCCACGAGCCCACCCGCTCGCTGAACAGGAACCCGAGCGGGCGCGAGAGCCCGTTCTGGGCGAAGTGCATCAGCACCTGCCGGGAGGCCGGGTCGACGTGGTGGATGTCGTCGGCGACGAGCAGCACCGGGGCGTTGGAGGGCGACCTCAGCAGCCTGCACATATCGCGCAGGTGGTGGGCGTGGAGCGGCTCCTCGGCGGAGCAGGGGGCCTCCTCCGCGGCCCTCGCCGCCTCTTCGACCGCCCGGGCGGCCTTCTCCGCCTCTTCGGGCGTCATGGCCGCGCCGCTGATGAGCTGTTCGATGAAGGCGAGGGGGAGGCGGCGGTCGGCCACGGCCCCCTGGCCCGCGATGACGTTGCCCCCGACCGAGCGCGCGTATCCCCGCGCCTCGCGCAGGAGCTCGGTCTTTCCGCTTCCGGCGGCGCCCGAGACGAGGGCGATCTGACCGTCACCGGCGAAAGAGGCGTCGATGACAGATCTCAGCGAATCGAGTTCACGCGACCGTTCGACGAGCCTCACCAACACACGTCCTCCGTGTCCGTCCGAGGCGTTCCACGATTACCTGGGGTTAAATGGGCTGGGCGAATCGACTCTACCCACACGTGTCGAAGCGGCGGCGGATATGAATTGGCGGGTGAATGCGGGGGCGGCGCCGAACGGAGCGCACCAAGAGGGAGAATGCGGATCCGTGTCCGAGCGGTCACCGAACGTGCGTTCATGGCCGCTTTCGGTCGTGTGGCTTCGGTCACATCTACTGTAGAGTCGCCACCGAACCCTCACCACACCGGCCCCACCGCGTCAAGTTCTCCCTCCCGCACCGGGTTCCGGGCGACCGATCGGCACCGGGACCCGCTCTCCGGACACCACCCCGCCCGGTGTTCCACCCCCACACCCCGATCCGCACCGCGGAAAACGACACCCCCTATTCCCCGGCCCCGGATAGGGGTGCCTGAGGGGTTGCCCCCGAAGCCGACAGGTCACGCGGGAAGCCGCTGGTTAGGGGTTGTCCGGCCGCCCCCGACTCCGTAGCGTCCGGTGGCGGCGATAACGGAATGGCGCGCCCCCGACCCCGAGGCCGGAGGCGCCCCTCCGAAGGCGGAGAAACACCGGAGCGAACAATTCCTTTCGAAATGAATAAGGAATACCCCGGCGCGGAACCGCGGACCGGCGGGCGCGAATTCCGCGAATCGCCGAACTGCGTCCCGAGCGGATCGATGGGGGTCTGGAAAGCGATGGAAGACCGTCAGGAAGACCGGCGACCCGTGACCGCCCCCACCGGAGCGGGCGGCGGCATCGCCGTCATCGGCCTGGCCTGCCGCTTCCCCGGCGCCCCCGGCCCCGCCGCACTGTGGGACCTGCTGCGCGGCGGGACCGAGGCCGTGCGCGACACCCCCGCCGACCGCTGGAACGCCGAGGACCTCTACTCGCCCGACCCCGACGCCCCCGGCCGCGTGCCCACCCGCCGCGGCGCCTTCCTCGACGCGGTCGACCGGTTCGACGCCGCGTTCTTCGGGATCTCGCCGCGCGAGGCCGCCGCCATGGACCCCCAGCAGCGGCTCGTCCTGGAACTGGGCTGGGAGGCCCTGGAGCACGCGGGCGTCCCGCCGGCCTCCCGCCGCGGGACCGGGGTCGGCGTGTTCGTCGGCGCGATCTGGGACGACTACGCCTCGCTGCTGCAGCGCGAGGGCGCCGAGGAGTTCGACCGGCACACGCTCACCGGCACGCACCGCGGCATGATCGCCAACCGGCTCTCCTACGCCCTCGGGCTGCGCGGCCCCAGCCTCGTCATCGACTCCGGCCAGTCGTCGTCCCTGGTCGCGGTGCACGCCGCCTGCCAGAGCCTGATCCGCGGGGAGGCGGACCTCGCGCTCGCCGGCGGCGTGAACCTCAACATCGCCCCCGAGAGCGCCGTGGCCGAGGCCCGGTTCGGCGCCCTGTCCCCGGACGGCCGCTGCTACACCTTCGACGCCCGCGCCAACGGCTACGTGCGCGGCGAAGGCGGCGGCCTGGTGCTGCTCAAGCCGCTCGCGCGCGCCCGGGAGGACGGCGACCGGATCCTCGCGGTCATCCGCGGCAGCGCGGTGAACAGCGGCGGCGCGGAGAAGGGCATGACCGTGCCCGACACCGACGCCCAGGCCGAGGTCCTGCGCACCGCCTACGAGCACGCCGGCGTCGACCCCGCGCACGTGGGCCACGTCGAGCTGCACGGCACCGGCACCCCCGTCGGCGACCCGATCGAGGCGGCCGCCCTCGGCGCGGTCCTCGGCGGCGCCCGCCGCGCCGAGGGCCGGCCTCTGCCGGTCGGCTCCGTCAAGACCAACATCGGGCACCTGGAGGGCGCGGCGGGCATCGCGGGCCTGATCAAGACGGTGCTGGCGCTGCACCACCGCGAACTCCCGCCCAGCCTGAACTTCGCCACCCCCAACCCCGAGATCCCCCTGGACGAGCTGCGGCTGCGCGTCGTCACCGAGCGGGAACCGCTCGAAGCCCCGCCCGGCGGCGCGGCGCGAACGGCCGGTGTGAGCTCCTTCGGCATGGGCGGCACCAACTGCCACGTCGTCCTCTCCGAGGAGCCCGGCGGCGCCCCCGCCCGGGCCGGTGCCGCTGAGAGCGGCCCTCGAACCGCGCTCCCGACCGCCCCCTGGCTCGTGTCCGGCAAGAGCGCGGACGCCCGCGACGCCCAGGTGGAGCGGCTCGGGGACTTCCTGACCGAGAACCCTGGCCTGGACCCGGTCGACGTGGGCTTCTCGCTGGCCACCGGGCGCTCGGTCTTCGAGCACCGCGCCATGTCCATCCAGGGCGAGGAGTGGGTGCGCGGCTCGGTCGCAGGGCGGGGGCGAACGGTGTTCGTCTTCCCCGGGCAGGGGTCCCAGTGGCTCGGGATGGGCGCCGAACTCCTCGACTCCTCCCCGGTCTTCGCCCAGGCCATCGCCGAATGCGAGACCGCGTTCTCCGGGCTGGTCGACTGGTCGCTCACCGACGTGCTGCGCGGCGCCGACGGCGCCGCCTCCCTGGACCGGGTCGACGTCGTCCAGCCGGCCCTGTTCGCGATGATGGTCGGCCTGGCCAAGGTCTGGCGGTCCCTGGGCGTGCAGCCCGACGCGGTGCTGGGCCACTCCCAGGGCGAGATCGCCGCCGCCCACGTGGCAGGGGCGCTCTCGCTGGAGGACGCCGCACGCGTGGTCATCCTCCGCTCCCCGGCGCTGCGCGCGCTCGCCGGATCGGGCGGCATGGTCTCCATCGCCGCACCCGCCGATGACGTCGAAGAACTCATCGGATCCCGGACCGGACTGTCCATCGCGGTGCTCAACGGCCCGAGCGCCACCGTCGTCTCCGGCGACGCGAACCTCCTCGACGGACTCATCGACGAATGCGAGAAGACGGGCCTGCGCGCCCGCCGCGTCCCCGTCGACTACGCCTCCCACTCCCCCCACGTCGAACGCATCCAGGACGAGCTACACGAACTGCTCGCAGAGATCTCTCCCCGGCGCGGCGAGGTCGCGTACTACTCGGCCACCGACAACACCTGGGTCGAGGACACCACGGCCCTCGGCCCCGACTACTGGTACCGCAACCTGCGCGAACCGGTCCTCTTCGGCCCCGCGGTGGAGACCCTGAGGAACGAAGGACACCTCTTCTTCATCGAGGCCAGCCCCCACCCCGTCCTCCTCATGGCACTCCCCGACGACGTCGTGGGGACGGGGTCGCTCCGCCGCGACGAGGGCGGACTCGACGGCCTCCTCCTCTCCGCCGGAGAAGCCTGGACCAACGGCCTCACCATCGACTGGGCCAACCTGTTCGCGAACACCGGCGCCAAAACGGTCGACCTGCCCACCTACGCCTTCCAGCGCCGCCGGCACTGGTTCACCGACGCCCTCCCCGACACCGCCGACGTTCCCGCCGACGCCGGCGGCTCCCCCCTGGCCGAGCGCCTCGCCGGGCTTTCCGCCGATGAGAAGTCCCGGCAGGTCCTCGACCTCGTCCTCTCCCAGGCCGCCGCCGTACTGGGCTACGAGTCCACCGGCGAGATCGACACCGGCTCCACGTTCCGAGACCTCGGATGCACCTCACTGGCCGGCGTCGAGCTGCGCAACCGGATCGCCGCCTCGTCTGGGCTCCGACTCCCCAGCTCCCTGGTCTTCGACCACCCGACGCCGGACGTGCTCGCGGCGCACCTGCTGGAAGAGATCGAAGGCGGGGCCTCCGCCGTCCACGCCGGCGGCTCGAAGGGTGCGGCGGCGTCCCCTCTCCAGGACGACGAACCGATCGCGATCGTCGGCATGGCCTGCCGACTGCCCGGCGGCGTGGATTCCCCCGAGGACCTGTGGCGGCTCGTCGCCTCCGGCACCGACGCGATCGCCGAGTTCCCAGGCGACCGCGGCTGGGACACCGAGTCCCTGTACGACCCGGACCCCGAGCGGACGGGCACGAGCAGCGTCCGCCACGGCGGGTTCCTGGACGACGCCGCCGGGTTCGACGCCGCGTTCTTCGGGATCTCGCCGCGCGAGGCGCTGGCCATGGACCCCCAGCAGCGGCTGATGCTGGAGACCTCCTGGGAGGCGCTCGAACGGGCCGGGATCCCGCCGATCTCCCTGGCCGGAGCCCAGGTCGGCGTCTTCACCGGCGCCATGGCCCAGGACTACGGCCCCCGGCTCCAGGACGCCGTGGACGCCTCCGCGGGGCGGCTGCTCACCGGCACCACGACGAGCGTGCTCTCCGGCCGCGTCGCCTACACCCTCGGCTTGGAGGGTCCGGCGCTGACCGTGGACACGGCGTGCTCGTCGTCGCTGGTGGCGCTCCACCTGGCGGTGCAGGCGCTGCGCCGGGGCGAGTGCGACATGGCGCTGGCCGGGGGCGTCGCGGTCATGGCCACGCCCGGCATGTTCATCGAGTTCAGCAGGCAGCGCGGGCTGGCGCCGGACGGGCGCTCCAAGGCGTTCGCCGCCGGCGCCGACGGCACGAGCTGGGCCGAGGGCGCCGGCGTCCTCCTCGTCGAGCGGCTGTCGGACGCGCGCCGCAACGGCCACCGGGTGCTGGCCGTCGTCAAGGGCAGCGCGATCAACCAGGACGGCGCGTCCAACGGTCTGACCGCGCCGAACGGGCCTGCGCAGCAGCGGGTGATCCGCGCCGCGCTGGCCGACGCCCGGTTGGAACCGGCCGACGTGGACGCCGTGGAGGCGCACGGCACCGGCACCCGGCTCGGCGACCCGATCGAGGCCCAGGCGCTGCTCGCCGTCTACGGCCGGGAGCGCGGCGACACCGCCCCGCTCCGGCTCGGCTCGCTGAAGTCGAACATCGGCCACGCCCAGGCCGCCGCCGGCATCGCCGGGCTCATCAAGATGGTGCTGGCGCTGCACAACGGCGTCCTGCCGAAGACCCTGCACGTCGACGAGCCCACCCCGGAGGTCGACTGGGACGCGGGCGCGGTCGAACTCCTGGCGGATGAGGCCCCCTGGACCGGCGCGGCCGGCCGGCCGCGCCGGTTCGGGGTGTCCTCGTTCGGGATCAGCGGCACCAACGCCCACGTCATCGTCGAAGAGGCCGGAGAGAACGCCGGGGACGCCCCGGAAGACGCCCGTCCCCTCCCGAAGGCCCTGCCCGCGGCCCCCTGGATCCTGTCCGCCAAGAGCGGCGAGGCGATCGAGGAGCAGATCGGCCGCCTCGCGGACCTGCTCGACGAGCGTGCGGGGCTGAGCCCGGTCGATGTGGGCTTCTCCCTGGCCACCGGCCGCTCGGTGTTCGAGCACCGGGCGATGTCGCTCCAAGGCGAGGAGTGGGTGCGCGGGTCGGTCGCCGGCAAGGGGCGGACGGTGTTCGTCTTCCCCGGGCAGGGCTCCCAGTGGATCGGCATGGGCGCCGAACTGCTCGACTCCTCCCCTGTCTTCGCCCGGACCATCAACGAATGCGAAGCGGCCTTCTCGGGGCTGGTGGACTGGTCGCTGACCGCCGTGCTGCGCGGCACCGACGGCTCCGCCTCCCTGGACCGGGTGGACGTGGTTCAGCCCGCCCTGTTCGCCACCATGATCGGCCTGGCCGAGGTCTGGCGCTCCCTCGGTGTCGAGCCGGACGCGGTGCTGGGCCACTCCCAGGGCGAGATCGCCGCCGCCTGCGTGGCAGGGGCGCTCTCGCTGGAGGACGCCGCACGCGTGGTCATCCTGCGCGCCCAGGCGCTCAAGGCCCTGGCCGGGTCCGGCGGGATGGTCTCCATCGCCGCACCCAAGGACCAGGTCGAACAGATCATCGCAGGGCGGGAAGGGCTGTCCATCGCGGTGGTCAACGGCCCCAGTGCGACCGTCGTCTCCGGCGACGCGAACCTCCTCGACGGACTCGTCGAAGAGTGCGAGAAGACGGGCCTGCGCGCCCGCCGCGTCCCGGTGGACTACGCCTCCCACTCCCCCCACGTCGAGCGGATCCAGGACGAGCTGCGCGAACTGCTCGCCGGCATCCGGCCGCGCCGCGCGGACATCCCCTTCTTCTCCTCACTGGAGGGCGACTGGATCGAGGACACCACGGCCCTCGGCCCCGACTACTGGTACCGCAACCTGCGCCACCCCGTCCTCTTCGGCCCTTCCGTGGAGGCGCTGAAGGAGCAGGGCCACCTCTTCTTCATCGAGACCAGCCCCCACCCCGTCCTCCTCATGGCACTCCCCGACGACATCGTCGGCACCGGATCGCTCCGCCGCGACGAGGGCGGACTCGACCGCCTCCTCCTCTCCGCCGGAGAAGCCTGGACCAACGGCCTCGACGTCGACTGGGCGAGCCTGTTCGCGAAGACCGGCGCCAGGGCCGTCGACCTGCCCACCTACGCCTTCCAGCGCGAACGCTACTGGCTCGCTCCCCCGCCCCGGCCCGCGCTCTCCGGGGGCGGCGACACCGTTTCCGGAACCGGGGGGACCGCCGCCGATTCTCCGCTCGACGCCTGGGGGTACCGCGTCGTCTGGACGCGCTCCTCCTCCGCCGCGCGCATCCCCCGGACGCGGCTCCAGGGCCGCTGGCTTCTGGCCGTCCCCTCCGCCCTCTCCGGGGCCGACGGCTCTGCCACCGACGGCTCTGCCGCCACCCCCCCTGCTGCGGGCGGCTCTGCTGCGGACACCGCCGGCGCGCTGCGCGGTGCGGCCGCCGGCATCGACCGCGCCGTGCGGGCCGCGGGCGGGTCGACGTGCGCCGTCGCCGTCGGCCCCGAGGACGGCAGGCAGGCCATCGCCGACGCCGTCCGCGCCGCCGCCCTCGCCGAGGGCGCGGAGGGCCCCGAGGACGGCTCCTCCGGGCCCGGGCCGTTCGCCGGGGTGGTGTCCCTGCTCGGGACCTCCCCGGACGGCTCCGACCCCGCCGGGGAGGAGGCTTCGCCGGTGCCGGCCACCGCGCTCGCCTCGACCGTCCTGCTGATCCAGGCGCTCCGCGACGCCGGCGTCGCCGCGCCGCTGTGGTGCGTGACGCAGGGGGCGGTCGGCACCGGGAGAGCGGACGCCCCGCCCTCTCCCGAGCAGGCGATGCTCTGGGGGCTGGGCCGCGTCGCCGCCCTGGAGCACCCGGGGTCCTGGGGCGGCCTGATCGACCTGCCCGCAGTGCCGGATCCCGCATCCGGGCCCGCCGTTCCCGAGACCGCCGAGCCCGAAGCCGCTGAGCCCGTAGCCGCCGCATCCGAGGCCGCCGTTCCCGAAGTTGCCGCACCCGGCGCGGAAGGCGCTCCCGACCGCGCCTCGGAGCGCACCGGGAACCGCGCCGCAGAGCGCGCCGCGGACCGCGCCGTCGCCGCCGTGCTGGGCGGCGCCTACGGCGACGAGGACCAGGTCGCCGTGCGCCCCTCGGGCGTCCTCGTGCGCCGCCTGGTCCGCGCCCCGCTGGCCGACCGGTCCCCGGTCCGCACCTGGTCGCCCGAGGGGACGGTGCTGGTCACCGGCGCGTTCGGGGCGCTCGGCGGCCACCTCGCCCGGTGGGTCGCTTCGCGCGGCGCGCGGCGCATCGTCCTCGCCGGCCGCCGCGGGGCCGAGACGCCCGGCGCCGCCGCCCTCGTCGCCGAGCTGGAGGCGTCGGGCGCGCAGGTGACCGCGGTCGCCTGCGACGTCGGCGACCGCGACCGGGTCGCGGAGCTGATCGGCGGCCTGCGGGACGGCGCGGACGGGCCCCGGCTCACCGCCGTCGTGCACGCCGCCGCGCAGCTGGACGACGGCCTGGTGGAGTCCCTCCGCCCCGAGCAGGTCGCCCGCGTCCTGCACGCCAAGGCGGCCGGCGCCCGCCACCTCGACGCGCTCACCCGCGACCTCGACCTCGACGCGTTCGTCCTGTTCTCCTCGGTCTCCGCGACCCTCGGCCTCCCCGGGCAGGGCAACTACGCGCCCGGCAACGCCTACCTGGACGCCCTCGCCGAGGAGCGCCGCGCCGCCGGTCGGCACGCGCTGAGCGTCGCCTGGGGCCCCTGGGCCGGCGGCGGGATGGCGGCGGAGGGCTCGGTCGGCGAGCGGCTGCACCGGCACGGCCTGCCGTCGATGGACCCCGAGTCCGCGCTGGAGCTGCTCGACCGCGCCGTGGCCTGCGACGAGACCGTGCTCACCGTGGCCGACATCGAGTGGGAGCGGTTCTTCTACGCCTACACGGTCGACCGGGCGCGCCCCCTCGTCCAGGACCTTCCGGAGGTGCGCCGGCTGCGGGAGCGCGAGGCGCCCGCGCCGGAGGAGTCCGCGGCGCCCGCCGCGCCGCTCGCCCGCCGCACCGCCGGGGCCGGCGCCGAGGAGCGCGACCGGGCGCTGCTGGAGGCCGTCCGCAGCGAGGTCGCCGGGGTGCTCGGCTTCTCCGGGCCCCGGGACGTCCGCCCCGACCGCCCGTTCAAGGAGATCGGGTTCGACTCGATCACCGGGGTCGAGCTGCGCAACCGCCTCAACGCCGCCACCGGGCTGCGGCTGCCGGCGACGGCCGTGTTCGACCACCCGACCCCCGCGGAGCTGGCCGCGCACGTCCGCGCCGAGCTCTTCGGCGACGACCCGGAGCCCGGCGCCGCCCCCGGAGCGGCCGGAGCCGGCGGGGCCGGCGGCGGGACCGGCGACGACCCGGTCGCCATCGTCGCGATGGCCTGCCGCTACCCGGGCGGCGTCCGCAGCCCGGAGGAGCTGTGGGAGCTGCTCGCGCGGGGCGGCGACGCCACCTCCGGGCTGCCCCGCGACCGCGGCTGGGACCTGGAGTCCCTGGTCGACCCGGACCCCGCGCACAGCGGCACGACCTACGCCGACCGCGGCGGGTTCCTGCACGACGCCGCCGAGTTCGACCCGGCGTTCTTCGGGATCTCCCCGCGCGAGGCGCTGGCCATGGACCCGCAGCAGCGGCTCCTGCTGGAGGCGTCCTGGGAGGCGTTCGAGCGCGCCGGGATCGTCCCCGAGTCGCTGCGCGGCAGCCGCACCGGCGTCTTCGTCGGCCTCAGCTACCAGGACTACGCCGCCCGCATGCCCCGCGCCCCCGAGGAGGTCGAGGGGTACCTGCTGACCGGCAGCACGCCGAGCGTGGCCTCCGGCCGCATCGCCTACACCTTCGGCCTGGAGGGGCCCGCGGCGACCATCGACACCGCGTGTTCGTCGTCGCTGGTGGCGCTCCACCAGGCGGTGCGGGCGCTGCGCAGCGGCGAGTGCGACATGGCGCTGGCCGGCGGCGTGGCGGTGATGTCCACACCGGCGATGCTGGTGGACTTCAGCCGCCAGCGCGCGCTGGCGCCCGACGGGCGGTGCAAGGCGTTCGCGGCCGGCGCCGACGGGTTCGGGCCGGGCGAAGGGCTGGGGCTGCTCCTGGTCGAGCGGCTGTCCGACGCCCGCCGCAACGGGCACGAGGTGCTCGCCGTGGTCCGCGGCACCGCGGTCAACCAGGACGGCGCGTCCAACGGGCTGACCGCGCCGAACGGCTCCTCGCAGCAGCGGGTGATCCGGGCCGCGCTGGACGACGCGGGGCTCGCCCCCGGCGACGTCGACGCGGTGGAGGCGCACGGCACCGGGACCGCCCTGGGCGACCCGATCGAGGCCCGGGCGCTCCAGGCGGTCTACGGCAGGGAGCGGCCGGAGGGGCGCGCCCTGGCCGTCGGGTCGGTCAAGTCCAACATCGGGCACGCGCAGGCCGCGGCGGGCGTCGCCGGGGTCATCAAGATGGTCGAGGCGATGCGGCGCGGGCCGCTGCCGCGCACCCTGCACGCCGAGGAGCCCAGCCGGCACATCGACTGGGACTCCGGCGGGCTCGCGCTGCTCTCCGAGCCGGCCCCCTGGCCGGAGACGGGGCGGCCGCGCCGGTCGGCGGTCTCCTCGTTCGGGATCAGCGGGACCAATGCGCACGTCGTCCTGGAGCAGGGCCCGGCCGGGTCCGCGGCCGGGGAGGCCGCCGGGGCGCCGGAGGAGGACGCGGACGCCCGGCCGCTGCCGCTGGTGCTCTCCGCCCGGTCGCCCGAGGCGCTGCGCGGGCAGGCCGCGGCCCTCCGCGACCACCTCGACCGGGCCGCCGCCGGGGAGGCGCCCGGCGGCCGGGACGGGGACGAGCAGGGCCGGGACGGCCGGGGCGGGGGCGCGCCCTCCGGGGCGCCGCGGATGCCCGACCTCGCCCGCACCCTGGCCACGGAGCGCACCGCCTTCCCGCACCGCGCGGTCCTGCTGCCCGGCGGCGCCGGCGACGCGCGCGGCCTGCTCGACGCGCTGGCGTCCGGCGGCACCGCCCCCGGCCTGCACCTCGGCACCGCTCAGGAGGGCGCGACCGCGTTCCTCTTCTCCGGGCAGGGCAGCCAGCGCGCCGGGATGGGGCGCGGCCTCCACCGCCGCTTCCCGGTGTTCGCGCGGGCGCTGGACGAGGTGTGCGCCCGGTTCGACGCCCACTTGGACCTCCCGCTGCGCGACGTGATGTTCGCCGAGGAGGGCACCCCGGAGGCCGCCGAGCTGCACCGCACCCGCTACACCCAGTGCGCGCTGTTCGCGCTGGAGACCGCCCTGTACCGGCTCGCCGAGTCCTGGGGGCTCGGCGCCGACGTGCTGATCGGCCACTCCATCGGCGAGCTGGCCGCCGCGCACGTGTCCGGTGTCCTCGACTTGGACGACGCGTGCACGCTGGTGGCCGCCCGCGGCCGGCTGATGCAGGGGCTCCCCGAGGGCGGCGCGATGCTCGCGGTGCAGGCCGCCGAGGAGGAGGTGGCGCCCTACCTGGAGGGCCGCGAGGCCGCCCTGGGCGTCGCCGCCGTCAACGGCCCGTCCGCGGTGGTGCTCTCCGGCGACGAGGAGGCGGTCGCCGAGGCGGAGCGGCACTGGTCGGGCGAGCGGGGCCGGAAGACCCGGCGGCTGCGGGTCAGCCACGCCTTCCACTCGCCGCGGATGGAGCCGGTGCTGGAGGAGTTCCGCGCGGTCGCCGAGCGGCTCGACTACCGGCCCCCGCGGATCCCGGTCGTCTCCAACCTCACCGGCCGCACCGCCTCCGCCGAGGAGCTGGCCGACCCCGGCTACTGGGTGCGCCACATCCGGCACGCGGTCCGGTTCCGCGACGGCGTGCGCGAGCTCGCCGCCCGCGGTGTCACCGCCTACCTGGAGCTGGGCCCCGACGGTGTGCTGACCGCGATGGCGCGGGACTGCCTGGACGGCGCCCCCGAGGGCTCCCCCGGCGCCGGCGGGAGCGCCGAGACCGGAGGGGCCGGCGGCGGTCCGCTGCTGCTGCCCGCGCTGCGGCGCGGCCGCGACGAGGCGGAGACCGCCGCCGCCCTGCTGGCCGCCGCGCACGTGCACGGCGCCGGGCCCGACTGGGAGGCGTTCTTCGCCGGGAGCGGCGCCCGCCGCACTGCCCTGCCCACCTACGCCTTCCAGCGGCGCCGCCTCTGGCTGGACGCGCCCGACCAGGGTGCGGCCGGGCCCGGCGCCGAAGGGCTCGGCCTGGAGGAGGTGGACCACCCGCTGCTGCGCGCCGCCCTGCCGCTGCCGGACGGGGAGGGGGCGGTGCTCACCGGTCGGCTGTCCCTGCGCGCGCAGCCGTGGCTGGCCGACCACGCCGTCGCGGGCGGCGCCCTGCTGCCCGGAACCGCCTTCGGCGAGCTCGCGGTGCGGGCCGCCGAGCAGGCGGGCGGCGGGACGGTCCGCGAACTCACCCTCGAAGCGCCGCTCCCGCTCGCCGAGGGGGAGGACGCGGCGCTGCACGTGGCGGTCTCCGCGGCCGGCGCCGACGGTTCCCGGTCGGTGAGCGTGCACGCGCGCCCCTCCGACGCCGGGCCCGGCGAGCCGTGGACCCGGCACGCCTCCGGCACGATCGCCGCCGGGCCCGCGCCGGACCCCGCCTCCCCCGCCCCGGAGGGACCGGCGGCCTGGCCGCCGGCCGGGGCGCGGCCGGTCCCGCTCGACGGGCTGTACGAGGGGTTCGCCGAGACCGGACTGGAGTTCGGCCCCTCCTTCCAGGGCCTGCGCGCGGTGTGGCGGGGCGGGGACGCGGTGTTCGCCGAGGTCGCCCTGGCCGAGGAGGCGCACGCCGACGCCGCCCGCTGCGCGATCCACCCCGCGCTGCTGGACTCCGCCCTGCACGCCATCGCGGCGGGCGGGCTCGGCCCCGGCGACGGGGGGATCCGGCTGCCCTTCGTGTGGAGCGGCCTCACCGTGCACGCCCCCGGGGCCGTGCGCGCCCGCGTCCGGATCGAGCCGCTCGGCGACGACGCCGTGTCGGTCCTGCTCTCCGACGACCGCGGGCGGCCCGTGGCCGAGGTCGAACGGCTCACCCTGCGCCGCGCCGCCCCCGAGTCGCTGAACCGCGCGGCCCGCGGCGGCCTGCTGTACCGGGTGTCATGGGACCCGGTCGCCGCCCCGCCCGCCGAGGACGCCGCCGGTGCCCCGGTCACGGTACTGGCCACCGGCGGGGACGGGGCCGAGGGCCTCGCCGCCGCGCTGGAGGCCCGGTGGCCGGGCGTCCGGGTCCAGAGCGGCGGCGCCGATGGGGCGGCGCCGGAGGGCACGGTCGTCGTTCCGCTGCCCGGCGGGGGCGACGTGCACGGGGCGGCGCGCGCCGCGCTCGGGCTCGTCCAGTGGTGGATCGGCGCGGACGCCGAGAGAGAGGGCAGGCTGGTGCTGGTCGCCCGGGGGGCGGTCGCCGCCGGCGGCGATCCCGCGCCCTCGCCCGCGGCCGCGGCGGCCTGGGCGCTGGTCCGCTCCGCGCAGACCGAGAACCCGGGGCGGTTCGGGCTGGTCGACCTGGACGGCGACCCCGCCTCGCTCCGCGCCCTCCCCGACGCGGTCGCCTCCGGCGAGCCGCAGCTGGCCGTCCGGCGCGGCGGCGTCCTCGCCGCCCGGCTCGCACCGGCCGAGGCCGGCGGCGCCGACGGCAGAGCGGACACCGGCGCCGGATCCACGGACGGCGGCGCCGAGCGGCCCGAGCCCTCCGTGTTCCGGCCCGGCGGGACCGTGCTGATCACCGGCGCCGGCGGGACCCTCGCCCGGGTACTCGCCCTGCACCTGGTCCGCGAGCACGGCGTGCGGCGGCTGCTCCTGCTCGGCCGGCGCGGCCCCGACGCCCCCGGGACCGGCGAGCTCACCGCCGAACTCGCGGCCGAAGGCGCCGAGGTGCACGTCGCCGCCTGCGACGCCGCCGACCGCGACGCCCTCTCCCGGGTCATCGCCGAGATCCCCGCCGAGCACCCGCTGAGCGCGGTCGTGCACGCCGCGGGCGTGGTCGACGACGGCATCGCCGCCGCCCTCGCCCCCGAGCGCCTGGCCCCGGTGCTCCGCCCCAAGGCGGACGCCGCCCGGCACCTCGACGACCTCACCCGCGGTCTCGGCCTCGACGCGTTCGTCCTCTTCTCCTCCGCGGCCGGCGTGTTCGGCACCGCGGGGCAGGCGTCCTACGCCGCCGCGAACGCCGCGATGGACGCCCTGGCCCGGCGGCGGGCCGAGGCGGGGCACCCCGCCCTCTCCCTCGCCTGGGGCATGTGGGCCGAGCGCAGCGCCATGACCGGCGGACTCGGCGCCGCCGACCTGAAGCGGATGCGCCGGTCCGGCATCGGCGCGCTGGAGACCGGTGAAGGGCTCGCCCTGTTCGACGCCGCGCTGCGCGGCGGCGGGCCGGTCCTGCTGCCGATGCGGATCGACGCGGCCGGGCTCCGGCGCGAGGCCGCGTCCGGCGCCGAGGTGCCCGCCCTGCTGCGGAACCTGGTGCGGGCCGCCCCGCCGCGCCGGAGCGCGGCCCCCGCCGGCCCCGCGGTGGACGGCGACGGCGGCGGCGACGCCCCGGGCACCCCCGCGCTCCTCGCGCTGCTGCACGGCGCCGACGACCGCCGGCGCGCGCTCCTGGAGGCGGTGTGCGCCGAGGCCGCCGGGGTGCTCGGCCACCCGTCGAGCGCCGCCATCGACCCGGACGAGGGGTTCATGGACGCCGGTTTCGACTCGCTGACCGCCGTCGAGCTGCGCAACCGGCTCGGCGCCGCCGCCGGGACCAAGCTGCCCGCGACGCTGGTGTTCGACTACCCGACGCCCGCCGCGCTCGCCGGCTTCCTCGACGAGGAGCTGCCGCAGAGCGGCGGGGAGCCCGCCGGGGGCGGCGAGCGGTCCGCCCCCGCCACCCCGGGCGAGGCGATCGCCGAACTCGACCGGATGGCCTCGGCGCTCGCGGCCCCGGAGGGCCCGGTCGGCCACGAGGACCGCGCCGCGCTCGCCAAACGGCTCCGGACCCTGGTCGCCCTGGTCGAGGACCCGGCGTGGGGCTCCGACCGGCGCGAGGCCGGCCCCGGCGGCGGGGCCGCCGGGGCGGACGGCCCGACAGGCGGGACCGGCGCGGGCGGGACCGACATCAGCACGGCATCGGCCGACGAACTGTTCGACCTCCTCGACGGGGAGCTCAGTGAGCCCTAAGCACCTCCAGGACGACAGCACAACCGCCCGTAGGACCACTCAGGGGGACGGCGTGTCAACGGTGAACGAAGAGAAGCTGCTCGAATACCTGCGGCGGGCGACCGCCGACCTCAAGGAGGCCCGCGGGCAGGTTCGCGAGCTGCAGGAGCGCGCCCACGAGCCGGTCGCGATCGTCGGCATGGCCTGCCGCCTCCCCGGCGGCGTGGAGTCCCCCGAGGACCTGTGGCGGCTCGTCGCCTCCGGCACCGACGCCGTCACCGGCTTCCCCGACGACCGCGGCTGGGACCTGGACGCCCTCTACGACCCCGACCCCGACGCCCCGGGCACCAGCTACGTCCGGGAGGCCGGCTTCCTGCACGGCGCCGCCGACTTCGACCCCGGGGTGTTCGGGATCTCGCCGCGCGAGGCGCTGGCCATGGACCCGCAGCAGCGGCTGCTGCTGGAGGTCTCCTGGGAGGCGTTCGAGCGGGCGGGCATCCCCGTCGCCTCCGCGCGCGGCACCCGCGCGGGCGTGTTCGCCGGCGTCATGTACCACGACTACGCGGCGCGGCTGAACGGGGTGCCCGAGGGCGTCGAGGGCTACCTGGGCACCGGCAACTCCGGCAGCGTGGCCTCGGGCCGCATCTCCTACACGCTGGGGCTGGAGGGCCCGGCGGTCACCGTGGACACCGCCTGCTCGTCGTCGCTGGTGGCGCTCCACCTGGCGGTGCAGGCGCTGCGGAACGGCGAGTGCGACATGGCGCTGGCCGGCGGGGTCGCGGTCATGGCCACGCCGGACACCTTCATCGAGTTCAGCAGGCAGCGCGGGCTGGCGCCGGACGGCCGGTGCAAGTCGTTCGCCGCGTCGGCCGACGGCACGAGCTGGTCCGAAGGCGCATCGATGCTGCTGGTGGAGCGGCTGTCGGACGCGCGCCGCAACGGCCACCGGGTGCTGGCGGTGGTGCGCGGCAGCGCGGTCAACCAGGACGGCGCCAGCAGCGGGCTGACCGCGCCGAACGGTCCCTCCCAGCAGCGGGTGATCCGCGCCGCGCTGGCCGACGCCGGGCTCTCCACCGGCGACGTCGACGCCGTCGAGGCGCACGGCACCGGCACCCGGCTCGGCGACCCGATCGAGGCCCAGGCGCTGCTCGCCGTCTACGGCCGGGGGCGGGAGGGGGCGCCGCTGCGGCTGGGGTCGCTGAAGTCGAACGTCGGCCACACGCAGGCGGCGGCGGGCGTCGCCGGGCTCATCAAGATGGTGATGGCGCTGCGCGGCGGTGTGCTGCCGAAGACGCTGCACGTCGACGAACCGACGCCGGAGGTCGACTGGGACGCGGGCGCGGTCGAGCTGCTCACCGAGGAGATGCCCTGGCCCGCCCGGGAGGACGGGGGCGGCGGAGAGGACGGAGACGCCGGGCGGCCGCGCCGGTTCGGGGTCTCCTCGTTCGGCGTCAGCGGCACCAACGCCCACGTCATCGTGGAAGAGCCGTCCGCCGCTCCGGAGCCCGCCCCGGACGACCCGGAAGAACGGGGCGCCGCCCCCTCCGCGGTTCCGTGGCTCCTCTCCGCCCGCAGCGCGGACGCCCGCGACGCCCAGGTGGAGCGGCTCGGGGACTTCCTGACCGAGAACCCTGGCCTGGACCCGGTCGACGTGGGCTTCTCCCTGGCCACCGGGCGCTCGGTCTTCGAGCACCGCGCCATGTCCATCCAGGGCCGGGAATGGGTGCGCGGCTCGGTCGCAGGGCGGGGGCGGACGGTGTTCGTCTTCCCCGGGCAGGGGTCCCAGTGGATCGGCATGGGCGCCGAACTCCTCGACTCCTCCCCCGTCTTCGCCCAGGCCATCAACGAATGCGAGACCGCGTTCTCCGGGCTGGTCGACTGGTCGCTCACCGACGTGCTGCGCGGCGCCGAAGGCGCCGCCTCCCTGGACCGG
>NZ_ANBB01000062.1 GCF_000341105.1 Nocardiopsis potens DSM 45234
CCGCGCCCCGGCCCTACCGCTGCCGTCGCCGCCTGCTTGAACCTTCGCTCCGCGAGGCGCCGCACCCGACCGACCGGCCGGTGCCCCTCCCCGCCTTCGCCGCCCGCTTGAACCCCCGCCCCGTGAGACGCCGCGCCCGGGCAACCGCCTCCGCCCCGCCCCCACCTGCGCCGTCGCCGCCCGTCTGAACCGCCACCCCGCGAGGCGCCGCGCCCGGACGGCCACCTCCGCCCCGTCTCTGCCTCTGTCATTGCCGTGCTCTGGAGGCCGCCTCCTCTCAGGGCCTCGTGGGCCTCCCGTGGTCCTCCTTGATCGGGAAGGGTGGGCGCACAGAGCCGAGTGGGAGGAGCGCGCCGTGGTGCGGGGAGGACACGGCCGGGGCGGGCGAGTGGCGGCCGCGCCCGCCGGCGGGCCGCTGCCGGAGGGGATGCGGGTACTGCTGGACGCCGGGGTGCGGACCGCACTGGGCAGACGGATGCTGATCGGCGGGGCGCCGGTCCGGGTGGTGCGGCTCTCCGCCGCCGGGGTGCGGGCGGTCGGCCGGTGGCGGGCCGGTACGGCACCTGCCGGCGCGGCGGAGCGGGCGCTGGCCCGCCGGCTGGTCGACGGAGGGCTGGCGCACCCGGTCCCGGATCCCGCCGCGCCGCCGCCCGGAGAGGTCTGCGTCGTCGTCCCGGTCCGGGACCGGACCCGGGCGCTGGCCCTGCTGCTCGCCGCGGTCCGGGCCGACCTGCCCGGGGTCGGCGTGCTGGTCGTGGACGACGCCTCCGCCGACCGCGCGGGCACCGCCCGGGTCGCGGCCGAGCACGGCGCCCGGCTGGTCCGCCGGGAGGCCTGCGGCGGACCGGCGGCCGCGCGCAACACCGGGCTGGCCGCCTGCCGGAGCCCGTTCGTCGCCTTCCTCGACTCCGACTGCGTCCCGGAGCCCGGCTGGCTGGGGCGGCTGCTCGGACACTTCGCCGACCCCCGGGTCGGCGCGGCCGCCCCGCGGATCCTCCCCGCCCGGGACCGGTCCGGCGGCGTGCTCGCCCGGTTCGAGGCCGCACGGTCGCCGCTGGACATGGGCCCGTCCCCGGCCCGGGCCGCCCCCGGAGGCCCCGTCCCCTACGTACCGTCCGCCGCGCTCGCGGTGCGCCGGTCGGCCTGCCCGGGCGGCTTCGACCCGGGCATGCCGGTGGGCGAGGACGTGGACCTGGTGTGGCGGCTGGCCGACGCCGGGTGGGCGGTGCGCTACGACCCGGCCGCGGCGGTCCGGCACGCGCACCGGACCCGGCTCGGTCCGCTGCTCCGGCGCCGGTTCGACTACGGCACCTCGGCCGGGCCGCTCGCGCTGCGGCACGGCGCTCGGGTGGCGCCGGCGGTGGTGTCGCCGTGGAGCGGGGCGGCCGTCGCGCTGGCCGCGGCCGGGCGCCCGGCCGGCGCCGCCGCGCTGCTCGCCGCCGCGACCGCGCTGCTGGTTCATAAGACGGGACGGGCGGGCCCTGCGGTCCCGGCGGCCGAGGCGGCCCGCCTGGTCGGCCTGGGCACGCTCGGCGCGGCCCGGTGGCTGGCCGCGTCGGTGGCCCGGACGTGGTGGCCGGCCGCGGTCCCCGCCGCGCTGGCCTCCCGCCGGGCGGCGGTCCTGCTGGCGGTGGCGGCGCTCGCCCCGCCGCTGGCCGAGTGGGCCGACCGCCGCCCGGAGCTGGACCCGCTCACCTGGACCGCGCTCTGCCTGGCCGCCGACGGCGCGTACGCGGCCGGCGTCTGGACGGGCGCGTACACCTCGCGCACCCCGGTCCCGCTGCTGCCGGTACTCTCCTCCGCCCGCTCCCGAGTGCACTGACCCGGAGCGGGCGGCGCTCCGCCGACCGGGACCGGGCCGGCCCCGGGAGCGGACCGCCGAAGCACCCCGCCGCCGCAGCCCTGACGGCCCCCGGGCCGACGCCACCGGGCCGACACCGCCGGACCGGCCGCGCGGGTCCGGATCAGCCGTCGCTGGAGCGTTTCCAGATGTTGACGCCGAGTTCCTTGGCGTGTGCGTCGATCTCGGAGAGTTCGTCGGCGGTGAGCTCGGGGCCGCGTACCGCGCCGAGGCTGTCCTCCAGCTGGGCGACGCTGCTGGCACCGATGAGGACCGAGGTCACCCGGGGGTCGCGCAGCGCCCACTGCAGGGCCAGCTGGGCCAGGGTCTGGCCGCGGGCCGCCGCGATGTCGTTGAGCGACCGGATGACCGCCAGGCCCTCCTCGTCGAGCCAGTCCGGGTTGAGCGACTTGCCCAGGCTGGCCCGGGAGCCCTCCGGGACGCCGCCGAGGTACTTGCCGGTGAGCATGCCCTGGGCCAGCGGGGAGAAGGCGATGCAGCCCATTCCCTCCCGCTCCAGCGTGTCGAGCAGCCCGGTGTCCTCGATCCACCGGTTCACCATCGAGTAGGACGGCTGGTGGATCAGGAGCGGGGTGCCCAGGCCGCGCATGATCGCGGCGGCCTCGGCCGTGCGCTCCGGGGAGTAGGAGGAGATCCCCGCGTACAGCGCCTTGCCCGAGCGGACCGCGGCGTCCAGCGCGCCCATGGTCTCTTCCAGCGGGGTGTCCGGGTCGTAGCGGTGGCTGTAGAAGATGTCCACGTGGTCCAGGCCCATCCGGCCCAGCGACTGGTCCAGGCTGGCCAGGAGGTACTTGCGGGAGCCGCCGCCGCTGCCGTAGGGGCCCGGCCACATCTGGTACCCGGCCTTGGTCGAGATGATCAGCTCGTCCCGGTAGGCCCGGAAGTCCTCGCGCAGGATCCGGCCGAAGTTGAGCTCGGCCGAGCCGGGCGGCGGGCCGTAGTTGTTGGCCAGGTCGAAGTGGGTCACCCCGAGGTCGAAGGCGCGGCGCAGCACGGCGCGCTGGGTCGACAGGGCGCGGTCGTCGCCGAAGTTGTGCCACAGCCCGAGCGAGACCGCCGGGAGGTCCAGGCCGCTGCGCCCGGTGCGGCGGTAGGGCATCCGCCCGTCGTAGCGTTCGGGGTCGGCGCGGTGGACCCCGGCGCTCGGGACGTCCAGCCGCGGAATGTCGGATTCTCGCACCATGGGCCCCATCATCCCACTTCCGTCCCGGGGGCTCCGGGGCGGGCGGGGGGGACGACGGGGCCCGATGCGACGGGGCCCGGTGCGGTGCGGCGCGCCTCGGAGCGCACGCCCTCGGGCCCGGCGGGGCGGCGCCCCGCGGGGCGGCGCCCGACGGGCGCGGGAGTGCGGGCCCTCCCGCGCCGCGCGGGTCGGCTCCCGCGAGTCGGCTCACGCGGATCGGCTCCCGCAGGTCAGCTGCCGATGTGCCGGCCCTTCTCGTGCCAGATGGAGACGACCGAGGGCCGGGGGAACCCGCCCCGGTCCGGCCAGGTGCTGGTGGGCTCCTCCACCGAGCCGTCCTCGCCCGGGTGCTGCGGGGCGATGAAGAGCGTCCTGTTGTCCTCGGTGATGAACGGGCCGCAGCACTCGGCCTGCACCGGGACGGTGGCGAAGGTCTTCAGCTCGCCCTTGTACTTGCCGTGCATCGGCACCGCGTGCAGCCCGTCGTTGATCCCCAGCGCGCCGGGCTGGCCGTCGGTGGAGATCCACAGGTTGCCCTGCCGGTCGAAGGTGAGGTTGTCCGGCGCCGAGATCGGCGCGACCTTCGACTTGTCGTAGCCGGCGAAGTAGGTGCTCGGGTCGGAGGGGTCGCCGCAGACCACCGGGACGTCCCAGGTGAACTCGGTGGCGCCGGCGTCGTTGCCGGCCTCGGTGATCTCCAGGATGTGGCCGTACTTGTTGGGGCCGCGCGGGTTGGGCTCGTCGGCCTGGCCGGGCTCGCGGGCGCTGTTGTTGGTCAGCGCGCAGTACACCTTGCCGGTGACCGGGTTGGGCTCGAAGTCCTCGGGCCGGTCCATCTTGGTGGCGCCGGCCTTGTCCCCCGCGATGCGGGTGTGCACCAGGACCTCCGCGACGGTCATCCCGTCGACGTAGCTCTCCTCCTCGGTGCAGAGCGGGATCCACTCGCCGACCCCGTCGAAGGCGCCGTCGGAGGGGAGCTTCCCGGAGCCGTCGAACTCCTCGGCGGGGCTGTTGCCGGTCAGCCGGCCGACGTACAGCGTCCCCGAGTCGAGCAGGGTGTCGTTGTGCCGGCGGGAGCCCTTCCGGTACCGGTTCTTGCTGACGAACTTGTAGATGTAGTCGAAGCGCTCGTCGTCGCCCATGTAGACGGCGACCCTGCCGTCCTCGGTGAGCCGGGTGTTGGCGCCCTCGTGCTTGATCCGGCCGAGCATGGTGCGCTTGCGCGGCTTGTACTCGGGGTCGGTCGGGTCGATCTCGACCACCCAGCCGAACCGGTTCGCCTCGGTGGGGTGCTTGGACAGGTCGAAGCGCTCGTCGACCCGGTCGAAGCGGCGGTTGCCCTCGCGGGTGTCGCCCGAGACGGCGATGCCGTACCGCTTCAGCGCGGCCTTGGCCTCCTCCGGGGCGCCCTCGCCGCCGACGAAGTACTGGTTGAAGTTCTCCTCGCAGGTGAGGATGGTGCCCCAGGGGGTCATCCCGCCGGCGCAGTTGTTCAGCATGCCGAGCACCTCGGTGCCCTCCGGGTCGGCCTCGGTGCGCACCAGCGCGTCGCCCGCGGCCGGACCGGCGATCCGCATCGGGGTGGTGGCGGTGATCCGGCGGTTGAACCGGCGCTTCCCCTTGGACGGCCGCCAGCCGCCCTTGTGCTCCCGGACGATCTCCACGATCGAGCCGCCGTGCGCGGCCATCGAGACCTTGATCAGCTCCGGGTCGATGTCGGCGCCGTCGGTGTAGCCGGCGAACATCAGGTTCTCGTTGGTGTACTCGTGGTTGACCCAGAGCAGGCCGCGGTCCCGGGAGAGCTCGCGGAAGGCCACGTAGTCGCAGTTGTAGCCGAACTGCTTCTCCTGCGCCTCGGCGGTCTGGTTCTCGAAGTCGAACTCCGGGGCGCCGGGGAGCACCGGGTCGCCCCACCGGATGACGACGTTGTGCTCGTACCCCTTGGGCACCCTGACGTCGTCGGAGGTGCTCGGCGGCAGGCTGTCGAACTTCAGCCGCGGGTTGCCCTTCCCCTTGCCGCCCTTGGCCGGGGCCGCGGCGGCCGCGGCCGGGGCGCCGAGCGCGCCCAGCCCCAGGGCGGCGGCGCCGGCGCCGACCGCACCGGTGCGCAGCGCGGCCCGGCGGGAGACCATTCGGCTGAACACGTCGCCGAAGTAGGGGTTGTCACTGGTGTTGGGGGCGTCGTGGAAGCAGGCGTAGCCGCAGCGGAAGCGGCAGGTGGCCGCCGTTCTTCCTCCGCCGACGGGGCCGGCCAGTGGAAGGCTGCGGCGGTGGGGCGCGGATCCGGGCACCGATGTCCTCCTGTTTTGCGCGGGGATCGTCACCCGGGTCCGCCGCCGGAGCGGCCGCCCCGGGCCGTCACGACCATGGCGAACACGGCGCTCCCGAGAGTTAACCCGCGGTGAACGCGCCGCCAACTCCCTGGCACGCGTTTCCCCTGCGACCATCTTCTCGATCACACTGTCCGCACAGCGTAGTGGCGTTCCACCGCAAAGTAACGGATGTCCCCACTCGACACCAGGGGGGCGAGCGGCCCTTGTTCGGGGGCGGCGTCCGCCCCGGTGTACGGGCGGCGCCGCTCCCGACGATCGGACGGCGCCCCCTCCCGGCTTGGGAGGGCACCGCTCCCGGCCACCCCTCCCGGTGCGGCGGCGGCCCCGCCCCGCCGCACCTCCCCCGATGCGGAGAAACCGCACGTCGGCGCGGTTCCACCGCACCTACCCGACCCCGCCGGATTCACCGGAGGTCAGCGAGCGTATTCTGTCCGTGGATTCGCGTCTCTCACGATTCGGGACCGCCCTTCCCCACCGGCGGCCCGCACCGACAAGTCCACACCGTCCCCCATGATCGAGCGGTCCTCGGCCGATCCCCTCGCGCCGTGACCCGCGCCCGGCATCGGACGCCGCCCGGCGAGGAACCGCTCGCGCTGCGCCCCGTGTCCGGGCAACGATCCACCCGTCCACCGATCGTCCGGCGAAGACCATGACAGAGCACACCCTCCCGCCCGATGTCCTGGGGGCACCGACCAGACGGAGATTCCCCGGTCTCGCCCACCAGGTCAAGCACGCACGGCGATTCGTCGAGCGGCTGCTCGCCGCCTCGCCCGAACTGACCACGGCGACCCTGCTCACCAGCGAGCTCGCCACCAACGCCGTCACCCACAGCGCCTCCGGCTCGCCCGGCGGGAAGTTCGAGGTGACCGTCTACCGCGGGCCCGGCCGGGCCCGGGTGGAGGTGCGCGACCTCGGCGGCTCCGAGCAGCCCCGCGCCCAGCACAACGACCCCTGCGACATCACCGAACACGGGCGCGGCCTCGACCTGGTCGAGGCGCTCGCCTCGGCCTGGGGCTCCGACGACCGCTCCGACGGGCTCGGCCGCATGGTCTGGTTCGAGCTCGCCTGGGACCCGGCCGACGAGGGCCCGGAACCGCTCCCCTGAGGGGCGGCGCGCCCGCTCCCCTCCGCCCGCTCCCGCCTCTGTGTTGATCTTGGACTTATCGACCGGTCCCGGTCCGCGGACCTGTACAGGCGAGCGCTCCTCGACCGGTCGATAAGTCCAAGATCAACACGGGGGTACCGGGGCCGGGCAGGCCCCCTGCCTCCGGTACCGTCCTGCGGGGTCCGCTATTCGCCCTCCTTCACGCCGTCGGCGTCCTCGGCTCCGCCGCTCTCCGGTGCGGGCGCCGGCAGCCGGTACTTCTCGTACAGCAGGCGCGCGTAGTCCTTGGCCTCCTGCGACGGTTCCTCGCCGAGTTCCTCTCGGACCAGGTCGTCCAGGTCCCTCTCCTTGCCATCCATAAAGTGCAGCTTGCCTTCCGCGGCACCGGATCACAAATCGGCGCGGCGGGCATATCGCGTGCTCAGAGGTGCTTTCTGCGGTCATTGGCGGCGCTTCCCCAGCGCACAGCGGTGCCGCGCGGGAAAACCCGCGCGGCACCGGGTGGGAAGTGATCCCCGCCCCGTTCACCGGGGCGGGGGCGGACTCAGTCGACCTCGGCCGGCGACTCCTCGCGCTCCCCGCGCTCCTCGTCCTTGGCGTGCCTGCCGGCGTGCTCCCGGCGGGCGTCGGCCAGCGCGGCCTCCCGCTTGGCGGCGCGCCGCTTGGCGCGGCGCTCCTTGCGGCCCTCCGCCATGGTGTAGAGCACCGGCACCAGGATCAGCGTGAGCAGCGTCGAGGTGAACAGGCCGCCGATGACCACCAGCGCCAGCGGCTGCGAGACGAACGCCCCGCCGCCGGTGATGCCCAGCGCCATCGGGGTCAGCGCGCCCATGGTGGCCAGCGCGGTCATCAGGATCGGGCGCAGCCGGTGCCGCGAGCCCTCCACGACCGCCTCGCGCAGCTCCATCCCCTGCGCCCGGTACTGGTTGACCAGGTCGATCAGGACGATGGCGTTGGTGACCACGACGCCGATCAGCATCAGCAGGCCGATCATCGCCGGCAGGCCCAGCGGCTGGCCGGTGAGCATCAGCAGGCCGAGCGAGCCGGTGGCCGCGAACGGGATCGACACCAGCAGGATGAACGGCTGGATCAGGCTCTTGAAGGTGGCCACCATGATCAGGTAGACGATGACCACCGCGGCCAGCATGGCCAGCCCGAGCTGCCCGAAGGCCTCGGTCTGGTCGGCGCTGACGCCGCCGATCTCGGCGCTCGCGCCCTCCGGCAGGTCCAGCCGGTCCAGCGCCTGGGTGAGCTCCGCGCTGACCTTGCCGAGGTCGTCGGCGGTCGGCGAGGCGGACACGGTCGCGCTGGTCACGCCGCCGGTGCGGTGCAGCTCCGGCGCCTGCATGACCTCTTCGACGTCGGCCACCTCGGACAGCTCGACGGTGCCGCCGGCCGGCGCGGCGATCTCCAGGTCCTCCAGCTCGGCCACGGTCTCCGGGCGGTCCTCCACCCGGACCACCATGTCCCGCTGCCGGTTCTCGACGGTGGCGGTGCCGACCGTCGCGCCCTGGAAGGCGTCGCTGACCGCCTGGCCGATCTGCCCCTCGGTGAGGCCCTCCTCGGCGGCGGCCTCGCCGTCGACCCGCACCTCCAGCGCGGGCATCTCGGCGGCGATGCTGTTCTGCACGTCGGCGGCGCCGTCAATGCCGGCGACGGCCTCCTCGACCTGGCCGGCGGCCTCCTTGAGGGTCTCCGGGTCGTCCGCGGTGACCTCGACCTCCAGCCCGGCGGTGCCGCCGGCGTCGGCCAGCGCCACCTCGGAGTCGGTGTCGATCTCGGTGAAGGCCTGGCGCAGCTTCTCCTTGTAGACCTCCTGGTCGCCCTCGGGGTCGGTGGTGATGGTGTACTGCGTGGCGCCGGCGCCGCCGCCCATCATCGCCGCCATCGGGTCGCCCCCGCCGACCGAGGCCTGGTAGGACTCGACCCAGGAGAGGCCTTCCAGCTTCTTCTCGACCTTCGCCGCCTCGGCGTCGGCCTCCTCCACCGAGGTGCCGACCGGCAGCTCCTGGGTGGCCTGGTAGGTGTTCTGCCCCTGGTCGCCGAGGAAGTTGGTCTTCAGCAGCGGGCTGAACGCCATCCCGACGGTGCCGATGAGCAGCACCAGCGACGCGGCCAGGGTGAGGAAGCGGTGCCGGGTCGCCCAGCGGATCACCGGCATGTAGGCGCGGGCGAGCGGCGCGTTGAGCTCGCGCCGGTTCTCCTCGGCGCGGACCCGCTCGGCCTCCTCCGGCGGGACCGGGCTGGTCTTCATGAACCAGTAGGCCAGCACCGGGATGATGGTCAGCGAGACCAGCAGCGAGACGGCCAGCGCCAGGCTGACGGTGACCGCGAACGGCCGGAACAGCTCGCCGACCATGCCGCCGACGAAGCCGACCGGAAGGAAGACCGCGATGGTGGTCAGCGTGGAGGAGGTGATCGCGACGGAGACCTCCTTGACGCCGGTGAAGACCGCGGTGAACTTGTCCTCGCCGTAGCCGAGGTGCCGCTTGATGTTCTCCAGCACCACGATGGAGTCGTCGACCACCCGGCCGATGGAGACCGTGATCGCGCCCAGGGTCAGGATGTTCAGGCTGTAGTCGAACACCTGCATGCCGATCATGGTGATCAGCAGGGACACCGGGATGGAGACCGCGGAGACCAGGGTGGAGCGGACCGACAGCAGGAAGACCAGGATGACGGCGACCGCGGCGATCAGGCCGAGCCCGCCCTCCTCCAGCATCGCGACGATGGAGTCGTTGATGTAGGGCGCCTGGTCGAACACGACGGTGATGTCGCCGTCCTCGCCGAGCATCGGCTTGAGGTCGTCCAGCTTCTCCTGGACCTCCTCGGAGATCTCGACGGTGTTGCCCTCGGGCGTCTTGGTGATCATCACGCCGAGGCTGGGGTCGCCGTCGGTCCGGGTGATGGTGGTGCTCTCGTCCTGGACCAGCTCGACGTCGGCGACCTCGGAGAGCCGGACCGGCTCCGGTGCGGCCGGGGCCGCCCCCGGGAGGCCGGCCGCGCCCGCGGCGCCGCCCTGGGCGCCCGCGGCGCCGGCGGGCATCAGCCAGATGTCCTCGACGTCCTCCAGCGACTCCAGCTTGCCGCCGGTGGTCACGGTGAGGGTGCGGCCGTCCTCGGTGATGTCGCCGCCCGGCGACATCACGCCGCTGGACTGCAGCGCGGTGGTGAGGTCGGCGGAGGTCAGCCCGGCGTCGGCCAGCTCGTCCTCGTCCGGGGTGATGGTGACCTTGGAGTCCACCACGCCGGTGAGCAGCGCGGCGCGCACCCCGTCGATCGATTCCAGCTCCGGGATGACCTGCTCGCGCAGCGGTTCGGCGAGCGCCTGGGCGTCGCCGTCACCGGCGCCGGCGGCGAGCATCACCACCGGCATGTCGTCCATGCTGAACGACTGCACGGTGGGGTCGACGTCGTCGGGCAGCGCGGCCTGCGCCTGGTCGACCGCCTTCTGCACGTCGCGCACCACGTCGTCGGTGCTGTCGCCGTAGTCGAACTCGGCGACCACCTGGGCGCTGCCGGTGGAGGAGGTGGAGCTGTAGGAGGTGATGCCGGCGACGCCCTTGACCGCCTGCTCCAGCGGCTCGGTCACCTCATCCTCGATGACCTGCGGCGACGCCCCCTGGTACTGGGCGCCGACCATGACCATCGGCAGCTCCATCGAGGGCATCAGCTCGCGCTTGGCCGATCCGGCCGCGATCACGCCGAAGACCAGCGCCGACAGCGTGATGAGCAGGATGAGCGCGCGGTTGCCCAGGGAGATCTTGGCGAGCCGGTTCACCGCGCGCCTCCGCTCCGGGTCGCGCCCGGTGCCGGGCGGTGGCCTGGGTGGTCGCCAAGGGGATTCTTGGCAGATGTGGACATCAGGGGCGTACTCCTCGAAGGAATGGATCGCGCTGCGGTCGGCGCCGCCGCTGAGGGCGGCGCGAAGTCGGTCCCCCCGCGAGCAGAGACGGGGCGCGGGGTCGTTACCGGGCACGCAAAACACACGATACTTCGCGTCTCACCGCGAGGGCAGACGAGTAGGCCCGAATTCAGGGTGCTGTCAGGGGTCTGTCAGTGGAATGTCAGGGCGGCCGCTAGCGGCCGCCGCGGAACGCGGCGGAGCAGCGGTGCGTCCGGGGCGGTGCCCGCACGGGGCCGCCCAGGGCCGCTCGGCGGGGGGCGGCGCCGCGGCACGGCGCGGTCCGGTGCGGCGCGGTGCGCCGGTCCGCGCGGCCGGGCCCGCCGGGACCGGGGGTCCGGTCAGCCGGCCGCGACCGGGGTGCTCTCCCCCGGCGGCACGTGCTCCTGGGCGACCCCCCAGACCACGCCGAGCAGGTCCTCCAGCGCGTGCGCGAGGGAGGCGTCGACCAGCTCGTAGCTGACCTGGCGGCCCTGCTGGCGGCCGTTGACCAGGCCGCATTCGCGCAGGCAGGCAAGGTGATTCGAAACATTCTGCCGGGTAAGACCCAACTGGTCCGCCAGCTTGGCCGGGTGGCCCGGCCCGTCCAGCAGGGCCAGCAGCAGCCGGCACCGCGTGGGGTCGGCGAGCGCCCGCCCGAGGCGCTGGATGGCGGACAGGCGCTGCTCCGAGGTCAACATGATAACCATTGTACATTGTTTGCTTTATAGACAGTCTTCGCTGTATAAACAGTGACGACTGAACTGTTCTCGTGCCGTTCCGCGCCGGCCGACGTCGTTTCCTCGGGAGGATTCCATGGGAGTCGGACATGGCCACGGCCACCCGCCGGCCACGGCGGGCGCCGCCTACCGCGGCAGACTGGCCGTCGTCCTCGGCCTGATGCTGGCCGTGGCGGTCGTCCAGGTCACCGGTGCCGCGTTCTCCGGCAGCCTGGCCCTGCTCGCCGACGCCGGGCACACCGTCACCGACTCCGCGGGCGTGATGCTCGCGCTGTTCGCGGTCTGGATCGCCGGGCGGCCGCCGAACCCGAAGCGCACCTTCGGCCTGCAGCGCGCCGAGGTGCTGGCCGCCGCGGCCAACGCGCTCCTGCTCTTCCTGCTGTGCGCGTTCATCGCCTACGAGGCGATCGAGCGGCTCACCGAGCCGCGGCACGTGGCCGGCCCCTGGGTGGTCGCGGTCGCCGCCTTCGGCCTGGCCGCCAACATCGTCGCGCTGCTCATCCTCCGCTCCGGCCAGCAGGAGAGCATCAACGTGCGCGGCGCCTACCTGGAGGTCCTCGGCGACGCACTGGCCTCGGTCGGGGTGATCATCGGCGGCGCCGTCATCTGGCTCACCGGCTGGTCCCAGGTGGACACCGCGGTCTCGCTGATCATCCTGGCGATCATCGTCCCGCGCGCCTGGGGACTGCTCCGCGAAGCGGTGCACGTCCTGCTGGAGGCCACCCCGCGCGGGGTGGACCTGGACGAGGTGCGCACGCACATCCTGCGCGAACCCGGCGTCATCGACGTGCACGACCTGCACGCCTGGACCATCACCTCGGGCGTTCCGGTGCTCTCCGCGCACGTCGTCGTCGAGGAGGGGCACCTGGAGCACAGCGGCCGGATGCTCGACCGGCTGCACGCCTGCCTGGACGGCCACTTCGACGTGGAGCACTCCACCCTCCAGCTGGAGCCGGCCGGCCACGCCGAACACGAGGGCGCCCGGCACCACTGAGCCCCGCCCCGCATGGTGGCCTCGGCGCCGCGGCCCTGCCGGAGCGCTCCGGCAGGGCCGCGGCGCCACGGTCGCCGTGCGCGTGGGGGGCTCCCGCCGGCGCGGTGGAGGTCCGATGGTCCGACCCCACCGATCCGGGAGTATCCTCGGACCCGCTGAACAGCGGCTGAGCTCGCATCCCGCGGTCCCCGGACCGGGATCCGGCGGTTCCGGCCCCGGCCTCCGCCGGGCCCGCGGAGGACCGTGGGACCCTGGGTTCCGTCGGGCGCCGCGGCGTGCCCGGCCACCGGTGCCCCGGCACCGGAACCGCCACCGGACCGTGCAGGGGGAGCGCTCCATGACCATCGAACGCCGCGGCCTGAGAGGCCTCGCGGACTGGCTCCGCGAGGACGTCGTCGCAGGATTCCTGCTGATCGCCGGGGCCGCGGTCGCGCTGGTGTGGGCCAACTCCCCGGCCGGCGCCGGCTACGAGGCGCTGCGCGGGTTCACCTTCGGCCCGGCCGCCCTGCACCTGGAGCTGTCCGTGCAGGCCTGGGCCTCCGACGCGCTGCTGGCGGTGTTCTTCTTCGTCGTCGGCAACGAGCTCAAGCAGGAGTTCGTCCACGGCGAACTGCGCAACCCCCGGCGCGCGGTGCTGCCGATCGTCGCCGCGCTGGCCGGCATGGCGGTGCCCGCCGTCATCTACACCCTGGTGAACCTGCACCGCCCGGAGGCCCTGCACGGCTGGGGCATCCCGATGGCCACCGACATCGCCTTCGCCGTCGCCATCCTCGCGGTGATCGGCCGCTACCTCCCGCCCGCGCTGCGCACCTTCCTGCTCACCCTGGCCATCGTGGACGACCTGGGCGCGATCGTGGTCATCGCGGTCTTCTACACCGACCACGTGTCGTTCGCCCCGCTGCTCGGCGCGATCGCGCTGCTCGCCGTCTTCGGCTACCTGCAGCGCGGCCGCGGGCTCGCCGCCCGGTTGAACGCCTCCGCGCTGCCCAACTGGGCGGTCTACCTCCCGCTGGCCGCGGCGACCTGGACGCTGCTGCACGCCAGCGGGGTGCACGCCACCATCGCGGGCGTCGCGATGGGCCTGCTGATGCGGACCGTCCCGCTCGACGGCGAGACGCAGAGCCCGTCCCACGCGGTGGAGCACGCCATCCGCCCGTGGAGCAACGCCGTGGTGCTGCCGGTGTTCGCGCTGATGTCGGCCGGCGTGGTGTTCACCGGCTTCGACACCATCCTCTCCGACAGCGCGGCGGTCGGCGTCATCCTCGGCCTGGTCGTCGGCAAGCTGGTCGGCATCTTCGGCGGCTCCTGGCTCACCACCAAGCTGACCTCGGCGGAGCTGAGCCCCTCGCTGCACTGGATCGACATCGCCGGGATGGCGCTGCTGGCCGGGATCGGCTTCACCGTCTCGCTGCTGATCACCGAGCTCTCCTTCACCGACCTGCAGATGGTGGAGGACGCCAAGTCCGGGGTGATCATCGCCTCGCTGCTGGCGACCGCGCTCTCCGCGGTCGTGCTCGGCATCCGCAGCGCCCACTACCGCAAGCACGGCCTGCCCGTCCGCGAACCCGAGCCGGGGACCGGGACCCCGGACTGACCCGCCCCCGGGCCGACACGGCCGCCGGAGCCGTGGCGGCCCGGGCGGGCACGCGGTTTCATGGTGGCGCGGAACCGCTCTCGACGCCCCTCCGTCGAACGCGGGCGGACAGCGGGGCGAGGACCAGGACGGAACGACGACGCGGACATGCAACGACGAACATCCGCCCTGCGCGGACTCCTCACCCGAGGCTCCCGGCGCCTGCGCCGCCCCCCGCAGAGCGCGCCCTCGCGCGGCCTGTGGCGGCGGCCGGCCAGCGTCTTCCTGCTGCTGATCATCATCGTCGACCTGATCGGCGCCGGCCTGCTGACCCTGCCCGCCGCGCACGCCGAGGGGCACGGGCTCGGCTTCACCGACGCGCTGTTCACCTCGACCTCGGCGCTCATGGTCTGCGGGCTGGCCGTGATCGACCTGGGCGCCGACCTCTCCCTGTTCGGCCAGGTCGTGGTGCTGGTGCTGATCCAGGTCGGCGGCATCGGCATCATGGCGCTGGCCTCGCTGCTCGGCGTCGCGGTGCTGCACCGGTTCGGCCTGCGGATGCGGCTCACCCTGCAGACCGAGACCCGGATCATGCAGGTGGGCGACGTGCGCGGCCTGGTCCGCCGGATCATCCTGGTCAGCCTGGCCTGCGAGGCGGTCGTCGCCCTGCTGCTCGCCCCGCGGCTCTGGCTGGTGCACGGCGAGGAGCTCCCGGACGCGCTGTACCTCGCGGTGTTCCACGCGATCTCGGCGTTCAACAACGCCGGCCTGGCGCTCTACCCGGACAGCCTGGTCCGGTTCGCCGCCGACCCGGTGATGCTGCCCGCGGTCGCGATCGCCTCCGTCATCGGCGGCCTGGGCTTCCCCGTGCTGCTGGAGCTCCGCCGGCACCTGCACCACCACCGCCGGTGGAGCCTGCACGCCAAGCTGACCCTCGTCACCACCGCGCTGCTCTACTTCGGCGGGGCGGCGGCGGTGACCCTGCTGGAGTGGACCAACCCCGCGACCCTGGGCGGGATGCCCTGGTGGCAGCGGGTGCTGGACGGCTCCTTCCACGGCGTGATGCCGCGCAGCGGCGGGTTCAACGTGGTCGACGTGGGCGCGATGAACGAGGCGACGCTGCTCGTCATCATGATGCTGATGTTCGTCGGCGGCGGCAGCGCGGGGACCGCCGGCGGCATCAAGGTGGCCACCCTGGCCGTCATCTTCCTCGTCGTCTGGGCGGAGATCCGCGGCCACCCCAACGTGCACGTGTTCGGCCGGAAGCTCGCCCCGGAGGTGATCCGCCAGTCGCTGAGCCTGCTCTTCCTCTCCATGACCGTGGTGGTGGCCTCCACCGTGCTGCTGCTCAGCACCACCCCCTTCGACCTGGTCCCGGTCATGTTCGAGGTCATCTCGGCCAGCGGCGTGGTGGGGCTGTCCACCGGGATCACCGCCGACCTCCCGGCCTGGGCGCACGTCCTGCTGACCGTGCTGATGCTGGCCGGCCGGGTCGGCCCGGTCACCTTCGCCGCCGCGCTGGCCCTGCGGGAGCGGACCCGGCGCTACGACTTCCCGGTCTCCCGCCCCATCATCGGTTAGAACAGCGCTCCGCCACCGCGCGGAGCCCGAAACCATAAGGAGTCCTCCGGTGCCCCGCAGCAAAACCGACGACAAGCGGGTCCTGGTCATCGGCCTGGGCCGGTTCGGCAGCTCACTCGCCCTGGAGCTGGTCGCGCACGGCTGGGAGGTGCTGGGCATGGACTCCAGCCCGCGCCTGGTCCAGACCTTCGCCGACTCGCTCACCCACACCGTCGTCGCCGACGCCACCGACGAGGAGGCCCTGCGCCAGGTCGACGCGCAGGACTTCAACCGGGCGGTGGTCGCCATCGGCACCCACCTGGAGGAGAGCATCCTGGCCACCTCGCTCCTGGTGGACATGGGCGTCCCGCACATCTGGGCGAAGGCGATCAGCCGCCGGCACGGCCGCATTCTGCAGCAGGTCGGCGCGCACCACGTGGTCCTGCCCGAGCACGACATGGGCGAGCGGGTGGCGCACCTGCTCTCCGGGCGGATGCTGGACTACGTCGAGATCGAGGAGGGCTTCGCGCTGGGCAAGACCCGGGCGCCCAACTCGCTCATCGGCAAGCGCCTCGGCGACACCCGGGTGCGGGCCCGGTACGGCATCACCGTGGTCAGCATCAAGCGGCACGGCGAGGAGTTCACCTACGCCACCGAGGACACAGTTCCGCAGAAGGGCGACGTGATCGTGGTCGCCGGGCGGACCTCGCACGTGGAGCGGTTCGCCGAGGTGAGCTGAGCTCCGGGGAATGCGGACGAACCGCACAAATTGACAACCGTTTTCATTTTCCCGATGATGGGTGCATGAGAACTGGGAAGTCGGTCAAGATCGCCGCGGCCTGCACCGCGGGCCTGCTGCTCGCCGCCGGGTGCGGCTCCGGGGACGGGGGCTCGGGGCAGGGCGGGGGCGGTCCGGCGATCGTCACCGGGGTCTACCCCCTGCAGTGGCTCGCCGAGCAGGTCTCCGGCGACCCGGGCTCGGTGAGCAACCTGACCGAGCCGGGCGCCGAGCCGCACGACCTGGAGCTGACCGGCCGGCAGACCGGCGAGGTCGCCGACGCCGACGTCGTCTTCTACGTCTCCGGCCTGCAGCCGGCGGTGGACGACGCGGTCGGCCAGGTCGGCGCCGAGGGCGCCCTGGACGTGGCCGACCTGGTCGACCTCCGCCCCGCCGCCGAGGAGGAGGAGCACGACCACGGCGAGCTCGACCCGCACATGTGGCTGGACACCGGGCTGATGGCGGAGGCCGCCGACGGCCTGGCCGACCGGCTCGCCGAGGTCGACCCGGACGGCGCCGAGGAGTACCGGGCCAACGCCGAGCGGGTCCGCACCGAGCTGGAGGAGATCGGCGCCGAGTACGACGAGGGCCTCGCCCGGTGCGACAGCCGCACCCTGGTGGTCAACCACGCCGCGTTCGGCTACCTGGCCGCCGCCCACGACCTGGAGCAGCTCAGCGTCTCCGGCATCGACCCCGAGTCCGAGCCCTCCCCGGCCCGCATCGCCGAGGTCGCCGACCTGGTCGAGGAGCACGACGTCACGACCGTGTTCACCGAGACCCTGGTGAGCCCCGCGGTGGCCGAGACCATCGCCGACGAGGCCGGCGCGGAGACCGCGGTGCTCGATCCGCTGGAGGGGATCACCGACGAGTCCCCCGGCGACGACTACCCCTCCGTGATGCGCGGCAACCTGGAGTCGCTCCGCGGCGGCCTCGGCTGCTCCTGACCCCCGCCCCGCCGCACCGGCGACGGGCCCCGCCACCCCGGCGGGGCCCTTTTTCGTGCAATCCCGCTCCCGTTCCTGCACGCACTTACAAGCCGCCTACTTCTGGAGAAAGCACCCCTCGCGCCGGATGCACGTGCGCTATCCTGATCAAAGTACGGTGCTAATGCACGTGCATAAGCACGTGAGGTAGCCGCACCCACCGGAAGAAGGAGGATCGCACCAGATGAGCGCTTACAACGGCATCGCCGCGTCCGAGCTGCACAACGTCGCCTGGCAGAAGAGCCGGCGGAGCAATTCGCGCGGTTCCTGCGTGGAGATGGCCAAGCTCCCCGACGGCTCGATCGCGATGCGCAACTCCCGTTTCCCCACCGGCCCGGCCCTGGTCTACACCCAGGCCGAGATCGACGCCCTGATCCTGGGCGCCAAGGACGGCGACTTCGACAACCTGCTCAGCTGAGAACCGGCTCCACGGAATAGACCGCCGCCCCGACCGGGGCGCGGAGGGCGCGGATCGGCTCTGCCGGGGGGAACGGGCCCATTGGGGGGACACCGCCCCGCCCCGCTGCACACCGGGGCGGGGTGTTCTGCTTTCCGGGCCGGACCGGCTGCGGCCGGCTCAGAACTCGTCGACCATCTCCTTGAGGAGGTTCTTGGTCTCCCCCGGAGGCCGGGCGATGACGCTCAGCTTCTCCATCGCCATCGTGTAGGCGTCGACCTCCTGGCGCTTGTCCAGGCAGAGCGAGCCGGTGAGGTGCTCCAGGTAGATGATGTCGGACAGCTCGAAGTCCGGGTAGCGCAGGATGGTGAACGACCCGGCCTCGGCCGCGTGCGCACCGGCGCTGAACGGGACGATCTGCAGGGTGATGTTGGGGTGGTCGCAGAGCTCGACCAGGCGCTCCATCTGCCGGCGCATCAGCTCGGCCCCGCCCACCGGGCGCCGGACGGCGGCCTCGTCGAGGATCGCCCAAAGCTTCACCTCCGGGTCGTCGAGCCGCTCCTGGCGCTGCATGCGCACCCGGACCCGGTCCTCGGTGGCCTGGTCCCGCAGGCCGACGCCGCCGGTGATCACGGCCTCGGCGTACTCCTGGGTCTGCAGCAGCCCGTGGATGAACTGCGCCTCGTAGACCCGGATCCTGCTGGCCGCCTCCTCCAGGCCGACGTAGACCTGGAACCAGTTGGGCAGCGCCTCGCCGTACTGCTGCCACCAGCCGGGCCTGTTGGTGTCCCGGGCCATCTGCGCCAGCGTCCGGATGAGCTCCTTGTCCTCCACCTTGTAGAGCAGGAGCAGGTCCTCGACGTCGCGGGACTTGAAGCCGACCCGGCCCAGCTCCATCCGGCTGATCTTGGACTCCGAGCCGCGGATGTGGTGGCCCGCCTCGCCCCGGGAGACGCCCGCCTTCTCGCGGTACTTGCGCAGCTCCGAACCGAGCAGCATCCTGCGGACGGTGGGCCCGGCGCCCTTCTTGATACGAGCGATGCCGCTCATGACCGCTGCCTCCCCACCCTTCGTCGGACGCTCCGGCCGACCCCTCCGTCGCGGCCGCCACCGGTGCGGTGGAACTCAGTCCTGCACCCACCCACGATAGCGCCGCCGCGGACGGCCGTTCAGGCGGCACGTCCGCGAGCAGGGGGCCCACCCCACCGTCGGCCGGGGGCCGCCCGCTCCGCTCGGACGGGACCGGGAGGCCGGTCCGCCCGGCGGCGGTCAACCGAACAGAGCCCAGACGTACTTGCCGCACGGAGGCGTGAGCACCACCCCCCAGCTGCGGGAAAAGCAGTCCACGAGGTGCAGGCCGCGGCCGGTCTCCAGCATGAGGTCGGGCTCGCGGGGGGCCGGGACCCGCTCGCCGGGGTCGTGCACGGCGCAGACGACCTCGCCATCGCGACGAAGCAGGCGAACCCGGATAACGTTCCCATATCCGTAGGAGAGCACGTTCACCGCGGCCCCGGACGGCAGCCCGTGCCGCAGCGCATTGGTGACGAGCTCGGAGAGGACCAGTTCGACGCCGCCGGCGGCCTCGGACAGCCCCCAGTCGCCGAGGAGCTCCGAGCCGAGCCGGCGGGCCGCCGCAGGGGCGCCCTGGTCCGCGGGCAGCTCGAAGAGCACGTCCTCGATCCGGCGCACCGGTGCGCCGTCGACCGGGACCGGGGCGCGCAGCGCCGACGTCCACCAGGCCCCGCGCCCGCCCCCCGGGGTGCGGGCCGCGGGGAGTGGCAGGGCCTCCCCGTCGTCGCCCGCCGCCCGGGCCCCCGCCGCCGCCCGCCCGCTCGGCGCGCCTTCGAGTGACGGTCCGCTCACCGCGATCCCCTCGCAGTCGTGTCGTTTCACGGCCCCTCTGTCGGGAGCCTGCCGAACACGCTCGGCACCTGCCGTCGAGGTGCTCCGCGCACGACCCATATGCACGTGCATCTTCCTCATGCACGCATCCTAGGACAGAAGCCCGCGCCATTCAGGAGATTGGCGTAGTTGCTCACATGCATTCCCGCTCGATGCAGAGAAGCGCCGCCTGAAACCGGTTCCCACCGGGGAGAACGCCCCGGTGGTCGCGGTGTCGCGGCCGCCCCGCCGAAGGGCTCCGGCCGGACCGCGGCGCCGAGAGCACCGCCCGGGCCGGGCCGCTCAGGCGGCGAGGGCGCGGTACACCGCCACCCGGTCCGGGTAGTCGGTGATGATGCCGTCGACGCCGTCCCGGACCAGCCGCCTGATCGCGCTGGGGTGGTTGGCGGTCCAGCCGAACATCCGCATCCCCTGGTCGTGCACGCGGCGCACGTAGGCGGCGGTGACCCTGAGGTGGTGCGGGTGGAGCTGCTGCACGTAGCGCGCGACGCGGCGCAGCCCGTACCGGCTGTAGGGGCGCCCCAGCGCGGCGGTGCGCAGGCCGGGGACCTCCTCGGCGAGCACCCGCAGCACCGACCAGTCGAAGCTCTGCAGGATGAGCCGGCCGCTCCGGCCCGCGCCGAGCCAGTACCGGTCGTCCCGGACCGCGGCGGCCAGGCGGGCGCCGGCCTCCGGGTCGCGCCGCTCCGCCTTCAGCTCCACCAGGGCGCCGATGCCGGTGGCGCGCAGCACGGCGAGCGCCTCGCCCAGGGTGGGCACCCGCTCCCCGGCGTAGTCGGGGCCGAACCAGGAGCCGGCGTCGAGCCGGCGGATCTCCTCCAGGGTGAAGTCGCGGACCCGCCAGGGGCGCCGGGCGGGGAACCGCCGGACCGCGTCGGTGGTGCGGACCAGGGTCGGGTCGTGCATGACGACGAGTTCACCGTCGGAGGTGGAGCGCACGTCGATCTCGGCCATGTCCGCACCCCGGCCCCGGGCGAGCGCCAGGGCGGCGAGGGTGTTCTCCGGCGCGTGGCCCGAGGCCCCCCGGTGCGCGACGACGATCACCGGTCCCACCCCTTCGCGGTTCCGGGCCGGCCGCTCCGACCGGCCCCGAAAAAACTCGTAGCGTAACGATACACCGCATTTGGCCGGATTTTCGCTACTTTCCGTATTGGCCAGCGCTCCCCACCCTCCGGGTGGTGCCAGCCCTACACCGCCGGTGGCGCCCCCACCCCCGGCGCCGGGCGGCGCGGGAAGGGCGCCATCATATCGCTGCGCACGGTGATCGAAACAGTGCGGAGGGTCCCGGATCCGGCGGGCGGCCGACGCCGGAGCGGGGGCCGCCGGGCGGCCGCGGCGGCCCGGCGTCACGCTGAGCCACCGCGCCGGGCGGTCAGGAGCGCGGGGCGGGCACCCCGTAGAAGTCGAGCGCGTTCCGGGAGAGCGCCCGCTCGGCCCGCTCGGGGCCGAGGGCATCGGTCAGCAGCTCGATGTCGGAGGGGTCGAAGGGGCGCGGCGCCCGGGTCGAGGGCAGGTCGGTGCCGAACATGAGCGCCCCGGGGTTGACCTCCGCGATGGCGCGCAGCGCGCGGGCCGGGTCGACGTCGCCGCGGCCGAAGCCGGTCGCCTTGACCCGTGCCCCGGAGCCGACCAGGTCGAGCAGGGCGGGCAGCCCCTCCGCGGACAGGCCGAGGTGGTCGACCGAGATCCGGGGCAGCGGGGCGATCACCGGCGCCAGCTCGGGCAGCCGCCGGGAGTCGAGGTAGAACTCGGCCGGCCAGCCGAGCAGGTCGGCGGCGCGCAGGCCGAGCTGGACCTGGGCGTCGATGTCCTCGGCCATGCCCCGGAACAGGTTGAACCGGAGCGCCCGCACCCCCGCCGCGTGCAGGTCGCGCAGGGCGGAGTCGGAGGTGTCCGCGGGGAGCTGGGCCACCCCCACGAACGACGGGCCCAGGTCGCGCAGGGCGGCGAGCAGGTGCGCCTGCCCGTGGCCCTGGAAGGAGGCGGCGACCACGGCCCCTCCGGTGACGCCCAGCCCTGCGGTGCGGGCCCGGTAGTCCTCGACCGTGAACGGCTCGGGCCGGAAGTCCTGGCCGCCGTCCAGGGGGAAGCGGGGGTCGATGATGTGCAGGTGGGCGTCGAACAACGCCTTGGCCTTTCGCGAGCGCGGATGCGGGGCGGCCCCCGGGAGGGCCGGCCCGCGGGCTCGGCGCACCTCCGGCCGTCGGGACCGCCGCCTCCACCGTAGCGCCCGAGGGGGCGATGCACCGAACCCGGCGGCCTCCGCCCCGCCCGGCCGGCGCCGCCCTCCCCCGCCCGGGACGGGGTTCCCGGTTTTCCCGCCCCCGACATACCACCTGGTCGGTCACGGCGGTTAGGATCGCCCCGATGTGTCCTGGACCACTCGTCCGCCGCACGTCGCTCAGGAGCACCCACAGCAGGAGGTAACCCATGGCTGAGACCCCGCGCCGCGTCGCGATCGTGACCGGCGGCGCCCGCGGCATCGGCGCCGCCACCGCCCGCCGGCTCGCCGCCGAGGGCCGCGCGGTCGGCGTCGTCGACCTCGCCGAGGCCGACGCGCAGAAGACCGCGGACGCCATCACCGCCGAGGGCGGCGAGGCCGTCGGCATCGGCGCCGACGTCTCCGACGCCGACCAGGTCGCCGCGGCCGTCGCCGCCGTCGCCGAGCGGCTCGGCCCGCCGGTGATCCTGGTCAACAACGCCGGCGTGATCCGGGACAACCTCCTGTTCAAGATGACCGAGGAGGACTGGGACACGGTGATGAACGTGCACCTGCGCGGCTCCTTCCTGATGAGCCGGGCGGCCCAGGGGCACATGACCAAGGAGGGCTTCGGCCGCATCGTCAACCTGTCCAGCAGCTCCGCGCAGGGCAACCGCGGGCAGGCCAACTACTCCGCGGCCAAGGCCGGCCTGCAGGGCTTCACCAAGACCCTCGCCATCGAGCTGGGCAAGTTCGGGGTGACCGCCAACGCGGTGGCGCCCGGCTTCATCGAGACCGAGATGACCAAGTCCACCGCCGAGCGGGTCGGCATGGAGTTCGAGGCGTTCAAGAAGGCCGCCGCCGACTCCATCCCGGTGCGCCGCACCGGCCGCCCCGAGGACATCGCCAACACCATCGCCTTCCTCACCGGCGAGGACGCCGGCTTCGTCTCCGGCCAGGTCATCTACGTGGCCGGCGGCCCGCTGGACTAGCCCGTCCCCCGCCCACCCCGAATCCGCGGTCTCACGGAGGTTCCATGACAACGGTCACCGACGGGGCGGCGCTGGACGCCGCCGAACTGCGGCGGCGGGTCGCCGGCTTCGTCGCCGAGCACGACCCGGCCGCCACGCCGCAGCAGGAGTTCCTGGCCGCGCGCTTCGACGCCGGCCTGGCCTGGGTGCACTTCCCGGAGGGGGCGGGCGGGCTGGGCGCCCCGCGCTCCCTGCAGCCGGTGGTGGACGAGGAGTTCGAGCGGCTCGGCGCCGCCCCGACGGGGCGCGAGGGCCTCGTCATCGGGCTGGGCATGGCCGCGCCGACCATCCTCGCCTTCGGCACCCCCGAGCAGCGCGAGCGGTTCCTCAAACCGCTCTACACCGGGGAGGAGGTCTGGTGCCAGCTGTTCAGCGAGCCGGGCGCCGGCTCCGACCTGGCCGCCCTGGGAACCCGCGCGGTGCCCGACGGCGACTCCTGGGTGGTCAACGGGCAGAAGGTGTGGACCTCGCTGGCGCACGAGGCGCGCTGGGGCATCCTGGTCACCCGGACCGACCCGGACGTGCCCAAGCACAAGGGCATGACCTACTTCATCTGCGACATGCACGCCGAGGGCGTCGAGGTGCGCCCGCTCCGCCAGATCACCGGCGAGGCCGAGTTCAACGAGGTCTACCTGACCGACGTGCGCATCCCCGACGCGCACCGGCTGGGCGCCGCCGGCGAGGGGTGGAAGGTCGCGCAGACCACGCTGATGAACGAGCGGGTGGCGATCGGCGGGCACGCCGACCCGCGCGAGGGCGGGCTGATCGGCGTGGTCGCCGACATCTGGCGGGACCGGCCCGAGCTGCGCACCCCCGGTTCGCACGACGCGCTGCTGCGGCTCTGGGTGGAGGCCGAGGCGGCCCGGCTCACCAAGGAGCGGCTCCGCCAGCAGCTGGCGATCGGCCAGCCCGGCCCGGAGGGGTCCGCCGCCAAGTACGCCTTCTCCCGGCTCAACCAGGAGATCTCCGGTCTGGAGGTGGAGCTCCTGGGCCAGGAGGGGCTGACCTACGACGACTGGACCTTCCGCCGCCCCGAAGGGGTGAACTTCACCAAGCGCGGCGCGGGCTTCCACTACCTGCGCAGCAAGGGCAACTCCATCGAGGGCGGGACCACGGAGATCCTGCGCAACATCATCGCCGAGCGCATCCTCGGGCTGCCGGGCGAGATCCGGGTGGACAAGGACGTCGCGTGGAAGGACCTGCCGAAGTGAGCGAAGCGGACCTGCTCTACACCGAGATCGAAGAGGAGCTGCGGGCCAGCGTGCGGGCGCTGCTCGCGGACCGGTGCCCGGCGGAGTCGGTGCTCGCCCGGGTGGAGACCGACGAGGTGGCCGACCTGGAGCTGGCCAAGGAGCTCGCCGGGCTGGGCGCGACCGGCCTGCCGGTCCCCGAGGAGCTCGGCGGCGCCGGGGCGTCCTGGCGGGAGGCCTCGGTCGTCGCCGAGGAGCTGGGCCGGGCCGCCGCCCCGGTGCCGTTCCTGGGCGGGGCGGTGCTGTCCGCCGCGGCGCTGCTGGAGGCCGGCGGAGCGGGCGGGGAGGTGCTCTCCGGGATCGCCGACGGGACGTCCATCGCGGCGCTGGCGGTCCCGCTGGGCACCCCGCCCGGCGCCGGGTACCCGTCGGCGGTGCGGGCCGAGGGCGGCCTGCTCACCGGCGCGGTCCCCGGGGTGGTCGACGCGCTCGCCGCCGACGTGCTGCTGGTGCCGGCCGCCGGCCCGGACGGCCCCGCCCTGTACCGGGTGGAGGCCGCCGACGCCGCGCGGACGGCCGTGGTCAGCCTGGACCTCACCCGGCCGCTGGCCGACCTCGCGCTGGACGGCGCGCCGGGGACCCTGCTCGCCTCCGGTGCCGACGCGGAGCGCGCGCTGCGCACCGCGCTGTCCACCGGCGCCGCCCTGCTCGCCGCCGAGCAGCTCGGCGTCGCCGAGTGGGCGCTGTCCACCACCGTCGACTACCTCAAGACCCGCACCCAGTTCGGCCGGCCGGTGGGCTCCTTCCAGGCGCTCAAGCACCGCCTGGCCGACCTGTGGGTCTCCGTCTCCCAGGCGCGCGCCGTGGTCCGGGCCGCCGCCTCCACCGCCGGCACCGGGGGCGCCGAGGCCGAGCTGAACGCCTCCCTGGCCCAGGCCTTCGTGTCCGGTGTCGCGGTGAAGGCCGCCGAGGAGGCCGTCCAGCTGCACGGCGGCATCGGCTTCACCTGGGAGCACCCGGCCCACCTCTACCTGAAGCGGGCCAAGAGCGACGCCATCGCCCTGGGCACCGCCGACCGGCACCGCCTGGCCCTGGCCGCCCTGGTGGACCTGGCCCCGGCCTGACCGCTCCGGCCGCGGCCGGTACCGGACCGGCCGCGGCCGCGCCGTCGGCCCGGGGCGGGGCAATAGGCTGGCACGGACCCGGACGTCCGACGCAGGAGAACCCATGACCGACGAACCGGCGCGCCCCGGCGCCCCCGCCCCGGCCGGGATCGACACCTCCGTCTCCCATGTCGCCCGGATCTGGAACTACTGGCTCGGCGGCCGGGACAACTACCCGGTCGACCGGCAGGTCGGCGACGAGATCCTGCGGATCCTGCCCGAGGTCGCCGACCTGGCCCGCGCCTCGCGGGCGTTCCTGATCCGCGCCGTCACCCACCTGGCCCGGGAGGCGGGGGCCCGGCAGTTCCTGGACATCGGCACCGGGCTGCCCACCGCGAACAACACCCACGAGATCGCCCAGGCCGCGGCCCCCGAGTCGCGGATCGTCTACGTCGACAACGACCCGCTGGTGCTGGTGCACGCCAACGCGCTGCTCACCGGCACCGCCGAGGGCGCCACCGCCTACATCGACGCGGACCTGCGCGACCCCGCGGCGATCCTGGAGAAGGCCGCGGAGACCCTGGACATGTCCCGGCCGGTGGTGCTGCTGCTGATGGGCATCGTCGAGTTCATCACCGACGACGCCGAGGCGCAGGCGGTCGTCGAGCACCTCACCGGCGCGCTGCCCTCCGGGAGCCACGTGGTGTTCTACGACGGCACCGCGGTGGTCCACCCCGAGCGCTCCGCCGAGGTCGCCGCCGCCTGGAACGCCACCGGCAACGCCCCGCTGGTGCTGCGCTCCCCCGAGCGGATGGCCGGGTTCTTCACCGGCCTGGAGCTCCTGGAGCCCGGCCTGGTCCCGCTGAACCGCTGGCGGCCCGGCCCGGTCGAGGTCGGAGCCGACCGCGACGTGGACGCCTACTGCGCCGTCGCCCGCGTCCCCTAGGCCTCCGGCGGGGAAAGGTCCTCCGCGGCGTCGCGGCCACCGCCCGGGGGGCGGGCCTCAGCCGTGCAGGGCTGCGGAGGCCTTGGCGATGCGGCCGACCGCGTCGTCGATCGCGGATTCGGGGACGTCCAGGTGGACCACCAGGCGGACGGTGTCCGGGCCGATCGGGACGCTGCCCACGCCGGCCGCGGCGAACGCCTCGGCGTACCGGCCGGCCTGCCCCTCGGGGGTGGTGAGCAGCGCCATGTTGGTGTGCGCCTCCGCGCTCAGCCCGGGCAGGGCGCCGATGCCGGCGGCGAGCCGGGCGGCGCGGGCGTGGTCCTCGGCCAGCCGGTCCAGGTGGTGGTCGAGCGCGTACAGGGCGCCGGCCGCGACGATGCCGGCCTGGCGCATGCCGCCGCCGAGGAGCTTGCGCGCCCGGCGGGCCCGGCGGATCGTCTCCGCGTCGGCGGCCAGGGCCGCGCCGACCGGCGCGCCGAGCCCCTTGGAGAAGCAGACGGTCACCGTGTCGGCGCCCTCGGCCGCCGCGGCGAGCGGGACGCCCAGGGCGGCGGCGGCGTTCCACAGCCGGGAGCCGTCCAGGTGCACCCGGAGCCCGTGCTCGCGGGCGAACCGGACGGTGCGGCGCTGCCCCTCCAGCGGCATGACCCGGCCGGTGAACGTGTTCTCCAGGGTGATCAGCGCGGGGCGGGCCCGGTGCACGTCGTCGGTGCCGGCGATCCAGGCGTCCAGCACGTCCTGCGGCGGGACGCTCTCCGGCCCGCCGAAGGTGCGCGGCAGCACCCGGGCCAGCACCGAGGTCCCGCCCTGCTCGTTGGCGACCACGTGGGACAGCTCGTGCGTCCAGACCTCGTCGCCGCTGCGCGCCGAGAGGTACACCGCGATCTGGTTGGCCATGTGCGCCGACGGGGTGTAGAGCGCGGCCTCCGCGCCCAGCAGCCCGGCCGTGCGCTCCTCCAGCGCGCGGACGGTGGGGTCCTCGCCGAAGACGTCGTCGCCGACCTCGGCCTCGGCCATGGCGCGCCGCATCCCCGGGGTGGGCCGCGTCATGGTGTCCGAGCGAAGATCGATGTCGGGCATGGAGTGCTCCCGTCGTTCCGCGGCCCGGCGCCCGCGCCCGGGCGCCCCTCCTGAAGATGCGCCCCCACCCTATTGGCGGCGGGGGCCGGGCCCGCGAGGCGGGGCGGCCGGAACGGGCGCCGCGAACCGCCGCCCGCCCGCTCCCCCGATGATCTTGACGTTGCGGGGGTATCAGAGCGCTCTGATACCCCCGCAACGTCAAGATCATCGCCCTGGGGCGACTAGTCGATGCCGCGTGCGGTCATCGCCTCGCCCATCGCCTCGGCGGAGCGGATCATCCCGACGATGACCGGGACCACCAGCAGGTGCGGGCGCCCGCGCAGGCCGCGGGCGATGTAGGCCTCCTTGGAGGCGCGCCAGGAGTCGGCGACCAGCGGCACGGACCGCACGGTCAGCGCGAGCACCAGGGCGATCCGGCGGGGGTCGGCGCCCAGCCGGCCCAGCGGCCGGGCCAGCCGCTCGAACAGCGCGAGCATCTCGGCGACCCGGGTGGTGAAGGTGACCAGGCCGGCCAGCAGGACCGCGGAGGTCATCAGCAGGCAGACCCGGAGCGCCGCCCGGCCGTCCCCGGCCAGCAGCTGGAACAGCCCGATCAGGGCGAGGAAGGGGATCAGCGGGCGGAGCAGGCCCAGGGCGCGGCGCAGCCCCAGCCCGGTGAGCGGGTACAGGGCCAGGGCGGCCAGGGACGCGGCCAGTCCGGCCCAGGGGTCGCGGACCGCGACCACCGCGGTGACCAGCACGAGCAGGGCGAGCAGTTTCAGGCCGGCCGGCGCCCGGTGCAGCACCGATCCGCCGGGCGCGTACAGGCCCAGGACGTTCACCGCCCGGCCTCCCCGCCGGCCGCCGGCTCCCCGGCCTCTGCGGCGCGCCGCTCCATCAGGGCGATGTAGTGCGCGGCGGCGGGCTCCGGCGCGCCGTCGAAGACGATCCGGCCGCCGTCCATCACCAGCACCCGGTCGAAGCCGGCGAGCGTGTCCAGCTGGTGGGTGAGGAGCACGACCTGCTGCGGCAGGGCGCGCAGGGTGCGCTCGACGACCTTGGTGTTGTGCAGGTCGAGCAGGGTGGTGGGCTCGTCGCAGACCAGGATCTCCGGCTCGGTGACCAGGACCGAGGCCAGGGCGAGCATCTGCTTCTGCCCGCCGGACAGCAGGTGCGCGGGGTGGTCGCGGTGGTCGGCGAGGCCGTGCCGGCGGAGGATCTCCTCGACCCGCCGCTCGGCGTCGCCGCCCCGGGCGCCGCGGATTCCGAGGGCGACGTCCTCGGCCACGGTGGGCATCAGGATCTGCGTGGCGGCGTCGGAGAAGACGAAGCCGACGCGGCGCCGGATCTCCTTGGCGTGCCGGCGGGTGTCCAGGCCGTCGAGGAGCACGCTGCCCGAGTCGGGCACGACCAGGCCGTTGAGGGTGCGCGCGAGGGTGGACTTGCCGGAGCCGTTCGCGCCGATCAGGCCGATGCGGTGCTCGGCGAGGTCGAGCGTGACGTCGCGGAGGACGGTGCGCCCGTCGTAGGCGTGCGTGACGTTGCGCAGCTGGAGCATGGGGTCGGGGACTCCTGGGGTCGGGGCCGTCCGGGCGGCCGGTCCTGCGCCGCCCGGGCGGCGGTGCCGGGTGCGGTCCGGGGCCGCGTCAGTCGGTCCCGTTCCGGGTCCCGGCGCCGTTCTCCTCGTTCCGCCCGGTGCGCCCGGCGTCCTCGCCCGCGGCGGGCGCCGCCTCGACCCGGCGGCCGGCCGGCGGCACCGGGTAGGCGCGGTGCACGGCCGCGGCGATCGCGGCGGCCAGCGCCGCCTTCACCAGGTCGCCGGGGAGGAAGACGCCGACCCCGAGCATGGTGGCGACCAGGGCGTCGCCGGTGTAGACCGCGGTCCAGGGCACCCCGAACAGGTAGACCACGCCGATGCCGCCGATGACGTTGAAGCAGAACCCGCCCCAGAACCGGTACTTGGCCATGAACAGGGTGGAGAGCAGGCCGATGACCAGCGCGCCGGCGACCCAGCCGAGCATGTAGCCGCCGGTGGGGCCGACGAACGGCTCGACGCCGCCGCGCCCGCCGGGCAGCAGCGGCAGGCCGGCCAGGACCAGCGCGAGGAAGGTGAGCACCGACAGGGTTCCGCGCTTGGCGCCGAGGATCGCGGGGGCGAGCATGACGCCGAGCGTCTGCAGCGTGATCGGGACCGGGCCGACGGGGATGGCCAGCGGCATGCTGAGCACGGCCAGCAGCGCGGCGAACACCGCGACCAGGGCGAGGTCCCGAGCGGTCAGGCCGCGGTGGCGGGCGGGGGCGGGAGAGGTGTCGGGCATGGCTCTTCCTGTCGTCGTGGTCGTGCAGGTCAGAGAGGAGATGCCCACCCATTGTCCGCTATGCCCCGTTCCCCGGTCGGCTGTGGGGTGGCACAGCTTTTCGGCCCCGTTCTTTGTCCGCCGCGGCCTCCGGCGACACGCCCCGGCCGCCTCCCGCCGGAGGCCGGAACCGCTGCTGGGAGGAGCCCGCCCGGCCGGCGGCCGCCGAGACCACCGGGACGGCCGAACGGGCGTCCGCGCGGCGGCCCCTCCGCCGCGCCCCGGGCCGCCCCGTCCGCGGGGCATCGCCTGCGGGGCGTCCCTCTCGCGGAGAAGGGGAGGAGGGCGCGGCGGCGGCCTCAGTCGGCGGCGGGGAGTACGCAGGCGGGGTCGGGGACCTCCAGTTCGGAGACGGGTGCCCCGGGGACTCCGGTCACCGGGTCCAGGGGGAGGGAGGTGAGCGTGCCGGAGTTCTGGTTGGCCGCGATCAGGTGGCCGTCGGCCAGGGCGAAGTGGCGGGGCCAGGCGCCGCCGGTCGGGGCGTCGGCGAGGTGGTGCAGGGACGCGCCGCCGTCCCGCACCGCGAAGGCGGCGACGGCGTCCGGGCCGCGGAGCGAGACGTAGAGCCGGTCGCCCACCGGGGAGAGCGCGATCTCGCCCGGGTAGGCGGTGCCTGCCGCGCCGGAGGCCGGAACGGAGGCCACCGGCCGGGCCCGGGCGGTCCGCGGGTCCCAGCGCAGCACGTGCACCCGGGCGTCCAGCTCGCCCGCGACGTAGATGTGGCCGGAGGGGTGCACGGCCATGTGCCGGGGGCCGGTGCCCGCCGGCAGCCGGGCGGCGGTTCCGGCCGGGCCCACCGGGTCGGCGCGGTCCGGGTCGAAGGGGTGGCAGCGCAGCTCGTCGGTGCCGAGGTCGGCGATGAGCAGGTGGCGGCCGCCGGGGGCGAGCGCGGTGCTGTGCGCGTGCGGGCCGGCCTGGCGGTCGGCGACCGGGCCGGACCCGGTGTGGGCGATCCGGGCGACCGCCTCCCCCGGGGCGGGGCCGTCCAGCGCGTGCACGCTGACCGAGCCGTCGGCGTAGTTGGCGGCGACTGCGTGCCGGCCCGCCGGGTGCACCAGCACGTGGCAGGGCGAGCCGCCGCCGGTCCCGGCCTGCCACAGCGGCCCGGCCGGGCCGCCCGCGCCGAGGGCGAAGCAGGCGATCCCGCCGTCGGCCCGCTCGGCGACCGCGAGCAGCCGGTTCCCGTCGGGGTGGAGCGCCAGGAAGGACGGGCCGACCGCGCCGATCGCGGCCCCTCCCCCGGTGAGCTCCCCGGTCCGGGTGTCCAGCCGCGCGGTGTACACGCCCGCGCCTCCGCCCTCCGGCTCGGACCCGGGGGTGTAGGTGCCGATCCACAGCGGCCGTTCGCTCATCGCAGACTCCTCACCTGGGGGCTCCCGACCGCTGCCGGGAGGCGGAAGCGGCGGCGGCCATCGGGGTCCCTTCTACACCGACGGCCGGGTCTCCGGGAAGGGCGGGCGGGCCTCTCCCAGCCGTCCGTCGCGGCGGTCGATCCAGTACCGGCGCAGGACGTCCAGCAGCACCGAGGATCGCACGTCGGCCGCGCCGGGCATGCGGGCGAGGTCCTCGGTGAGGAATCGCCCCAGGTCGTTCTCGTCGCGGAAGACCCCGTGGTGGATGACCGAGGCGGCGCCCGCCACCACCGACACGTAGCGCGCCGAGGGGTGCGCGGCCAGCCGCTCCGCGGTCCCGGCGATGGCCCCGGGGGCGAGGGTGAGCGAGAGGACCGCTTCCAGGTGCATGCCGAGGACCACCGGCTCCACTTCCACCCGGGGCCGGACGACCCCGCGCTCCAGCAGCGTCTGCACCAGCCGGTAGGCGGTGGACTGGCTGGTGCCGAGCTCGCGGGCGACGTCCCCGGAGCCCGCCCGGGCGTCGGCGTAGAGCAGCCGGGCCGCCGCGGTCTCCTCCGCGGACAGCGGGGCGGCGCCCTCCTCGACGTCCCCGGCCCCGCCCTCGGGCACGTGCAGCCGGTAGGGCTCCAGCGGGGCGAGCCGCTCGGCCGGCAGCCGGTCCAGCCGCCAGGCGTCCGCCCGGGTGACCGGCCGGAGCACCAGGTCGGACTGGGTGGAGCGGACGCCCTCCACCGAGGGGACGGTGCGGGTCAGCAGCTCGGCGACGTCGGCGCGGCCCGCGGGGTGGACCACGCAGTACACGTCGGCGCGGCCGGTGGCCACCGCGACGAGCTGGGTCTCCGGCCGGGCGGCGAGGCGGCGCGCCACGTCCGGGGCGGCCCCGGGGACGGTGTGCAGCCAGATGTGGCTGGGGGTGGTGGCCCCGGACATCAGCGTCCAGTCGAGCTGCCCGATGACGCGGAGCAGGCCGTCGGCCTGGAGCCGGTTCAGCCGCCTGCCGACGGTGCTGGGCGAGGAGCCGAGCACCTCGGCGAGCGCGCTGCTGGGAGCCCGCGGCGCGTACTGCAGGGCCGCGACCAGGTCCAGATCGCGCTCGTCCAGTTGCTCTTCTCGCACAGTCGGATCATAGCCACTATCGAGCTCGGCGAATCTGACTCGATCATGCATTTTCGCGTTGATTCTTGACAAGAACCTCCACCTGGCAGGACTCTGAGCGGAAGCGCCCGGCCCCCGTCCTCCCCCGTCCGCCGGGCCGCCCCGTCCCCCTTCCCGTCCTCCCGACCGAGGAGTCCGCCGATGGCCTCAGCCGGTGTCCGCCCGCAGCGGCGGCCGATGGCCGCACTGATGCGCGCCCTGCAGTTCATCGAGCGCGTCGGCAACAGGCTGCCGCACCCGTTCTGGCTGTTCACGATCATGGCCGTGCTGACCGTGCTGCTCAGCGCCGCGCTGAACGCACTGGGCGCCTCCGCGGTATCGCCCGCCGACGGCGAGACGGTCGAGGTGCGCAGCCTGCTCAGCGCCGAGGGCGCGCAGATGATGATCGGCGACGCGGTCGACAACTTCGCCTCGTTCCCGCCGCTCGCGCTGATCGTGGTGGTGATGCTGGGCGTCGCGGTCGCCGAGCGGGCCGGGCTGCTCAACGCCCTGCTCCGGGGCAGCGTCACCCGCGTCCCCCCGCAGCTGCTCACCTTCGCCCTCGCGCTCGCCGGGATCAGCGGGAGCATCGCCTCCGACGCGGCCTACGTCGTGCTCATCCCGCTGGGCGCCATGGTGTTCAAGGCCGCGGGGCGCAGCCCGATCCTCGGCCTGGTGGTGGCGTTCGGGTCCATCTCGGCCGGCTACGACGCCTCGCTGCTGATCACCCCGGTCGACGCGCTCTTCGCCGGCCTGGTCACCAGCGCCGCCCAGGTCATCGACCCGCAGTACACCGTCACCCCGGTCGCCAACTGGTACTTCTCCGCGGTGAGCGCGATCCTGCTGGCGCTGGTCGTCACCGCGGTCGCCGAGCTGCTGCTGTCCCGGCGCGCCGCGGCCATGGAGGCCGGCGGCTCCGGCGGCGCGGCCGGGGAGGACGAGGAGGAGGGCGGCCTGGACGCCATGCGGCTCTCCGCCGGGGAGCGGCGCGGCCTGCTCCACTGCGGCATCGTGCTGGCCGTCGTGGTCGCGGCGTTCGCCGCGGCCCTCGCGCCGGCCGGCTCGCCGCTGCGCGGCCCGGAGGGCGGGGTGATGGACTCCCCCGTCATCACCGGGCTCGCCTTCCTCATCGGCATCATGTTCATGGTGCTGGGCGCGGTGTTCGGGCGCGCCGCCGGCACCCTGACCGAGGCCCGGGAGATCCCGGAGGCGATGGCGCAGGGCGTGCGCGACCTGGCGCCGGTCATGGTGCTGTTCTTCGCCGCCTCCCAGTTCCTCGCCTACTTCGCCTGGACCGGGCTGGGCGAGGTGATCGCGATCAGGGGCGCCTCGGTGCTGGGCGACGCCGGCGTGCCCGTCCCGGTGCTGATCCTGGGCATGCTGGTGATCTGCTGCCTGCTGAACCTGATGATCACCAGCGGTTCGGCGATGCTCACCCTGGTCGCGCCGATCTTCGTGCCGATGTTCATGCTGCTGTCGATCCCCCCGGAGACCACCATGGCCGTCTACCGGGTGGCCGACTCGACCACCAACGTGATCAGCCCGATGAGCCCCTACTTCGCGATGGCGCTCGGCTTCCTGCAGCGGTACCGGCGCGACGCCGGGATCGGCACGCTGCTGTCGATGACGCTGCCGCTGTCGGTGTGCATGCTGATCGGCTGGACGCTGCTGCTCCTGGGCTGGTGGGCGCTGGGCGTCCCGCTCGGCCCCGGGGCGCCGGTGCGCTGACCGCCCCCTCCCCTCCCCCGATTCCCCTCCCCCGACCGGCGGTGCAGCCGGAGAACGACGCAACCGGAGAACGAGAAGGTGACGACGTGACCGAAGCCGCGGCCGGCCTCGCGGACCTGGCCGGGATCGCCCGGCGCGACCTGCCCGAGGTCCTGGCGGACCTGCGCCGGCTGGTCGAGCACGAGACGCCCAGCAACGACAAGGAGCTGCTCGACGCCGGCTTGGACGACATCGAGGCGTGGCTGGAGGAGCGGCTGGGCCCGCCCTCCGCCCGGATCCGGCACGGCGGCGGCGCCCACGGCGACGTGCTGGAGCTCGACCACCCCGGGGAGGGCCCGGGGACCGTGCTGCTGCTGTGCCACTACGACACGGTGTGGCCGCGCGGGACCATCCGGGAGTGGCCGGTCACCGTGGACGGCGACCGGTTCAGCGGGCCCGGCTGCTTCGACATGAAGGCCGGCATCGTGCAGGGCGTGTGGGCGCTGCGGGCGCTGCGCGAGCTCGGCCTGCCCGCGCCCCCGGTGCGCATCCTGCTCAACGGCGACGAGGAGATCGGCAGCCCGGCCTCCCGCCCGCACATCGAGCGGGCCGGCGCCGCGGCCGACCTGACCCTGGTGCTGGAGCCCAGCCGGGCCGGGAAGGTGAAGACCGGCCGCAAGGGCATGGGGCTGTTCGACGTGGCCGCGACCGGGATCGAGTCGCACGCCGGGCTGGACCCGGAGGCGGGGGCGAGCGCGGTGCACGCGCTGGCCGGGCTGGTCCCGCAGATCACCGCGCTGGCCGCGCCGGAGCGCGGCACCACGGTGAACGTGGGCCTGTTCTCCGGCGGCACCGCGCGCAACGTGGTCGCCGGCCGCGCCTCCTGCGAGGTGGACGTGCGGATCCAGGACCCGGCGGAGCAGGACCGCGTCGACGCCGGCCTGGCCGCGCTCGCCCCGGCCGACGGCCGGGTGAAGATCGAGGTCACCGGCGAGTGGAACCGCCCGCCGATGAACCCCGGGCCCCGGACCGAGCGGGTGTTCGAGCTGGCCGCGGGCGTGGCCCGGGACCTCGGCGGCGAGCTGGGCCAGATCTCTGTGGGCGGCGCCAGCGACGGCAACCTGGTCGCGGCGCTGGGCAGGCCGGTCCTGGACGGCCTCGGCGCCGCCGGCTCCGGCCCGCACTCCCGCGACGAGCACGTCCTGATCAGCGCCACCCCGTACCAGGTGGCCCTGGTCGCGGGCCTGCTGACCCGGTTCGCCGGGTCCTGACCGGCCGCCCCGGCCCAGGGCGCGGAGTGCCGGCGACGGGGCCACCGCCGGCGCTCCGCACCCGGTTCGGCCGGGTGCGGCGCCCGGCCGGGGCGGGGCGGGCCTCGCCTCCGCGCTCGGGACCGCCACCGGGAAGGGCACCGGGTGCGGGGGCGCCCCGCCGCCCCCGCGCGGCGGTCCCCGGGGCGCGCCCCTGCTCCGGAGCGCCGCCGGGGCGCCCGGAGGCCGGACCGGCCGGGGCGGGCCCCGGCCTTCGCGGTCCCCGGCCGTCCGCCCCGGTCAGTCCTTGAGGGCCTGGATCGCCTTCTGGATGCGCTTCTCCGAGACCGGGTAGGCGGTGCCGAGCTGCTGGGCGAAGAGGCTCACCCGGAACTCCTCCAGCATCCAGCGGAGCTCGCGGGCGTCGGGGTCCTCGGCGCGGCCGGCGGGCAGGGAGCCGACGGCCCGCTGCACCGCCTGCCGCATCTGCTCGGCCTTGGCCATGCCGACCTGGTCCCGGCGCGGGTTCTCGGCGAGCTTGGACAGCCGGTACTCCACCGCGCGCAGGTAGCGGTGCAGGTGCGGCAGCCGGTCCAGGCCGGCGTCGGCGACGAAGCCCGGCCGGATCAGCCCGGCGACCTGGTTCTGCGCGTCGTTGAGCGAGGGCAGCACCGCCATGCTGGTGGTGCCCTTCATCTTCTTGGCCGTCTTGTGCGACTCGGCGAGGATCCGGGCCGTCCAGCGGACCACCTCGTCCAGGACGTCGCCCAGCTCGGCGCGGACGTACTCGCGCAGCGCCGCGAACGCGTCCGGGTCCCACACCCCGGGCCACTCCCCGCCCTCGGGGGTGTTCCGGGCGGCCCACCGCGCGGTCAGCGCGTCGACGGCGCAGTCCGCGCAGTCGTCGAAGAGCTTGTCCACGCCGCCGTGCGGGTTGTGCCCCAGGGCCAGCTTGGCCTGGTTGTCCAGCCCTCTGCGGATCACCGCGGCCGGTGAGGGGACGGTCAGCCGCAGCAGCCGGCGCAGTCCGCGCCGCATCGAGGCGCGCTGCTCGGCCTCGGTGTCGTAGATCCGGATCGCGACGCTGTCGCCCTCGTCCACCAGCGCCGGGTAGCCCTTGACGGTCGGCCCGGCGGACTTGCGCTCGAAGGTGCGCTGCAGCGGACCGAAGTCCCACTGCGTCAGGCCCTTCTTCTCGATGCCCTTGGCCTCGGCGGAGATGGCCTTCTGCAGCCGGGGTTTGAGTTCGCCGCGCAGCGCGGACAGGTCCTTGCCCTCGGCCAGCCGGCGGCCGGATTTGTCCACCGCCCGGTAGGTGATGCGCAGGTGGTCGGGGATCCGCTCGACGTCGAAGTCGTCCGGGGTGATCCGCTCGCCGCTCATCCGGCTCAGCTCGGCGGCCAGCACCTCGGTGAGCGGGGTGCCGTCGTCGGCGGGGAGCCGGCCGAGCACCTCGGCGGCGTGGTCGGGCACCGGGACGAAGTTGCGCCGCAGCGGCTTGGGCAGCGACCGGATCAGCGCGGTCACCAGGTCCTTGCGCAGGCCGGGGATCTGCCGGTCGAAGCCCTCGTCGCCGACCTGGTTGAGCACCTCCAGCGGGATGTGCACGGTCACCCCGTCGGCCTCGGTGCCCGGCTCGAACTGGTAGGTGAGCGGGAAGCTGAACTCGCCCTGCGACCAGGCGTCCGGGTAGTCCTCCTCGCTGACCTCCTCGGCGCCGTCGTTGATCAGCATGGACTTGGAGAAGTCCAGCAGGTCCGGGTCGGCGCGGCGGGCCTTCTTCCACCAGGCGTCGAAGTGCGCGGCCGACACCGCCTCGGCGCCGACCCGCTCGTCGTAGAAGGCGAACAGCGCCTCGTCGTCGACGAGGATGTCCCGGCGGCGGGCCCGGTGCTCCAGGTCCTCCACCTCCTCCAGCAGGCGCCGGTTGGAGTGGAAGAACTTGTGGTGGGTGTCCCAGTCGCCCTCGACCAGGGCGTGCCGGATGAACAGCTCCCGGGAGAGCGCCGGGTCGACCTTGGCGTAGCCGGTCTTGCGCTGGGCCACGATCGGCACCCCGTACAGGGTGACCCGCTCGTAGGCCATCACCGCGCCGCGCTTCTTCTCCCAGTGCGGTTCGCTGTAGGTCCGCTTGACCAGGTGGCCGGCGAGCTCCTCGGCCCACTCCGGCTCGATCCGGGCGCACATCCGCCCCCACAGCCGCGACGTCTCCACCAGCTCGGCGGCCATCACGTAGCGCGGCTGCTTCTTGAACAGCGCCGAACCGGGGAAGATCCCGAAGCGGGCGCCGCGGCCGCCCAGGTACTCGTGCTTCTCCGGGTCCTTCAGGCCGACGTGCGACAGCAGCCCGGACAGCAGCGCCGCGTGCACGTTCGCCGGGTCGGGGGCGGCGGTGTTCAGCGTGATGCCCATGCCCTTGGCCACCTGCTTGAGCTGGCCGTAGATGTCCTGCCACTCGCGCACCCGCAGGTAGTTGAGGAACTCGGTGCGGCACAGCTTGCGGAACTGGTTGCCGGAGAGCGCCTTCTGCTGCTCCTTCAGGTAGGACCAGAGGTTGAGGTAGGCGAGGAAGTCCGATTCCTTCTCGGCGAACCGGGCGTGCTTGGCCTGCGCGGCCTGCTGGGCGTCGGCCGGGCGCTCGCGCGGGTCCTGGATCGACAGCGCCGCGGCGATGATCATCACCTCGCGGACGCAGCCGCGCCGCTCGGCCTCCAGCACCATCCGGCCGAGCCGCGGGTCGACCGGGAGCTCGGCCAGCCGGCGCCCGGTCTCGGTGAGCCGCTTGCGCGGGTCGGCCTCATCCGGGTCGAGCGCGCCCAGCTCGTGCAGCAGGTGCACGCCGTCCTTGATCTGCCGGTGGTCGGGCCCCTCCACGAACGGGAAGGCGGCGACGTCGCCCAGGCCCAGCGAGGCCATCTGCAGGATGACCGAGGCCAGGTTGGTGCGGAGGATCTCGGGGTCGGTGAACTCCGGGCGGGAGAGGAAGTCCTCCTCGGAGTAGAGCCGGATGCAGATGCCCTCGGCGACCCGGCCGCAGCGGCCCTTGCGCTGGTTGGCCGAGGCCTGCGAGACCGCCTCGATGGGCAGCCGCTGCACCTTGGTGCGGTGGCTGTACCGGGAGATGCGGGCGGTGCCGGGGTCGATGACGTAGCGGATGCCGGGGACGGTCAGCGACGTCTCGGCGACGTTGGTGGCCAGCACGATGCGCCGGCCCCGGTGCGGCTGGAAGACCCGGTGCTGCTCGGCCGAGGAGAGCCGGGCGTACAGCGGCAGCACCTCGGTGTCGGGCAGCCGCATCTTGCCCAGCGCCTCGGCGGTGTCCCGGATCTCCCGCTCGCCGCTGAGGAAGACGAGGATGTCGCCGGGGCCCTCGCCGCGCAGCTCGTCCACCGCGTCGCAGACGGCCTGCACCTGGTCGCGCTGGTCGGCCCGGTCGTCGTCCGGGTCGCCGTCGCCCTCGATCGGGCGGTAGCGGACCTCCACCGGGTAGGTGCGGCCGGACACCTCCACGATGGGGGCGTCGCCGAAGTGCCGGGAGAACCGCTCGGGGTCGATGGTGGCCGAGGTGATGACGAGCTTGAGCTCGGGGCGCTTGGGCAGCAGCCGTTTGAGGTAGCCGAGCAGGAAGTCGATGTTGAGGCTGCGCTCGTGCGCCTCGTCGATGATGATCGTGTCGTAGTTGCGCAGCATCCGGTCGCGCTGGATCTCGGCCAGCAGGATGCCGTCGGTCATCACCTTGACCAGCGTCTCGTCGGAGGACTGGTCGGTGAACCGGACCTTGTAGCCGACCGTCTCGCCGATGCCGCCGCCCAGCTCCTCGGCGATCCGCTCGGCGACGGTGCGCGCGGCGATCCGGCGCGGCTGGGTGTGGCCGATGGTGCCGAGCACGCCCCGCCCCAGTTCGAGGCAGATCTTGGGCAGCTGGGTGGTCTTGCCGGACCCGGTCTCGCCGGCGACGATCACCACCTGGTTGTCCCGGATCGCCTCGGCGATGTCGTCCTTGCGCCCGCTGACCGGCAGCTCGGGCGGGTAGGACGGCTCGGGGAGCGCGGCCCTGCGCTGCTCCACCCGCAGTTCGGCGAGGTCGATGTCGGAGGAGATCCGGGCGGCGGTCTTCGCCCGCTTGCCGGCGTCGCGGATCTTCTGCAGTCCGTCGATACGGCGGCGCATCCGGTGGCGGTCGGCGATGGTGAGGTCGGCGAGCCGGCCGCGGAGGTCGGAGAGCGAGATGTCCGAGGGCGAGGTCAACATATCGGACCCTAGGATATGGGCCCCTGGCAAGGGGTTTTTCCGGTTCGGCCCGGCGCCGCCGGTACGGGCTCAGGCCTGGAACTTCGGCACGGTGTAGGCCTCGCGCGCGGCCGAGACCACCGCCTCCAGCGCGGCACCGGTCGCGGCCAGCACCCCGGCGGCCACCGCGCCCTCGACGAACGGCGCGTCGACCAGGACCGCCCCCTCCCCCGGCTCGTCCTCCAGCACCAGCCGGGCGGTGAGCACCGCGCTGCCGATGTCGGGGATCACCACCACCCCGGCCCCCCGGTCGGCGCGGGCGACCGCCTCGGCGACCAGGTCCGGGGAGGTGCCGAGGCCGCCGTCGGGGCCGCCGCCGGCGACGACCACCGATCCGGGCCTGGCCCCGAGCTGCTCCAGCAGCTCGGCCACGCCCTCGGCGAGTTTGGCGCTGTGCGAGACGAGAACGATACCGACGGTGGCGTCCATGGAGGCTTACGCTAGCCGACAGAGCGCGCCGGCGTCAGCGGCGCGTCCCCGGCGTTTCGCCCGGGGCCGCCGCGCCGGTGCAGCGCGACCCGAACCACCGCCGACCCGCGGACGACCAGGGAGACCCAGCGTGAAGAAGTTCCTCAACACCCCGGACGGATACCTCTCCGATGCGCTGGCGGGCTTCGCGGCCGCCCATCCCGACCTGCGGGTGGACATCGAGACCTCAGTCGTGTCGCGCGCCGGGGGGCCGGTGCGGGGCAAGGTGGGGCTGGTCTCCGGCGGCGGCTCCGGGCACGAGCCGCTGCACGCCGGGTTCGTCGGCGACGGCATGCTGGACGCCGCCTGCCCGGGCGAAGTGTTCACCTCCCCGACACCGGACCGCTTCCTCGGCGGGCTGGAGGCCGCCGACGGCGGCGAGGGCGTCGTGCTGGTGGTCAAGAACTACACCGGCGACGTGATGAACGCGCAGATGGCCGCCGAAATGGCCGAGGACGGCGGGCTGCGCGTGCGGCAGGTGCTGGTGGACGACGACGTCGCGGTGGAGGACTCCACGTTCACCGCGGGGCGGCGCGGCACCGGCGCCACGGTGCTGGTGGAGAAGATCGCCGGGGCGGCGGCGGTGCGCGGCGACGACCTGGACGCGGTGGCCGAGATCGGCCGGCGGGTCAACGCCGCGTCCCGCTCGTTCGCGGTCGCCCTCACCTCCGGGACCGTGCCGTCGGCCGGGCGCCCCGGGTTCGACCTGCCGGAGGACGAGATCGAGGTGGGCGTGGGCATCCACGGCGAGCCCGGCCGCCGCCGGGAGAAGCTCCGCCCGGCCCGGGAGCTGGTGGGCGAGATGCTCGGCGCGATCCTGGGCGACCGCCCGCTGTCCGCCGGGAGCGAGACGATCGTCCTGGTCAACGGCCTGGGCGGGACCCCGCTGAGCGAGCTCTACCTGGTCTTCGGCGAAGTGGCGAAGGAGTTCGGCAAGCGGGACCTGGCCGTCGCGCGCAGCCTGGTCGGCGACTACGTCACCAGCCTGGACATGGCGGGCTGCTCGATCACGGTCTGCGAGGCCGAGCCGGACCTCCTGGAGCTGTGGGACGCCCCGGTGAACACCCCGGCCCTGCGCTGGGGCGTCTAGCAGGACCGCGGCAGAACGGCAGGACCAGAGGAGGAGCAGCAGGACATGGACGCTTTCACCGCCGGGCAGGCCACCGCCTGGATCGGCACCGCCGCGAAGGCGGTCGCGGAGGACAAGGAACGCCTCACCGAGCTGGACGCCGCGATCGGCGACGGCGACCACGGCGCCAACATGGACCGGGGCCTGGGCGCCGCGCGCGAGGCCCTCGCCGCGCTGGACGCCGCCGGGCCCGGCGAGGTCCTGACCAAGACCGGGATGACGCTGATCTCCAAGGTGGGCGGGGCCTCCGGGCCGCTGTACGGCTCCTTCTTCCGGACCACCGGGAAGAACCTGGAGGGCGCCGAACCCGGCCTGGCCGAGCTGGCCGCCGCCCTCCGCGCCGGCCTGGAGGCGGTACAGCGGATGGGCGCCGCCCAGCCCGGCGACAAGACGATGGTCGACGCGCTCTCCCCCGCCGTCGCCGCCCTGGAGCAGGCCGCGGAGAAGGGCGCGGCGCTCGCCGAGGCCGCCCGGGACGCCGCCGACGCGGCCTACGACGGGGCCCAGGCGACCATCCCCCTGCAGGCCCGCAAGGGCAGGGCCTCCTACCTGGGCGAACGCAGCATCGGCCACGAGGACCCGGGGGCGGCCTCCGCAGTGCTCATCTTCCGCTCCTTCGCGGAGGCCACCGCGACCTGATCAGGAGCCCCGCCCGAACCGGCGCCAGGCGAAGTTGCGCGAACCGGCCTCCCCGCCAGAAAGAACCCCAGGTCAGAGAGAGTGCTCCCCGCGCGTGCGGGGATGGTCCCGGGGCGGCGTCCACCTGCGCCCACGGGTTGTCGTGCTCCCCGCGCGTGCGGGGATGGTCCCCCGAAGAGTACGTTTCCGGGATCCTGGAGAAGGTGCTCCCCGCGCGTGCGGGGATGGTCCCGAGGGCGAGGCCCGCACCCACCTGGCCGTGCTGTGCTCCCCGCGCGTGCGGGGGTGACCTCTCGGTCGGTCCGCCGTGTCCGGTCAGTCCTCTTCGGTGAAACCCGCCGCAGCCTTCGCGACCGCTTCGGCGTCGTCTCGGGTGAGGGTGATGCCGAAGACGTCGCGGATCGCCTCGGGGACCTCCTCCGGGGCGAGGTCGCGGCGGTCGACGGTGCCGTCGGGGTGCTCCTCGGTGAGGGCGGTGTCCGTCAGGCGGCGGCGGACCGACGCCTCGGTGTGCTGGACCATCAGCCGGCCGGTGAACGGGGAGCGGGGCGAGGTGGACAGGTAGTGGCTGAGGATCGCGTAGTCGCCGCGGTAGCGCGGGTCCTCGGTGAAGCCGTAGAGCTCGTCCCAGGTGTCGCCGGTGCGGGAGGACAGGGCCCAGACGCCGTCGCCCTCGTCGGTGAGGCGGTAGGTCCACTCGTCCTGGGCGGCCTCGGTCTCCGGGGCGCGCAGCGGGACCGGGTAGAGCGGGCCGCCGCCTCCGAAGCCGGTGTCGGCGAGCACGGCGCCCGAGGGCGTCTCGACGGTGAGCGCCATGTGGGTGGCGGGGCGCAGGCCGCCGCCGACCCGGACCCGGGCGGCGTGCCCGGTCGCCTGCAGGCCGATCCGCTCCAGCGCCGCGGCGAGCAGCAGGCCGTGCTCGTAGCAGTAGCCGCCGCGTCCGCGGCGGACCATCTTGTCCTGGAGCGCTTCGACGTCCAGCGGGATCTCCCGGCCCAGCAGCACGTCGATGTTCTCGAACGGGATCGCGGCGCTGTGCGCGCGGTGCACCGCCGTCAGGGTCTCCGCGTCGGGCGCCACCGGGCCGCGGTGGCCGATCCGCTCCAGGTAGGCGTCGAGGTCCAGGGCGTCGCCGCCCCAGCCCCGGGCGGGGTCGGCGGCGCTGCGGGCTCGCGAGGGCATGGCACTGCTCCTACCATTAGCCGGACAACGATCTGCACGGAAACATTAGTCGGCTAACGAAAAAGCCGTCAACCGGACGTTGCGAACAGACCGATGAGGAGGGCGGATGCAGGACCGGCTACGCGCCTGGGAGGACGACTTCGTCCCGTCGTTCTGGTCCGCGAAGAACGCGATGCTGCAGGCCGCCGGGGTCGCGTTCGAGCGGCACGGCGTGCGGGAGGGGCAGCAGTTCGTGCTGATGTGCCTGTGGCGGGAGGACGGCCTCTCCCCCGGCGAGATCGCCCGCCGGCTCTCCCTGGCCACCCCCACCGTCACCCGGACGGTCACCCGGATGGAGACGTCCGGCCTGGTCGAGCGGCACCCGCACCCCACCGACGCCCGCCTGGTCAGCGTCCGGCTCACCGAGCGCGGCCAAGGCCTGCGCGCCGCCCTGGACGCCGAGATGAACGCCCTCTCCGAGCGGGCGCTGCGCGGGTTCGGCGAAGAGGAGCGGCGCGCCTTCACCCGGATGCTCGACGCCCTCACCGCCAACCTGCGCGCGGAGCGGTGAGGGCGCCGGGCCCCGGTCAGCCGGCCCGGGCCCCCTCGGCGGGGGCGGGCGCCGGGCGCCCGTAGGTCATCCGGCGGAGGAACCACTCGGCGGGCCCCTGCTTGAAGCCGGCCCTGCGCATCAGGTCGGACAGGACCACCGTGGCCAGCCAGACCGCCACGCCCAGGCCGACCGCCTGCGCGTCGGTGAGCGACCCGGCGACGCCCAGCATGTACGGCGGGATCAGCACCGCCCAGGCCACCGACTGGAGCAGGTAGGAGGTCATCGACCGCTGCCCGGTGGCGGCGAGCGCGGTGACCACCGGGCCGCGCCGGTCGCCCAGCCGGATCGCGATGAGCGCGATGAGCGCCGCGTATCCGAATCCGCCCGCGTACCCGGCCAGCAGGTGCACCCAGAAGATCCCGGACGCGGCCATCGGAGCGACGGACCAGACCTCGATGTTCACCAGCGCCTGCGGGAGGCCGCCGAGCACCGCCGCGCCGATCCCGAAGAGCGCGGTCCTGCGCAACAGGGCGCGGTGCCGCTCGGGCTCCTCCAGCAGGCGGCGGCGGGCGGCCCAGACGCCCACCATGAACGGGAAGACCGAGATGGAGATCATCAGCGGCCAGAAGAACGGGAGCGTCAGCAGGCGCATCGCCATGTCGCTCAGCGGGGTCGCCTCGCCGGCCTGGGCCTCGCCCTGCGCGGCGCCGAACGCCGCGTTCTCGACCAGGGCGTAGAGCAGGCTGCCGGCGGCCATCCAGGCGAAGGCGTGGGCGAGCAGCCGCTTGTCGGTGAAGCGCAGGACCCCGGCGAACAGCAGCGCGATGAGCCCGTAGACGGAGATGACGTCGCCGAAGAAGAGCAGCGCGGTGTGGGCGACGCCGATCGCCACCAGCCAGCGCCCGCGCCGCCGCAGCAGCCGGCGGACCCACGGCCACTCCCGCCCCTCCGCGGTGCGGCGGAGGTGGATCTGGGCGAGGCCGTAGCCGAAGAGCGCGGCGAACATCGGGTAGCCGCGGTTCTCCGCGAACAGCGCCATGAAGGCGGTGGTCGCGACGTCCAGCGGACCGTCCAGGGCGTACCCCTCGCCGGTCATGGCCAGGCGGAACATGTGCGCGTGCACGGTGGCGATGACCAGCAGCATGAAGCCGCGGGCCAGGTCGGGGGCGAGCGAGCGGCGCGCCGCGGGCAGTGCGGCGGGCCCGGGCGGCGCGGCGCGGGCCGCGGTTTCGTCGGTCATGGATCCGTCCTCGAAGGAGAGCGAGAATTAGATACGATGCCGTATCCAATACGGAGACTATAAGATACGGGACCGTATCTAAGGAAGCGAGATCCGTGTGACCGACCGGAAGCGGACGGCGGAGGGGGACCGCGGGGGCGCCGAGGGGGCCGGGCCGCGCGCCAAGCGGCGGCGCGGGGAGGAGCTGATCGCCGCGATCCACCGGGCCGCGATGGAGGAGACCGCCGAGCACGGCATGGGGCGGCTGACCATGGAGGGGATCGCGCGCCGGGCCGGCACCGCGAAGACCTCGCTCTACCGGCGCTGGTCCTCCCCGGAGGACATCGTGCTCGAGGCGCTGTACCGGGTCTATCCGATGGAGGAGCCCTCCCCCGGCGCCGACGACCTGCGCGGCGACCTGATCGCCTCGCTCACCCTGATGCGCGACGCGCTGATGGACTCGCTGCACGGCAAGGTGATGGGCGCCCTGCTGGACGAGTCGACCCGCCGCCCCGAGCTGCACGAGCGCCTGTACCGGGAGGTGTTCGACGCGCGCGGCGGCCGGTTCACCCGCACGGTCCTGCTGCACTACGCCGAGCACGGCCGGATCGACCCGGCCCGGCTCACCCCGGTGGTCTTCGACATCGGCGAGGCGCTGCTGCTCAAGTACGGCGTGGACAGCTTCGGCATCCCCGATGACGACTACATCGCCGCCATCGTGGACCAGGCGATCCTGCCGGCGGTGGGGCACGCCCCCGAGGGGCCCCCGGCCGGCTGAGCGGGCGGGGCACGCCTCCGCGCACGCGCGCGGGGGCGGCCCGGCCCTCCGGCCGCGACCGCCCCCGCCTGCGCCCCGGGCCGCCTCCCCGGGCGGCCGCGTTCAGACGCGGACCAGCATCTTCCCGGTGTTGGCGCCGTCCATCATGCCGAGGAAGGCCTCCAGGGTGTTCTCCACTCCGTCCACCACGGTCTCGTCGTAGACCAGCCGCCCGTCGGCCAGCCAGGCGCCGGCCTCCTGGGCGAAGTCGCGCATCCGGTGGGTGTGGAAGCCGACGGTGAACCCGCGCAGGGTGAGGCCCTTCTTGATCACCTCGAAGAGGTTGCGCGGCGCGGGCTGCGGGTGCTCGCTGTTGTAGCCGGAGATCATCCCGCAGATCGCGGCGCGGCCGTCCCGGTTGAACGAGGCCAGCGCCGCCTCCAGGTGCTCGCCGCCCACGTTGTCGAAGTAGACGTCGATGCCGTCCGGGGCGGCCTTCGCCAGCTGCCCGGCCACGTCGCCCTGCTTGTAGTCGAAGGCCGCGTCGTAGCCGTATTTGGCCGTGAGCAGGTCGACCTTGGCCGGGCCGCCGGCCGAGCCGATGACCCGGGCGGCGCCCTTCAGCCGGGCGATCTGGCCGACCACTCCGCCCACCGCGCCGGCGGCGCCGGAGACGAAGACGGTGTCGCCCTCCTTGAACCCGGCGATGTCGAGCAGCCCGACGTAGGCGGTCAGCCCGGTCATGCCCAGGACGTGCAGGTAGGCCGATTCCGGGACGCCGGGGGCCTGCGGGGCCCGGCGGAACGCCGAGGCCGGCGCCTGGGCCAGGTCCCGCCAGGCGAGGTTGTGCAGCACCGTGTCGCCCACGGCCAGCTCGTCCGAGCGGGAGGCGACCACCTCGCCGATCGCGCCGCCCTCCATCGCGCGGTAGAGCTCGAAGGGCGGGATGTAGGACTCGGCGTCGTCCATCCGGCCCCGCATGTAGGGGTCGACGGACAGGTAGTGGTTGCGCACCCGGACCTCGCCCTCTTCGAGCGGGCGCAGGTCGCGCTCGACGAAGCGGAAGTCCTCGGGGGCGGGCCGGCCGACCGGGCGGGAGATGAGCTGCCACTCGCGTGCGGTCGCGATGTCGTTCTGCGCGGTCATGCGTCTTCCTTCTCTCGGCGTCCCCGCGGCGGGCCGGGCCCGCCGCCCTCACCTGGAACAGGAACCGACCGAGTGGTCTGCAGCTTCCCGAACGCGGCTCGGAGTGATCCATCCGATACCCGGCACCGAGCCGAACCGGGGGCTCCACCGCAGGTCAGCCGCCCGCCGGGGAGCCGGTCTCGATCCGCTCCGCCTCGTGCTCCAGGTCGTGCTCGGCCATGTAGCCGGCCAGGCCGCCCTCGCGGATCCGCTCGAAGACCCCGCCGGCGACCTCCTCGTCCAGGTAGACGACGTTCCGCTCGCCCTCCCAGCCGGTCGCCTCCACCGGCAGGCTCATGAACGCGGTGTTCTCGGCACCGATGCCGACCAGCCGGAGCACCAGCGCGCGCATCATGCCCATGGTGGTGTCCTCGTCGACCGCGACCGCCCCGCTGGCCGCCAGCAGGAACGCGTCCAGCCGGCGCGGGTCGCCGCGGACCTCCTCGCCCGCGACCTTCTCCGCCATGGCGCGCAGGAAGACCTGCTGGCGCTTGATCCGGCCGGTGTCGCTGCCGTCCAGCCCCTTGCGCTCGCGCACGAACCGCAGCGCCTCCGCGCCGTCCATGTGGTTCTCGCCGGCCTCCCAGTACCAGCCGTTGGTGGGGTCGTAGACCTCGTGCGGCAGGTCGATGGCCACGCCGCCGAGCGCGTCGGTCATCTCCTCGAAGCCGGCGAAGTCGACGGCGGCGAAGTGGTCCACCCGGACCCCGCTCAGCTCCTCCACCGCCTCGGTGAGCAGCCGCGGGCCGCCCGCCCCCAGCGCCTCGGCGATCTTGTCCCGGCCGCGGCCGGGGATCTCCACCCAGGAGTCGCGGGGGATCGCGACGACGTAGGCGCGGTCCTCCTCCTCGGGAACGTGCAGCAGCATGATGACGTCGGCGTGCGCCCCGTCCGACCGCCACCGGCCCGGGGCGCTCTCGCCGCGCATGTCGGAGCCGATGAGCAGCCAGTTCTCCCCGGGGTCGTCGCCGGGCCGGCCCTGCTCCTCGGGGACCGCCCCGCCGAGGCGCTCGATGTTGCGGTCGTAGGTGTCCAGCCTCCAGGCCACCCCGACGAGGAGGAGGACGACGACCAGCGCGCAGCATCCGAGGATCCTCAGCGCGAGGTTCTCCCGCCGCCGCCTGCGTTCCGATCGAGCCATACCCGGTCCCCGCTCGGCCTGCCGTCCCTGCCCGACTCCCTACCCCGGAAGCGGGCTCCCGCACATCGGGCCGGCGCCGCGCGCCCGGCGGGTCCGCTTCCGCGCGGGCCGAACGGGTGCGGGAGCCGCTCCGGCGGCTCGGCGCCGCAGGGCGCGGCGGCGCTCCGGGGACGGCGGCGCTCCGGGGACGGCGGCGCTCCGGGGACGGCGGCAAAAACCCCTTTAAGGAACGTTGCGTTCCCTCTTTGCCGGCCGTACATTGGGAACGCACCGTTTCTTAATGCGGGGTTCGCCCGCCTGCCGACCGGAGGCCGCCGATGACGGGAAGCCGGGTTCCGCGCCGCGGCGCCGAGGGCGCCGGCGGGGGCGTGCGCGTCGGGCGCGCGCTGCCCGGCCTGCTCATCGCGATGCTGCTCGGCGCCCTGGACCAGACCGCCATGGCGCCGGCGCTGCCCGCCGTCGCCGGCGACCTCGGCGGGCTCGACCTGATGCCCGCGGTGATCACCGCCTACCTGGTCGCCGCCACCGCGGTGATGCCGCTCTACGGCAGGCTGGGCGACCGCTACGGCCGGGTCCCGCTGCTGCACGCGGCGATCGCCCTGTTCACCCTGGGCGCCCTGGTCTGCCTGGCCGCCCCGTCGATGGGCTGGCTGATCGCCGGCCGGGTGGTGCAGGGCATGGGCGGCGGCGGGCTGATGATCGGCGCCCAGGCCGCCCTCGGCGAGATCGTCAGCCCCCGCGAGCGCGGCCGGTACCTGGGCGCGATCGGCGCCGCCTACGCGGTCGCCGCGGTCGGCGGCCCGCTGCTCGGCGGCCTGATCGTGGACGCGCTCTCCTGGCGGTGGATCTTCGTGCTCTACCCGCCGCTGGGCGTGCTGGCCGCGGTGCTGGTCGCGGCCACGCTGCGGCTGCCCCGCCCCGCCCCCGCCGCCGGGCGGCCGCCGGTGGACGCCGCCGGCGCGCTGGCCCTGGCCTCGGCGGTGGTCGGGCTGGCGCTGCTGGGCGGCGCCCCCGGCTGGGGCCGGGACCTGCCCGGCTGGTTCGTCCCCGCCGCGGCGACGCTGCTCGTGCTCGGCGCCGCGGGCTGGGCCGCGGCCTCCCGGGCCGCCGCCGACCCGGTGCTGCCGCCCCGGCTGTTCCGCGACCGCGCCATCGCCGCCTCCGCCGCGATGTCCTTCCTGATCGGCTTCACCCTGTTCGGCACGGTCGGCTTCACCCCCGCGTTCCTGCAGATCGCGCTGGAGATGCCGGCGGCGGCCGCGGGGACGCTGCTCACCTCGCTGATGGCGGGGGTGCTGGTGACCACCGTGGTTTCCGGGCGGCTCATCACCCGCACCGGGCGGTACCGCGGCTACCCGGTGGCCGGGACCGCCCTCGCCACCGCCGCGCTCCTGCTGCTGTCCCGGCTGGACGCCGGCTCCTCCCCGGTGGCGGCCGCGGCGCTGCTCGCCCTGCTCGGGCTGGGCATCGGCCTGGTCATGCAGGTGGCGGTGCTGGTCGCGCAGAACTCCGCGGACCACGCCGACCTGGGCAGCGCCACCGCTGCGGTCACCTTCCTGCGCCAGGTCGGCGCCTCCGCCGGGGTCGCGGTCTTCGGCGCCCTGCTCAACCTGCGCTTCGCCGCGCTCCTGCCGGATCCGGTGGCCGAGCGGGCGGGCGGTGCCGCCGGGCTCTCCCCGGAGTCGCTGGCCGAACTGGCCCCGGACGACCGCGCCGCCGTCGCCGCGGCCTTCGGCGACGCCTTTCCACCGCTGTTCGCCTGGGCCGCCCCGCTGATGGCCGCGGCGCTGCTGTGCTCCCTCGCCATCCCCGCGCGCCCGCTCCGCGACACCGCCCACGCCGGCGCGGCCCCGCCCGAGGCCCCCGGGGAGCCCCGATGACACCGCCGAACGCCCTGCGAGCCCCGGCCGAACCCGGCCCCTCCCGGGCCCTGAGAGAAGGTACGGAGAGACCATGACCGACGTCCGCAACGGCTCCGACCCCACCACCGCCGGCCCGGTGCCCGTCGCCCCGCTGGCCGAGTTCTGCCTGAGCGACCTGGAGGCGGTCGGCGGGAAGGCCGCCAACCTGGGCGAGCTGATCCGCGGCGGGTTCCCCGTCCCCGGCGGGTTCGCCGTCACCACCGCCGCCTACGCCCGCGTCGCCGCGCACAACGGCGTCGACGCGCTGGTCCGGGAGCGGCTGGGCGACCTCGCCGACGAGGACGCCGCGGCGTCCGCCGCCGCCGCGATCCGGGCCCGGTTCGAGGGCGCGGAGATCCCCGCCGACCTGCACGACGACGTGGCCTCGGCCTATGCGGCGCTGGGCGGCGGCCCGGTGGCGGTGCGCTCCAGCGCCACCGCCGAGGACCTGCCCGGCGCCGCGTTCGCCGGCCAGCAGGACACCTACCTCAACGTCATCGGCGCGCACGACCTGCTGGACGCGGTGCGCCGGTGCTGGGGGTCGCTCTGGACCGACCGGGCCGTCGCCTACCGGCGGCGGATCGGCATCGACCCCGCCGAGGTGCGGATCGCCGTCGTGGTGCAGGAGATGGCGCCCGCCGAGTGGGCCGGGGTGCTGTTCACCGCCGATCCGGTCAGCGGCGACCGGGAGCGGATCGTGGTCGACGCCGGGCGCGGGCTCGGCGAGTCGGTCGTCTCCGGCCTGGTCACCCCGGAGCACTACGTGCTGGACCGGCGCGGTTCGGTGCTGGAGCACCGGGCCGGGCGCGGCGAGGTGGTGGTGCGCGCCGCCGAGGGCGGCGGCGTCCGGCACGAGCGGGGCGGCCCCTCCGCCGGGGGCCTGCCCGGCCCGGCCCTGGCCGAGCTGGCCCGGCAGGGCTCCCGGGTCGCCGAGCACTACGGCCGGCCGATGGACGTCGAGTGGGCCCTGGCCGGCGGCCGGGTCCTGCTGCTCCAGGCCCGGCCGATGACCGCGGTCCCGCCCGAGCCGATCCGGCTCGACCCCTTCCAGCGCAGGATCGCCCCGACGCTGCTGGACATGTTCCAGACCCGCCCCTACCCGCTCGACGTCACCACCTGGACCGCCGGGATGATCGGCCTGGTCGAAGGGATGGCGTACGGCCTGGCCGGGATGCGGACACCGCCGATCTCGGCGATCCTCCCCGAGGAGGACGGGGTGGTCACCCGGTTCGTCCCGCCCTCGCCGCGCCCCACCCCGGCCACCCTGGTCCGCCCGTTCCAGCTGCTCGCCCGGAACGCCCGGTTCGACGCGGCGCGGTGGACCGGCGACCCGCGGTTCGCCTCCTTCGAGCGGGACCTGGCCGCGCTCGCCGCCCGCTCCCCCGCCGAACTGGACTGGCCCGAGCTGCGCACGCTGCCCGGCCGGGTGCTGGCGCTGCTCCCCCGCCTCACCGGCCTGCGGGTGGACTACCTGCCCTGCTGGTTCCTGCCGATGCTGCGGCTGCGGCTCACCCTGGGGCTGCTGGGCCTGGGGGCGACCACCCCCGAGCTGCTGTACGGGGCGCGCACCCGCACCGAGGACGCCAACCTCGCGCTGGAGGCGCTGGCCGAGCGGGTCCGCGAGGACCCCGCGCTCGCCGCCGCCTTCGACGGGCGCACCCCGGAGGAGCTGGCCGCCTCGCTCGGCGACGACCCGGCGTTCACCGGCTTCGCCGCGGAGTTCGCCACCTTCCTCGACGAGTACGGGCACCGCGAGACCACCAGCCCGATCTACGTCTCCTCCCCGACCTGGAGAGACGCCCCGGCGACCGTGCTCGGGGCGGTGAAGCTGCTGGCCTCGCGGCCGCCCGGGCGCGACACCGGCCGCGCGGACGCGGCCCTGGACCGGGTGCTGGCCCACCCGCTGATGCGGCTTCCCGGCGCGCGGCGGAGCATGCGCCGCCTGGTCGGGCGGGTCCGCACCGGGGTGGCGCTGCGCGAGGACACCCACTTCCACTTCACCCGGCTCATCCCGGTGCTGCGCGCCGCGCTGCTGGAGACCGGCCGCCGGCTCACCGGCGAGGGGGTGCTCCGCTCCCCCGGCGAGGTGTTCCACCTGCGGCGCGAGGAGCTGGAGGGGATCGGCTCCCTGCCCGGCATGCCCGCGGAGCAGGCCGCCCGGCTGCGCGCCGAGGTGCTCCGCCGGGCGGCCCGGCGCGAGGAGCTGGCCGGGGTGCCGATGCTGGACCTGCACGCCGCCGGGCTCGCCCGGGAGCGGGAGGGCGACGCCCTCGCGGCCGGCACCCCGGCCGGCGGCGGCACCGCCGCCGGCCCCGCCCGGGTGATCCTCACCCCGGACGACTTCGGCCGGATGCGCAGCGGCGACGTGCTGGTCTGCCCCTACACCAACCCGTCGTGGACCCCGCTGTTCCAGCGCGCCGCGGCCGTGGTGGTGGACTCCGGGGGCATCGGCTCGCACGCCGCCATCGTCGCCCGGGAGTACGGCATCCCCGCCGTGATGGGGACCGGGGACGGCACCCGGGCGGTGCCCGACGGCGCCCGGATCACCGTCGACGGCACCGCCGGCCTGGTGTTCCCCGCCCCGGAGGAAGAGGGAGGTGGACGGGCCGGTTGACCTTTCCCCGCCCCGGCCCCGGCGGGACGGCGGGGCCGGGGGCGGGCCCGCAGCGGGCCGGGCGGCCGCACCCGCCCGCCGAGCACCGGGTCGGCCCGGGCGGCTCCGTAGAATCCGGGGTGCCCGCCCCGCCGGGCGGGCGCCGAGCAGTGAGAGGTGGAAGACGCACCGTGGCCGACGACGCCCCGACGATCGAGAACGGCGCCCCGCCCGCGGAGCGGCCGGGCGCTCCCGGCGGACCGGGCGCCCCCGGCAGGCGGTCGCGCCGCCGCGGCGAGGCGCTCAACACCGCCATCTTCGAAGCGGTCCTGGCGGAGCTGGCCGAGACCGGCTACGCCCGGATGACCATGGAGCGGGTCGCGGAGCGCGCCAAGGCCGGCAAGGCCTCGCTCTACCGGCGCTGGCCCAACCGGGCCCGGCTGGTCATGGACGCCCTCTACCACCTGATGCCCTCGCCGGAGCGGCCGGCCGACACCGGGTCGTTCCGGGGCGATCTGCTGGCGCTGCTCCGCTCCACCGCGCGGCTGCTCGACGGCCCCGCCGGCGAGGCGATGCGCGGCCTGCTCTCCGAGGCGCTCGTCTCGCCCGAGCAGGGGACGGACATCCGCGCGCTCTCCCGCGGGGCCGGTGTGGCGACCATGCGCACCCTGGCCGAGCGCGCCGCGGCGCGCGGCGAGATCGACCCCGCCGCGATCACCGAGCGCCGCCTGGAGGCCGGCCAGGCGATGATGCGCCACCACTTCCTCTTCCACGGCCCGCCGATCTCCGACCCGATGATCACCGGGATCGTGGACGAGGTGGTGCTCCCGCTGTTCGCCTCCCCGCCGCCGGCGGGCGGCGGGGACCCGGCCGGCTGAGAGGCCGCCGTGCCACGGGCCTCACGCCGGGAGCGCGGTGCGCTCCGCCGGCGGCGGGGCGGGCTCCCGGGCGGAGGCGGGCCGGCGCAGCGGGCGGATCGGGCGGGGGGCGCCCTCGGGACCGAACAGGTCGGTGAGGGTGCGCCGCCACGGGTTGCCCCGGATCCCCGGGTACAGGCACATCACCGCCAGGCAGTACTTGCTGATCGGGCGGGGGCGGACGCCCAGCGAGCGGAGCAACCGGTCGGCCGGGGTGTCGCCGCCCGGCGACTTCGATTCGGCCAGGACCCAGCCGGGCGGGACCCGCACCGTGTCGGAGCCGACCCGGAAGACCAGGCCGTCGTCGAGGGTGAGCCTGGCCCCGCCGGAGCGGTGCACCAGGGTGCGCCTGCGGTACCGGGTCTCGGCGGCGGGCCGCAGGCCGCGGGGCGGTTCGATGCCGTACCCCTGGTGCAGCGCGGCGGCGAGGAAGTCCCGCGCCCCGGGGGTGAGCTCATCCGGCCGGTCCACCGGGTGGGCGGTGCGCTCCTTGACCGTGGCGCTGCGCGCGCCCTCCATCTTCACCTCGAAGGACGCGGTGCCGCTGTCCAGGTAGGCGCGGGTGCGGACCTTGAACCGCCGGCGGCGCCCCTGCGCGTGCTGCCGGTAGCAGAGCAGGTCGGGGGTGTCGAAGTAGACGGAGGAGTAGGCGAAGCCGCGGCGGCCGCCGATCTCCAGCTCGGCCCATTCCCCGCCGCCCGCCAGGCCGCGCTCGAACTCGGCGAAGGCCCGGCGCGGCACCAGGTACTTGCGGTCGACCCGGGTCTGCAGCCCGGCCGTGCGCAGCACCTCCTCCAGCGCGATCGGGGCGAAGCCGGGGCCGCCCGGGCCGCTCACCGCCGGCCGCCGAGGACCGTGCCGAACCGGGCGTACGGGCGGAGCGGCAGGGCCTCGGCGGTGCCGCGGAACCGCACGTCCACCGTCATGGTCTCGCGGACGTAGTCCACCTCGTCGACGATCATCTGGAGCACTCTGCGGCCCAGTCTGCGCTCCAGGTCGGCGCGGAGCGCCGCGTCGTCGCGGTGGACGGTGTCCAGCACCATGGTGCGGCGCTCCGCCCGCCCGGCCACCCGGGGGTGGTCGGCCAGGTACATCGCCGCGAGCAGCACCGCGCTGATCAGCGCCGCGGTCAGCGGCCGCGTCGCACCGATCCCGTTGACCAGGCCGAGCGCCAGGGCGATGAAGTAGTAGCCCACCTCGCGCTGGGTGATCTCCCCCGACCGCAGCCGGATGATGGACAGCACGCCGAACAGGCCGAAGCCGACCGCCAGCTCCACCCGGTGGTTCATCAGCAGCACGCAGACCGCGAAGACGCCGGCGTTCAGCGCGGTGTAGGCGAACAGCAGGTCGGTCCGGCGGTGCCTGCGGTAGTAGAGGGGGTGGACCAGCACGGCGATCGCGGCCAGGTCGACGGCGAGCGCGAGCAGCACGGACGGGGACACGGTTCCTCCTCGGTCGGGGCCTCCCGGGGCAGCGGTTCCCGGTCTGGCTCCGATCCTGCGGGGCGTGCATGAGCCCGCCGTGAGGCGTCGATGAGAGCCTTCTCATCCGCGGCGGGGCGGGTTCAGCCCGCGGCGCCGCCCAGGTAGGCGCGGAGCAGGTCCTTGCACTCGGCGACCAGCTCCGGGGCGCCCTCGGGGTCGGCCCGGAAGGCCAGGGCCAGGACCGCGTCGGCGGCCTCCACCGCGACCAGTACCCGCCGATCGGTGGCGGGGTCGCGCTCCTCGCCGAGGACCGCGGTGCCCACCTCCAGCAGCCGCTCGGCGACCAGGGCGTTGCCGCCCGGCCGGGGCAGCGGCCGGCAGGAGGCGTCCTCCTCCGGTTCGGGCGGGTCGAAGTCGAGCACGCCGAACCCGGGGACGGTGCGCCGCATCCGGACGTACTCGTCGACCGCGAGCACCGCCACCTCGGTCCAGTCGGCGGCGCCGGCGGCGCGCAGGCTCTCCTGCAGCCGGTCGCCGTAGAGCTCCAGGTTCCGTGCGGCCAGCGCCCGGACCAGCCCGTTCTTGTCGGTGAAGAACTGGTAGAGGGTGCCGATCGGCAGGTCGGCGCGGCGCGCCGCCTCGGTGGTGGTGAGCCGGAAGTAGCCGACCTCGTCCAGCAGTTCCGCGCAGGCGTGCAGCAGCCGCTCCACCCGCTCCAGGCTGCGCCGCTGGGCCGGCCGGCGGCGCAGCGCGGAGGCGGTCCAGCGCGGCGCGGAGGCCCTCGCGGGTGCGGGCTTCTCGGTCAGGTCGGAACCGGTCATCCCTCCATTGTGCTGCATCGGCATCGGACCCGCTCCGGGCCTGGCGGCCGGGGCTCACCCCCGGGTGCGCAGCCCTTCCAGCAGCCCGGTGAGCTCCCGCACGGCGTCCTCCTCGTCGGTGGGCCCGGTGGAGCGGGCGAGCCACAGGGCGGCCTCGTTCATCGCCCCGGACAGCAGGTGCGCCAGGGGCTCGACCGGGCGGGGGGCGATGGCGCCGGCCTCGACCAGCTCGGTCAGGGCGTCGGCGAGGTGCCGGGCCGAGGCCGCCTCGTCCATGGCCCGCCACTCCTCCCAGCCGAGGACGGCGGGGGCGTCGATCAGCATGATGCGCCGGATGCCCGGGTCGGCGCCGGCGGCCAGGAAGGCCCTGCACCCGGCGGACAGCCGGTCCCAGGGGTCCTGCAGCGCGTCGGCGGCCCGCTCGACCCGGTCCGCGACCTCCCCTTGGACCTGGCGCAGCACTTCGCGGAAGAGCCCCTCCTTGCTGCCGAAGTGGTGGTAGAGCGCGCCCTTGGTGACGCCGGCCGCGCGCACCAGCCCGGCGAGGCCGACGCCGGCGTAGCCGTGCTCGGCGAAGAGCCGCCGCGCCTCGGCCACCAGGGCCTTCCGGGTCGCCTCGCCCTGCTCCGCCTTGCTCGCCACCGCGGCTCCCTCCGCTCGGACACCTCTACCGGACACCTTTGACGTACCGGCGGTATGGATCTAGATTAGCGATACATACCGTCGGTATGCATCGCCGCGGCCGCTCCCGGCCCGGCACCCCGCCGCTCCAGGAAGGCACCACCGTGAACGTGACCGGCTTCTACACCGTCATCGGCACCGAGCGCATCGCGGAGTCCCGGGACTTCTACACCCGCCTCTTCGGGTTCGAGCCCGTCTTCGAGGCCGACTGGTACGTGAGCCTGCGCCTGGCCTCCGCGCCGCACTTCGAGCTCGCCCTGCTCGACCCCTCGCACCCGACCGTCCCCGCCTCGCACCGGGGCCGGGCCGCGCAGGGGCTGCTGCTCAACTTCGAGGTCGACGACGTCGACGCGGAGTACCGGCGCCTGGTGGAGGAGGGCGGCCTGGCGGCGCTGCTGCCGCTGCGCAGCGAGGAGTTCGGCCAGCGCCACTTCATCGTGTCCGACCCGAACGGGGTGCTGATCGACGTCATCACGCCCATCCCGTTCGGCGAGGAGTTCGCCGGGAACGCGGTGGCCTGACCGCCCCGCGGGCCCGGCCCGGCGGGCGCGCGGGGCGGCGGTACCGGGGCCTACCCGTCCAGCGACTCGACCAGTTCGCGCAGGTCCTCCACGTCGTCCTCGTCCTCCTCCTCGTCGGGGGCGAAGGTGCGGTCGGCGCTGAGCACTCCTACGGAGACCGCGCCCGCCTCCAGGACGGCCGCGGAGTCGGCGTTCTCCTTGGACTCCGGGACGCAGGCCGGGTCCCCGGGGGCGCACGGCCGGGGAGCGCGCAGGTAGGCCCCGTCCTCCTCGGTGTAGTCGACCGCGAGCACCGAGGCGGTGCCCTGCTCGGTCCAGCGCACCTCGGCGGCGGGCCCGCCGCCCGGGGTGTGCGGGTGGTTGACGTTGACCGCGTAGGCGTCGGTCAGCAGGCCGGCGGCGGCCATCCGGGCGATCAGGTCGGCGCCGAACTCCGCCGCGGCATCGTAGGTGCCGGGGTGGACCGCCATGTCCTCGCCGAGCGAGGCGCTGAGCGCGACCGCGGGGACGCCCGCGGCCTGCGCCGCGGAGGCGGCCCCGACGGTGCCCGAGGCCGAGACCAGCGCGGCCACGTTGGGGCCGGAGTTGATCCCGGTGACCACCAGGTCCGGCGGGCCGTCCCAGCCGGCGACCGCGCCGAGCCCGTGGGCCAGGGCGAAGGAGACCGCGTCCACCGGGGTGGCGCTGGGCGAGTCCGGCCCGCACGGGCCGTCCGCCAGGCACACCCCGTGGACCGCGCCGCCGCTCGGCGCGCCCGCGCAGTCGCCGGCGTAGCCGTCCGGGACGCTCGGCGGCGCGCCGAGGCCCAGCGGCCCCTCGGTGGTGACGCCGCCGCTCTTCCCGCTCTGCTGCCCCCAGGGGGCGAAGACCACCACGTCGGCGCCTGCCGCGCAGAGCTCGGAGCGGATCGCGTACAGGCCGAGGCCGTCCGCGCCGTCCTCCTCTGCAGCCTGCACGGAGTCGTCGTTGGCGAGGAGGATGCGCATGCCCTCCAGGGGCGCCGGGTCGGGTTCGTCGTCGGCCCTGGCATTGCCGGAGCAGGCCGAGGCCAGGAGGAGGAGGGCCGCGAGCGCGGCCGAGGACTTGATCGTGCGCATGGGGGGGGATCCGATCCGTCGATGGGGTGGGGGCCGCCGATCGGCGGTGCGGCGCCGTCGCCGCACCTGGTTTCGCATCCGCCCTGTACAGGGGTGGTTATTCGTTTAAGCTAGAGCGCCTCCCCGGGCCTGTCAACGGGCGCAGTGCCGCCGATCCGCCCCCGCCGCCCCCCGGCGATGAAATTTGACGTATATTCAAAAAACTGATTAGCAGTATCGTCACTCATCCGCGCGCGGCGGAACGCCGAACCGAGGAGACGCCGTCATGACCGACTACCCCCACCTCTTCTCCCCCCTCTCCCTGGGGCCGTTCACCCTGCCCAACCGGGTGATCATGGGCTCCATGCACGTCGGCCTCGAAGAGGCCCCCGGCGGCTTCGAGCGGATGGCCGCGTTCTACGCCGAGCGCGCCCGGGGCGGCGTGGGCCTCATCGTGACCGGGGGCATCGCGCCCAACTCCGAGGGGCGCCCCTGGCACCAGGGGGCCGCGATGACCACCGAGGCCGAGGCCGAGCAGCACGCCCCGGTCACCGAGGCGGTGCACCGCGAAGGCGGCCGGATCGCCATGCAGCTGCTGCACTTCGGCCGGTACGCCTACCACGAGGACCTGGTCGCCCCCAGCGCGCTGCAGGCCCCGATCAGCCCGCACGTGCCGCGCGCGCTGGCCGACGAGGAGGTGGAGCGCACCGTGGAGGACTTCGTGCGCGCCGCCGAGCTGGCCAAGGCGGCGGGATACGACGGCGTCGAGGTGATGGGCTCCGAGGGGTACCTGATCAACGAGTTCGTCTCGGCCGCCACCAACCGCCGCGAGGACCGCTGGGGCGGCTCCTACGCCAACCGGATCCGGTTCCCGGTGGAGATCGTGCGCCGGATCCGCGAGCGCACCGGCCCCGGCTTCGCGGTGATCTACCGGCTGTCCATGCTCGACCTGGTCCCGGGCGGCTCCACCCTGCCCGAGGTGCTCCGGCTGGCCAAGGAGATCGAGGCCGCCGGGGCGGACGTCATCAACACCGGCATCGGCTGGCACGAGGCGCGGATCCCCACCATCGCCGCGTCGGTGCCGCGCGGGGCGTTCAGCTGGGTGACCCGCGAGGTGATGGGCTCCGTCGGGGTCCCGCTGGTGACCAGCAACCGGATCAACACCCCGGAGACCGCCGAGCGGATCCTCGCCGCCGGCGACGCCGACCTGGTCTCGCTCGCCCGCCCGCTCCTCGCCGACCCCGAGTTCGTCGCCAAGGCGCGGCGCGGCCGGCCGCGCTCCATCAACACCTGCATCGGCTGCAACCAGGCCTGCCTGGACCACACCTTCAGCCTGAAGATCACCTCCTGCCTGGTGAACCCGCGCGCCTGCCACGAGACCGAGCTGGTGCTCGACCCGGCCCCGCGCGCCAAGCGGATCGGCGTGGTCGGCGCCGGCCCGGCCGGGCTCGCGGTCTCCACCGCCGCCGCGGAGCGCGGCCACCGGGTGGTGCTCTACGACGCCGCGGACCGGATCGGCGGCCAGCTGGACGTCGCCCGGCGCATCCCGGGCAAGGAGGAGTTCGCCGAGACGCTGCGCTACTTCGGCGAGCGCCTGGAGGAGCTGGGGGTGGAGGTGCGGCTGGGCGCCCCGGCCACCGCCGAGGGGCTGGCCGCCGAGGGCTTCGACGAGATCGTGGTCGCCACCGGCGTCACCCCGCGGGTGCCCGACATCGACGGCGTGGACCACGGGAAGGTGCTGGGCTACCTGGACGTGCTGCGCGGCACCGCCGAGGCGGGCGAGCGGGTCGCGGTGCTGGGCGCCGGCGGCATCGGGTTCGACGTGGCCGAGTTCCTCACCGACGACGGCGACGGGGCCGCGCTCGACCCCGCGGCCTACTTCGAGCGGTGGGGCGTGGACCCCGGCTACGAGCACCCCGGCGCGCTGCGCGAGCCGCGCCGCCCCCGCCCGCCGCGCCGGGTCCACCTGCTGCAGCGGAAGACCTCCAAGCCCGGCAAGGACCTGGGGAAGACGACCGGCTGGATCCACCGGACCGAGCTGCGCAACCGCGGCGTGCGGATGGTGCCGGGCGTCGCCTACCGGCGGATCGACGACGAGGGCCTGCACATCACCGTGGACGGCCGGGACGAGGTGCTCGACGTCGACACCGTGGTGCTGTGCACCGGGCAGGAGCCCGACCGCGGCCTCCACGCCGAGCTGCGCGCGGCCGGCCTGGAGCCGCACCTGATCGGCGGCGCCGACGTCGCCGCCGAGCTGGACGCCAAGCGCGCCATCGACCAGGGCACCCGGCTGGCCGCCCGGCTGTGAGCCCGGCCCGCCTCCCGCCCCGGCCAGGGCGGGAGGCGGGACCTCTCAGGTCAGCGAGTTGAATAGTCCACCCGTCCATTGATCAACCCGCTGATACCGTTGCCGCATGGCACTGCGAAACGCCGTCATGGCCGCCCTGCTCGAAGGCGAGGCGTCCGGATACGACCTGGCCAAGCGGTTCGACACGGCGACCGCCGACTTCTGGACCTCCACCCCGCAGCAGCTCTACCGGGAGCTGGAGCGGATGGAGTCGGAGGGCCTGATCCGGGCGCGCGTGGTCGAGCAGGAGCGGCGGCCCAACAAGCGGATGTTCTCGCTGACCCCCGCCGGCCGGGAGGCGCTGCAGGAGTTCACCGCCCGCCCCGCCAAGCCCACCGCGATCCGGGACGAGCTGCTGGTCAAGGTGCAGGCGGTGGACTCCGGCGACGAGGCCGCGGTGCGCACCTCGATCATGGAGCGGATGGAGCGGGCCCGCGCCAAGCTGGCCCGCTACGAGCGCTTCCGCGACCGGCTGCTGGCCGGCCGTACCGAGGAGGAGTACCTCCGCGAGACCGGCCACGTCGGCCCGTTCCTCACCCTGATGCGCGGCCGCCTCTTCGAGGAGGAGAACCTGCGCTGGGGCGGGATCTGCCTGGAGATCCTGGACCGCCGCGCCGCCGAGCGCGACGGCACCGCGGCGGGCCCGCGCGGCTGACGCCCCGGCCGCCGCGCTACTCCTCGGGGCCGCCGGTGTAGAAGGCCCCGGTGCGCGCGGCCCGGGTGCGCGCCCGGTCGGCGTCGGTGCCGGCGGCGATGTCGGCCCGCCCCCAGCAGGCACTGGCCTCGGCCAGGAACGCGATGCCCTCGGGGCCGGCCGCCCACTCCTCCCCACCGCCGGCCCGGTCGCCCGCGAGGTGGGCGGCCAGGCCCAGCAGGCTCAGGTCCCAGCCGACGCCGGCCGCACCGGGGCCGTACCGGTCCCAGTGCTCGTCCTCGGACACGATGTGGGCGATCCGGAGGCGGGTGCCGCCCGACGGGTCCGGGGCCAGCTCCACCTCGATCCGGCTGACCTCGCCCTGGACCTCCCAGGTCGCGGAGAAGCCGCGCGGCGGGTCGCAGGTCTCGATGGAGCCCTCGGTGCCGTCCTCCAGCCGGTAGCGGCCGCCCTGCCGCAGGTCGCCGGTGACCGGCAGGAACCACCGGGCCAGGCGCCCGGGTGCGGTGCAGGCCTCCCAGAGGTCCTCCGCTCCGGTGGGGTAGGTCTGGGCGATGGACACCACCCGCCCCTGTCCGCCGTCCAGCGGGCGGGTGCCGACCTCGCGCTGGACGGCGCTGATCTGCCGGTCGCTCTCGATCACGGCCGCTCCTCTTCCTCGTCCTCGTCGCGGTCCGGACCCCCCGTACGCCTGCCCCGTGCGACCTCGGTGGCCAGCGCGTCCAGCCGGGGCTCCCAGAACCGCCGGAACCGCCCCAGCCAGGCGTCGGCCTCGCGGAGCGGCTCCGCGCCGACCGCGTACAGCCGGCGCGCCCCCTCCGGGCGGACCGTGGCCATGCCGCTGTCCCGCAGCACCTTCAGATGCTGGGAGACCGCGGGCTGGGAGAGGCCGAACTCCCGGCCGATGGCGGCCGAGAGCTCACCTGAACTGCGCTCGCCGTCGGCCATCAGCTCCAGCAGGCGGCGCCGGACCGGATCACCGAGGACGTCGAAGGCTTCCACCCGCCCATGCTTACATTCCCCACTTATATAAGTCAAGACTAATATCTACTGGTGGAGAGGGCCGAAGCAGAGCCGGTGCGGGGCGAGGGCCGAGCCGCGGGCCGCGCGGCCGGCCCTCGGGGCGGAACGGGAAGGGCGCCGCGGCGGGACGGTTCCGCCGCGGCGCCGGAGGGCCGCCTCCCCGGGGGCCCGGGGGAGGCGGGCCGGACCCTCAGCGGGAGTTCATCAGGTCCGGGTCCGGGCCCAGCCGGGCGCCGCTGTCCAGGGCCGCGATGCGCTCCATGTCCTCGGCGTCCAGGGCGAACCCGAAGACGTCGAGGTTCTCCGCGATCCGCGCGGGGGTCACCGACTTCGGGATGGCGACGTTGCCCAGCTGCAGGTGCCAGCGGAGCACCACCTGCGCCGCGGTGCGGCCGTGCTTCGCGGCGATCCCGGCCAGAACCGGCTCGTCCAGCAGGCCCTTGCCCTGGCCCAGCGGGCTCCAGGCCTCGGTGGCGATGCCGTGCTCGGCGTTGAGCGCGCGCATCTTCTCCTGGGCCAGGCGCGGGTGCAGCTCGATCTGGTTGACGGCCGGGACCGTGTCGGCCGAGGCCAGCAGGCGCCCCAGGGTCGCCTCGGTGAAGTTGGAGACGCCGATGGCCTTCGCCCGGCCCTCGGCGTGGATGCGCTCCAGCGCCTTCCAGGTCTCCACGTAGGCGTCCTGCTCGGGCACCGGCCAGTGGATCAGGTACAGGTCCACATACTCCAGGCCGAGCCGCTCCAGGCTGGCGTCGAACGCGCGCAGCGCCCGGTCGCGGCCGTGGTCGTCGTTCCACACCTTGGTGGTGACGAACAGCTCCTCGCGGGCGATGCCGGACTCGCGCAGCGCGCGGCCGGTGCCCGCCTCGTTCCGGTACACCTTGGCGGTGTCGATGCTGCGGTAGCCGACCCGCAGCGCCTCGGCGACCGCGCTCTGCGCCTCGTCGTCGGGCACCTGCCAGACGCCGAAGCCCAGCTGGGGCATTTCGACGCCGTTGTTCAGCGTCACGGAATCCATGGTCGGGGATCTTCCTCTCGTTCTTCTTCGCATTCCCCGCGGCGGCGGGGCCGCGCCGCCGGGCGGCGCGGCCCCGCGCGGCCCGCGGGGTCAGCCCTGGCCCAGGCGGACCAGCATCTTCCCGGTGTTGGCGCCGTTGAACAGGCCGATGAAGGCACCGACCGCGTTCTCGACCCCGTCCACCACCGTCTCCCGGCCGGGCAGGGAGCCGTCGGCCAGCCAGCCGGCCGCGAGCCGGGCGTACTCGCCGGCCAGGTGGCCGTGGTCGGTGACGATGAAGCCGCGCAGGCTGAGCCGCTTGCTGATGGCCAGCCCCAGGTTGTCCGGCCCGGGCACCGGGGCGGTGGCGTTGTACATCGAGATCGCCCCGCACATGGCGACCCGGCCGCCCTGGTTCAGCGCGAACAGCGCGGCCCGCAGGTGGTCGCCGCCGACGTTGTCGAAGTAGACGTCGACGCCGTCCGGCGCGGCCTCCTTCAGTGCCGGGCCCAGGTCGCCCTTCCGGTAGTCGATCGCGGCGTCGTAGCCGAACTCCTCCACCACCCGGCGGGCCTTCTCCGGGCCGCCGGCCGAGCCGACCACCCGGGCCGCGCCCAGGTGGCGGGCGATCCGCGCGGCGGCCGTGCCCACCGCGCCCGCGGCGCCGGAGACGAACACGGTGTCGCCCTCGCGCACCGGGGCGATCTCCTTGAGGCCGGCGTAGGCGGTCAGCCCGGTCATGCCCAGCGGGCCGAGGTAGGCCTGGGCGGGCGCGATCCCGGTGTCGACCGGCTCGGCCGAGGCGGCGTCCAGCAGCGCGTACTCCCGCCACCCCAGGTAGTGCCGGACGGTGGCGCCCTCCGGCAGCTCCGGGGCCCCGGAGGCGACCACCGTGCCGACCGCCGCGCCGTCCATCGGCGCGCCCAGCTCGAACGGCGGGGTGTAGGAGCGCACGTCGTTCATCCGGCCCCGCATGTAGGGGTCGACGGAGAACCAGTCGTTGCGGACCAGCACCTGGCCCGGCCCCGGGTCCGGGACCTCCGCCTCGACCAGCGCGAAGTTCGCCGGGACGGGTTCCCCGGAGGGGCGGGCCGCCAGGTGCACCTCACGGCTCTTCACGGGCATGGTCGTCTCCCTCGATGTCCTGGACCGCCGTCCGGCGGCCGTCCGATACTGCCCGGCAGGTGTTCAGCGGGCCCGCAGCAGGCCCGCGGTGATCGCGTCCGCGGCGGGGCCGAGCAGCCGCGCCGCGTTCTCCTCGCCCTCCAGGCCGACCACCACCGCGATGCAGATGTCCGCCGCGTCCTCGGGGGCGACGGCGGCCGTCCCGGCCTCGGCGAACAGCCCGGTGAGCAGGGCGCGCACCTCGGCGCAGAACTCGCCGCAGATGTCGCCGAAGAGCCGCGCCTTGGCGTCCAGCAGCTCCGCGGTGTGCGGGGAGTCCCCGTGCAGCCGCAGGACCAGGCCGAGCTTGGCGCCGAGCACGCCGCGCACCCGCTCCTCGACGGGACCCTCCGCCTCGGCCGCGGCGCGGGCCCGGGCCAGCGCCTCCTCGTGGAACCCGCGGGCGAGCCTGCGGAAGGCGTCGTCCTTGCTGCGCACGTACTGGTAGAGGGCGGAGCGGGAGATCCCCACCGCCCCGGCGATGTCGTCCATGGTGGTCCGCCGGACCCCGTAGCGGACCAGGCAGTCGTAGGTGCCGTCGAGGATCTGGCCGAGGCGGCCGCCGTCCGCCGCCCCGCTCGGCCCGGTGGCCGGAGCGTCCGCCATCACCTTCTCCTCTCCCCGCCCGGATCCGACGATCTGACATTCTGCACTCAGATCGTCAGTGCGTCGCGCCTCAACGACCCTAAGCGCCCCCGGCCCCGCAGGCCAATAGAAGACCCGATGCCTCCCATCGGGACGCCGATCCCGGCGGCCCGCCGCCGGAGGACCGCGGCCGACCGGGCGGAGCGCTCTTCTAACCTGGGAGCACCGCGGCGGGACGGCCGCGGCGGACCCGATGCGCAGAAGGCGGTGAGCCCCCGTGCCCTCCCCCGCCCTCCCCTCCGCCGGGGACGGCCCGCGCTCGGTCGACCGGGCGCTGGACCTGCTCGACGCGGTGGCCGAGGCGACCGGACCGGTCTCGGCCAAGGCCCTGGCCCGGCGGCTGGGCTGCTCGCTGTCGACCGTCTACAACCTGCTCGGGCCGCTCACCGACCGCGGGCACGTGCTGCGCACCCCGCACGGGTACGCGCTCGGCCACCGCGTCCCCGACCTGCACCGCGCCTACGGGCGGCAGCTGGACGTCGCCCCGGGCCTGCGCGAGGCGCTGGCCGAGGTGCGCAGGGCCACCGGGGCGGAGGCCTACTTCACCGCTTACCGGGGCGGGGAGATCTCCGTGGTGGACAGCACCGTCCCGGTGACCGACGAGGCCGCCCCCTTCGCCGTCGGCCGGGAGCGGCGGGCGCACGCGACCGCGCACGGCAAGGTGCTGCTGTCCGCCCTGCCCGCCCCGGCGCGCCGGCGCTATCTGGAGCGGCACGGCATGCCCCGGCTGACCGAGCGGACCATCACCGCCCCGGACGCCTTCGAGGCCGAGCTGGCCGGGGTGCGCCGCACCGGGCTGGCCGTCTCCGTGGGCGAGGCCGAGCGCGGCTTCTCCTGCGCGGCGGTGCCGCTGGCCGGGGCGCTGCCCGGCGAGGCGCGGGCGCTGTCGGTGTCGCTGCCCGCCGAGGACTACCCGCGGCTGCGCGACCGCATCGCCGCGGTGCTCGTCCGGGCCGCCGACCGGCTCTCCCGCTGACCCTCCTCGCCGTTTTCCGGCATCGTCGGAAACCCCGCGCCGGGGGTTTCCGCCGCGGGCCCGGCGCCGGGCACCATGGGCCCCGGAGGGCGGAGCCGCGCCCCCGCTTCCGAGCAGAGCCGATGCGAAAGGCCCGCAATGATCTTCATCGCCGTCAAGTTCCCGGTCCGCCCCGAGCGCAGCGCGGAGTGGACGGACCTGGTCGCGGAGTTCACCGCGGCCACCCGCGCCGAGCCGGGCAACGTCTTCTTCGAGTGGTCGAAGAGCGTGGAGGAGCCGGACACCTTCGTGCTGCTGGAGGCGTTCGCCGACGCCGAGGCCGGCAAGGCGCACGTGGAGTCGGAGCACTTCGCCGCGGCGATGGCGTGGATGCCGCGGGTCATCTCCGCCACCCCGCGGATCATCAACGTCGACGCGCCGGTCGACGGCTGGGGCCCGATGGGCGAGCTCTCCCCGGCCGAATGACCCCGTGACCGCCCCGGTCCCGGAGCGCCGGTGCCGGGGCGGCGCCCCCGGGCACGGTGGTCCCGCCGCCGCCCCGGCTCCGCCGGGAGCGGTCCCGGGCCCGTCGCGCCCACCGCGGGCGGAGACCCGTCCCGGGCCCCTCCGACGTGCCGCCGTGCCGGGGGCGGGGCGCCCTGGGACGATGGCCCGCGGAGAATGCCCCGAAAGGGGCGGGGACGATCCGGGGCGCCCGTCCGTTCTCCGCTCGGGGCCGGGGCGACCGGGAGGGGGGACGATGCGGCGCAGGACGGTGTTCGCGGCGGCGGCGCTGTCGGCCGGGGTGCTCTACTCCTCGTTCTGGCTGGAGGGCCTGCTCCCCACCGGGGTCGACCCGGTCGCCGGGTACGCCAGCGAGCTCTTCGCCCGGGACCGGCCGCTCCGTCCGCTGTTCGCCTCGACCGAGGTGCTGGCCGGGCTGTCCGCCCTGGTCGCGGGGGCGGTGGCGGCGTCCGCGCCGGGGCGCCGCCCGCGGACGGCGCTCGCCGTGCTGTGCTGGGCGGGCCTGCTGCTGTTCGGCGCGATGACCGTGGCCGACGCACTGGTGTTCCCGATGGACTGCGCGCCCACCGCCGACCCCGCCTGCGCCCGCGCCGAGGCCGAGGGGCGGCTCTCCGCGTCGCACACCATGCACGAGGCGGCCAGCTCGGCCGCGGTCCTCGGCGGGCTGGCGGCGATGGCCGGCTCCGTCGGCGCGGTCCGCGCCGGGCTGGGTCCGGGGCTCCTGCTCCTGGCCGCCGTGCAGGCGGCCGCGACCGCGCTGCTGCTCTGGCTGATCGCCTCGGGCGGCGACGTCGGCATCGTGCAGCGGATCCAGATCTCGCTGTTCAGCGTCTGGCTGATCGTGCTGGGGGTGGCTCATGACCCTGACGAGTGACACCGTGGTCTGCGCCTCCGGGCTGGGCGGCGCCGCGTTCGACTGGGAGGGGGTGCGGCGCCTGCTGCGGGACCGGTACCGGGTGGTCCGGTTCGACCGCCGGAACCTCCGGCCCACGCTGCGCTCGGAGGCGGCGCGGCTGGCCGGGCTCGCCGAGGCGGCGGGCGGGCCGGTGGTGGTGGCCGCGCACTCGGTGGCCGCGCTGCACGCCGAGGCGTTCGCCCGGCTCCGCCCGGAGCTGGTCTGCGGCCTGGTGCTGGTCGACCCGAGCTGCGAGCTGCACCCCCCGTCCCCTTCCGCGCTGCGCTCGCTGGCCTGGCGGGTCGGCGGGGGCCTGGTCTCGCCGTTCGCCCGCGCCGCCGGCCCGGCGCTGCGCCGCGCGGTGGTGCGCCGCCAGACCGTCTCCCGCCGCGACCCGGCGCCCCGGGACGCGGTGCGCGCGCACTACGGCGACGGGCGGACCCTCCGCGCCGCCGCGGCCGAGCTGGCCTGCTACGACGCCATGGTCGCCGACCTGCACGCGCTGCGCCGGGAGAGGCCGTTCCCCCCGGTCGGCCTGGTAGTGCTGACCGCCCCGGACGGCCCGGCCTGGCGCGGCTGCCACGAGGGGCTGGCCGCGCTGAGCCCGCGCGGCCACCGGATCGACGTGCCGCGCGCCGCCCACCTGCTCCACCTGGAGTTCCCCGAGGTCGTCGCGGAGGCCGCGGACGACCTCGCCCAGGGCGGCCGCCGCACCGGCCTCGGCGGCCGCTGACCCGGGGCGGGCGCGCCCCGGACCGGTCGGCGGGCGCCGCCCCGCCCCGGCCCGGGAGACCGGGCACGGGCGGACGACCGGCCCCCGCTCTCCGGCGGAGGGGCCGCCGCCGGGCGGCCCGGTGGACGTCAGCGCCCCGGGCGGACCGGGGGGAAGGCGATGGTGTCCCGGATGGGGCGGCCGGTGAGGGTGATGAGCAGCCGGTCGATGCCCATGCCGAGGCCGCCCGCCGGAGGCATGCCGTACTCCATCGCGGCGAGGAAGTCCTCGTCCAGGTGCATCGCCTCGGGGTCGCCGCCGGCCGCCAGCAGGGACTGGGCGGTGAGCCGGGCGCGCTGCTCGACCGGGTCGTTCAGCTCCGAGTAGCCGGTGCCCAGCTCCAGGCCCATCGCGATCAGGTCCCACTTCTCGGCGAGCAGCGGGTCCCGGCGGTGCCCGCGGGCCAGCGGGGAGGTCTCGGCCGGGTAGTCCCGGACGAACGTGGGCGCCGCCAGGTGCTCCTCCACCAGCGCCTCGAACGCCTCCTGCACCAGCCGACCCTGCCCCCACTCCGGGTCGGCCGGGACGCCCGCGGCCTCGGCCAGCCGGCGCACCTCGCGCAGCGGGGTCGCGGTCGTGACCTCCTCGCCCAGCGCCTCCGAGACCGCCCCGTAGACGGTGGTCTCGCGCCACGGCTCGGCCAGGTCGAACTCGGTGCCGCCGCGCGCCACCACGGTGGTGCCGAGCGCCGCGCGGGCGGCGGCGACCACCAGGTCCCGGATGAGCCGGGCGACGGTGTCGTAGTCGCCGTAGGGCTGGTAGGCCTCCAGCATGGTGAACTCGGGGTTGTGCCGCGGGGACAGCCCCTCGTTGCGGAAGTTGCGGTTCAGCTCGAAGATCCGTCCGGCGCCGCCGACCAGCAGCCGCTTCAGGTACAGCTCGGGGGCGATGCGCAGGTACATCGAGCTGTTCAGCGCGTTCATCCGGGTGGTGAACGGCCGGGCCGCCGCGCCGCCGTGCACCGGCTGCAGCATCGGCGTCTCCACCTCCAGGAAGCCGCGGGAGCGCAGCTCGTCGCGGACCGCGGCCACCGCGTCGCCGCGCACCCGCAGCATCCGGCGGGCCTCGTCGTTGACGATCAGGTCGACGTGGCGGCGGCGGGCCCGCGCCTCGGCGTCCAGGCGGCGGGGCAGCGGCCGCAGGCACTTGGCGGTCATCGCCCACCGCTCGGCGTGCACGGTCAGCTCCCCGGTGCGAGTGGTGACCACCTCGCCGGTGACGCCGACCTGGTCGCCCAGGTCCACCAGGCCGCCCCAGCGGCCGAAGTCCGCGGTGGCGTCGGCGCTGAGCATCACCTGGACGTCGCCGGTCTCGTCGCGCAGCACCGCGAAGCCGATCCGGCCGTGGTCGCGCTCGCGCACCACCCGGCCGGCGACGGTCACCCGGCGGCCGGTGCGCTCGTCGGCCGGCAGGCCGGCGAACTCCTCGGCGAGCGCCGCGGCGGTGCCGGTGGGTTCGAACCCCACCGGGTAGGGGTCGACGCCCTCCGCGCGGAGCCGGTCCAGCTTGGCGTGGCGGACCCGCTCCTGCTCGGTGAGCCTGCGCCGCGGGTAGCGGGCGGCCTCGGCCTCCTCCTCGATGGCGCGGATCCGCTCCAGCAGGTCCTGGGAGACCGCGAGGGAGCCGGGGCCGTGCCTGCGCGGCTCGGGCAGGAACCCTTCGGCGCGGCCGGCCGCGATGGCCACCGAGCCGATGTCGCCGCTGCGCCGGAAGCAGACGTAGCGCGGCACCCACTCCGGGTGGTACTTGGCGTTTGCCTGGTAGAGCGTCTCCAGCTGCCAGAACCGGGAGGCCAGCATGAGCACCCGGTGGACGGCGCGGAGCACCGGTCCGGCGCCGATCCGGGCGCCGCGCTCGAACACCCCGCGCAGCATCGCGAAGTTGAGCGAGACCCGGCGCACGCCGAGCCCGCCGCCCTGCTCGGCCAGGGCGGCGACCATGAACTCGTTGACGCCGTTCTCCGCGTCCGGGTCGCGGCGCATCAGGTCCAGGGAGAGGCCGGTGCGCCCCCAGGGGACGAAGCCGAGCATCCCGCGCAGGCGGCCCTCGCCGTCGAGCGCCTCCACCACCGTGTAATCGCCGTCCCGGGGGTCGCCGAGCCGGCCCAGCGCCATGGAGAAGCCGCGCTCGGCCTCCCCGCCCCGCCACCGGTCGGCCGCGACGATGAGGTCGGCGGCCTCGTCGGCGGGGATCCGCCGGGCGCGGCGCACCCGGGCGGTGTACCCGGCCCGCTCCACCCGGCGCACCGCCTGGCGGACCGGGCGCATCGCCCTTCCGTCCAGGCCGAACTCGGCCAGGTCGAGGACGGCCTCGTCGCCGAGCTCCAAGGCGTCCAGGCCCTGGCCGGCGTAGGCCGCGGCGGCCCGCTCCCCGGCGCCGAGCACACCGGGGGTCCAGGCGTGCGCCCGGCACTCCTCCAGCCAGCGGCGGATCGCCTCCGGCCAGGCCTCCGGGTCGCCCAGCGGGTCGCCGGAGGCCAGGCAGACCGGGCCGACCGCGCGGTAGGCGACCGCGGCGCGCCCGCTCGGCGCGAACACGACGTCCTTGTCGTCGCGGAGCGCGAAGTAGCCGAGCGAGTCCTGGTCGCCGTACTCGGCGAGCAGCCGGCGCGCGCCCAGCTCCTCCTCGGGGCTGAGCACCGCGCGGGCGCGGGAGGGGCGGAACATCACCCAGACGGTGGCCAGCAGCAGGCCGCTGCCGAGGACGCCGAGCAGCAGGTCGACCCAGCCGGGCACCAGGATGCCGAGGAACTCGCCGGTGACCCGGGGGCCGAACACCGTCTGCAGCACCGCGTAGGCGACGTCGGCGGTCACCGGGCCGTCGGGGTCGCCGTCGTTCTGCGCGACCACGGTGGTGCCGAGCACCACGACGACCGCGAGCAGCACGCCGAAGACGGCCGCGGCGACCTTGCGCCGGGCCGGGTCGGGCCGGGCGGCGAACTCCCGCCGGGCCGCGACCAGCCAGACGACCTGCGCGAGCACCAGCACGGAGGGGACGGCGAGCAGCGCCGCGGCGTCCAGCACCGGGATCTGCCGCCGCTCGTCGGGCGCCAGCGCCAGGTAGCCGACGAGGAAGAGCGCGGTGCGGGCCAGCACCACCCCCAGCACCGCCAGCTGGATCCGCCAGGCCGACCGCTTGCCCCGGCGCAGTCCGACGGAGAGCAGCAGCATCAGCGCGGCGAACGGCAGGCTCGGCCACCAGCCGAGCGCGTAGACGACGCCGATCCGGTCCACCCGCAGGATCCAGTCGTCCACCGCCGCCGACAGCCAGGTGAGCAGCGACAGTGCCGCCACCACCCGCGCGTACCAGCAGAAGAAGGCCGGCGCGGCCTTGACCATGCGTTCCTTCACGCCCCGCTCCCCCGATTCCCTCGGTCGCACCAGATCGAAAACTCCGCCCGCCCGCCGGCCGCCGGGTGCTCGAAGCCGGATGCTCGAAGCCGGGTGCTCGAAAGGGGGCACCGCGGCTCCGGCCGCGCATCCGCCGCCGGGGGGAGCAGGGCGGTTCGCGGGCCGTCGCGGGGAGGGGCGCTCGCGCATCATAGGTGCTCAGAGCCGTTCGGCGACTCGGCCGAAGGAACGAAACGAGTGGCCGGGGGATACGACCTTCCGCCGTATCTCCCGGTCCCGCGGCCCTCCTCTCGGACGAGGCGGCGCCCCGGCGGACCGCCGCGCATCCGGCCGGAAGCATGCCGCCTCCCCGTTCCCCTCGCCTCGGAGCCCCGCCCACCCTCGCACTTCTCCGGATCGTAATGCGGCCGTCGCTTTCCGCGACATCGGTGTGCGCGCGCCGCTCCGAGCCCCGACGGGCGGCGCCGGGCCGGGCATCGCGCTTCTCACAGGCGCTCAAGCCGCGGGGGCGGGCGCTGCTCCGGCAGAGTCGTATGGAGCGGCCGGGCCCTCCGGCGCCGCCGCTCTCCTACCCCCATCCCTGTCCCCGTCTCAGGAAGAACACCGCCGTGCCCGCTCCCGCCGCTCCGCTGCTCGACACCCGCGTGCGGTTCCGCGACGCCGCCGCCCTGGCCGGGCTGACCCTCGCCTCGGGCGCGGTGGTGCTCGGGGCCGGGCTGCTGTCCGCGACGACCTTCGCCCGCGACTGGCCCGCCCCGGAGCGGCTCGCGCTGGCGGTCGGCCCGCTGGCCGTGCTCACCCCCTGCCTCGCACCGGCCCTCGGCGCCGCGCTGCTGATGCGCCGCGGCCCCCGCCTGGGCCTGCGCGATCTGGGCCTGACCCGGCCGAACAGGTTCCCCGTCGGGCTGCTGCTGTGGGTGCCGCTGGCGGTGCTGAGCGCGATGCTGTCGACCGGCGCCGCCCTCGGCCTGGCCGCGCTGCTCAGGAGCGGGGGGCTCCTCGGGGGCGAGGGCGGAGGCTCGGGCGGCGGCTCCTCCTCGTCTGCGTCGGGGCTGGTGGCGGACCTGCCGCTCGGCCCCGCCCTGGCCATCGCCCTGGGCACGGTGCTGCTCTTCCCCCTGTTGGAGGAGGTGCTGTTCCGCGGCATGCTGCACGGCGCCCTCTCCCGCAGCCTGGCGCCGTGGGCCGCCGCAGTGGTCTCGGCACTGGTGTTCTCCGCGGCGCACGTGACCCCGCTGCTCATGCCCTACACCCTGGTGCTGGGGCTGTGGCTGGCCTGGCTGCACCGCCGCTACGAGTCGATCCTCCCCGGCCTGGTGCTGCACTGCTGCAACAACGCCCTGGTCGCCGCCATCGCACTCGCAGGCCTGTAGCCCGGCCCCGGCCCGTCACCGGAGAGGGAGAGAGAGGAGAGAGGACGGGCCTGCGGGCGGGGAGGGCGGAGCCGGGTGCACCTGCCAGGCGCGGCGCCTCGCGGAGCGGGGGTTAAAGCCGGCAGCGAAGGCGGGGGTGGGGACCTGCCAGTCGGTCGGGCGCGGCACCCCACAGAGCGAAGGCCAAGACGAGCGGCGACGGCAGCGGTTGGGGCGGGGCGGGGGTGGTCGCCCGAGCGCGGCACCCCACGGGACGAGGGATCAAACGGGCAGCGAAGGCGGCAGCGGGGACCGGCCGGTCGGTCGGGCGCGGCGCCCCACGGAGCGAAGGCCAAGACGGGCAGCGAGGGCGGAAGGGGCACCGGCCGGTCGGTTTGGTGCGGCACCTCACGGGGCGAAGGTTCAAACCGGCGGCGACGGCGCAGGCAGGGACGGGGCGCGGGTGTCGGCCGGGCGCGGCGCCTCACGGGGCGGGGGTTCAAGCGGGCGGCGAAGGCGGGAGCGGGTCGGGCGCCGCGTTCACCGGCCCGGCCCGGTCGAGCCTCCCGGCGGGAGGAGGCGGCGCCCCGGCGAAGGGGGCGGGCCGCCCGCCCGCGTCGCCGGGGGTGGTCATATCCCCTATGCCGGGTTTGCGGCAGGGAACGGGCGGAGGCGGGAGCGCCCTGCGCACCGCGAGAGCACCCCGATTACATCTACCAGCGAGTAGTAAGCCCCGAGACCCCCGCCGACCCCTCGCCGATTACCCAGAGTGGCCAATCGGAGGGACGAATACGACATCTCGTTCCCCCGCCACCCCTTCCCGGGTTCCGGCCCCCTGCCTTGCGGCCTTCCGGGCGCCTCAAACCCCCGAACACCGGCCCGATCAGGGCGAATCAGGCCCTCAGAGGCCCGATCCGACCCAGGGTGCGCGCCCGGGAATCACCGGAGTGCTCTCGCGGTGCGCAGGGCGCCCCACCCAACCATCACCCTGCGTATTCACCCAGGTCAGGAAGGGGGAGCGGTTTCAGAGGCGGCCGGCCCCGACGCCCGGGGCGACGCGGGCACGGCGATCCCGCCCCGCGAGAGGCCGCACCCGGGCGACCACCCCCGCCACGCCCCCACCTGCGCCGTCACCGCCGGCTTGAACCCCGGCCCCGTGGGGCGCCGCACCCGACCGACCGGCCGGTCCCCCTCCCGCCTTCGCTGCCCGCTTGAGCCTCCGCTCCGTGAGGCGCCGCGCCCGACCGACCGGCCGGTCCCCACCGCCGCCTTCGCTGCCTGCTTGAACTTGCACTTCGCGGGGCGCCGCGCTCGGGCGACCGCCCCCGCCACGCCCCCACCTGCGCCGTCGCCGCCGGTTTGAACCTCGACTCTGTGGGGCGCCGCGCCCGGGTGAGGCGCTCGCCCCGCCCCCACCGCTGCCGTCGCCGCCGGCCTGAACCTTCGCCTCGCGAGACGCCGCGCCCGACCGACCGACCGGCCGGTCCTCTTCCCGCCCTCGCTGCCGGCCTGAACCGCCGCGCCCGGGTGGCCACCTCCGCCCTGCTCCCGCCGCCGCCTCGCCGCCGATCACCTCATCCTTCGTCCGCCGCCGCCTTGCGGGCGATCAGGAAGGCCTGCGGGGCGGTCTCGTCGGACAGGCGCGCGCGGTCCATCCGGGCCTCGATCGCGAAGCCGGCCTGCTCGGCGAGGGCGGCCAGGCGGTCGGGCATCCAGCGGTGGAAGTCCAGTTCGACCCGGTGGCCGAAGGCCTCGGTGAAGCTCAGCGGCTCCTCGCCGACCTGAAAGCCGAGCAGCAGGCGGCCCCCGGGGGCCAGCGCCCGGTGGAACCCGGCGAGCGCGCCGGGCACGTCCTCCGGCAGGAGGTGGATGAGGGAGTACCAGGCCACCACGGCTCCGAAGCCGCCCTCCGGGGCGTCGAGGGCGGTCATCGAGCCCTCCTCGAAGCGCACCCCCGGGTGGAGGCGGCGGGCCACCGCGAGCATGCCCGGCGACAGGTCGACGCCGTGCACGTCCAGACCGAGCGAGGCCAGGTGCGCGGTCACCCGGCCGGGGCCGCAGCCGACGTCGACCACCGGGCCGCGCACCAGTTCGGCGAAGCCGGCGAGTACCGCCCGGTCCAGCGGCTTGCCGGACAGCTGGTCCGCGAAGTGCTCGTCGTAGTCGGCGGCGATGGCGTCGTAGGAGGCCCGGGTGGCCTCCTGGTAAGCGGGTCGGGTCATGGCCGGGCAGACTACCGGTTCCGCCGGGCCGGTGCCGCCCGGGGCGGCGGGCCCGGTTTTTCGGTCCTGTTCGGTTCCGGCTGCCTGCGCCGGTCGGAGCGGATTCAGGCGGGTTTGCGCGCCTCGATGAGGAAGCGGGTGGTGGTGGCCGTGAACGGGCCCTCCGCCTCGATCAGGGCGTGCAGGTCGCGCAGGCGCTCCCGGTGCTCGTCCACGGTGAAGCCGGGGACCATCCACACCACCTTGCGGAGGAAGTAGACGACCGCGCCGATGTCGCGGAACTCGGTGTGCAGCTCGGCGGTGCGCAGGTCGACCACCTCCAGCCCGGCCGCCTCGGCGGCGCGGCGGGCGTCGTCGGGGTGGCGGGCGCGCCGGACCTCCTCCGGCTGCGGGCCGAGAAAGAACTCCACCAGCTCGAAGACACTGGCCGGCCCGACCTGCTGGGAGAGGTAGCGGCCGCCGGGGCGCAGCACCCGGGCGATCTCGGCCCAGTGCACGGCCACCGGATGGCGGCTGACCACCAGGTCGAACGCCTCGGCGGCGAAGGGCAGCGGCGGCCGGTCGGCGTCGGCCACCACCACCGCGCCCAGCGGGTGCAGCAGCCGGGTCGCCTTGTCGACGTTGGGCGGCCAGCCCTCGGTGGCGACCATGGCCGGCGGCAGCCGCTCGGCGCCGGCCAGCACCTCTCCCCCGCCGGTCTGCACGTCCAGCGCGGCCCCGGCCCCGGCCAGCCGCTCGCTCATCAGCCGCTGGTACCCCCAGGGCGGCCGCTCCTCCACCGCCCTGCCGTCCAGCCAGGAGAAGTCCCAGCCCTCGACCGGGACCGCCGCGGCCTCCGCCACCAGTTCGTCGAACGTTCGCGCCATACCCGGAGCCTCCCATTCCGGCGGCCGCCCGGACCAGCGGTTTTCCTCCGTGTCCCGGCCTGCACTCCGGCCCGTGTCCCAGCCCTTGTCCCGGCCCGCGCCCCGCCCCGCGCCCCGGGGTTCCCGCGCCGCGCCGGCGGTCAGCGGGCCCAGCGGTAGCGGTGCTCGGGCCGGCCGGCCGAGCCGTAGCGCAGCCGCAGCTCGGCGCGGCCGTCGGCGCACAGGTGCTCCAGGTAGCGGCGGGCGGTGACCCGGGAGACGCCGGTGCGCCGGCCCACCTCGGCGGCGGACAGCTCGCCCTCGGCCTCGCGCAGGGTGCGGGCGACCAGCTCGCTGGTGGCCGCGGTGAGGCCCTTGGGCAGCGAATGCGCGGAGGCCGGGCGGAGCAGGCCGAACAGCCGGTCCACCTCGCTCTGGGTGGCCTCGCCGGTGCCGGAGAGCCGGCGGCGGGCCACCGCGTACCGCTCCAGCTGGTCCCGGAGGGCACTGAGCGGGAACGGTTTGAGCAGGTAGTGCACGGCGCCGCCGTGCAGCGCGGCGCGCACCTGCTCGATGTCGCGGACGGCGGTGATCACCAGGAAGTCCACCGGGTTGCGGTCCCGCCCGCCGTCCCGGTCGGCCGCGCGCAGCTCGCGCATGACCGAGATGCCGGGGGCGTCGGGCAGGTACAGGTCGAGCAGGACCAGGTCGGGGCGGAGCCGGTGCACCTCGGCGAGCGCGGACGCCGCGGTGTGCGCCTCGCCGACCACCTCGAATCCGGGCACCGAGGCCACCAGCTCCCTGTGGGTCTGCGCGACGCGCACGTCGTCGTCGACCACCAGGACCCGGGTCATCTTCCGTTCCCTCCGCTCGCCTCGCCGGCCGGCCCGCCCGCGGCCGCGCGCTCTCCGGGCCGCGGTCCGCCGTCCGCCGGAAGGTAGGCCGTGAACACGGCGCCCTCGTCGGCGTCCTCGCCGGGCGGCTGCACCCGGACGCTGCCGCCGCGACTCTCGCAGACCTGCCTGACCAGTGCCAACCCCAGCCCCCGCTCTCCGTCCCGGGAGGCCTTGGTGGTGAAGCCGTATTCGAAGATCTCCTCGGCGAGCTCGGCCGCCACGCCGCGGCCGGAGTCGGTGACCCGCACCTCCACCAGGTCGTGCGGGAGCCCGTCGCCGTGCCGGGGGTGCACCCGCACCAGCAGCTCCGCCCAGCCGCCGGGCCCGGCCGCGGCCACCGAGTCCAGGGCGTTGTCCACCAGGTTGCCCAGGACCAGCACGATGTCGGAGCGGAGCGCGGCGCCCATCCGCTCGGGCACCAGGGTCATCGGCGAGATGTACAGCTCCGCGCCGCGCTCGGCCGCCTGGGCCGACTTGGCCAGGGTGATCGCGGCGACCGCCGGGTCGGCGATCCGCGCGGAGACGTCGCCGCTGGTGCGGGCGTGCGCGATGGAGACGTCCTCCAGGTAGGCCCTGGCCTCCTCGTGCGCGCCGAGCTCCAGCATCCCGGCCAGGGTGTGCAGCCGGTTGGCGAACTCGTGGGTCTGCGCGCGCAGCCCCTTGGTGGCGGTGCGCACCCCGTCCAGTTCGCCGGTGAGCCGGTCCAGCTCGGTGCGGTCGCGCAGGGTCACCACGGCGCCCGCGTCCCCGCCGCGGATCCGCACCGGCATCCGGTTGCACACCAGGATCCGCGCCCCGGAGAGCACGATCCGGTCCTCTCCGGCGTCGGCCCCGGAGACCACGTCGAGCACCCGGCCGGGCAGGCCCAGCTCGTCCAGCCGGGCGCCCTCGCAGTCCTCGGGCAGGCCGAGCATCTTCCGGGCGGGGCGGTTGACCAGCACCACCCGGCCGGCGGCGTCCACCGCGAGGACCCCCTCGCGGACCGCGTGCAGCAGCGCCTCGCGCCCCTCCAGCAGGGTGGTGATCTCGGCCGGCTCCAGGCCGTGGGTCTTGGCGCGCAGCCGGCGGGAGAGCGCCCACGCGCCGCCCGCGCCGAGCAGCAGCGCGCCGCCGGTGGTGCCCAGGATCAGCGGGAACGCGGCGGCCGCCTCGGTCTCCATGTCGGAGACGAGGATGCCGACCGAGACGTAGCCGAGGACGTCGCCCTCCCCGGAGCGGACCGGGACCTTGGCGCGCACGGTGCGGCCCTGGGTGCCGGTCTGCACCCCGGTCCACTCCTCGCCGCGCGCGGCGGGCCCGGGCGGGGTGGACACCCGCAGTCCGATCAGCCTCGGGTCGACGTGGGAGTAGCGGATCCCCTCCGGGTCGGCCACCACGATGTACTCGGCGCCGGTGGCCTCGGTGACCCGGATCGCGATCGGGTTGATCACGGCGGCCGGGTCGGCCTCCCCGAAGCCGTCGACGATCTGCGGCATGTGCGCGACCGAGCGGGCGATGGCCAGCACCCGCTCGGTGTACTGCTGCTCCATCTCCCGGTCGTGGTGGACGAACCAGAGCGTGCCGGTGACCGCCAGTGCCAGGGTGAGCAGCAGCGCATAGCCGATGAACAGGTATCCGGTGAGCGACAGCCGGACGCGCGGGCTCGGCGGTGCCATAAGGGGAACTCCACGTGCGATTGCGCGGCCGGCGGCTCCTCGCCCGCGCGACCAATACGACCAGTATGACGCCAGTGTTAACAAATCCTTCACTTGCCTGTGTCCCCCCTCACACTGTCATGTGTCCCGCGTTGCCCGCCCCTGTGACCGGCGCCGGGACCGATACACGGAGGAAGGATGCCGATGAGGATGCCCAGTGCCCTGGCCCGCGTCGCGGGCGGGGCCGCCGCAGCGGCGCTCGTCGCCCTGGCGCTGGTCGACGTCTCGCGCGGCGCCGAGAGCGGCGACGGCGCGGCGGAGAAGATGCTGCTCGTGGCCCCGGCCGCGCCCGGCGGCGGTTGGGACCTGCTCGCCCGGGAGATGCAGAACGGTTTGCGCGAGGAGGAGCTGCGCTTCAACGTCGAGGTGCAGAACGCCGAGGGCGCGGGCGGCACCATCGGGCTGACCCAGACGGTCAACCGGGCCGGGCAGGCGAACATGCTGACCATGACCGGGATGGGCATGGTCGGCGCGGTGGAGACCACCGGGTCGCAGCACACCATGGAGGACGCCACCCCCATCGCGCAGCTCGCCTCGGAGTACCTGGTGGTGGTCGTCCCCGGGGACTCGCCCTACTCCGACATCAACGAGCTGGCCGAGGCGTGGAAGGCCGACCCGGGCGGGATCCCGGTGGCCGGCGGCTCCATGGGCGGGGTGGACCAGATCTTCGCCGCCCAGGTCGCCCGGAGCATGGACATCCCGCCGGAGGACATCAACTACCTGCCCTACTCGGGCGGCGGCGAGGTGCTCACCTCGCTGCTCTCCGGCACCTCCGACATCGGCTTCACCACGCTGAGCGACTTCGCCGACCAGATCGAGAGCGGCAAGGTCAAGGCCCTGGCCATCTCCTCGCCGGAGCGGCTGGAGGGCGTGGACGTGCCCACCCTGACCGAGTCCGGCTACGAGCTGGAGATGTCCAACTGGCGCGGGGTGATCGCCCCGCCCGGCCTCACCGAAGCGGAGACGGCGAAGCTCGAAGAGCTCGTCGCCGAGCTGCGCGATTCCCCCTCCTGGGCCGACACCCTGGAGCGCAACCGCTGGACCGACACCTATCAGTCGCGTGAGGAGTTCGAGGAGTTCCTCGACGAGGAGGTCGCCATGACCCAGGAGACCGTGAAGGAGCTGGGGCTGTGATGTCCGAGCGCACCGCCGAGAGCGCGGAGGCCGCCTCCGGTACCGGCGCGGAGGACGCCGCCGCGGGGGCCGGCGTCCCGGCGCCGGCCGCGGCCCCCGAGGACTCCGCCGGTTCCCCCGACGCCGCGCAGGCCGCCGGCCCCGCCGAGGAGGCCGCTGAGGAGACCGCCGAGGAGGCCGCCGCCCCGGACCCGGAGACCACCCCCTGGACCGGCCGGTCCGCCTGGGTGTTCCCCGGGGTGACCGCCGCGTTCGGCCTGCTGGCGCTCTCCGGTCTGGCCACCATCGAGCCGCCGCCGCACGCCACGCCGCCCGGCCCGACCGTGTTCCCCGCGGTCGTCGGGGTGCTGCTGCTGGTGCTGTCGGCCTGCATGGCGGTGGTCAACGTGCGGGTGGCCCGGCGCGGCCCGTCCGCCGCGCCCCCGATGCCGCCGGTGGCCTGGCGGCCGGTGCTGATCGTGCTGGGCGCGCTGGCGGTGGCCGCCGCGCTGCTGCAGGCGCTGGGCTGGCTGCTGACCGGGGCCCTGCTGTTCTGGGCGGTCGCCTACGCGTTCGGCGCCCGCGACCACCTGCGTGACGCCGTGGTGGCGCTGGCGATGTCCGCGGCCGTCCAGGTCGGTTTCTCGCTCGGGCTGGGGCTGCCCCTGCCCGGTGGCGTTCTGGAGTTGATGTTCCCGTGATGGAGTCGTTCTCCCTGCTCCTCGGGGGGTTCGCGGATGCGCTGAGCCCGGTGAACCTGATGTGGGCGTTCCTCGGGGTGCTGCTGGGCACCGCGGTGGGCGTGCTGCCCGGCATGGGCTCGGCGATGGCGGTGGCGCTGCTGCTGCCGGTGACCTTCCGGATGGACGCGACCTCGGCGTTCATCCTGTTCGCCGGGGTGTACTACGGCGGGATGTTCGGCGGGGCGACCACGTCGATCCTGCTGAACACCCCGGGCCAGGCGTCCTCGATCGCCACCACCTACGAGGGCCACAAGATGGCGCTGGGCGGCCGGGCCGCCCAGGCGCTGGGGACCGCGGTGATCGGCTCGTTCATCGCGAGCATGGTCGGCACCCTGGTCGTGGCGCTGTTCTCGCCGACGATGGTGGCGCTGGCGCTGCAGTTCGGCCCGGGCGAGTACTTCGCGCTGACCGTGTTCTCCTTCGTGGCGATCGCCGCGGTGGTCTCCGGTTCGGCGCTGCGCGGCATGGCCGCCCTGCTGATCGGCCTGGTCATCGGGATGGCCGGGATCGACGGGCAGAGCGGCGCGGCCCGGTTCGACTTCGGCCTGCCGGTGATGCTGGACGGCATCGACGTCATCGTGGTGACGGTGGGCCTGCTGGCGCTGGCCGAGGTGCTGTACGTGGCGAGCCGGGGGGACAACGCCCCGGACCTGAAGGCGATCAAGACCGGGACGCCGTGGCTGAAGAAGCGGGACCTGCGGCGCTCGGCCGGCCCGTGGGCCCGCGGCACCGCGCTGGGCTCGCTGTTCGGCCCGATCCCGGGCAGCGGCGCGGAGATCCCGACGTTCCTCTCGCTGGGGCTGGAGCGGAAGCTGGCGGCCCGCCGGGAGCGGCGCGGCGGTGAGAAGAGCGAGTTCGGCAAGGGCGCCATCGAGGGCGTGGCCGGGCCGGAGGCGGCCAACAACAGCAGCGCCTCCGGGTCGCTGGTGCCGCTGCTCGGGCTGGGCCTGCCGACCTCGGCGACGGCCGCGATCATGCTGGCGGCGTTCCAGCAGTACGGGCTGCAGCCGGGCCCGGTGCTCTTCGAGCGCAACGCGGACCTGGTGTGGACGCTGCTGGCCAGCCTGTTCGTCGGCAGCGTGCTGCTGCTGGTACTGAACCTGCCGTTCGCGCCGCTCTGGGCCAAGCTGCTGAAGCTGCCCAAGCCGTACCTGTACGCCGGCATCACGGTCTGCTCGGTGCTGGCGGTGTACGCGATCAACTCCTCGGTCGCGCACCTGGTGATGGCGATCGGGATCGCGGTGCTCGGGTTCGGGATGCGGCACTTCGGCGTCCCGGTCGCCCCGGCGCTGATCGGCGTGGTGCTGGGCCCGATCGCCGAGACCGAGCTGCGCCGCGCCCTGGCGGCGTCCTCCGGCGACCCGTCGATCCTGGTCGGAAGCGGCATCTCGATCGGCCTGTACGCGCTGGTGCTGGCCGCGGCGGTGTTCTCGGCGGTCTCCGCCGTGCGCCGCGCCCGCGCCCGCAAGGCCGAGACCGAGACCGAGAAGACCCCAGTGGCCTGACCCGTTCCCAGGCCCTTCCCCGGGCCGCACCACCGCCCCTCCCCTCCCTGCGGTGGTGCGGCCCCTTTTGCGTCCTCGCTCCTCCCCTCCCTGCGGGGTGGTCCGGCCCTTCCGCGTCTCGGCGGGGCGTCAGCCGCCCTGCGCGCCGCCGGCGCCGGGGAGGCCGCCGGGCAGGCCCTCGCGGAGGCCGTCCGCGACGAACGTCGCCTGGGCCGCGATGATCCTCCAGCCCGCCCGGCCGCGGATCCAGGTCCGGGTGTAGCGCATCCGGGCGGCCAGGGGCCGGCCGTCGACGGTCCCTTCCAGCGTGCCGAGGAACCAGGTGACGCCGGTGTGCGCGGTGGCCAGCACCTGGAGCTCCTCCTCTTCGACGCGGCTCAGCACCTGCCGCCCGGACCGGTGCGCGTGCAGGTCGTCCTGTTTCGAGTGGAGGGTTCCGTCCGGTCCGGTGAACCGCCCGGCATCGTCGATCAGCTCGTCCAGGACTTCGATGTCGGAGTCGAGCTGGGCGGCCTGGAGGCGCCGTTCCGCCGCGCGGAGGCTTTCGGTGCGGTCGTCGTGCATGCCTCCAGCATGGCGGCCGGGGGGCCGGCGGCGTGCGCATTCTTCTCACCGGCGAATCCGGGTCCGGCCCGCCGCTCCGCCGCGCCGAGCGGCCGCCTCCGCGCGAACGCCCCGCCCCTTCTCCCCCAGTAGCCGCACGGCTCACCGTCACCGCAGGTCAGAGGCCGTATCCGGCCAGGCGGACCGGCCAACCCGGACGCCCCGCCCGCTGTCCTAACGGCAACGGGCGGGCGGAGACCGCCCGGGAGGGAGGGGCCCCATGATCGGGACGGCGGGCGGCATCGCCCTGGCGGACGGCGCACCGGAGGCGACCGGGGCAGAGGCGGCCGGGACGGACGGCGGGCCGGGGCCCGGCGGCCGGGGCCGGGGCCTGCTCTCCCCCGGTCGGCTCTGGGCGGCCAGGGCGCTGCTCGTGGCGGCGGCCGCGGTGGGGTGGGCGGCGGCCGGGGACGCCGCCCCCTCGGAGGAGCGGATCGCGGTGAAGGTCACCGCGCGGACCAATGGGGCCACCGGCACGGTGATCGAGGGCTACCGCGCCGAGGACGGCGGGATCACCCTCGTCTACGCGGCCCGCGGCTGCACTGCCATCGGCCCGGTCCGGGCAGCGGAGGACTCCTCGACCGTCCAGGTCTCGGCCACCGAGGTCTACACCGAGGCCCAGCTGGCCGACTGCACGGGAGCAGCGGGGGGCTCGGGAGGAGCGGAAGGCGCGGGAGGCGCCGCCCCTGCGTCCGGCGGTACGGCGGGGCGGGCCGGCGGGCACGCCGAACTGGAGAGCCCGCTCGGCTCCCGTGATGTCGTCGACGCGGCCGGCCGCCCGGTCCCCGAGTGCACCTCGCTGACCTGCGCCGCCGACTGAAAGACATCCGGCCGAGCGCGGCGCCCCACGGGGCGGGGGTTCAAGCGGGCGGCGACGGCGGGGAGGGGCACCGGCCGGTCGGTCGGGCGCGGCGCCTCGCGGAGCGAAGGTTCAAGCAGGCGGCGACGGCAGCGGTAGGGCCGGGGCGCGG